>CAZBEW010000038.1:0-2533 GCA_964491115.1 uncultured Pseudomonadales bacterium | reverse complement strand
TTAGAGACTTGTTTTAATAAACCCTTGCGAGAATGATTATCTTTTTTATGAGTCTTTAAGTGCTCGCTCAATTCTTGGATTGAAGCGGTTAAAAGTGCAATTTGCACCTCTGGAGAACCAGTGTCGCCTTCAAACAAGGCAAAGTCTTTAATAATTTGAGTTTTTTGCTCGCCATTTAATGCCATATTTCCTTTCGAGTTTACCTTTAACCTTTAAGCCACAGCCTAAACGGCAAAGTAAGCATTATTATTTTTAACCTGGATATTGTATCACAATAAGTCATCTTGACGATAGGCAATGATTGAATCACCTGCCTGAAAGTCTAATTTCTTATTTTTGAATGTTAAGCCCGCTTCGTTTTTATTTTTAACTACCTTAATTTCATCTTTGCCGTGCATCATTCTTTTAATCACTGGATTAGCAATAATTTCTTCATTGCGTTTCAGGTGTAATAAATCATGTTGTTTAATTTCACCTGTTTTTACTCTGATACCGGCAATGCGCTCGCCCTTCATTTCAAAAATTTCTAAAATTTCGGCTTCTCCAGTGACCACCTCATCAATGGTGGCATCCATGAGTTTTAACATTTGTTTCTGTAAATCTTCAATTAAATGATAAATAACATCGTAATTTCTAATCTTAACCCCCATGTTTTTGGCCAGTTTTTTTGTTTGGTTAGAAACTGGCAAATTAAAAGCAATTAATAAGACTTTCTCGCCACTAGCTAATTCTAAATCTTCTTCAGAAATTTGACCAACGCCACAGCGCAAAACATCAACGCTATCATGATCTAAACTTTGGAGAATCGCTTCCAGCGTGCCTTTGACATCAGCCTTGATGATTAATTTAATTTTTTCTTTTTCGCCTAATATATAATCTAGGTCTAATTTGTCCCAATCAATATTTTCTTCAGCTCCAACCAAGGTTTTTTCTAATTCTCCTGTTAGATTAAGACAAGAGTTGGTAACTGGATCATACTGACAAGCCGCGTCCCTAATTAGTTCACCAACTTCAGGTACTCCAGCTAAACCAATAATTTCTACGGGAAAACCAGGTGAAACTTCTTTTATCAGCTCGGCTTTTTCATTAAATAAACAACGTGCTTTACCTTTGATGTCACCCGCTACTAAATCTTGGCGAATGCGCAAGGTGCCTTGCTTAATAATCACGCTGGCCACTGGCCCTTTTTGTTTATCTTTGGTTGACTCAATCACCACTGCTTCGAGCGGAGCTTGAGGATCTGCTTTTAATTCTAATAAATCAGTGATCAATAAAATTGTATCGAGTAATTGATCTACTCCTTTGCCTGTTTTAGCTGATACTTCTACAACTTCAACATCGCCACCATATTCTTGAACCAATAAGTCATGTTCAACCAGCTGACTTTTCACATTTTCTGGATGGACATCGGGCAAATCAATTTTATTAATGGCCACGAGCACCGGCACCTTGGCTTCTTTAATGTGGCGAATCGACTCAATAGTTTGTGGTTTGACTCCGTCATTAGCTGCTACCACCAAAACCACTAAATCTGTCACTTGAGCTCCACGCTGGCGCATTTTGTTAAAAGCTGCGTGTCCTGGAGTATCAATAAAAGTTATGGGCTGATTACGAACCATAATTTGGTAGGCTCCAATGTGTTGAGTAATACCACCAGCTTCACCAGCCTGAACCCGACTATGTCGAATATAATCCAAGAGGGTTGTTTTACCGTGGTCAACATGACCCATGATCGTAATTACTGGACAGCGTTTAATTAAAGCCATGATTAGTTTTCATCTTCCTGCAGATATTCTGCTACTTTTTCTAATAAAATTTGGCGATCGCTATCAGCAATCTCTTCCATATCCACCCACTTGTCACGAAATCTAACTAAATCATTGAGTGTCGTTAATTTATATTGAATTAAAATTTCTCTGGTGTCATTAGTGATGTTAAAAGTATCAATTTCATACTCTTCTTCACCAGTGACTGCTGATTCAATTTTACCAGTAGCCGACTTGACTGTGATTTGGTAGCCAGTTAATTTGGCTGCCAAACGCACATTTTGCCCACCTCGACCAATAACCAATGATAATTGATCGTCTGGAGCAGTGACTGTCACCATTTTTTTCTTGTCATTAATGTCAACCACCAAGCTTTCAGCTGGAGCCAGCGCTGCCTTAAGCAATTGCTCTTTATCTTCAGCAAAAGGAATAATGTCTACTTTCTCGTTATTTAATTCTTCAATCACTTTTTGCACTCTCACACCTCGCTGACCAACACAAGAACCGACTGGATCAACACCGCTTTGGGTAGAACGAACTATTAATTTAGTACGAACCCCAGCTTCTCTAGCAATAGCAGAAATTTCGACAGCTCCTGTGGCAACTTCTGGCACTTCTCTTTCAAATAACTTCAGCACCAAACGAGTGTCCGCTCTGGAAACAATAATTTGTTGGCCACGATTATTTTCTTCAATATCTTTGATGAGGACCGCAATACGCTGATTAAGTCGGTAAAATTCTCCCCGCATTTGTTCTGCTGGAGGCAT
>CAZBEW010000037.1:0-2547 GCA_964491115.1 uncultured Pseudomonadales bacterium | reverse complement strand
CGCTATGAGGTTTCCCGCTCCATTAAAAGCGCCGCCTTTGCCGAAACCCACTGCCTGCATAATCCTGTGGATTTGATTTTAATGGATATTTGCACCGACCTTGGCGCAAGCGGGCTGGAGGTGGCGGCTAAAATCAAGAAAACCATGCCCCATATCAAGATTATTATTGTGACGAGCCAGCCGGAATGCAATTTTATTGATAGAGCCAAGTCCGGCGGAGTGGACAGCTTTTGGTACAAGACCCCTGTCGCCGATGAGATGCTGGAGCTGATTGACCGCACCATGGCCGGGGAATCCATCTTCCCCGACAGCACGCCCCATTTGCAGCTGGGGCTTGCCCTAAGCGGGGAATTTACCCCAAGGCAGCTTGAGGTGCTGCGGGAGCTGACCAGCGGCGACACCAACGCCGAAATTGCGGGGCGGCTTGGCATGTCCCCCATCACCGTGCGCAACCATATCCAGAAAATGCTGGAGATGACCGGCTTTGAAAGCCGCACCAGCCTCGCTGTGGCGGCGGATAAAAGCGGCCTTGTCAACCGGAATTTTTAGATTAAGATAATCAAACAGCATAAAACCTTTTTTGCCCCATGGGAAACCATGGGGCTTATTGTGTATACAACAAGGCTCCCGGGACCCGCTCGCAATCTTTGATTGCGTTAAGGGGGTGGGGTTCTTATTTTTTTGAAAATAAAGTTGCCCCTATGGTTCATTTGAACCATGTGCTTTGTAATACCCTCCATTACAATAAATATAGGATAGAGTTATTCTCGTTATTCATGTGGGGGAGCATAAGACATTTCAAACAAATATTGCTCTATCTTCAGAAATACCAGGAGGGATAGAAAATGATATTTTGCGAATCATGCGGCAAGGAATTGAAATCCGGCGCTAAGTTTTGTGAACATTGCGGCGCGACTGTTCTTTCACAGGGCAGGGCTTTTGAAAGCCCGGCTCCTGAGGATTCAAACGCAAGCGGAGGAGAAAGCCCAGAACAGCCTGCATACCAAGCTGCTCAGCAAGGGAGCTATACACCCCCTGCGCAGCCAAGACAGGGCGGCTATATCCCACCCACACAGCAACAGCAAAGCAGTTACGTCCCTCCTGCGCAAGCAGCGCAGGGAAGCTATTCGACGCCGCAACAAGCGCAAGGCGGCTATACCTCACCTGTACAGCAGCAGGGCGGCTATGCGCCCCCCGTGCAACAGGGGTATGCACCGCAAGCTACTTATGCTCAATCCCCAGTGCAAAAGCAGAAGAAGCCCATCAATAAAAAGTTATTCATTTTTGGCGGCGGTGCGCTTGCGCTCGTACTTATCATAGTGCTTATTGTATCACTCTTAGGAGGCAAGGGCGATACAGCTTCTAACGACCCGAATGTAGGCATGTGGAATGTAGTGTCCGCTGAAATGTGGGGCTTTGAAACGGATATAAGCGATATATTTGAAAAGGGGTTCAGTATTGAGCTTTTAGACAAAGGAAAGTGCAAGCTGAACATTGACGGTACAAAAGGCGATGGCAAATGGACGCTTGAAGACGGCGCAATCACAATTAAGGGCAGTGGCCTGGATGTAAGCGGCACACTCAAAAACGGCGTGCTCGTGCTTGAGGATGTGATGGGTATAGGTTTGAATTTAAAGCTCCAAAAGGAAGGTACAGACTCAAATAGTGGCTTTCGTAATCCCTTGCCTTACGATTATCCAATAGAAGATCATAATACCCTCAAGGGCAACGCGCAGGCTAAATGGAACGGCTCTTGGTACGGTTACCTATGGATTACGGAAGCGTATGGCGAGTGGGCTGATGTTGATGAACTGTTCGACGCTTACATGGTCATAGATGTTGAAGAAAGCGGCGAAGGCACAATGGCAATATTTATAGGCGCTGAAGAAAATCAGACTGTTGATTCCTATATATTTGCTGATGAAAACCATTTTGAAGTAACTGACGGTGTATTCTGGGATATGGAGCTTGACAAAGATGTCTGGTGGCTCGCCCTTTCCCCTGTTGATGAAGGTTCGCTTGTAGTAATCGCTGACACTTACATAGACCCTGAGCTTGCTGATGGCGATGGTTTTGAATATATGTTCTGCTTCCGTCCTTTTGGCGAACTCTGGGAGAGTGAAGAAAAATCAAACGAATTGCTTCCCCCGGGGTACCAAAACTATGTATCTGCTATTCGCTCGGGTGTAAAAGACCCCAATGCCTTTAAGGAGGAGACGCCTGAGACATCTACGACGCCTGAAACACAAAGCGAGAGCAATGCATCTGAAGGAAACGAAACCGGCTTTGTTCCAAATCCGGACAAATACGGCAAGGAAGGCTGGGTCTATAACAGTACAGCTACAATCCGTATGCGCATTCCGGACGGTTGGGAAATCAGCCGGTCGTTAAATGAAAAAAACATGTCGGTGCGCTCTGCCGCCAAGGGTGGGGATACCGTTACCGTTTCCATCGAATCTTATTCCGACAGCGCAACCGGTCAGCAACGCAGCCCAAGCGAACAGGTAAAGAAAAACGCTTCTGACGAAAAGGTGTTTACCGGCACAT
>CAZBEW010000036.1:0-2588 GCA_964491115.1 uncultured Pseudomonadales bacterium | reverse complement strand
AATGGGCCGCACCGTACGGCGCACAAGGTGCGCCGTCCGGTGAGCCCTGACGTTGTGCCCAAATGTGTAACTGACTGGCCATGCTACACGTGACTAGCAACGGCAACCCGGGAGAGAGAAAAGGGGTGGCGGCGCTGCGACGGCCAACTATACAGGCCACAGCTATGGTTATGGGAGGTAGCGTCCCGGCGTGGGCGAACCGATACGGCAACCGCAACGGCAGTCGTTATCAAATCCCTCCCCTCGCCGGCGCAAAAGCAATGTCACTCGAAATCTCTCCGGTGAACCGGAAATGGCACAACAAGGGGCTTCACCGTACGGCGCACAAGTTGCGACAAATATACGCTTTTGGTACGATCCACCCTATCGCGGTCACCCACTACTGTGCATGTGCGCCGTCCGGTGAGCCCTAACGTTCGCAATTAAAATGAATATCCCGAGTGATGCCGGCGGATGGTGAGGACACAAACCGATTTCAGCCCGAGCCTGGGAACGATGAAACAGCCGAACAGCCAATAAGAAGATGCGAACAAGGCGTTCCACCATTACGCGCCGCAAGCGGCGCGAAGGTGAACGCAGACGTTCAAATTCACTGATGCGATAGAAATGAATATGCGGCGGAGCGACGGCGAACGAAAATGAGCTATTACGCGCAAAGAACCGCGTTATGCCCCGAATATTCCCTATTATTGCCGCAACAGGCCTCCGCGACGGCAAAACTATGAATATTTGCGCGGGAAATCGATCCGTGGGGGCCTTACGGCCCCAAAACCTCCATTTTCCGGCGATAATTTCCAACTTCTGGCCTTCCTGGACAAAACCTCTGAAAACTCGGAATTTGAACAATGGGCTGCACCGTACGGCGCACAAGTTGCGGCCTCTATACGCATTTGGTATGATCAACCTAGTCGCGGTTTCCACCTACTGTGCCTGTGCGCCGTCCGGTGAGCCCTGACGTTGGACAAAGGACAATCACATGGCATACACCAATACATCAAACTTGAACGCGCCTGTTATGAAAATATTTCTGTGTCTTCTAGTTGGGTATATTTTATCAGGATGCACAACATCGTATAATGCGCCCATTGCTAGGCGAAATTTTACGGGTCAAGACTACCCGACTCGCTTTGCAACAATAATTACGGAAGATGCCGGCCAATGTCGGCCAATTTTCATTACTCATATCGATGAAGTACCAACAATGTTAAATGCGCCCGCCCCAACAGTTGTTGATGTTGCATCCGGAAAAAGGAAAATAAGAGTATCAACTGCCTCTAATGAAAAGCCAGGCACTTTCAGTGCCGATATAGATATTCATTGTAATGATCATAATATGTATAGAGTTAGCTTAGAATTGGTTAATAATATATCCAGCAATAATTGTTTTTTGAATGACAGCCGATTGATCACTCCATTTCAATCGCCGATCGAAATTAATGGCAACTCCTATTCAAATATTAATTGCCTTCTTCTTTATTGGAATATTTTGCCTGTCACCAAAGACGTACCGACTTGGTTAGCCAACAATAATAACCGTAATCTATTTGTATATGCAGTTGACAGCTACATTCAACAACTCTCTTATTCGAATGCAAAGCAGGTGTTGACTGCAATAGATCAATTTACAAAAAAATCCAGTGGAATGAAATACGATCAAGACACAAAAGTTCGAATATTTAATTTTTGCGTTTATAATTCATTTTCGGAATTGCCCATTGTGCAAAAGACAGCCTCTTTCACCCCCATGTCAACTAACATTCCCATATCACAAAATTTCCAAGTCTATATTCCCCCATATACACCCATTCCAGCCACGTATAAGCCTCCCGCTCCCATTCTTCCCCCACCAGCTTATAGGCCAGCCCCCGTTAGTTCTCCAGGATTACAGCGCGTCAATTTTAATTAATCACAAAACGGAAATATTATGAAATCACTACTTCGCAGAATTGTATACTTCGGATTGTTAATTCCTTTTGTTTGCATGATCGGATGTAACGATTCAGACAGTGACGATACAACTAGTTCATATAGTTTCTTTAACGACTCATCACGAAGCGTAATCGTATATTATAGTTATAGATACACTCCTTATGTAACTCCGCAAGCACGGGCATTAAATCCAGGCGAGAGCTTTTCTCTTACTATTGACGAAAACAGCACCATATACTGGGACTACGAACCTGAAAACAGGGTCACTGCCCATCAGGTAAGCACCAATTATGTCGTATTCACAGACAGGGCCAGTAGCTCAAGTGGGGAAAGCTCAACCGGGGGTGTAGTGGCCCCAGTTACCCCCGCATCTTTATAAGTGCAATTGGCTAAAGCTGTGAACCTCAAACTATACTTCTGTTCAGAGGATTGAAAGTAAATGAATTTGGGTCCAACAATGCGTTGCTCCGTACGTCGCACAAAGTGCGCCGTCCGGAGAACGCTGACGTTCAACGTCCCGACAATATAGATATTTAACGGTGAGTTAGCGACAGCAACGGCTACAGCGAGAAATATTGAAGAAAACATCCGCGCTATGCCGCGTAAAATGAAAATTACCGCGAAAAACGGCCTGGTAATCGAGAAAATGGGCTCTACGA
>CAZBEW010000035.1:0-2662 GCA_964491115.1 uncultured Pseudomonadales bacterium | reverse complement strand
CTTGAGCATGCCTTGAAAACCCTGTAGCATCGATCCGGTTTGATATTCCATCTCGTAATTTAAGCTAGTAGCTGGCTTTTTTAATTCAAGAACTGAGATGGTAATATGGTGGCCATCAGCATTTGGCGAGAGCTGCATGTAGGGTCGCTCGCTAACGGGAATAATATTCACTTTTGGAGAAATTTTTTGTTTAACATTATCGGGAGTATCTTGCTCTTTATTTTGCTTGTTTTTAATATAAAAAAAGCTGCCTCCAGCAATTAAAAGCAGGACAGCAATTACAATAAAAATAATTTTTTTCTTTTTTGTCATGTTTTTCATAATTGTCATATTTTTCATAGTTTAGGCTAACATAGATGCTAAATAATTATCAAGTTCGCTGATAGCTAATCGCTCCTGCTGGGCAGAATCACGATGGCGAATGGTGACGGTGTCGTCTTCTAAAGTTGTAAAGTCAATGGTTAAACAAAAAGGTGTGCCAATTTCATCTTGAGCCAAATATCTTTTACCAATGTTGCCCCGATCATCCCAAGCAACTTGATATTTTTGCCGTAATTGTTGATAAACATTTCTGGCTTTATCAACTAGTTCCTGTTTATTTTTGAGCAAAGGAAAGACGGCCAGCTGAAAAGGAGCGAGATTGGCTTTAAGAGCTAGTAGCAGGCGTTCTCGATCAGGATCTCTTTGATAAGCATCGCAGAGCAACATCAAGAAGAGGCGATTAATGCCCATTGCCGGCTCAATAACGTGTGGTAAAAACTTCTTCCCCGTTTGCGGATCGGTATATTCTAAAGATTGTTGAGAAAATTCTTGATGCTTTTTCAGATCATAATCTGTGCGATAAGCAATCCCACACAGCTCTTTCCAGCCAAAAGGATAATGATATTCTAGATCAGAAGTTTCTTGACTATAATGACTGCGCTCCTGATCAGTATGACGACGCCAACGCAAATTATTTTCATCAACGCCCAAGACTTTAGTCACAAAATCCCAGACATAATTTTGCCAATCTCTAAATAAATCTTGCCAATTATTTTGCTCTGGATCAAAGAAATATTCAATTTCGGCTTGTTCAAACTCGAGAGTGCGGAAGACAAATTGACCAGTAGTAATTTCATTACGGAAACTTTTACCAATTTGCCCTACCCCAAAGGGAAGTTTTTGTCGATTACTATTGAGGATTTGCTTAAAATTAGTAAAAATACCTTGGGCAGTTTCACCTCGCAAATAAACTCGGCTTTTTTTATCACTGACTGCCCCAATCGCTGTTTCAAATAAAATATTAAAATCTTGAGCTTTAGATAAGGGGTTGCCATCAGGAGATTTAATTTGGTATTTTTCAATTAAATCAGCCAGTTCCTTGGTAGAAAGATCAGCAATTACCAGCTGTTCTTGAGGATTTTTCTTTAAATAATCTTCAATTAATAAATCAGCGCGATAGCGTTTGTGAGTGACTAAATCTTCAACTAGCGGATCAGTAAAAGAGTCAACATGACCAGAAGCCACCCAGGTTTGAGGATGAAGCATGATTTGACTATCAAGACCCAGCATATCATCTCGACGACGAATAAAATAATCCCACCACAAACTTTTAATAGTTAATAATAATTCTGTGCCAAGTGGCCCGTAATCATAAGAGTTGGCTAAACCACCATAAATTTCACCAGTTTGATAAACAAAACCGCGTCTTTTAGCCAAAGCGCTTATTTCTTCGAGCGATACTTGTTTGGGTTGATTTGTTGTCATGTTCTTTGTTTCCAGACAGATTATATTATAAGTAATGGCGAAAAACTAGCTTGATCGAGAATTAACTTGAGTGAAAGGAGTTTAAAAAATCAAAACTTTTCATTTTTTGCTCACTAATTTCTGCCACATAATCTTGAATATTTTGGTGTTTAGTATCCTTAATATCTTGATAGCCCAAGCTAATTAAGAGTTGATTTAAAAGTTTTTTAATTTTGCCGGCTTGATTAGTGTCACTCAAGACTAATTTTTCAATTTCTTTAGCTAAGACAAAACTGCCCTCATCAATAAATTCTTCAACATATAAACGATCAAAAATTTCTAAAATTTGCTGAATGTGGCTGATTTTTTTCAAGGCTTGCTGTTGAGGAAGATTTTGATAAACGCAACTGGTGTCAAAGAGTAAGCGGGTTTGAGTGAGCAAAGGTAGACCTCGAGTTTCAATACAGAAAGCTTGAATTAAATTGCCTGGTTCTAAATTAGCTCGATTGGAGGAATTTAGGCGGCGCGCGCCTTTTGCCAGCACGACCAATTTGCCGCGACTTTGGGTGAGGAGGGTCAATAAGCGGTCGGTTTCGCCGATAGCGCGCCGCTTGAGCACAATTGCTTGAGTAGAAAAAGATCGCGACATGATTAAAAAACTGTTGAATAGCTGAGATCTTGATCCATTAACAGCTCTTCTTCTCCACCAGTGACGTCTATTAATACTGGTACTGGATCAATTCCTCCTTGTTTCCATAAGCGCAAATTGTAGTTTTCCTGATCTTGATAAGGCACTTTATAAGTGAAGCGTATTCTGGCTAAGCCCAGTGGCTCTAATTTAAAGAAACCATCAACGACGGTGTAGCCCTCTTCTTCATAAACTTCTTCTTGATCTTCTAATCCCTGAATCTCGATCAACTCACTATTTGGTGGTAAA
>CAZBEW010000034.1:0-2666 GCA_964491115.1 uncultured Pseudomonadales bacterium | reverse complement strand
TAGAGCACCTGTTTTGTAAACAGGAGGTTCAGGGTTCGAGTCCCTGGGGTGGCTCACTAGCATATGCTGATATTTTCAATAAAAAATCTTAATATTTTTATTAGTCAACGGGCCGATGGTGATTTTCGCCAACCGCAAGCTGTTGAGCAATTTCTAGCCAGTCGGCAATTGGTAAAGACCGATGATCAATTTGTGCATTTGCAATTGGATAATAAAGATCAAGTGCTTGTTTTAGATGCCAAGCAATTAAAAAATAAGCAGAAAAGTAAGCAGACGAGTCTTTTGCTAGCGGGTGATGCGATTTTAAGTGATTGGCAAAAAAGGGACAGCCAGGCAAATAAAACCCTAATCAGCATGGTCTTAGGTGACTGTTTTCCCTTAATATTTTTTGATCAAAAAAGCCAAAATATGGCGATGATTCACGCTGGTTGGGAACCCTTATATTTAAACATCTTAGAGCAAGTTTGGCAGCAAATGTTGGATTTATGGCAAACAAAAGCAGAGCATCTTCTAGTTTTCTTAGGTCCAGGAATTAGAGCTAAATCATATTTAGTTGAAAAAGAACCGCGCCAAAGTCAGCATCCTGCTTGGAAAAAATATATTAAAAAACAGCAAAAAACCGGTTTGTGGCAAATTGATTTACCAGCTTTTATCAAAAATCAATTGTTTGACATATATAAACTACCCAAAGAGCAATTAATTGATTGTCAATTAGACACCTACGCCTCGCCAACAAAGTTCTTTTCTTATCGCCGTAGCCAAGAGTTGCTTGCTGCGGGCAATAAAAAAGCTGCTCAATCGGCCAATGGTCGCTTTTTTGTCACTTGTCAGTTAAATAATGATTAAAGACAGACAAAATACGAGTCGCTTTTCACTTCTACAGCTTTTGTGCTAAAATACTGCCTTGTTATCGCACACTCAAATTAACTTAAAAACTTAAACAAAAAAAAGGAAACATGGCAAAAGCAAAAAAAGGTCCTCGACAGCCCATTGGTCTACAATGCAGTGTCTGTAAGGCATTTGGTTACGTTAGCACCTACAACAAAAACAACGAATTACTCAAAAAACAAACTAGTGGTGAAAGTATTTTCCCCATCAATAAATATTGTAAAGTTTGTCGTAAAAGAACTCCTCATCGTTTGATGAAAAAACTCAAGTAATTTGCTGTTTTTTCCATCCTGCAACATCACATAGAAAATGCTTGACCATGCCCAATTGTTTTAAATGGTTGGGATTGTATGTGTCTAAGTGAATAGAGAAGATGTCGCGACCTGCAACTTGATCATAGGCCAGATGAATGTGGCCGACACGCAATGACTTAATGTGATTGCCGCTCGTAGCAATAAAGCGCGCTAAAATTTGTCGAGGTTGCCAATTTTGTAGCAACTTTTTCTTATCTTGGTAAATTTGCGCAAAAGGTCCAGCATTTAACCAATCTTCAATTTCGACATTAAATACCCCCAGGGGGTATTTTTGACGGAGATAAATTGATAATAATAAAGAATTTTTAGTCTTAAAATTGGCTAATTTCCAGAAGTTTCGGAAAAAAACTTCCTTTTTCAATTTATTTAATTCTTCTTCAAGAGCTTGTTTAAGAAATTGATAGGCACCCGCTGCGTCACGAAAGGGCAGATCGAGCGGCATCACCGTTTGCACCTTATTTTCTGGGAATTGACGATAAATTATCAGCTGGTAGCTTTGTTGTTTTTGATCAAAATAACAATAATAACGATTTAGAGTCATGTTTGCTTGCTGGTTTTGAGGATATTAATCGCTCCTTGATAATAAGAAATAGGCAACTGCTGTGTATTAAGCATCGCTTGCGTAATCCAAGACATTTGCTGAGCCTCATCATCTGTTAATTGAGGCAGTGGCCTAACACTGCTAGTCGGGACACGGTTGTGAATACTGTGCGAGCTCTGTTTTTGACTAAGAGTAATCAATTGCTCAACAATGTGATCAGTATCAGCTTTTTGACAAATACCAAATTTTTCAAAAACTTGGCGAACATTATGTTCCCATTCGCCCCATTCTTTCATGGTCAGCAAAGCCGCTCCAGACAAAGCAGCATCATAGGCCATGTCTCCAGAAGGCTTAGTGATAAATAAATCTGCCCAAGAAAAGCCATAACGAATTAATAATTCATTAGCATCGATAATTTGCGGATGATAAATAATGTGAAATTTAACTTTATTCTTGAATTGACGAGGCGTAATATCTAGCTCACCGTCTTGGCTAAAATCAGCAGGATCGTAAGGACTAATTAAATGATGCTTAATTTGATGTTTTTTAGCTAGATTAATGGCCATGCGCTGGTGATCAAGATGAGTACCCGCATAATAAATTATTTCCAATTTTGGACAATTTGCCTCTGGATTTTTGAGTGCAGGTAAGAGTTGATCAAGAATTTTGTGAATTTCTTGCTTATTGGTGCCCAAACCGCCAGTAGTAATGAGAATTCTTAAAGCTCGGTCATTGTTCCAAGGCTTTTTCTTTTTGGCGGCGGCGAGGGTGCGAGGATCAACCGGGGGGCCGGTCACCACCACTTTATTTTCGATTTGATCGGCAGGGATTTTAATATTTTCCGCCGCCGCCACCCTAAAAAATTCCTCTTTTGTTTCTTGGTCAAAAACCATAAAGCGCATATTACTTTTGGCCGCGTTTAT
>CAZBEW010000033.1:0-2707 GCA_964491115.1 uncultured Pseudomonadales bacterium | reverse complement strand
GGGCAAGGCCTATCCTATTTCCTATCTGTTGAATCACCGTACCGGCGTCACCAACGCGCAGTTCAACATCAGCACCAATACCAGCTATTTGACCGGGCTGTATTCACAAAACATCGACTTGCTGCTCGATCCGGCCAATGCGACCGACCGGAGCCGCTGGTTCACCAACTGGGTCACGACCCGCTTGTCCACCAACGACATCACCCTCGGGGTCTATACTACCCGCGTGTGGATGACTGCCGTCAGCGGCAAGGCCACCAATACCATCTTCATGGAGGGCCGCGCCGGCGCCACCGACTTGTTCTTCGGCGAATTCGGGGAAGGGGAAAACTGGGACAAGTACGTGGAAATTTACAATGGAACCGGCGGCGCCATCGACTTGAGCAAGTATGTCATCGCCAGACAGAGCAATCCTACCGGGGAGCAAACCAATGACTATACCCTTAAGGGTTGGTCCGACTTCTGTCGTTTGGCTCCGACCGAAACCTGGCTCGCCCATGGCACGACGATGCTGATTCTCAACGGCGCGCCCAGCGGTAAATTCAATCCAGCCATGACCAATGCGCTGAAAAATGCAACCCCGCCGCGTTCCTACTTGGTCACAACCAACGAAGTGCTGACCGTCAGCGGCGATGATCCGGTGGCCTTGTTCCGCGCAACGGATACAAACAAGTGGATTGATGCGTGCGGCATCGGGCCGAGCGCACAACGCTACATCATGCGCCGGACGACCGATGCCGAAGTGCCGCGTTCTTATCCCCAGGTCGTGTTGCCCAGCCAATGGGACTATCGCACGTGGGATTTAGACCGAGCGACGGGGTACACCAACTTCCTGGCGACGGCGGGCCTCTACGACCGCGACGTGGGGTTGGGCGGCTACATCACCTTCACGGTGGAAGATGACGACGCCGAGCCGCCGCGGATGGGCACCAACAGCGCGCTGATGGTGGGGACGGAGCCCTATACGTCGCTGGCACCGAGCAACGGGGCGGTCGAGGTGGTGCTGACGGCCTGGAACTTTGCCGGCGACACGGCCGAAGAGGGGGGCGCGCCCTGGTCGGGCAGCCTCCTGACCAATGCCAGCGTGAGCTGCAGTCCGGCCTACACCCCGGAGCTGATCGACCACAACAATAGCGGCACCAGCGAGAATGACCTGTTTGACGGATATGACCAGCCCAACAAGGGCATTGCGGGATTTAGCAGCATCGGCACCTACTTCATGCAGGCGCAAACGGCCTGGATTCAGTACGAGATCGAATTAACCAGCGCGGAGGAGATGGTGTTGTCCTGGGCCGAGGCGGGCGGATCGGCGGGCTTCAACACGGCCCAAATCCAGTGGTCCAGCGATGGCGTGAACTTCCATACCAATGCGGCCTGGCCGTCCTGGGATCCCAATACCGGCAGCGCTTCCACCTATGCCACCCGCTATGCGGAATTCGATGGCGTGGTGACCCCGGGGCTTTCGAAGGTGTATATTCGGATCGTGTTGGGCCCGGGCTATGGGACGGCTTCGGGCACCTACCGGATGGACAACGTGCAACTTACCGGCTATCCGCAGGAATTCCAAGTGACGGATGGCCAAATCGCGGCCTCCGGTAACAAGTTCCAGTTCCGGGCCAATGTGTACGACACTAACAGCGGGCTGAACAAGGACCTGGCTACAATGGCTTTGCAGGGCGTTTCCGGCACACGAGTTTCGGGCAAAGATATCGGTGATGGCTCGACCACCAACTCGACCCTCTGGTGGGAATTGGATGTGACCCGCGACGATATCACGGACTATGTCAACGAGTCGCTGTCGGGCAAGGGCATGACGATTAATGTGCAGGTGCCGGATCTGGATGCCGACCGGCCCAATGACCAATCCTGGCTGAATGGCCGGATCGGACAGGTCCGGGTGATCGACGATGACACCAGCCGCCCGAAGCTGACACTGACCAGCATGAAACCGCTCTCGAGCATCCTGGCGCAGTGGGCGCAGATGACGAATACAACGTCCCTGTTGCCCACCAGATCGGATGCGGGCGTGGAAGCGGGGCCGCTGAAAACGCAATCGGGCAGCGATGACCCGAAAAACCCCAATTTCTCGCGGGTGCCCATCAACGGCTACCACTACATCGAGGCCTTTGCCTGGCATGGCCAGAACAAGTGCTGGCTGATCGAGGTGACGCCGGAGGCCGATATGGCGCTGACAAATCTCACGTTTACCAGCTATATGCACCGGACCAACGGCGTGTCGAATTACCGCATCGACCACTATGTGGACGGACTGCTGAAGGCCAACATCCTCACCCCTACGTACTGGGTGGACCCTCCCGCTATGCTGGATCCGGACGTCTGGTATACCCAGAGCCATGGCTGGGCCCCCGACACGGTGGTGCTCGAAGCAGGCAAGGTCAACCAGATCCGCATCTACGGCCTGGGATCGGTCAATCTCGGCGCCCGCTGGCGGATCAGTGAGCTGACTCTGTGGCAGGCGGCGACGAGTACCGACGGCGTGACCGAAGTGACCGACGCCGAATTCACGTCCGGCTCTTTCAAGCTGGAGGGGAATGCCTGGGATACCGGCAGCGGGATCGCCTCTGCCACTCACGCCACGCCGGCCAAGCGTCCGATGTTCTCCCTGAATGCGCCGGATGGCGGGGTGCTGGTCAGCAATCAGCTCTTTGCCTTTACCGGTGAAGTGGCGGATGGCGGGGCCACCACC
>CAZBEW010000032.1:0-2873 GCA_964491115.1 uncultured Pseudomonadales bacterium | reverse complement strand
CAGATGCAGGTCGGTCTTGGGAATCTGTTCAAGGAATTCGCGCGTGATGGTTGCGGCCATGAGGAACCTCCGGGGAAGGATGAATAGAATTTGATTGCCGACCAGCCTATCATCCGTGAGACTCGCCCGCAACGGGATTTCGCCCTGTCGTCCCGACCCCCGGTGGCAAGGCGGGTGTCGGGAATGGCTCCGGTACAGAATGCCCCGCGGCACGCCTCCGCTCTGCCCCGATTACTTTTTCAAAAAATCACTTGCCTCGTAGAAAACGCTCTGGAACGCCTTGTTCGATTCTCTTTATCTGTAGACATCTCGCCTATTCCCAATGCGCAGGATCAGGACATCGTTGTCCAGAATGGCATAGATTACCCGATAGTCACCCATGCGCATCTTGCGTAGTCCGGCCAAAGGCCCTCGAAGTACAGGGTAGCGGTCCGGGCGGGAAGACAATTCTTTTTCAATCTTATCAAGAAATTGGCGCGCTTCGGTCTTGCCGATGCGCGCCAAGTCTTTTGCGACGCTTTTCTTGTATTGGATGTTACAGGCCAAGGGACTTCCTCAAGACGCGGCTGGAAACCACAGGATCCCGAGGGTCGCGCAGGCGATCGATGGCGATCTGGACATCCGCAAAGCCCTCGATGTAGTTCTCCAGCGCCTTCTGGATGTGGAACGAGCGGGAACGCTCTGTTTCCTCCGCAATTTGATTAAGTTCCTTGGCCAGCGGCTCAGGCAGGCGAATAGATAGGGCTGCGCTCATAGGTCACCTCGTGTAATCATTTGTAATACACTGTATGCGATGTCATGCAGAAGCGCAAACGAATTGTTCTTAGCAATCGAACGTTGGCATTGAGGCTTTCGGCGCGCTAGCGTCGGATAGCCTCCGACGCTTTGTTCGCAATTTCTTACGATCTGCGAGACTTCTTCCACTCCTCCGCTATCTCAAGCAAATCCTTGAGGTGGGACTGCGTGCGCTCTGTGGCCTTCACAATGCTGTCAGCCTTGTCTGCAAGCCAGCCCTTCCCAACAAGAAAGAAGATGCCAAAAGCGATGCCTGTCACAGTCAAGGCCGTCTTGAAATGCTCTGCGATCTGGTTTGCCCGCATCTGTGTCACAGCGGCGAGCACCTCACCGAACGTTGTGTCTACTCTTATGTTGAAGCTGCCTCAAACGTTGATGATGAACACGATTATGAAAAGTAGAGCCCATGGCATTGCTGCGTCCTCCTATGTTAGTTGCGTACGTCAGCGTTCACCCTCGCGCCGCTTGCGGCGCGTAGTGGTGGAACGCCTTGTTCGACATATTGATATTTAGTCTTTAGCAAACGGGAATCCAATTACAGTGATGTCATTGGTTGTGGCATAAGTATCCGATAGTGGCGCGTCAATTCGCACAAGGGGATGTCGAATCAGCAACCTGGGTTCTCTTTTAGGTGCCCTTGATAATTCATACCGCATAAGCTCTGTATCGTAACAAAATGAAAATGCATCATCCATCATGAACGAAGTGCCGTCAGCAGTGGGAATGAGTTCGGCGGGAGTATCTGTGTTATTGTCGGGATACTGCCAGCGGAAATAGTATGTCCCATTCTCTTTGTATACCTCCATCTTTAGCAAGTTCGGTAGATACAGAGACTCGAACCATCCGAGGTAATCATCAAGAGTTATAGGCGCAGAATCTGCTGCGGCCGGCAGCCAGGAAGGACGATTAATTTTCCTTGCAACACACATAACTACCCCCTCTTGGGCGCGATCCGAGGAGGCGTAACTATAACTGCTTGGCCGGTAGGTTATTCGTGCGTAGTACTCGCCAGTCTCCGGCCTATATCCTAGTGTTGCTCTCTGCTCGTAGTAGGAATTGTCAGCCTTCAAGTAGAGGCCTTCATCGGTGTTTTCAAAAGGCACCTCAAATCCGACGAAAGGTGTAAAGAAGTTTGTGCCACGCTGGATGACGGGAACAAGCATTGTTTTGTGCGCATAGAAGAATCTTCCAGATGCTGAATGCGGAACCGATATTTCATACCAACCGGAGAAGTGATCATAGGAGGTGCTGGCCGTGTCAGCCTGCGCGAGCGCTGTGGTTGTTGCCAATAGCGCCATGATTGTAATCCGGCTCGCTTGGTTCATAGTATGTATCCGTATTGTCGAACGTCACGCCTCTGCCTGAGCCGCGCTTTGGCGGCGATAGACAGCAGGCGATTGTTGGCATCTTTATTGATCATTCTGAAGCTTCAGTAATTGACTCATGCACACGGATTGATTTCAACACAGAAATAAAGCTGTCGGTCATATAGTGCTTTTCATAAGGGTATCGTGCACTTCCCGACCATGTACTTTCTTTCATATTCATATCTACACGTATTAATATGTCATCATCTTCACGTATAATTTGATAGTATCCAATAGTATTATCTGATGAATTGTAGAGTTCTTTTATGATCAATAATTCATCGCCTCTCTCGTGATGGAATGGCAGGCTAAGGAACCCGTAGTTTGTTAGGAACTCAGATAGATGATGTAATCGCGCTTGTGGATATAGTGCCAGAATAGGTTCTTCCTCTGGGATGTCATCACCTACTGAGAATGGCCCCATATTTACAGGAGGTCCAATGACGATTATTTCATGTGGCCCATCGGGATCGTCATCGTGCACATCAACCTGAGCGACAGTTGCATCCCATTCCTTGGGAATAGAAAGGGATAGCGCTTCCACACCTGATATTTGCAAAACCATGGTCTTTTCCGACGCATAAACAGACATCGTGAGAATTAGAGTAGTTATGAGAAATAATTTATACATATCACTTCTTTATCTTGCGCTTGTAATGCCAACGTCAGCGTTCTCCGGACGCCGCACCTTGTGCGGCGTACGGAGCAACG
>CAZBEW010000031.1:0-3155 GCA_964491115.1 uncultured Pseudomonadales bacterium | reverse complement strand
TCCTTTCTAAGGAGAATGGGTAGGAGTTTTCACGACCTCCTTCTCCCGTTTAAGGAAACTTAAACGAAAAATTAAAAGCCTATGGACATAAGTGCCTAGGTCATTTTCTGTCACTGTATTTACTGTTAAATTTATAAAAGTATTTTTACTTTTTAAGAGACGAGCTTCAAGCTCGTTTTTTTATGATTTAGTCCCAGCGGCTTTTAGCCAACCCTAATTTTCTGTGCTTTAATCTATCAAAATAGATCAAAATATATAAGATAGATCAAGCAAAATTAATTTGCCCCATAATTGGCAGAGTACCGTTTTGACTGCTAATTGCCTCTATGCAAAAAAGATCAGTCGCGCTAGAATTGTTGTAAAATCATTTACTTTTAATTATTTTTAGGTCATTTACTTTACTTAAATGGAGACAATATGAACTTTGATCGATACACCACTAAAGCAGCAGAAGCCATGCAAGACGCCATGCAACTCGCTGGTAAATTAAAGCACAGCCAAATCGATATTTGGCATTTGTTACTGGCCTTGGTTGAACAGGCGGGCGGCATCGTCCCTGATTTACTCGAACAGCTAGATAAAAAGCCAGAAGCGATTGCTAGTTTAATCAGAAAAGAATTAAGTCAATTGGCTAGTCTTGAAACAGCCAGCCAAGCTTACGCTTCACCAGAATTAGCTAAAGTTTTAAGCCAAGCCGAAACAGAAGCAGTTAAATTAAAAGATGAATACATCAGCACCGAACATTTGTTCTTGGCTCTCTTAAATCAAAAAAAAGTCAGTCAATTGCTCGATCTTGATTTAGCCGCAGTCACTCAAGCCTTAAGAACAGTGCGCGGGCAACAACGCGTCACAGATCCAGAACCTGAAGGAAAATATCAGGCTTTAGATAAATATTGTTTGGATTTTACTAGCTTAGCCCGCTTGGGAAAAATCGATCCAGTCATCGGTCGTGATGAAGAAATTCGCCGCATCACCCAAATTTTGTCGCGTCGCACCAAAAACAATCCAGTTTTAGTGGGTGAACCAGGCACGGGTAAAACTGCCATCGTGGAAGGCCTGGCCAAAAAAATTATTGACGACGATGTTCCAGAAGCCCTCAAAAATAAAAAAGTGCTATCTCTCGACATGGGCGCCTTAATTGCTGGGGCAAAGTATCGTGGAGAATTTGAAGATCGTTTAAAAGCCGTCATCAAAGAAATTGAAAAAAGTGAAGGCCAAATTATTCTCTTTATTGATGAACTACATAGTATTGTGGGGGCAGGGGCCGCTGAAGGCTCCACCGATGCCGGCAATTTGCTCAAACCAGCCCTAGCAAGAGGAACTTTACGCACCATTGGTGCCACCACCCTCAAAGAATATCGCCAGTATATAGAAAAAGATAGCGCTCTCGAAAGACGCTTTCAGCCAGTCATGGTAGAGGAACCATCAGTTGAAGATGCGATTTCGATTTTGCGTGGCATCAAAAGTAAATATGAAGCTCATCATGGTGTGAAAATTTTAGACAGTGCCATTGTCGCTGCCGTTAAACTTTCTCATCGCTACATCAGCGATCGTTTTCTGCCAGATAAAGCCATTGATTTAATGGATGAAGCGGCTTCAGCTTTGCGCATTGAAATAGATAGCAAACCCATCAATATTGATCAGCTAGAGCGCAAAATTCGCCAACTAGAAATCGAAAGAGAATCTTTAAAAAAAGAAAAAGATCAAAAAAGTTTGGATCGTTTAGCCAAAATTGAAAAACAAGTTAGTGAATTAAAAGAAGAATATAAGGGTTTAGAACTCAGGTGGAAAAAAGAAAAAGAAATTTTAAATTCAATTAAACAATCTAATCAACAATTAGATGATTTACATGAAGAAGCTAAAAAAGCTGAACGCAATTATGATTTAGAAAGAGCAGCGGCAATCAATTATGGGGAAATTCCTGAAGTTGAGAAAAAAATTAAAGAAGCTCAAGAAAAAATGGCCAAAATTGATCCAGCCAAAAGATTGCTGAAAGAAGAAATAGATGATAGTGATATCGCTAGCGTTGTGGCTAAATGGACTAGTATACCAGTGGAGCGTGTTTTAAGTGAAGAGAGCGATAGATTGCTTAATTTAGAGAAAGCATTAGCTCAAAGGGTGGTTGGTCAAACTCAAGCAATTAAAGCCATTGCCGGAGCAATTCGGCGCAATCGGGCAGGCTTAAGTGAAGAGGGCAGGCCAATCGCTAGCTTTTTGTTTTTGGGTCCAACTGGTGTGGGGAAGACTGAATTAGCTAAAGCTTTGGCTGAACAACTGTTTAACGACGAAAGTTTGATCACTCGCATTGATATGAGTGAATATATGGAGAAACATAGTGTGGCTCGCCTCATCGGCTCGCCACCAGGTTACATTGGCTATGAAGAAGGAGGGCAACTAACTGAAGCCCTGCGCCGCCATCCTTACACCATTGTGTTGTTAGATGAAATTGAAAAAGCGCATAGCGAAGTTTTTAATATTCTCTTGCAAGTGCTTGATGAAGGGCGCTTAACCGATAGTAAAGGTCGCACTGTTAATTTTAGGAACAGTATTATTATTATGACCTCCAATTTGGGCAGTCAGATTATTAGCGAGACCAATCACGACCCCGTCGAGCAAAAAAAAGCCCTCGATGGTTTATTGAGAGTGCATTTCCGCCCCGAATTTCTTAATCGCCTCGACAACATCATCGTTTTCCAAAACCTGGGTCAGAAAGAAATCAAAGAAATTGTTCGCCTACAACTTAATTTAGTAGCGAAACGATTAGCTGAACAAGATATTAGCTTAACCTTTGGCGAAAAATTAATTGAGCATTTAGCTGATACTGGCTATGACCATGTCTTTGGCGCACGGCCTCTCAAACGCTTAATTCAAAATGAGATTTTAGATCAACTGGCAGAAGAAATTATTGAGAACAAACTGAAAGCTGGTGATCAATTACAAATAGATTGGCAAAAAAATAAGCTGGAGTTAATAAGAGCTTAATTTTGAATTGGCAAAGTTTGAATTGGCTAATTTTGAATTGGCAAAGATTTGATTTGTGTTAAAATATGATTCTGGTTAATTTTTAAAAATAAATGGGTGTGTAGCTCAGTTGGTTAGAGCGCAGTCCTGATAAGACTGAGGTCCTTGGTCCGATTCCAAGCACACCCACTTTT
>CAZBEW010000030.1:2011-3400 GCA_964491115.1 uncultured Pseudomonadales bacterium | reverse complement strand
AGATATTTGGAGGATATACTGCTGGATTACGGTTTTCATTTGAAAGAAATAATCGGCCTAGAGGGGGGGATAGAGAAAGATGATCCAAACATTACTGAGGATGATACAGAAAACTCTTTAGAGATGATGCCGATCTATGAAAATACCGTTATGCTATGCCGACATCTCCGTTCTGGGCAGAAAGTTTTCGTTGAGGGGAATATTGTTATTTTAGGTGATATCAATCCAGGGGCCGAAGTCATCGCCGGCGGGAACATATTGGTCATGGGCTCAATTAAAGGTATGGCACACGCAGGTGCCTTCGGCGATGAATCGGCTTTGATTGCTGCTTTGCGTTTAAGACCGACACAGCTTCGCATTGCCAGTCATATTACCCGGGCTCCAGATGAGGATTTCATTGCGGTTGAAAGACCGGAGCTGGCTCGGATAAGGACGGGCAAAGTCGTGATTGAGAAGTTAAAAATTTGATGGGAGGCTAAGTAATGAAAAGTAAAGTTTTAGTTATCACTTCGGGAAAGGGCGGAGTTGGGAAGACTACAACTACGGCTAACCTGGGGACAGCCCTGGCCATGATGGATAAGAGTGTAGTTATGGTCGATACGGATATTGGTCTGCGCAATCTGGATGTGGTATTAGGACTAGAGAATCGGATCGTCTTTGACATCGTCGATGTAGTAAATGGCAGTTGTAAACTACGTCAGGCTCTGATAAAAGATAAAAGATTTGAAAGTTTGTTTTTATTGCCCGCTGCGCAAACTAGAGATAAGAATGCCGTTACACCTCACCAGATGAAAAACCTCACCAATGAACTGCGTGAGGAATTTGATTTTATTCTGGTGGACTGTCCTGCCGGGATTGAGCAAGGTTTCCGCAATGCAATCGCTGGTGCGGACAGCGCTATTATAGTTGCCACGCCTGAAATTTCCTCAGTTCGGGATGCAGACCGAATTATTGGGCTTTTGGAAGCAGCCGGGATACAGGATACCCGCTTGATCATCAATCGCTTACGCAGTCGTATGGTCAAAAACGGTGATATGATGGACGTAGACGATATTATTGATATACTATCGATAAATTTATTGGGCGTGGTACCGGAAGACGAGGCAATCGTAATTTCTACTAACCGGGGTGAACCTGCAGTTATGGAAGTGGCATCGAAGGCCGGCACAGCTTATAAAAAGATTGCCCGTCGTTTAAATGGAGAAGAAGTGCCATTGGTCAATTTGGAGGATGAAAGGATATTGGATAAATTTCGCAGATTGCTGAAAATTGCCAAGTAAATGGAGGTGGTGGGTTTGTTCGAAATTTTGTTTAAAATTTTTGGGCGGGATAATAGTAGCAGTAAGAATATTGCCCGGGAAAGATTGCGTCTAGTTTTAATTCATGACC
>CAZBEW010000030.1:0-1983 GCA_964491115.1 uncultured Pseudomonadales bacterium | reverse complement strand
GATAAAAGTTATTCGTGAGTATCTGGAGATCGATGAAGAAGCATTATTGGTTAATCTGGAAAATGATGATGAGTCAGTAGCTTTAGTAGCCAATATACCCATTAAAGGTCTTAAAAGGGCGGTGAATGCCTGACGGGTTCGAATACTAATCGATGTTTATATATCAAGGGTTTGATTTTGATGGCCAAAATCTTAAACCCTTTAATTTTTGTTTTTATTTATATTCTTCAACTGCCTTAGGTGTGCATTGACAAGAGCGCGTGAAAGATAGTACCTGACTTAACCGGTTTTTGAAAAAACTACGAAAAAGCCAAAGACAAATCCCGTAATATAGGGAACTCTTATCCTCCAAAAGTGCAAAAAGTGTGCACTAACAGGCTGAAAAAAGAAGCCTTCCAATATATAATTTAGACATGAAAAGCTATATTAGAAAAGTGAAAACGAAAAGCGGAGCCACCGCCGTCCAAATCGAGTACAGGGTGGGAAGCCAACGCGTTGGCTTAACCCATATCGGATCCGCACATAACGAGATTGAGCTTAATGCCTTGCTTGTGCTTGCTAACGAAAGAATACACGAGAGACAGCCTGTATTAGACTTTGGAGACGAATCAATGCCAGATATATCCCTTGAGAGTACATATTCAGGGCTTTTGTGGGATGTACTAGAAAGTATCTACGAAAAGCTGGGATTCGGAATAATAGATGATCCCGTCTTCAAACAAATTGTTCTGGCCAGGATAGTAGAACCGACATCCAAGCTGGATACGATACGCGTTTTAGAAGGATTGGGGCTTAAGGCGCCGTCTTACACGGCGATCCACCGCTGCCTTAAGAAAGTAGTAAATAAAGACTACCGGGGCGAATTAAGCAAGCTTTGCTTCCAGCACACGACACAAGATGCCTTGACCCTTGTCCTTTACGATGTGACCACGCTGTACTTTGAAATACAAAAGGAAGATGGATACCGCAAAAGTGGACTCTCAAAAGAACGCAGGCTGGAGCCCCAGATTATCATAGGATTACTGGTTGATAAGACAGGTTTTCCACTGGAAGTGCAAAGCTTTGAAGGCAATCGAGCAGAAGTAAAAACGATCCTGCCTGTGCTGCAATGTTTTAAGGAACGCCACGGGCTTGATAATATAACCGTTACAGCCGATGCTGCCATGTTGTCTTCCGGTAACATATCTGAATTGGAACGCCTTGGTTACCATTACATTATTGGCTCAAGAATAGCCAAAACACCCTACGAAATCGCTGAATATCTGGTTGGCGAAGGAATAGAGATAAAAGACGGTCAAATATTTGAATCCAGTATAATGGTTACGATTGACGGGAAAAGAAGCGAGCGGCGTGTGGTCTATCAATACCGGAAGAAAAGAGCGTCTCTAGATATAAGGAACATTGAAAAAGCCTTAGAAAAGGCCAAGAAGATAATAGATAAAAAAGCGGATATAAAACGCAACCGCTTTTTGAAAATCAAAGGCGACCAAAGGGAAATCAATTATGCGCTTGTTGATGAGGCACGCCGCAAAGCAGGCATAAAGGGATATGTAACTGATTTAGATATACCTGCAGAGCAAGTTATTGATGCTTACCATCAGTTGTTCCAGGTGGAAAAATCGTTTAGGATGTCTAAATCGGACTTAAAGGCAAGGCCTATTTTCCATCACCAAAGGGATTCAATTGAGGCTCATTTGACGGTAGTATTTGCTGCCCTTGCGATATCCCATTATATTGAAGCTGCATCAGGCTTAAGCATAAAGAAATTTGTGAAATCGCTGGAGCCTATCCGAAACGGTGTTATTTCAATCAATGGGGTTCCATACCCCATTAAACCAAAGATTCCGGAGTTTATTAAAGAATTTCTCTTGAAGCTATAAAAAAACAATTCACTAGGTTAATTTGTGCACTAATTCGGTTAAGTCGGGTGGAGCTGTGAAATAACCCGTATAGTAAACTGTCGGCATCAGGATAATCCGCCGC
>CAZBEW010000029.1:0-4510 GCA_964491115.1 uncultured Pseudomonadales bacterium | reverse complement strand
ATCTGCCAGAAATGCGGCGAAGCATTCGAAGCGGACACGGCAAGCAGGGAAACAATATGCCCACGCTGCCTAATTGACAACACAAATGAGGATATGGCTTTATTAAATTTTTACCCTGAATTATGGGTTGATAACATATAAAAAAAAATGGAGATGGAAGTGAAAAAATGGACGTAACAACATTAGATGTATATAAGAAAAGTGGCGATGGAAAACCCTACATAAACGTGAACACAGCAAAAGAAGACAAATTATTAGGAAAATGGTACACCATAAGAGAGGCTTATGTTGAGGCTGCCAGTAAATTCGACAAAGAAGGAAACCGATTAGATGAAACCGTGGATAAACTACACCTGGAATTTCAGGAGATAGAACACAAATTCACATTGAACAAACCCAACTTCAACACCCTGGTTAAGGACTTTGGAACAGAAAGTGATGATTGGATTGGTGAACCGGTTAAACTCCGCATTACCACCTATCCGAATGGAACTAAAGGGGTTATAATACCATCCCGTCAGGACCTTGCAGATGAAGGGGAAACACCACCAACCAAGGCAGCTATTGATGATAAGGATTTGATCAAGACTGCTATGAAGAAAAGTAGTGCTGTTAAGGAGGTAGTTACCAGGTTAAAAGATTTCGATGAACCGGTAACGGTGGATAATGTGGTGCGTGAGGTTAAGGATAGTCATGAGAAGAATGATATAACCAAGGAACAGTATTTGGAAGCTTTAGATGTTTTAAGTAAATAGTTTGGAGATGGTGTTTTAACATGGACGTGCTAACCTCCATCTTCTTTTTATTTTTTTATTTTTTAATTATTGTAATTTGCTGTTTAACAGGATTCATGATTGCTGAAAAAATATTACAAAAACTTGGGGGGTGAACATAGTATGGAGAACATTAAACGTTTAAAAAACGATTTAAACACCTTCATTTTAAAATTAATGGATAAAAAAGCCAGTAAAGATGAAATCAAAATACTAATCAAGGCAGGTGACATCATTGACAAATACAGAAACTAAAACTGCCAGCATACAACAAATACCATCCCAATTCTACCAATCCAATATCATACCCCTAAAACCACTATCTAAAAAGTACAACTTCAAACTATCCAATCCCAACCCATCCAAGCCAGAAGACTACCAGTGGAAACCATACCAAACCAGGATGTATCCAAGAGGCTTATTAAAAGAATACAAAGGAAACCTAGGAGTAATCTTAGGAGATAGCTTAGGGGAAGGATTATACTTAACCCAGATAGATCTTGATAATCCTGATTTTATCCAATACTTCAAAGACATTGACACCCTCATAATCCAAACTGGTAAGGGTTATCATGTTTATGTTTACAGTGAAAAAGAAGTAGGAACACGTAAAGACTATCCACTGGACAAAATTGAGATAAGGGGACAGGAAGGAAGTTACACTGTTATCCCCCCATCTTTACATCCTGAAACTAGAGAACCTTACACTGTATATAAGGACAAACCCATTGTTACTGTTCCTGATGCTGTTGAATGGGTTAAACTGCAATTAGCACCATTAAAATCAGAGTTCAAATCAGATCTAAAATTTAGCAGCTGCAAGAAAAATAAGAAGTTTAATGTTAAAGAAGAGAGGGAAATTGCAGAGCCAGATATAGATCATATTGTATCTTTACTCAAACCATTTTACCGTGAATCTTACAGGAATGATATAATTTATTGTTTATCTGGTTTCCTGAAAAAAGAAGGAATCAAAGAAGACAATGCACGAATATTAATAGAACGGTTAAGCAATGGTGATGATGATGGGGTGGAAGCACGTTTAAACGTACTACACAACACATATAATAACACCATACCAGACAGTGACTTGATGGGGGTTAGTGGCCTATATGAAACTATTGAAAAACAAACAGATAAAGACTTATTACAAACCATAAAAGTAGAAATCAACAATATCATAGAAAAACCACCACACTACGGAATGCTATCTGCAAGGATTGGTACAAATGAATTATTCATAGCAAACGAAACCACCAAAAAAACAGTACACGTCAAAGAAAAATACATCGGAGACAAACCAGTCCTAACCGAGAAAACAGTAATAGAAGCCTACCCCGACAACGTAATAATATATGACAGCCCACTAGAAGACGAACCACGAAAATTCGAGATAACCTGGCTAACCAAAAACAGCCCACGACCAATCAAAACAGGACCCGACTTACTAGAAGACATAAGAAACGACCTAATAGAATCAGGACATGTAATCAACAACAGACTAATCAGTGACTGCCTCCCAGCTATCATGAATAAAATGATACGGGAACAATATGCTACTATTAAAACAGATATAGAAACTCCTGGCTTTTTTTATTCTCCTGAAAACAAGGAAATATTAACTGTTAAATATGATCTTTTTGAGCCTCCAAATGATGAACTAAAACAATCCATAAAAGTATTAGAAGATCTTAAAGAATCATTCAAAGGCCATGAAACCAAACTAGCAACTATTTTTAAATGGGGCCTTATCAGTCCATTCATTTACAGTATGAAACAACTAGGAACATGGGTTCCCTGGTTATACCTATATGGAAAGGCACGTTCTGGTAAATCCACCCTAGGACAAATGATACTCTACATGTGGGACACCCCTGGAAGTGACAATGATTTAACCGGTGGAATGTTCGACACTGTTGCCAGAGTTGGGAACCGTATAAGTCAATCAACATTCCCCATAGTAGTCAATGAACCAGCAGGAGCATTTAACCGTGTTAGTGTTACTGAGATGGTTAAAGGAGCAATAGAACGGACTACTGGTAGGGGTAGGTATGAAGGGCGACGGTTTAGAAACATACCAGCCTATGCCCCTGTTATTTTCACGGCTAACCTTTTTGTTCCTGATGATGATGCACTGGTTAGACGATTTATCATACTCCATTTCACACATAGTGAAAAGAAAACCGACCAGGAAATTATAGATTTTGAGGATGAATGGCAGACTAAAAATCATCAAAGATGTAAATTCAATCTATTAAAACCTATTGCTCAGTTTGCTGTACGGGAAATTGTTAATAGTCCCGAGTTATTGGAACTTGATTGGAAGGAACTTTGTGATACTCTTATTACCAGAGCTTATATTGAGGCTGGTTTAAGACCTGATGAATGGATTTATCGGTGGAGTAAATCTGAGTCTATGGAGGATCTTGATGAGGAACACAGGGAGGAAGTAAGAATTTTCTTATTAGAATGTATTAACAAAGCGTATGGTCGAGTGCAAATCATAGATGAATTAGATGGGAAGCCCAAAGACTTAGACAATTACACAAGCAAACTCAAACAAACAAAACAATTCAAAGAAAAGGTTTGGAGTGTACTAAACGAGAGATTAATCCCTTGGATGATACCTATACAAGAAAAGGATAAATCTTATGTCTGTTTAACAAGTGGTTTTAAAAAGGAAGTACATAAGGAGTTGAAGGTTTGCCAGCCATTAAATGGTATTGCTGAATTAATGGGATGGAAATATCAAACAGTTAGACTTGATAAGCCAACAAAGGTAATAAAAATAAGTTTAAAAAGGTTCATGAGTTTCTTATATCCAACAGAGGCTGATGAGGTTTGTAACCTGGAGGGGGATTTTGTAACCTGAGGGCCAAGTTACAAACTAAAGTGATGGAGAGGGTTTAAAAATGTGTTTTGGTATGGTTAAAAGGCTCCGTTATAGGGGTGAAAAAGTTGTAACTTGGCTGGACAGAGAGGGTGGGTTACAAAAATTCATACCCCTTTTTAGCCAAGTTACAAAGTTACAAGGTTACAATTTTAAGCCAAGTTACCAGGTTACAAAGTTACAATCTAAAAAAATAATCAAAACAATAAAATAAATAATAATAAAAACAGAGGGGATGAAAAAAGTATGACTAAAAAAGATGATATTGTCAGTTTGGAGTTCCTGCGTTGTCCACACTGCAGAGCCAGAGTTGAAAGTATTTGGAACCTGGACACCACTGGGCAAGTAGCATGTGTGGTTCCTTGTAGTGAGGGTCGTTTTGCCATGTGGGTTGAGGATTGTGTTGATGTGTCCATGGATGAGGAGGATTTGATGGTAATTGAAGATTTAGAGGATGTTTAGTTCGGTATATATGTGTTAAACGAAATAGAAATGGAGGGGATATAAATGGAAAAGAAATTTATAATTAATCGATGCTGTGATTGTCCATTCAATGATCATGGTCAAGAAAATTGTATTCCAATCATGGAATCGTATCTTGGATATAATTTTAGAGAATATCTTGGAACTTCATTTGGAGGGCCACAACTAGAATGCAGGTATGATCCTGATAAAGATTTAAGGGACAATGTTAGAGGCAGGGTTTGGAATAAGCTGAATTTTATCATTTGGAGAGCATCATGGTATGATGATACAAATGTTATGTTTGACTTCGACAAACACAAAGAGTTTAAAAAACAATTACATGGGTTTCCTAAACGGTGTCCTTTAAAAGAAGATTTGTAGT
>CAZBEW010000028.1:0-4754 GCA_964491115.1 uncultured Pseudomonadales bacterium | reverse complement strand
AAGTTTTCAAGGTGCAAATATCATTTTTATTGATTGCTTTTGACACCTTAATCATATTAATTGACAAATATCCACTCCTTTTCCCTATTATTATTGATGAAAGATTACATCCCGGATGGTAAGAATAGAGATATTTGTGGAAATATTGATAAAATTACTAAACAGAAAATCAATATAAAAACATATGGTATAGATCCAACAATTATATCTTTCATGGGTACATCGCTCACCGAGCGAAGTACAAATAAATTTAAGCCGACAGGGGGCGTAATCATACCTATCTCTACACAAAGAGTTGAAACAACACCAACCCAAATCGGGTCAAATCCTAATTCAATTAAAGTTGGAAATATAAAAGGAATAGTTAATACTATCATACTTCCTGGATCCATCAAACAGCCAAGTATAAACCACAAAACATACAGCAATATCATTATTGTCCATTTGCTTGCTCCTGTAGCTGTTATTAAATTAGTTAAATATTGAGGAATTCCAATAAAACTGATTGCATAACTTAAAGCCAATCCGCATAAAACCAGGAACATTATCATAGTGCTTGTTTTCATTGTATTGCACAGAATATCTGTAAACATTTTTTTAGTTAAACGCTTATGAGCTATAACAATTACAAAAGCACCTATACAACCAATTGCAGCTGATTCTGTTGCTGTAGCAACTCCGGTATACATGCCTCCTAAAACAACTGAAATTAGTATTGCTGAAGGCAATAGAGTTCGGAGATCGCCTGGTAATTCTGAGCGATTGTATTTATACGACTGTTTAGATTCTGATATTTCACCTTTTACTTCACCTACTAAATCTGGGTTTATACGTGTACGAATTATTATACTAATACATAGTATCGCTGACATCATAAGCCCCGGCAAAAGCCCTGCCATTAATAGTTTAACAATTGATGTCTCGGTAATAATACCATAAGTAACAAATGCTATACTTGGAGGAATCATTATTCCTAATGTACCGCCAGCTACTACGGTACCGGCTGCAAAACTTCCTTTGTAACCGCTGTCTGTCATCTCTTTAACTGAAATACGACCTATAGTCGCAGCAGTAGCAGGACTTGACCCGCATAATGCTGCAAAAATTGTAGATGCCAATGTTGCTGTAATAGCAAGTCCGCCTTTAAAACGTTTAAGCCATTTATTTAATACACTATATATATCAGTAGCTACACCGCCTTGAGCTAATATTTCTGCCATTAATACAAATAATGGTATAACTAATTGATTTATACTGGTAGTTTGTTTGAATGCTATGGCACCTATATTAGCTAATTGTGAAGGTTCAATAAATAATACTATTGAAGCAGCAGCGGTGAATCCCAAAGCAAATGCCACAGGTGCTCCCACAAAAATTGAAAATAGTAAAATAAATACTACTATTGCGCTGATTGCTAAAATACTCATATCATCACATTCCTTTCTAGTTATTTATACAAGTTAATACTCGATTCAGGTAATTATAAATATTCTTCACTTCCAGAGAGCAAATCAAGAATAATAAAGAATACTGTTAAGATCATGCCGACAGTACCAAAAATCATAATAAAATACAACCATGCAATCGGTATTTGCATATTTGCAAAGGTTAAAGTGCCATTTGAATATGCTGGTAAAAACAAATCAACACAGCTCCATAACAATGGAATCAAAAAGGCAAGAGTTATTATGTAACCAAAAATCGTAATGTTTCTTTGTGTTTTTTTCCCAAAGTGCTTCCCCACAGATTCTCGTACAAAATCAACTTCAACATGCCCTCTCATTTGAAATGCATAAGATGAACCAAAAAAAGCAACTAATACTAACAGATAAAGGGTTGCATCCAAAGTCCATGATGTGGGGTGCCCTGCTTTTCTTAATACAGCCTCCATAAAAGTAAGTATAGCAATTATTATAGTAGCGATTCCACCAGTAACAGCTAAAACACGATTAATTTTTTTCATAAATGTTGGATAATTCATGCTTGCTCCTTTCATATTATTAATTTACATGGCTCTACATAATGCATTATGGAGAGCCATGCTTTCTTAACTTATAAAACCGGCTATTTATTCATTCTTAACTTAATCTATTGCATTTAAAACATCAATTAATTCCAAGCCATTAGGGCCTATTTCATTTTTAATTTCATCAAATAATATTGATGCAGAATTGATAAAGTCTGCATTTTCTTCATCTGTAAGTTCATAATACTCAACACCAGCTTCTTCTAATTCCTTTTCAAATGTTGCTCTTTGTTTGTTATAAACTTCCTGGCTGTATGCCCGGAAATCAGCTGCTGCTACTTCAATAGCTGCCTGTTGGTTAGCAGTAAGGCTTTCCCATTTATCTGAGTTCATAATAAGTCCATAGTAATTATTCTGCAGCTTAGTAAATGTGAAATATTTTCCGCTTTCAAATAATTTATACGATTGAGTCATCATCCAACTGGTATAACTTCCATCTACCGTTCCTCTCTCAATAGCTGTTGACAAATCACCTATGGGTATAGTTGCAGGTGCAGCACCCCAAATTTTAAAAGCTTCACCAACCCACTTGCCTTGAGCACGGAAAACTTGACCCTTCATATCTTCAGGACTCTTAACAAGATTCACATTAGAAAGAAGTCCAATAGTATCAGGATAGGACAAAGCTATAAAATTTACGCCATATTCTTTGAAAATTTTGTTAGAAATATCAAATGTCGCATCATTTAGTTTTTCATATTGATCTCCAATATAAGCACCTGGTATTTCATATGGTATTAAGTCTTTTATTACCGGGGATGCATATGAGCCAAAAATATGTCCAATATCCACATTACCTCTTGAAACCGCATCTAAAATCTCCGTATCACCCACTAAGCTGGCTGCCGGAAAAATTCTAACTTTAATACTTCCACCGCTTTCTTCTTCTATTCTCTTTGCAAAATAACCATACGTATCTCCATAGAAACTATTTTCAGGTTGTGGGTATGATAAAGTTAGTGTTATTTCTTTTTCCTCTGTTACATTATCTACAATCTCTTCCGGTTTGTTAGTAGAGGTTTCAGGTTTACTTGAATTACCACATCCATTTAAAAATAACATTACTGTTAGCATGAAAATTACTATTAAAAAATATTTTTTCTTAAACATTATGATCCTCCTTTTATTTACCATAAATTATTTTTATTTTAAATATGTTAAAACTCAATTTCTCTCTCTTAAATCCGGTACTTTACTTAAGTCAAGTGTATCCGGCAATGTTTTTAAATCAGTTCTTCTTCTGTCTGGCTTATAGGGAGCACCAGCGATAACAGCCCTGATAGTTTTCTGCCGTTTACCAGGTCTCCCCCATAATACTTCAACTTCTGTTCCTATGTTTAAATATTCAACATCTATATATGCTAAAGTTATAGATTCTTGATAATAAAAACTGAATGCAGGATGAGTTGAAATCCCGATTAATTTTCCGTCTTTCATAACCTTGTCATGTCTTGTTTCAGCACCAAATTGTATCGGTATATTCATAAATTCGTAAGGGTCATCATCTTTAAATTGTGAACTGAATATATCTACAATATCTTCATCATTATAAACCAATGAAACTATCTTTCTGTGCGGCTTATCTTTTTCTTTTAGCAAAGCCTCCTTTCCTAAAAAAGCATGATCATTTTTAATGTTTCTAATCCAACCGAGTTCAATTGGTGAGTGATAGTAATCGGATAACTTTTCACCTTCATAGCTTCCTCTTATTGTAGGAATTTGCAAGATGTTTTTGCCGTTAGGAATATCTTTCATCATAAAGTTTCTAAATCCTATCATATCATCATCTTCTTCATCATAAATAGCAGTAATATAATGGTAATAAATAGTTGGGAACATAGCTAATGTATGATTTACCTGATGATTCCTAGAGCCTAATTCTCGAAGTCCGTATCTTTTTCCAGCCAAGATAATAGAATTATATACTACTTCACGAGCATCTGATGAAAATGTCAGCTCGAATCCAATCTCACCTGCCATACTTAATCCATTGGTGACTCTTACAACCTTACCTCCTATTCTAATATATTTGAAACGCATAAACTTAAGTTCACGTAAACTTTCTCCAGACAATTCTTCTAATAAGTAAACAGAATTTGGTCCAGAGATTTGAAAATTGCAATTAGTATTAGCAGGAATTAATTCTACGTTAACTGAATTGCGATATTTTTGTTTTTTAGATTGATATGCAAGCCAAAATCCAGGCGATCCTATTATTTGGAACTCTTCTTCTGCTAATTTAAATAATACCCCTTCAAAAATGACCTTACCATCTCTATTACAGTTAATCATGTGTTTCGCTTGTCCGATTTTAAAGTTTGAAAAAGTATTAACTGAAAAATCCTTAAAAAACCCAATAGAACCTGGACCACTAATTATCGCCTGACCAGGAATAAATGACCAATCACCCAAACAACATGTATAAATCCATGAAAGCTGTTCTTCTTTCATTGTAGAATAAACAGGCCATGATTGCTGAGCGTGTCGATGAACATTTGCGTTCGCTTTCCTAAAACCTTGAACTGAAAACTCTGACATATTAACCATCCTCCAATTTAAAATAATTTAAAATACTTTGAAATGTTTTTGCTTTCTTTTTATAATTTATTGTATCTCATAATAAATAACTCTTTAAACTAAATAGGATATCTGTGAGCGTATAAACTCTTGCCCCCATTGTGAGGCCCTTTAAGCAAGGCTTCAATTGTTTCCTTGTCTTGCTCTGTTA
>CAZBEW010000027.1:4470-5224 GCA_964491115.1 uncultured Pseudomonadales bacterium | reverse complement strand
CCCGATGGTCGGCCGCCCGCACGGCAACGGTGCGGTAGTCCTTCGGACGCTTACAAGCATACTATGGATGTTATAAAAACCATAATAGCCGCATAGGGGAGGAAAACGGAAGCGGCGGGCCGAGTGCCGGAGGGAATGGAATGTCCGGGGCCGGGCCGGGCCGAAAGCCGACGGGAGGGAGCTTTGCAATCCGTCACGGGTTTGAGATAGTCGGGTCATGAGCTCGTTTCTGTCGGCGGTGATGATTCTCTGGATTTTCGGGATGGTGATTTATCTCACCAAGGACATGTAGGGGGAGGCGTTGCGTGTCGACGGGGATTGCTCGGATCATTACGGACCTGGCGCTGGACCGGGAGTTCGATTACCGCATCCCGGAGGAATGGCGGGGGAAGATCTGCATCGGCAGCGTGGTGCGGATTCCCTTCGGCCGCCGCCGGGCGCGGGGATTCGTGACGGCGCTGCCGGAGACGTCGGCCTATCCGGACTTGAAGTCCATTGAGGGGCTGGTGGATGTGCCGCCGCTGTTTGATGCCGCGATGCTGCGCCTGGCGCGGTGGATGGCGGATTACTATGCGGCGCCGTTCGAGCAGGCCATTGCGGCGATCCTGCCGGCGGCCGTGCGGCGGGAGGGGGCGAAGCACAAGGAACAGCGGATGGCGCGGCGGGCGGAGGGGGCGCGACCGACGAAAGTGGACGAAGCGGTGCTGGCGAAGAGGAGCCCGAAGCAGGCGGCGGCGTGGGCGCTGCTGAAGCA
>CAZBEW010000027.1:0-4460 GCA_964491115.1 uncultured Pseudomonadales bacterium | reverse complement strand
GGGGGTGTCCCCGGCGGGACTGCGCAGTCTGGAAAAAAAGGGCTGGCTGGTGCTGGCGAAGGGGGTGATCCGGCGCAATCCGCATGAACGCATGACGGTGCTGCCGACGGTGGCGCCGACGCTGATGGCAGAGCAGGCGTCGGCGCTGGCGGCCGTCCGGGAGGAAATGGCGTCGGCGAAGCCGGGGGTGGTGCTGCTGCACGGGGTGACCGGCAGCGGCAAGACGGAGGTCTATCTGGCGGCGATCCAGTCGGCGCTGGAAGCCGGCAAGGGCGTCATTGCGCTGGTGCCGGAGATTTCGCTGACGCCGCAGGCGATGGAGCGGTTCCGGGGGCGTTTTGGAGAAACGGTGGCGGTGCTGCACAGCCATTTGTCGGACGGGGAGCGGCACGACGAATGGAAGCGCATCGCAGAAGGGCGGGCGCGGGTGGTGGTGGGCGCGCGCAGCGCGCTGTTCGCTCCGGTTCGTCCGCTGGGGCTGGTGGTGGTGGACGAAGAACACGAACCGGCCTACAAGCAGGACGAGTCGCCCCGCTACAACGCCCGGGACGTGGCGGTGATGCGCGGCCGCCTGGAGGGCTGCGCGGTGGTGCTGGGCAGCGCCACGCCGTCGCTGGAGTCTTTTCACAACGTACGTCTCGGCAAGTACCGGCTGGTGCGGATGCGCGATCGGGTGGACCGCCGTCTGATGCCGGCGGTGCGCGTGGTGGACATGCGCATCGAGACCGAAAAGGCCGGCGTGCCGCATCTGCTGTCGCAGGACCTGATCGAGGCCATCCGGCTGCGGCTGGACCGGGCGGAGCAGACACTGCTGTTTCTGAACCGGCGGGGATACGCCACCACGGTCATGTGCCCGCTCTGCGGCCACGTGGAGACCTGTTCGAACTGCAGCGTGAAGATGACCTATCACAAGAACGCCGAACAGATGCTGTGCCATGTGTGCGGCGAGGTCCGCGCCGTGCCGGCGCGGTGCGGAAATCCGGCCTGCGGCGCGCCGAACATCAAGATGAGCGGGGTCGGCACCCAGCGGGTGGAGGCGGCGGTGCGGAAGATCTTCCCGCGGGCGCGGGTGGAGCGGATGGATTCAGACACGACGGGGGCGAAGGACGCCCATGCCGAGATTCTCGGCCGTTTCCGGCGTGGCGACATGGACATCCTGGTCGGCACGCAGATGATTGCCAAGGGGCTCGATTTTCCCAACGTGACCCTGGTGGGGGTGGTGCTGGCGGACCTGAGTCTGCAGATGCCGGATTTCCGGGCGGCGGAGCGGACATTCCAGCTGCTGACACAGGTGGCGGGCCGGGCGGGGCGCGGGGATGTGCCGGGGGAGGTGCTGGTGCAGACCTATGCGCCGTTTCACCCGGCGGTGCAGTCGTCGCGGAACGCGGATTTCGACACGTTTTTTGATCAGGAAATCGAACTGCGGCGGGAGCTGGGCTATCCGCCTTTCACCCGCCTGGCCACGGTGCTGTTCCGGGGCAAGGAAGAACAGGCGGTGGACGCCTGTTCCCGGGAGGTGGCGGAGAAGCTGAAGGCGGTCCTACCCGAAACGGTCCGGCTGACGGGGCCGGCGCCGGCGCCGCTGGCCAAGGCCAAGGGGTTTCACCGCGCCCAGTTCATGTTGCGGTCGGCCGCCGCCCGCGACTATGTGCCGAAACTGCGGGAGCTTCTCAAGACCTGCAAGCCACCCAAGGGCGTCACCATCGCCGTGAACGTGGATGCCCTGTCGCTGATGTAGGATCGAACCTGAAAAAACGGGGAAAACGGATCGCACTTTTCGCTGACAGGGGCGGGGGGAGAGGGGTAGGATGGCGGGGTACGAAAAAAGGAGAGGCACATGACCGATTTTGAAAAGCTGGGCGTGTTTTATCTGGGGCGGGTGCGGGAAGCGGATGCGCCGGAGGCGGCGACGGCGGAGCCGCTGCTGTACGACGCGAAGGACTTGACGACGCACGCGGTCTGCGTGGGCATGACCGGGTCGGGCAAAACGGGTCTGGGGATCGGGCTGATTGAAGAGGCGGCCCTGGACGGCATTCCGTCGCTGGTGATTGATCCGAAGGGGGACATGGGCAATCTGCTGCTGACGTTCCCGGAGCTGGCGGCGGGGGATTTCCTTCCGTACGTGGATGCGGGGGAGGCGGCGCGAAAGCAGCTGGCGCCGGAGGCATTTGCGGAGCAGACGGCGGCCACCTGGGCGAAAGGGCTGGCCTCGTGGGGCCAAGACGGCGCGCGCATCGCCCGCCTGAAGGCGGCGGCGGATTTCGCCATTTACACGCCGGGCTCGCGGACGGGCCTGCCGCTGTCCATCCTGTCCTCGCTGGATGCGCCGCCGCCGGGATTCGCCGACGACGCGGCGGCGATGCGCGACCGCGTGTCCGCCGCGGTGTCGGGCCTGCTGGCGCTGGCGGGGGTGGAGGCGGATCCCATCCAGTCGCGGGAGCATATCCTGCTGGCGAATCTGGTGGACCGCGAATGGCGCGCGGGGCGGAACCTGGACCTGGGCACGCTGATCCATGCGATTCAGGAGCCGGGGCTGGACAAGATCGGCATCCTGCCGCTGGAGTCGTTTTTCCCGGCCAAGGACCGGTTCGGGCTGGCAATGCGGCTGAACAACCTGGCGGCTTCGCCGGGGTTTTCGGCCTGGACGGAAGGCGAGCCGCTGGACGTGCAGCGCCTGCTGTACACGGCGGAGGGGCGTCCGCGCGTGTCCATTCTGTCCATCGCGCACCTGTCGGATGCCGAGCGGATGTTTTTCGTGACGGTGCTGCTGAACGAAGTGCTGGCGTGGACGCGCCGGCAGACGGGTACGTCCACGCTGCGGGCGCTGCTGTACATGGATGAAATCTTCGGCTATTTCCCGCCGACGGCGAATCCGCCGAGCAAGCCGCCGATGCTGACGCTGCTGAAGCAGGCGCGCGCGTTCGGTCTGGGAATCGTGCTGTCCACGCAGAATCCGGTGGACCTGGACTACCGGGGGCTGTCGAACACGGGCACGTGGTTCATCGGGCGCCTGCAGACCGAGCGCGACAAGATGCGGGTGATCGAGGGGCTGACCAGCGCGGCGGCGGGGGAGGGGCTGGACCGCGGGACGCTGGACCGGCTGATGGCGAACCTGGGCAGCCGGGTGTTCCTGATGCGCAACGTGCACGAGGACGCCCCGGTGCTGTTCGAGACGCGCTGGTGCCTGTCCTATCTGCGCGGGCCGCTGTCGCCCGCGCAGGTGGGCGGCCTGATGGCCGGCCGCCGGGAAGCCGCGCCCGCCGCGGAAACGCTGTCCGCGCCGAAGGGAATCCAGGCCGGGGCCAGGATGGTGGTGCCGGCGTCGATTCCGCAGGTTTATCTGCGTCCGCACGGCCATGCGGGAGGAGAGGGCATTGTGTACCGTCCGGCCCTGCTGGCGACGGCCCGGCTGCATTTCGCCGATGCGCGCAAGGGGCTGGACGAATGGCAGACGGTGCGCCGGCTGGTGCCGGTGAACGACGCGGGCGAACCGGACTGGGCGGCGTCGCGCCCGGCGCCGGAGGCCGAGGATGCGCAGCCGCTTCCGCAGGCGGCCCATGCCGACGTGCCGGCGGCGCTGGCCGACGCCAAACGCCATGCCCAGCTGGAGAAGGACGCCAAGAGCTGGTTGCTGGAGCAGTTTGCCCTGGAGCTGCTGGTGCTGCCTGCCCACAAGCTGCGGGGGCATCCCGGGGAGTCGGAAGGCGACTTCCGGATCCGGGCCGGCCAGCTGCTGCGCGAAAAGCGCGAAGAGGCCATCGAGGCCATGCGCAAAAAATACGCCGCCAAACTGACGGCGCTGTCGAACCGCGAGCGCCGGGCGGAGGCCAAGGTGGAAACCGAGAAAGCGCAGGTGTCGCGCCAGCGCACGGGCACCCTGATTAGCTTCGGGACCGCGGCGCTGTCCGTTCTGATGGGGCGCAAGGCGGGCGGGCTGGGGCGCGCCGCCACGGGCATCGGGTCCATGAGCCGAAGCAGCAAGGAGAAGCTCGATGTGCGGCAGGCGGAAGAGGCCCTCGAGGCGGTGCAGCGGCAGCGGGCTGACCTGGAAGCCGAAGTCGAGCAGGAGACCGCCCGTGTCGCCGCGGAATATGATCCGCAGAACTGGACATTCGAAACCGAGAGCATCCGTCCCCGGTCGTCGGACACAGATGTGAAGCAGCTGGCGCTGGCATGGATTCCGTTTGCCCCGGACTCGTTCGGCGCCCTGCGCCCGGCCATCGAGATCTGAGCGGCGGAAACGGCCGGTGGCCGGCCGGGGCCGCCGGGGTCAAATGGACGGGAGGGGATTCGAACCCCTACGGATTGCTCCACCAGCTCCTAAGGCTGGCGCGTCTGCCAGTTTCGCCACCCGTCCGGAATGCGGCCCATTAGACGAATCCGGCCGGGGATTGGCAAGCGCAATGGGGCAGGGCTGCGTCAAGAAAGCGGCTCATCGGGGACGATTCGCCCTACCCCAC
>CAZBEW010000026.1:0-5241 GCA_964491115.1 uncultured Pseudomonadales bacterium | reverse complement strand
CGAATTGCAAATGTGCTTGCTTTTAGCGTGGGCTTTTTAAAATGCTTCATTCTTTGAACTTGGTTTTGTACTGAAATTTCCTTGTTGTTGTAGAATTAGCTCATAAGTCATTATTTGACTGTAAAGGTTTATATAATTGTCTTTGGTCACATCTTCATTTGAAACAAATCCGCCTTTTAAATAGCTGCAAGAAGATGATGGCATTTGTTTATTAGGGTTCCAACCTGTCCCAGAATAGAAGAAAACTTGATAACTGCCGTCTGGAACATTAAATGTAAACGAATTACCTCCTTTAATGTAGGCGTGTCTTACAACCTTACCATTAGAGTTCTTAATAGAAACCAGTACATCGCCACTGCCTCCAGTAAGTACCTTGATTTTTGAACAACTCCAGTCAGAGCAATAATTGCTTGAGCCGTAGCAAGAAGCATAAGGCATTGACCCTGTGCTTAAAGAATTGTATTTCCATTGTTCTTCAAAAGCGTCATCAGCTACATTTTGAAAAGCCTGCTTATTAAAACTTGTTTTTGTTATGTTGTAGCTTATTATTCCAAGTGTTGGTGAGTTGAATGTTTTACTCTCTGTTTCAGTTGAAAGAATTTGAGATTTATTATTTGAGAGACGTGTATCAAAGTAATTTATGACACCACTTTTAAGACTTCTTTTTGTTGATGAAACATTATTTGAGAATTGTGTTTCTGCTTGTTTGCTTTGAATTTCTGCCGATTTTATTTCACTATCGTAAGAGGTCATAAATTTTTCAAACTCAATCCAAGCGTCCTTGTTGTAAGAAATTTCGAATAAGTCTGAATAAAAAACTGAACAGTTTCCTATTCTACTCTCTTTTTGCAATAGTTTTTCATCTTTTAATTTCGGATACCAAGATGTAAATGTGCTTCCAAATTTATTTTCAAGCTCTATTTCTTTTAATGTGATTTGTTTTTTTGATATTTCATTTTGTTTTTCTAAAATGCACTTTTGATGCAAACAGTCAAAGTAATCTAATTGACCCTTTTTGTATTTTATGCTTTCACTCAAATACAAAAAGGAAAAAGTTGTATCCTTTTCAATAAAAGATTTGCTTTTATCAAAATATTGATCAAAAAATTGTTCCAATCCTTCATTTGAAATTCGTGCTACCATTTTTTCTTTTTCTTGCTGAAAATCTACCAATTGCTCTGATTCAAATTTTCTTATAGAAACCTCAAATTCCGCAAATTGATTTTTGAAAATATATCTAACAGATAATACCAGCATTACGAGTAAAACTGCAATTCCTAAAAGTATTTTATTTCTCATAAGGCAACTTATTTTTAATAAGTACTGAAACAAGCAAACCTATACCAACAATAACATCAACTATGTTCCAAATCTCTCTTCCAAGAGCAATTTTTAAAAACGGTTGAAATAAAACCGCAAGTCCACCGTAAATTATCATTTCTGTCTGTCTGCCTTGTTCGTATGCTTGATATGCTAAAATTACAAAGCCAATTAGCCCTACAAACCGTACAAACTGATAATATCCGTACGGCATATCTGCTAAACAGAGGAAGAATAGTATTGCTAAAAGTATTTTGATAGTTCTTTCCATTAGTTTTTTACTACTATTATTTGTGCTGGTCTTATAAGTTCTTTTCCTCTAATATATCCATTTCTGATAACTGAAATGATTTCATCATTTTTCTTCTGACTGTCAGCTTCAGTTTCAACGACTTCGCATAAACCAACAATTAAACGATTATCTGGAAATTCAACTTTAGTGATACCGTGATTTTGAAGAAGGCCCAAAAGCCTCCTGTGAATTGTTTTGAATCTGCTTGTTGTTCTTTTTACCTCATCTATTTCGTTAAACTCATTTTCAACTATCCATTCCTCGATGTTCTCAAAAGAATCAATTATGTCAATAATGTTTATTGAAAGTTCTTTAAGTAAATCGTGTTTCTCGTTTTCTTTTTGTTCAATCTCATTTTTCAAATGATTGTTTGATTGAAGGTTTTCAATAATTATCTGCCTTAGTTGATTTTTAAGGGCGATTACTTCTTCTTTCATATTCATTTATTTAATTGAATCAAATGCGTCTTCTTTCAAGGCAATGACATTTATATCTTGATATTCAAGATTACTTTGAAGGATTTGTATTCTTCTTGCTTTTATTTTGGCAGGGAACATAAAGTCGGCAGCCAACCTTTTTGCAGGGTCAAGAAGCTGTTTTGCAGCAATCTGAATTTCTTGCAATGAATATTTTTTATCTTTCATTGCCAGCATTTGAGCTTTCATAATTTCAGCTTTTTCAACGTCTTGGCTGACGCCTAATATTGTATATGGATTCTTCATTTCTTTCAATTATTAGAATGGTAAATCATCATCTAAATTTAACTGCTGACGCAATTGCCTTAGCCTATCTAATGGATTATTTGCTTCTTGAACACTTCCCAAATCCTTCATATAAGTTAAAACCTTCTTCATTTGTAAACCTTGAGAATTTAGTGAATGCCCTGAAAGGATAGAAGCTAAGCCATTATCTTCAAACAAGGAAATATCCACACCGTTTGATTTAAGTTGGCCTAATATTTCTTTTCTTGCATTGCTCAATTCACTACCATTTTGTTTATATGTTTGCGACATATTGCTTTTGACCCAATCAAGAATTTTAAAAATATCTGTTGTTTTCTTTGTCCGATCATTGAGTATATCCATTAAGTTATACCGTATGAGTGTTATAAAGTTCTTGCAAATTCGAGGATTGTTAGGTGAACGCAGATAAGCTCCCTTCATCAATGTCAATGCTTTATAGTTATCCATAGCATCGTCATTAACTTGAGAAATACAATAACTGGCTACATAATTTGAATATTGATGCTTTAGTTTTTCATTATCATTTGAAAATGAGATACACTCTTCCATTACGGGAATTAGTGCTTCATTTTCATCATCCTCAGATATTTTATTTGCCAAGGCATTAAATAGGCTGTCTTCAACTGTAGTACTTATATTGTCAAATTTTTCAACCCAACTTTTATTCTCTTTAGTATTGAGTTTTTTTATCGTAGCTGAATTTTCATCATTAATTGCAGATTTAATCCTGTCAATTATATCATTTGCAAAGAAGTATTGATAAACTATTGATGATGTAGAGTTTTTAATATATGGAACACCAGCTTCTAAAGCTTCTTCATTGGAATACTCTTCATAATCACTGTCTAGTTCTTTTATGATTTCATTATTCAAACCATTTGACATTGCAAAATGAGGTGTAGGAAATAAAATATCAGTTGCCAAAATATTTACAACCTTTTCTAAAGCCTCCTTCTCTTTATCGTAAAAGTCATTGACTAGAATAGATAATTGAGGTTCTTTTATTTCTTTGTGTATAATTGTCTCGAACTGTTGTAATAATTCTCTTTGTGTGTTCCCAATTGAAATATTACTTTCAGATATTTCATCATAGTTTACATTTTCGGGAACCTCCTCGTGTTGTGAATAATTTGACCCAATTGATTCTGCTAAACTGAAAGTATAATTGTCATCCCAGGTTGTATCTTCTAAGGATTTTAAAATTACATTATCAGAGTAAACTGAAGTCAACCAACTTGAAATGACGATTTTATAATTTTTTTCCGTTAGCAATCCTTTAGAAGTATATCCATAACAACAAATTCCAAGGTTTTTCAAAAGCTCTGGACTTTCCCAGAATTTTGGATATTTCTGAATTAGATTGATAGCGTTTCCATATTGCTCAATAGAAATATAATTTGTTAGTAAGCGATTAAATAAAGTTGGTTTAATTGCTAAAACTTTTTCAGAAAGTTCAAGGTCAACAGTTTTCATGCTTGAAACGATTGAATCAAGACTATTATAAAAAGTGCTTAATTCCTCTATACTTAAAGAATTATCATAAAGTTGTTCAATTTTTTGGTTGATTTGAGTAATTTGATTCAAAGCATTATTTGCTTTTTCTGCTTTCAAAATGTCTCTTAACTTTTCTATATCAGCAGATTTGAAATTTAAGTGTGTAGAAATAATATTTTCTGCCTTTAGATATTCTTCTTCTCTTAATAATTGAATAGCGTACCTGTAATAAAAATCATTCTTTATACTTGAATCAGCTTTGTCAATTAGTAATAAAGTTTCATTACTTATTTTATAAGGTTGGAGTTCAAAATCTTTCATACGCTTATGAATTTTAAAAATTTCTGTACCAATTTCATCCCATTTTTGTGTATCGGAATTTTCTGTTCCAATTTCATTTATTTCTTGTACTTGGTTTTTAATAGAATTGTAAAACCATTCCTTTCCTTTTTTTGAATACTTACCTTTTTCGACTTTTTCTAAAGTAGCAGCAAGGAAGTCAAGAGTTTTTGAGTCTTTGTTACCTCTTGCAAGTAAGATGTTTTTGCTAATTGACTTGTTGTTTTTAGGGTAAGCTTTAACTTCAAAAACTTCATCGATATCTAAGGTAATATCAAAGATTATATCAGTCCCCAATGGTAAATCATCTTCAATAATGTAAAATCCCACACTCAATTTTTCCTTCATCCCATCCTCAATATCTGCATAGATTGGGAATTTGAACAAGAATTGATCATTTTGAGTGATTTTATAGTTTCTCAATACATTACAAGGAAGAGGCATCCCTTTTTCAATTATTTTATCATAACCATCTTTGTGCTCGATAAAATAGTTATGGTATGTAGAATAAGAAACGTCTTGATGTGAAGAACTATATGGTATAACTTTTTCATATTCATCACCTAGTCTGTGCGACAAAATTCCCGCACCTTCTGCTTTCATAAGCATAGGTCTATCAGAGATTTGTACTTTTTTATTTCCATATTTTCTTGAAAGCATTTGCTTAACCAATGGAATACAAGATACCTCTCCAACCAAAAGGATATTGTCAATCATAGACATATCATATCCAACTTCTTTAAGCAAGTTTTCAATAAGTTCAATACTTCTTTCAACAAATGGTTTTGCTAACTTTTCGAACTCTTCTCTAGTAATAGTTAGGTCAAAATCAATCCAATGTCCATTTTCATCTTCAAATCCGTCCATTAGAAATTTGGCAGTCGAAGATATAATGAGCTCATTTTTAATATCTTTAACATTGTCTCTAAATTGAGCATCAAATTGGTACCTTTTTCTCTGGTCTAATTTCTCAATTAAAGCATCTATGTTTTTAATCTTATAATCGGCAGAGATTCTTTTTAAAATGTGTGCTTGCAAAGCTCTATCCAAATC
>CAZBEW010000025.1:0-5390 GCA_964491115.1 uncultured Pseudomonadales bacterium | reverse complement strand
TGGCATCTTTCCCCTCCTCGAAAATGGATGTGAACAAATATACGGTTGAAAGTGCCTGGGCGAGGGATGATGTCAGGCACGGGACAATGAAGCATGATATGTCCTTGTATTATGCGGTTGAGTGAACGAACAAATGGATGATAGAAAAGGGCCAGGACGATGAATAATGGTGAGTGAACAAAAGGCGAATAATACGCGCCTGGGCGAAATGATGGGTGTAAAGGAACGAAAATGAGATAAAGCGTACTGTCCTAGAAAGATAGGTGCGAACGAAGATGTGATTGAAATGTGCAGAACAATTAATATGGCGCGAGGGAAAGATAATTAAAAATAAGCTCACCGCGGTCTGAGTTAATTTTATGTTATCCATCTAGATACGTCAAGAAAAAGTCGGCTCGGTCATGTAAATGGGGCAGTCTTAAAAGATAGGTTGGGTCGGTGAAGTGAATATGGTAATCTAAACGTTCTTAAAACACAGATAAGCAAGCGAAGGTGACTTACCCAATCTCTAAGAAAAATCATCTACCATGGAAAAGTAACGCAAAGCCTAGTTAATAAAATAAAAATTAACGCAATAAATACAATCAATTGTAGCACACCAATCCGTGGTTTTTCAATCAAATTATCAAACTTCTTGTCTTCAGATGATTCAAAAAGTATCCTCTTTTCATAAGTTTCTTTAACTACACGATAAGTCTTTTTCAATCCATTTATCTCTATATAATATGCAAGAAAAATAAAGCATAGAGCAAGAGTGAAAAGTAAAATTACAATACCTTTTTTAGCCCCTTTCGAAAAAAGCAAATACTCCAAGATATTATCACCATCATATTTTTTAATTATATTAAAAAGTTCGACCCCGATGTAACCTAGCCAGGCAAAAAATGTTAGATTTAAAGTTCTTAATGCATTGCCTTCATTCCTCGACATAATCAAAAAATCATCTTTTAGCTTATTAATTTGCTCAAAATAATCATTGGTTTTTCTAGAAACAATGCGTTTGAAACATAAGTTGCAATCCTCTAAAATTTCATCCACCTTTGTTATATCGTTTTTTATAGCTATTACTTGTCTGGCAATTTGGAGCTTTACATCAATCGAGCTTTCATATTCAGTATCATTAATAATCCAAGAATAGATAGGATAAAGAAGTAATGGGGACGTTGAATTTATGTCCAATTTTATTTTATAAGACTTATCTTCAGCCTTAAATTCCGATTCGATAGTTTCAGCGTCATAAACACTTTTATTTGCAATAAACATCAGAATTAGAATATCTAAAAAAATCCTAGACTTAGGACTATCATTAAGAATTTCATTTAATACATTAGGAGAAACCGTAATTTTTCTCTTGAACCCGTCTAAAATATTATTTTCAAGTGTCTTTACATATTTATCCTTATCCGTCGGTTTTAAACATAAATGAGAAAATGCATTATCTTCTTTGGAATAGACTTTCAAGCAACCATCATAATTCTTTTCTGAAAACTTGATTAAGTTTGTGGATATATCATTTGATTGGAGTAAAAAATCGTTTTCCTCGATAAAGTATGTACATTGATTTTCTAATCTATAGTAATCAGTGTCCTTACTGATGTTTATACTTTCTTTTTCAAGATCTTCTATAAAACCATCAAAACCTTTACTGATAGGTATCCTTAAGGATGTCCCTTTCCACTGCAAAGAACTACCCATTACCTAATTTCTCCTTAACATCTTTTAGATACTGATCTTCAATATTAATAATTAGCTTTTTGTTTTTTTCATCAAAAATAATTTGATTGTCCCGAATACTTTCTAGGTAATTCTTTGTTGTTATTGTTACTTCTTCAGAAGTTTGAAATTTTCTTTGGTACATGCTATTTAACGCTGCTTCAGAAATAGAAAAATCAGAATCAATATGCATAGAATCAGAAGAAAATAGCTCATCTTCTTTCTTTAGCTCTAGAAGCCCGCTGACATTCAATGCGTCAAAAAGATGTGATTTGTCAAATATCTTATTATCAAACATGTAATACTCTGTGAATTTTTTGATTTTGGCATAGTTATCTCGATTAACAATTTCCTCAGAATAAAACTTTTTTTCGGCAAGCAATCTCAATACTTCATTTGTGTTGTCCTCTGGAGTTCGCTTTCTTTGTAAACCGAGAAATTTTTCATACCAATATTTTGCAGCAGTCCTATTTTTATCGATGACTAATATATTTTCGAAGTCACCTAAAAAAGAACACATTTTAAAGTAATCTTTTTCTTTACCAAGCTCACTTTTTATTTCGTAGGTGTCTTTATCTATTACTTCAAGTTTTTCTAGTTTCATAATAAAAATTCTGTTTTCATCAGCTTTTATAAACAAAAGACCTTCACGAATGGTACTGTTTCTGGTTTTGTTAGTTTTTAACTCAGCCTGTAATAAGTCGGCTGCAATCCTTTTGAAATCAAATATTGATTTATCATTTGATTTAGTGTAGTAATATATTGGACTGCTTTCAAATCCTTCGATTCTTGTGTCTAAGAAGCACTTAGTTGTTAGATGAGTTTCCAACGTCAAATTGTCAAAAATATTCAAGATATTCTTTCTTTGCTCCGTGTTTAGGTCAATAGCTTTTACTTTTGTGCTGATATCAAAAACTTTTACTGTCGTTTCCACTACATATCTCCTTGTCTAAAAAATCAGATTATCTTGTCCTAATATTAATTTCACCAGATTTTACTAAACATAATAACTCTTTATTCATGTGATCGCTGTTTACAACGTCGCATGCTTCTCGATTCTATATTAATTATCAACATCTTGTATTATTTATTATCATTAAATTCCGTGGAATTCTTAAGTGTTATTATTACCCAATGGTTTATTCTCATCATCAACACATAAATATTTAATGTGTGTGCTCGAAATATTTTGTTTTTTAAAAACATAAGAGTGCTTCTCTCATGTTCCAATCGTCATACATTTATCAGATTGAATATCCAATTTAACCATGATATAACAGAACTTGCGCGTCGATTCTGGCTGTTACCACAAACATTGTATTCAAACATTTTTTTCTGAATGAAATCTTTTCCAGGAATCTCTCCTGTATTAAGACCTATCTCAAACAACTCATTAAAGATTTTGTGCTGTAAAATTAACTCTGCAAACTTTAATTGCCTTGCTTTGTAGTTCAACGCGTTAACAGTTTTACCCAACTCAGTTAAGGAAATGAATGTTTTTTTGAACCCGGGATCAACATAGTCTCTAACTTTACGAAATAAACCAAGGTATTTACCTGCATTGTAATAATAATCTGCTTGTCTCTCAGCAAACTGCATAATCTCGGAAATCTCCTCTTTAGTTTTGTTTTCGTTTGCTAAGATCTCTAGTATCGTAATCACTTTTTCAAAAGAATCCGCTTGCACGAAAGGAATATAGTTAGGTTCCGACTGGTCGTCACTAAATAATATTTCTGTGTTCTTGAAAACAATTTCTAAATCCTCTGTCGAAATATCGGTGTCTTGAAATGAATAATTTTTTTCTTTAATCATAACTATTGAGGAGTAATCTTCTTGGTTTTCAAAATGATACTCAAAAAGCCGAAAAATGCGGTTTGAATAAATTGAAAACAGTAGTCTGATAGGTTTGTTTACTTTGGACTTCCATAATCTATAAGGATAATAAAGTTGTCTAACATGGAAGTCTTTATTAACAACATTCTTTGCCTCTAATATGAGAATAGAATTGTCGTTCTCAAACCCCCCATCTATTTCGCATTGGGCTTTGTTTACATTTACCCGATAAGGTGATCCCCTAAATCTGTCGACTAAAAAATCAAATTTACCACTACTCATTCTACCATTAAATGTGGGAATGACATTAGCTTCGTTTGTGAAGTCTGTAAGGATGTTAGTAAAGTATAAGATATTAATAGCCACAGCTTCTGAAGTAATATTATTGATATCAACACTTTCAAGCTCTGGCAAGTCGATTTTTTCCATTTTTGTCACATGTGTCAGTAGGGGAGGTAGTTCATGATAAAGCATAAAATCACTCAGTACATAAGAACCACGACTTATTGGTAATATATTTATCCTATTATCTTTAAAAACTTTAGGAAGCGAATCTGAGCTGTCCCATTTGACCATTACCCGCGGTTCTTTGACTTGCTTAATGTCTGTGGCTTTGATTTCAAAAAAACCGAATTTGTTGATCTTTTCAATAATATTATAAGTGTCAAAAAGGTCTTTCCAATGATCATTGATAGTTTTTTTACCCATAGTTTTTAATTAATACCTCATCAATTTCACCCCTTTTGTGGGCTATACTGTTTATAGATCTTCTTGCTTTTACACTAATGATAGAGAAATCATGATACAAATCCCTAATCATAGGGTGATCTGAGTTTGACAATAAAAACTTTACACCGTGCTGATCCAATTCAAGACATTTATCTCTAAGTTCAATTTGATTTTCAATTGTAAAGCCGCCATCTGTATAGCCAGTAAAAGAAGAAGAGTCAGATATAGGCAAGTATGGAGGATCAAAATAGACAAAGTCATTCTGTTGAATGCTTTCAAGTGCAACTTTATAATCCTTATTTATTATTTGAATATCATTAGCAGTAAAGTATTTATTCATCGCTAAAATAGCAGGCTTATTCACAATATTTGGCTTTTTATACTTGCCATACGGTGAATTGAATTGTCCAGCTTGATTGACACGAAAAAGTCCATTGTAACAGGTTTTGTTTAGATATATTATTCTTGCAGCCTTATCTACCAAGCTTAATGCATTATACGATTCGTCCCGATCCCATGAGCGAACATTATAATAATATTCTTCAGAATTATTGTAATTGTGAATTTCTAATTGTCTAATTAGTTCTTCTGGATTATTTTTAACGCAATTATAAACATTTATCAACTCATCATTCGAATCGTTAATTATTGCCCTTATTGGCCTTAATTTAAAAAGGACAGCACCTCCGCCAAGGAAAGGCTCAAAAAATGTTGAGAACCTCTTAGGTATCAAAGGCATGATTGTGCTCAATAATTGTCGTTTACCACCTACCCATTTCAAAATTGGTGATAGCAGTAACTTAGCATTGTCGATCTTTTGACCATTAATTGTCATTGGTACAGTCCTTTGTTTTTAGTGCTTCGTTACTTACCCTACTCCCACTCGATCGTGGCGGGAGGTTTGGAGGTGATGTCATACACCACTCTTGTCACGCCGGGGACTTCGTTGACGATCCGTGATGAGCATTTTGCCAGCACCTCATAGGGCAAGCGGGACCAGTGGCCGCTCATAAAGTCCACACTCGTTACCGCGCGCAGGGCGATGGTTTCGGCATAGGTACGTTGGTCGCCCATCACACCCACCGAGCGCACCGGTAAAAGCACCGCGAAAGCCT
>CAZBEW010000024.1:0-5730 GCA_964491115.1 uncultured Pseudomonadales bacterium | reverse complement strand
GTAGAAAAATCTTTAGATTATCAGGCTTAATAATCACTTCTTTAAAACCACGCTCAACAATAATCCGTGCTGCTCTACGAACCGCTCCTTTGAGGGTACGCTGTAAGGTACGAACACCAGCATCAAAGCCCAGAGGTCTAACTAAAGTTGGCCAAACTGCCTCATCAATTATCAGTTGTTTATCCTTCAAACCAGCTTCTTTAAGAACCGTTGGTAAAATGTATTTTTTAGCAATCACAATTTTCTCCTCATCGCTATAAGAAGGCATATCAATCCTCTCCATACGATCGAGCACAGCTGCCGAAATCCGCCTGGTATTGTTGCAAGTGGCAATAAAAATTGCCTGACTTAGATTGACTGGAAAATTAATGTAATTATCTATAAAAGCGTGATTTTGCGCTGGGTCTAATAATTCTACTAACACGCCCATGATGTCGTTATTGGCATCTTCAGCTGCGCGGTCAATTTCATCAAGTAAAATCACAGGATTACTGCTTTGCACATCGCACAAGCCTTGAATAATTTCTCCAGGCTGAGCCTCCAAAATTAAGCGAGACTCACCTCGTAACTCTTTAGCTGAAGCCATCCCGCCAATCGGAATACGCAATAATTTTCGATTTAAAGCTTCCGCTAAAGAATAAGCAAAAGTGGTTTTACCTGTGCCCACTAAACCAACTAAAAGTAAGATGGGTGCAGAAAATTCTTGATCGGTAAAATTTTGTTTTTGTAAATTTAAAATTGCTAAATATTCTAAAAAACGATCTTTGACTTCTTTTAAACCAAAATGGTGTTTATCAAAAACTTCCTTAGCTTTTTGAATATCTAGGGTGTCAGTAGTTTTTTGCGCAAAAGGAATTTTACTGATCCAATCTATATAACGAGAAACCTTTTCATATTTTTCATCATAATTACCAAATTTAACACTTCGCTCTAGAGAAATAAATTCTTTTTTTACTTTTATAGCTAGTTCTTCGGGAATATGAACCTGTTCAATCTTGGCTTTTAGTTCATCAAGCTCCTGATTGAAAATTTCATCAGAGTGAATTTGCGACATAAGCAACTTAAGACTGCTTCGCTCTAAACGTTAAACCTAGGCCAACACTTAACATAGCAAGAGCTAAAAATATAATACTAGTAAGTGGAGAGCCAGCAGTTGGCAAAGTAGCACTGGTTGTGGCAGTTGTACTTGCTCCACTAGTGGCGCTTAATGCGCTAGCAGTACTTGCTTCTCCAACGGTTAGAATAAAATCTAAAGCTTCAGTGCCAGAAGTCAAACTAAATTGATGTTGGCCCTCAGTCAATGAAGAAACCAAGGTGCTCCAGCCTCCTTCTTCATCTGCGGTGGCAGTTTGAGTGGCGCTGTCAATTTGTACTGAAATAGTAGCCGAAGGCGAGGCTAAACCAGATAAAGCAAAAGTTCCGCCCGAATAAGTATAAGTCTTTAGACTGCTTCCCAAATTTAGACCAGTTACATTGACAGTGCCCACACCAGTTACTTGCAAAGATGCTGCCATAACTTTTTTACTAAAAAAGAAAGGAAAAATAATCAATAAACAAACAAGGCTAATTAAAGTTTTTTTCATAGTTATTATCCAGTCTAACATTTTTATTTTTTTTGTGCAGCTAGCAATTCTAGCATTTGATAACGTCTTAATAAACCTGTTTTGGCTCCATAAAATTTCACCACATTACTGGCATTGCGCACTCCCCAAACTATTGCCTCATCAACGGGTAAATCATCAATCAAGGCTGCTATATAAGCAGCCGCAAAAGAATCACCTGCTCCAGTATTATCTATAGCTTGACTAGCTTGACCTTCAAAAGCAAACTTCTTTTTTCCATATAGAAAAACTTCACCACCTTTTTCTCCCATAGTCACAATGACTTGGGGAAAATGAGCTAAAATTAATTTTTGGACCGGCAACAACATCGACCATTCTTCTTGATTAACAAAAAAGACTTCACAAGGAATGGCTTCAAAAGAAAAAGTCTTTTTTAACAAGAGATCAATTTCACTTTTTCCTGGATTCCAAGATAGTTTAGTATCTTGATCTTTAATTAAAGTTTGAAAAATCTTAGATAGAGTATCTTTTTGACCAGCGATGCTTGACAAATGAACCCACTTTGCCTGAGTTAGCCAAAAAGCAGGAATGTCATAGGGATCAAGCATTGAAGCTGCGCCCCGATAAGTCATTGCCACCTTTTTTCCATCTTTGGCTACCAAAACAACACTGCCGCCAGTTCTTTCTAATTTTTCTCTAATTAATAATTGAGTAGCAACTGCTTCTCTTTCAAAATCTCTAATAATTAAATCGGAGAATTCATCTTGACCGGTTTCTGAGATAGCTGCTGTTTTATAGCCTAAACGAGCTAAGGCAATTGCAGTATTGCTCGCACCCCCACCGCTAAATATATGAAAATCAGTTAAATCTAACTTATCACCATAACTTAAAACATGCTGATTTTTATCTGAAACAACTCCCAAATCTTGAGAACTAACAAAAATATCGACTAGTGATGATCCAATACTAATACAATCATACATAGGCAGTACTCACATTGTACAAGACAATAAAGTGAGTTTGCAAGAACAGAGATGTAAAAACCGTACTTAAATCGTCCTAAATTAGTTTTGACGCTTGCTTAATTCATCTTCAAAATGCTGAAAAGCCGCCTTAAACTCCTCTAGATTTTCTACAATTCGATACACATCTGATTCTTTGCGACCAATTAAAAAGTGTTTATGAATAACATCCATGACCTCGTGCCAAAAATGGCCATATAAAATCAAGGGTCGATGATTACCATACTGAAGATGAGCTAAAAGCCAAGCAGTTGCCCATTCACTCAGTGTCCCTGTGCCTCCTTGAAAACAAACAAAAAGCTCAGCGTTATTCATTAAAGCGAACATTCTTTCAATATAATTTGGTGTCTTAATTTCTTGATCGGCAATGTTATCTGAGGCGCGCCCTTCAAATTCTGGCATGTCAATCGGATTGAGCGTCACTGCCAAAGTTTGACCGTTTTGGGATTTTGCACCTTTGCTGGATGCACTCATAACTCCCGGGCCACCACCATTCACAACCACTTTATTGAGACTTGCCACGTAGGCTGCTACCTCGTAGGCAGCTTGACAGACAGGATTGTCTTCTGTCATATCTGCACCACCGTAAAAAGCCACCTTATTTATTTTGTTGACGCGCTTAGTTGCAGACGTCTTTAGCTTTTTTTGATCATTCGAACTCATACCAACTCCTTTCCAAACTTACTAAATTCTTCATTAAAATTTTGCGCTGCAAATAAAGCAGAGCCAAGCGCTATTTGATCAACTTTGGCTGCTTGTAAAGCGCTCAGGTGATTGATTTTGATGCCGCCATCAACCATAATTTTTACTTCTTTATTAAATTTTTTCATTAAAGCATGAAGCTGCTCAATTTTACTAAATATACTTTGGTTAAAAGTTTGACCTTGCTCTCCTGCCTCCACTGCCATTAATAAAATGTGATCTAAATATTCCCAAGCCGTGTCTTCAATACTTTCTACAGGCGTATGAAGATTGAGCGCTAAACCAGCTTGCCAGCCAGCCCTTTTGACTTCTTCTAAAAAAGCTGCTTGCCGAGACATTTTCTCCACTTGACCAGTCACTGACTGGGTCGGCAATTGTTGCCCACAATCAATGAGCTCCCACACATAATCCATTGGTTCTTCTGTCATTAAGTGAAAATCAATTGTGAGTGATCCAAAATCAAAATCTACTAAATCACTTGGAGTAATGGTGACGTTATCAGTAAATAGAGCATCAATCACATCAACTTGGATAGTTTTGATTGTCGATTCTTGTTTGACCAATGCCAATTGCTGAGCAAAAGTAGCCACACTATCAGTTAAAATCGCAGGATAAATTTGCATGCTGTTTAATTTTCGTAGTCACTAATTTGTTTAACTCTTCTTAAATGCCGTTCATCTTGGCTGGCTTGCGTCTTAAAAATTAGAGATAGACAGTTTAACACATCTTCTCTTTTTAAGAAATCAGCGCCGAAGGCAAACACATTAGCGTGATTATCTCTCACAGCATGTTGAGCAATAAGCGGATTATAAATATCAACCGCTCTAATACCCTTAACTTTATTAGCAGCAATCACCATTCCTGAACCAGAACGACAAAATAACAAACCAATCGCGTCGGGATCTTGACTAACTTTTTCTGCCACTAAAAAGGCATAGTGTGGATAGTCATCATGAGGATCGAGCTGTTTAGGACCAAGATCAATAAACTCTTGTTCCAAAAAGGCTTTTACTGTTTCTTTTAGCTGAAATCCCCCGTGATCGCTGGCTAGATAAATTTTCATAGACATATCATAACAAAGAAAAGAGAAATTCCGCAAATAAAAATCCCGCACCTATAAAAATGCGGGATTTTAATCGATAAATGAAAAAAATTATTTTTTCTTCAATACTGGCATGCCAGTACGAGTGGTTTCAACCACCATATAACCGGCTGGGACAGCACTTAAAGAGCCGTCACGAACATCTCGTGCAAAAAAGTAAATAGTTTGCACACGACCATTTTTTAAGGTCACATCACGAGTGTGAAGATAGTAAGTTTGACCCTTTTTATTGGTATAGCTGAAAGCTGCCATACTAGTCTCCTTTTTCCTGGCATCTGGCCAGAATAATTGTTAATTACTAATCCTTAGATTAGCATACTTGACTACTATATCAAGGAGCAATTTTAATTTTTAACTATCAAAATATATCAAAACAACTCAATAGTTGCTTATTTTTCAATAATACCGCGTAAAAAAGCGTCTTCAAGTAATAGGTCAGACTCGGTACTGACCACTACTTCAACTGGTAAAACTTCGGCCGGAACTGAAGCTGAACCAATAAATCCTGCTTTAGAGTAAACCAAGGTAAAGACTTTCTTCTTGACATCTCCATCAATTTCTTTTAGCCACACCACAAAAGCTTCTTTGCTGTCTGGTAAATTAGCTGTAACAGTGAAGTTCAATTTATCTTCTGTCAATTGATAACGAATTTCACCGCTACTTTCTCCAACTGCCATCATTTCAGCAGTAGAAAAATCAGTGGTTCCTCTAATCATACTTTCTTCTTCTTCTTGAGTGAGACTGACAATTTCTAAATCGCTAGATAATAAACCATTGCCCTGTTCAGCAACTCGATTTGAATACCAACGAACAAACATAAACACTACAAAAGCAAAAGCTAAGAGTGGAAAAATATAGGGAACAAATTTTTTGGATTTTTCTTGCATGAGACCTTTGGCAAAGCCGTAACTGTTATATTATGATGCTATTTTGAAGTAGAAATAATTAACTGTCAAGATCAGTTTGTTTTTACATTATAGGATTAAAAAGCAGTAAAATCTAAACTTTTTTTTGCCAATTTCTCCCATACCACAAGCCAATTGCTAATTTAGCAATTGCCACATATTCTTCAGTACGATCAATAAAACCATTAGTCAAAATACCAATTGCGCCACTTTTCTGTTTTAAATTCACATCATTAAATAAGGCTCCCATCACTGATCCAAGCTCTTTGCCGGCTAAAATACCAGCAGCTAATTTTTGTGGCAGACGGAAACGTGCTCCACTAGCTGAATAAATTTTATTTTCTTGATCCAAAACACTAATCCATACTGTAGACCAAAGCTCTTGCTTTTTTTTAGCAAAACTTGGATGATAAACTCCTCCTTCTGCACCAATAAAC
>CAZBEW010000023.1:0-5908 GCA_964491115.1 uncultured Pseudomonadales bacterium | reverse complement strand
CACGGCACATGTCTGAAAAACATGGGATCTTGGTTCGATTCCAAGGCTTGGCACGGTTAGATTAAGCGAGAGTAGTTCAGTGGCTAGAATGTCTCCTTGCCAAGGAGAAGGTCGCGGGTTCGAATCCCGTCTCTCGCTCCCAGGTTAAGCCTGAGAATTAAGCTATAAACAACGTTGAAATTAATTTGAAATAACCGTTCCCACAAATTTTTCTGACCTAAAGAGTTTGCCTAAATTTTTGAGGTTTGTTCCCTCAACTATTAGCACTGTAATATCTTTTTCTTTGGCTAGTTTGGAGGCAATTGGATCAAAGGGAGTATTTAATCCAGGCTCCCAAGTGTCGCCAACCATGGCACAAAAATCTGCCCAAGTAATATTATCAATTGGTTTTGCATCTGGATTTTTCTTTGGATCTTCGGTGTAGGCTTGCTTAATGTTTGATAAATTAATCACATAGGGAGCATTAACTCTGACCGCGATTGCTGTAGAAACGTGATCAGTTGATCTGCCTGGCCTAGAGCCTCCTCCAACCACGATGGCTTTTTTATGATCAATGACGTCATTTTCTGGATCTGTGATGATGGCTGGTTGAGCAATATCTCTAAAAATTGTTCTAACTAAATGAGCATTAAAACGGGTGGCATGAATTCCCAGCCAATCCATATCGTCTTTAGTGATGCTTTTGCCCATGATGGCAGAAGAACCATTGATATACCAGCGGGCTGGTGCGCCTCCCCCAGTGATAATAATAAATTGCCATCCCTCATCAACTCTTTTTTCAATAAATTTCTTAAACTTTTTTAGAAAATCTACGGCTATCTCTCCAGGATTGATTAATGATCCTCCGAGCGAAATAATTGCTTTTTTATTGCTACTATCAAGTTTGTATTGTGGCATAAAAAATTACTCCCTTAATTATTTGCTAGAGTCTTAAGGATTTTATCACAATCTCGATGGTCTCTGTAAGTAATATTATTTCAATCTAAAAGGCCTATATATAGTATGGTAAAATATTTTTAATATGAAAACAAAAAAATTTTTTGTGGGCATCATGATCATTATTGTATTAATTATCAGTGCTTTTTTGCTCATTAAGCAGAAAAATAAGAGCGAACAAGAAGTTTTAACATCTACCTACGATATAAGCAGAGAATATCTATCACTTCGACATCGTACCGACAACATTTTACTCCAAGCTAAGGAATACTCCGATTATGCTTCTTGGGATCAAGATATGTCAGCCTTAATTGAAGATTGGGCAACTCTAGAACAAGAGTCTCAAAAACTTGAAAGTGCTGCCGATAAAGAAGCAGACAAAGTATCGATGAAGCCAATTTCAATGCCAACTGTTAAGGCTTATACGGCGAAGGAAATTACTGACATATTTGATAAAGCGCCCAAGTTTAAAGGAATTGCCACTTTAGCCAAACACTTAGGTGTAGACGCTAAACGAGCTCAGTTGATTTTAAACCAGGCTCAAGATGGTATGAGTGTGGAGGTTTTTAGTGAAGAAGGCGATGCTTTTGAGAACCTAGAAAACTCCGCAATAGTGATTAAAGATGGCTGTAAAGTAACTGGTTTTGTGGGTGGTGTCATTCTCACTGGTGGTGCAGCCGGTTTTGCGGCAGCAGGCACCATGACTCAAATTGGTACAGTAGTTGTGGGAGTTGATTTAGCGCTTGAGGTGACAGAAGACGGAGCACAAGTGGCTTTTGGAGATAAAAACAAGGTAACTTCTTTTGTTAAAGATGTGAGGAAGGTAACCGAACCGGTTGCTAGCGTGATTGCTATCACTAATGTGCCGAGTAACCTAGGTACTGCTTTTGGGAAAGTTGATAGTGTGATGCTTGGATTAGAGAAATTTAGACAAACAGCTCAAGAAGGAAAAGTACTTGGCATAGATCTTAAAAATTTTGAGTATCACCCTCCCTTTCAAGTAATCAAACAGACAAAATATCCTGGCGCAGTAACAGTGGCAGAAATGGAAATGGCTGAGGTAGAAGAATGGTTAAATAGTCTTAATGTAAAACTAGAGCCTATGACTCAAGAAGAAGTTAAAGAATTTTTAGAAAGTCCCGCAAAAGAAGCTAAAGAAGACAAAAAAGATGCGGACAAACAAGACGCAAACAAAAAAGATGAGGACAAAGCTGCATCACAGAAAGCGGATGAGAGTGAAAGTTCTAAAACTAACAAAGGTAAGATGAGCGTGAGCGAATATGATGAACTAGATGAAAGTGATTCGCTGAAGAACATTGCATCAGTAGAAAAATATTTAGGCAAGCCCGATGTCAATACCACTAATGACAAAGGTAATATTATTTATATTTATTACGACTTGCTTCGCAATGAGGATGGAGACTTGCTTAGTTTAAAAATGTCATTTTACAATGAGGAAAACTATAGATCCTTTATTAATTCTATGGGGCTTAGTTGGGAAACGAATAAAGAAACCTGGGATGAGTCAGGAGGAGGTCTCACTGCCACATCTGTAATAAGAAGTGCTGAGACTTTTAAGCAAGAATACGGCGAGTAAGTTAGCAAAGACAATAATTAAATTAAGTCTCCTTGAGGCTTATATTTGAGCCAAGCTGCAAAAACAGTGCGGATTACAATAATCATTGGAATTGCTAATAAAGCGCCTACTATCCCAAAAACACTACCACCAATTAAGATTCCCAAGACTACTGTTAAACCACTCACATTGACGTTTTTTTGCATCACTCTAGGCACAATTAAATTATTTTCAAATTGTTGAATGACGACGTATAAAACCAAGGTGGCAATTGCGCTTGGCCAGCCCAGTGTGACCAGGGCGATGATGATTGCTGGAATTGCTGCAACAGTTGGGCCGATATTAGGAACAATTTCTAATATGCCAGCTAAGAGTGCTAATGGTAAAGGATAAGGCAAACCAATGAGCGCAGTGCCTACAAAAACCAAAACACCAACTATCACCATCAAAGTCGCCTCCCCTCTAATCCAATTACCGAGTTGAATATCAATTTCGGTGGTGGCTTCATGAACTTGTTTAATTAGTTTTTGATTTTTAGTTAACCAAGAAAAATCTTTAACCATTTGCCCTTTTTCGATAGAGATGTAAAGAGAAATAACCATCGTCATAATGACGGTAAAAACTCCAGAAAAAGTTGAACCAATTACATTAAAAGCAGTGGTTAAAGAACCGCTCCATTGCGCAGTGAATTGACTAATATCTTGCAGACTAAGCTCAAAAGTGTCAAAGATTTGATCAATTTCTGGAGGTAATGTAAAAGAACCAAGCATGGTGGAAAACTCTCTCGCAAAAGGTGGAATAATCAGGGCTAGAAAAGCACCCATAATCACAATAAATAATGCGTAAACCAGCACGCTACTAGTTGATCTTTTCCAATGAAACTTATTTTGCAGGCTGCTAATGGGCTTATTAAGACCAACACTAATAATATAAGCGACAAAAGTGATAAATAAAATATTTTTAATTTTTTCAATAAACCAAATGGCTACTAACAAAAAGAGAATAAAAACAATAATAGAGGGTGAAATTTTTACTAAAAGTTCTTTTTTCTGTGTTTTTTCCATAGCATTACTATAACACAAGCTCAAGAGTTTTAGTTAAAAGCTCTGGGTCATCGGCTGCAAAATTTTTTAAATTAGTAATTTTTTTCCACCAAGTGGCTTGTCTTTTACTGTATTGAACTTCTGCTTTTTGCCAATTTAAGACACTGGCCTGGAGCGATGTGCGCTGTTCTATGTGGTCAAGTAATTCCTTAAAACCAATGGCGCTCGCGGCTGGTAATTCTGCACTTAATTTATATTGTTTCATGCAAGCTCTGACTTCATGAAGTGCATCTTGATAGCGTTCAGCGACGCGTCTTTTAATTTGCTCTGCTTGCTCTTTTTTGTTTAAAGTTAAATGAATATTTAGTGGCCAATCTTGTTCTTGTTCGCTGGCTGTTTTGTTAGCGTGATCTTTTTGTAAAGCTGTGGCTACTTCAATGGCCCGAATTAAGCGGCGGGGATTTTTAACATCTGATTGATTCATTGTTGCCAATTTTTCTGGGTCGAGTTGCTTCAGCTGTTCTTGAAGAAATCCCACAGATTTTTTATTTAATTGTTGGCGTAAAGCTAGGTTAGGTTTAATAAATAAAGTTGCTGCTGGTTGATTAAGTTGTCGATGATAAAAGCCGGTGCCTCCGACTAAAATTAGAAAATCATTCTTTTGTAATTGCTGTTTAATGTTGAGATACAATTTTTGTAAATGAGCGGGTGACCAATCTTGCCAAATCGGAATAATGCTAACTCCATGAAGGCTGATGGCTAATTGCGGATGAGATAAATAAGGATAGGGTTTAGTGTTATTTAATTGCCAACCATGAGGAATATTGGCAGCGGTCAGGGTTTCCAAACCTCGATAAACTTGCCGCGAATCAACAGATAACAAAAAAACTCGATTAGCTCGTTTTTGCTTAATGAGCGCTTCGGCTAAATTTAGAGCCAGTTTACTTTTGCCAGTTGCGGTGGCTCCAGTAATGGCAATGATTTGTTTATTTAATGATGCTGCTGACATATTAAACTACTTTTGGCCTGCTTTTTAAATTTTTTTTATTGATGTATTTGTCTAAAATTTGCCAGCGTCGTTTTTTTACTGCATAAGGAATGTCATCGGGATACAACTGCTGAGCTGCGGTGCCAGGTCGGGGCGAATAAATATTGACGAAGGCTATTTGCCACTTCACCCTTTTGGCCAAATCCACTGTCTCGGCAAATTCTTCTTCAGTTTCGCCTGGAAAGCCCACAATTAAATCAGTACCCAAGACTAAATCAGGAGCAGCTTTTCGTAATTTTTTAACTAAATTTAAATAATCTTCTCGACTGTATCCCCGATTCATTCTTTGTAAGACAGTATTACTCCCCGACTGAACAGGCAGATGAATAAAACGATCTAATTTGTGATTGTGGGCAATTTCATCAATTAGTTGATCATGAAAATCCCAAGGATTACTGCTCATAAAGCGGATAATTTTAATTTCCTCCAACTGAGAAACAGCTTGAATCAATTCCACAAATGGTGGTGTGCCGACTGGAGTTAAATACTGAGATTGATTACTGGGCAAATTCTCTAGTGCTAGGGCTGAACGTAATTTCAGCTTGCGATTAGCCACGCCAATTTTTTCTAAGCCCCAGGAATTGACGTTTTGCCCAATGAGGGTGATTTCTTGATAGCCTTCTTTGGCTAAATCAGTGATTTCTTCCATGATGTCTGCAAAAGGTCGCGATTTTTCTCTGCCTCGAGCATAAGGGACAATACAATAAGTACAAAAAGAATTACAGCCCACTGAAATTGGCACAAAAGCATGTTTTTTGTCATGACGCTTGGCTTTTTTTAAAAAAGCCATTTGATTGCTAGGCAAAATTTTGTCAATCATGGGCAGCATTTTTTTTAAAGCTGGTTTGCCATGATGAATCATACAACCAGAAAAAATAATCTCGGGCTTTTTAATGTTATTGTCTTGATAATATTTAGTCACTTTTAATAAAAAGGCTCTCACTCGCTGTTCAGCTCTTTCCCTTACGCTGCAGGTAACTAAGGCCAATTTATGACAATCTTGCCAAGAATCACTTTCAACCAAACCCTCAGCTTCAAAAAGAGCTGCCATTCTTTCGGCATCGCTCTTATTCGCTTGGCAACCATAGGTTTTTATAAAATATTTTTTTGGCATTTACTAATAGATATTTTAACATCTTATTGCCTATCCTCTTCACATTCACTGTAATTAGATTAAAATAGCTATGTAAACTTTGTTTTAAAAGATAGTGTTTTTGTTAAAAAAAGGTGCGGTACCAGAGTGGTCTAATGGCGAGGTCTGCAAAACCTTCGTTCGCGGGTTCAAATCCCGCCCGCACCTCAACA
>CAZBEW010000022.1:2192-5911 GCA_964491115.1 uncultured Pseudomonadales bacterium | reverse complement strand
GCCTCCTAAGGCCAGCGAGGCGGGCAGTCTGTTCCGTCGTAGCCCGACGAGCTGGCCGTGAAACTTTACTCGTAAAGTAATGGAAGACAATGATCAAAGTAATGAAAGACAACGAGTAAAGTAATGATGCATTTCGAGTAAAGTAATGATGCACATCAAGCAAAGTAATGATTCACTTCGAGCAAAGTAATGGTTCACCTCGAACAAAGTAATGATGAAGCATGATCAGAAAAAGAATCCAGCTTCTTCCCAGGAAGGACGCACATATTCTTGATTTATCCTTATTGTCCACGGATTGATAGATTGATATGCCTGCTGCTTATCATTTTATAATCCATTATAATTTCCAGTTTATGACTCTAAGAGCTCCTTAGAATATATAGAAGATTTCTTATCAACTATACCCTCCCCCCTTCTCTCCTTGTGGCGCTTGATATCGCTCTACTTTCGCTTATCATTTTCTCTATAATAGTCATTATATGAATATAAGTGAATCAACGAACTGTAAAGAACCTGAGAAAAGCACTATGACAGCTAGGCCAATACCGGGCCAAAGCTTGAGGATGACACGGGTAATGATACCTCCCCGTTGCAGGAAAGTTGCAGTAAAATCGTTATCTAGTTATGTAGTGCAACGGGTGCAACGGGTGAAACGGGTAATTTAATATCATTTCCTCTCAGATCTCTAATATCATGGTTATAGTTCTCCTCGGATTTTCCCGAGAAATGTTTGACCCTTTTCTACCCGTTCCACCCGTTTCACCCGTTTCATGAACCTCCTCATATCGGTTTTAGTGAAACGGGTAACCCGTTGCGCTCCGTCTCTCACCCGTATTCTTGCCCTCCTCGTCCCGATTCCGGTGAAACGGGTAACCCGTTGCTCTTGGTTATTCACCTGTATCGTCTCCCGCCAGCTTCTCCCAATCCATGACCAACACCTTTCGCCCCTTTCCCGTTATCCTCCTCATGAACGTGTATTCCTGGCTTGTGGGGTTGTATCTCAGGTATCCTCTTAAGTGTAGCTGCCTCTTCATTGATTTCTCGTCTGCTCTCGCTCCCGTTGTTGATTTCTGCCACCCTGGCAGCAGTATGCTTTTGAATACGGCTGGTGTTATCAGTAGGTCCCCGTCTCGGTGCTCTCCTATTACTATCGCGTTTGGTACTTGGGTCGTGGCTTCTCCATAGTTTCTTATTGCCAATCGTCCCACCTCTATCTCTGCCTTTAACCAACCCACGAATCTCTCAGCGTCCAAATCTTCAGACACTTCTGATTTAGATTGCGTTATGTGCGTCTTGATTGCTTCCTCGACCACTTCCTTAAGCTCTTCCGCCGTGTCTCTCATTGGCGGGAAATTGTATAACAACTCCCATATCAATGCTATAATAGCGGCATTTGTGGCTATCCTGCCTGCGTTTATTGCGTCTCCTGCGTCTCTGAGATATTTCCCTCTCGCTATGTCGAATTTCTCCGATAGCTGCCTTAACTGGTCCTGGCCTTGATCAGATCCCAACCACAGGCACCACTCTTTCCCCAGCTGCACGAGGTCTCTTATGTGCTTCTGCGCTTCTGCCAGTTTCCCCAGGTCTTTAGCTTTCGTCCATTGTAGCATTACTGTCCTTGCTCTGCTGGCTGCGTCCTGGCCTGGATAGTTCTCTCCTGTTATTATCGGCATGCATAGGTACTCTTCACTCTCCCTCATGCTACTGTCCTTGTTCATCCTCCTCTTTTCTCCTCCTTCGCACAACGCATGAACCACCGCCTGAATCCTTGCAGCGTCCTTATCGGTGTAGTTCTTGTAATTGTCAATCACGAAGGGGAACGGGCCGGTCATTGCTGCCAGATGCTCTATTGAGTTTGCCGTTGCTCCATGACCCCATCTCAGGATGTTGATTTCATGAGAATATGCTTCTCCCCACATTGACATTAATAGCTGGACGAACGCGGTTTTATGAGTTCCTGTCATTCCTACCAAGAACGTTGCGAACCTGTCCCCTGGCCACAGTCTTGCGATAACTGGCGCTCCCATCATTGCCGCTATCAATATCACGGCGTTCTCGGAGTCGAATATTCTTGTCAGCGTCTCTAACGCTTCAACTCCTTCGTCTACATCTCCTGCTGGTGTTAGATCTATCTTTATCCCGGTCTCATAGTTGAACTTCCCGTTATCTATCAACCCCGGCGCTGCTAATCTTCCATCCGACCACTGCGGCCTATCGAATAGCTTAATCGTCCTTGTGTATTGTGACAATCTCTGTATTACTTCGAGGTTTAGCTGTCCTACTGGGTGCCGTCCGAACTCATTAACCAGCTTCGCCTTTAGCGTCTTGCTGTTGCTTGCGTCCTCGGCTTTTATCGTGAACGTGCTCACCTCTTCGTCTCTTGGCCCGCAGGCAATGACGAAGCTTCTTTCAACCCCGCCCGGTCTTTGCAGTTCTTGAATCTCCCTTATAACTGCCCAACCATCAGCAATCAATGACGTGTTGCCTACTACACCGTCTCCTTTCAATCCTTTACAGGTCCTCCCTGCCAGGTCTACAAAGTATCCTTCGTCGTGTTCTACCTTATCCACGTCTCTTTGCCTTCCCGCCTCCTGTCTTGGCGGTACCGCCGAAAAAGATAAATCCCCTGGGGTGCTACTATCCTTATTCACTATCCGTGATTTGTTGGTGTCTTGATTCATGGTCAAGCACCTCTTTCCTTTTTACCGCTTCTGTTTCCATAATAGACGTTTATCAGATCCTCATTTGCCATTTCTGGATATTCGTTGGATAGCTCGCTTTCTAGATTCTTTCTCACGTTGTCTATTTCATCGACTATCTTCAGCGTCTTGGCGTGTTTCGTCTTTCCGTATGTGTTTGCTATTAGTATCGCCAGCTCCAGGTATTCGTCTCTGATTGCCCCGAGTCTTGCGCCTATGTCTTTATGCTGATCTAATGTCAGTCCCTTTTTCTTCATCATGTCTCACCTCCTGCCCACTCCGTTACCCTTAAAGGCCATAGCTGCCATGCTCTTGCCGTGTCTCTGCCGGCCTGATGAGTACAGCTTAGGCGGTACCCTATCGACCTCTATGGAGCTCTCCCTGGCCTTCTGCGGCCCTCTGGATACCATCTTAGGTGCTTTCTCTTTCCTGCCGTCTGGCAGATCTGCGACTGTCTTAGGCAAGCTGTAGACCTTCCCTTTCCTCGCTTCCTTGCAGTCCAGCTCCCCCAGCTCGACCAATCGCTTAAGTTTGTATAGCACGGTGTTTTTAGGTGCCTGCGTGCACTTTATCACGCAATAGCCGCTTATTGGTCCGTGATTCGCTATGCATAGCTTGATCTCTTCATCAAGCTGCTTTGACCGATCCCGATCATGTGACACTTTCCCATCTCCGGGAAAAGCCTAAAAGAGAGTGACTCCTGATTATGTAGTCGATACCAATCTTTATGTACATGATGTGATATCGATTACATACAAGAGGATGGGGAACACAACTTTCCAGGTCTATGTTCCCCACTCTCGCCGACTTTTCTTATCCTCTGCGTACGCATTCGGACTATAAAACCCTATGGACCATTATTAGTATATGTATCAGTTCGAAGTCTCTTTTTCATTCCCTATCGGGCTGCTTGCTTTCCCCCTTCTTCTCTCCTCTCACCGTTGGCTTTCCTTGGCGTTATCCTTTCACGCGCGCATTGCCATTCTCCTCTCTCTCCCCTCCGTTGCTTATCACGTCCTT
>CAZBEW010000022.1:0-2092 GCA_964491115.1 uncultured Pseudomonadales bacterium | reverse complement strand
GTTATCAGATCCCTCCTATCCATTCCATTATGATTCTTGCCTCTCCGTCTGCTACCAGTTCTCTTAGCTGCAGCCCGAGCCCTGAATCATTCTCAGCCCTTAATGCTTCTCGGCCGTCTCTCCCTGGAGCCTTCCAGATCTGAGCATAAGAGGTTATGATGGATCCTGCTTTAGTCCTGTACCTATACTGCAGGTCTGAGAAGCTTGAGTCTACCAATGGATCGGTATCTCCTTCTCTCAGCAGCTTGATATTGCTGACCAGAGCGTTATCTGCGGTGCCTGACTTATAGGCATAAGCATAGAGCCCTACCGCTTTCATTGGCGCCTTAATGAAATCTCTGTGGGGGTCCTGGACGCCTGTCCTGTGGCTCATCAGCACTGCTGTATTCATTATTCCCCGGTATATGGGTCTTACAAGTCCTTTTGTTATCAGTGCGTCTACGTCTGCCGCCAGGGACTTGCTCACAAAGCCATCTGTTCCCGAGACGGTGAGCTTATAATCTATTTCCAGTGTTGCACCTAGATTCTCTTCCAGATCCAGCCCGTAGCCCATATCATCTCTGCCCAGGCTGAAGTATATCGGGAGCCTGACAGACTGGACAGCTCCGGCACCTGTGCCCTCAGAGAGCTCTTCAGCTATGCCGTCTCTCAGAGCGTTCAGAGCGTAAAGGTCACTTGCTGACAATTCGAAAGGATAAGTCCCCTTGCCTGTCTTTACCCTGATCCTTGTTATTTGAGATCTCAGGCCATGGCTCGCTGACCCACCGGCTCCATTCGTTGCTGTCAATCTCAGGAACAGAGCGGCTATCCCTCCCTTATCCCCTAGATCTATTTGCAGGTGTCCGTCGTCGTTTACTGCTCTTTCGCCTGTGACTATGTTTCTTGATACGTATTCTACCATTTAATGCACCTCATTCAGCTTCTTGCTCGTGTTTCTTACCGCACCTCTGCCTTATGCGTCGGAGGCAAAGGACGTGTCCTATTCTCCTTTCCATCTCCAGGAAGAACCGCGCCCGCTCATCATCCTGGATGCTTTATCGCCCTCCTGCCTTTGCTGTCGTTCTCTTTGCTGTTCGGGCTCTTCCTCACCCGCTTCTTCATCTTAGCCAATGCCATCTTCTCTATGACCCAGCCAACAGAAGCTTCTTTACCTTCATTCACCTGTTCCCTGAGCCAATCAATAACGTCCTGGCTCAGAGATATTGTTACACGCGGTCTACTTGTCATATAAAAAAGAGATGTTCATGAGCATATTTATTACTTCTGATTGATGTTTATTATGATCACTTTATACGTATTATAGGACATGTTACCAAAGCCGCCACCTGCTCTTTTTCTTAGGCTCCTCCCTTGCTGGCGGTAGAGCTGGAATTATCTTTGATGTCAATGCCGTTGATAGCTCTCGAAGGTGCATGATCTCATCGTCTTTCATCCTGATCAGCTCTTCTAAATGCGCTATACGTTGGCCTTTCTCCTCAAGAGCCGTGTTTAAGTGCATCTCTTTGATGCTGTCTCGCGCATCAGTACGATGCAGATAAGCATCAATCGCATTGCTGATCCATTTCGCCCTTGTGAGCCCTTCCTTCATCGCTGCTGCATCTATCTGAGGCACTATCTCATCTTCTACATTGCCGTAAACTCTCTGCATACTGCTCCCTTCAGATGCACATTAACGATGCACTTTATCCCTTTTCTGGTATGCTGGTCACGACTCGCCATAGCTACCGCTCGGCAGAGCCGATATATCATGTCTGCATTTTAATAGTAATGCAGAGCATTGCCGGAAATAGATCCGGAGTCCCTTCTCTCTCTCAGCGAAGCGTACGTAAGTTTCAGGTAATCCTATGCATCCTAAAAACAGTTACCAACCACAGCCCCGGCCATCGCATTGCCGTGTAATGAGTCCATCGTCCAGCCACTTTCTCAAGGCAGCCACGACTTTTAGAGATAGCCGGGCTCTTAATGGCTGCGCCGAAGGGTAGCGCTGCAGCGCCGCAGCCTTTAAGTGCTCGGTGATCTCGTCGTGAGCTGCCTTGTGTGGCTGGATGGACTCTTAGGCAATGCCAATGAATCCGGGGCGGTTAACGACAAG
>CAZBEW010000021.1:0-6045 GCA_964491115.1 uncultured Pseudomonadales bacterium | reverse complement strand
AAAGTTTGATTTGCTCTATAAAAAAATAAAAAACAAATTGACGAGAAGCAATTGTTGATTAAAAAATCATCAATTAATTCTCTCTTGCACTTTCTATCACTATATTTGCTGTTAAAAAATAGCTGTCTTCACTTGTTAAAGGTCGATAAAACAATTTTAGGCAAAAAAAAGAAAGGAGAAAACCCTTTGCTTTCTCTGCTCTCTTCTTTTTCCTTGAAGTGAGGGTATTATAGGGTCAAAGATTTTTAAAGTCAACTATAAAAACCAGATCAGAAAATGCTTTTTTGCAGATTTCCATTATTTGATAAGAGCTTGATTTAGGCTTTTTACAAAGCAAGCTTTTTCTTCTATACTAAAGCAATGTCCATCATTAAGCAGGCAATTATCATGACCTTGACGGTTATTTTTGCCTATCTTTTTTTGCAAACTCCGGTTTTGGCAAAATATTCTTTGCAGTGTTTTGCTATCTTGTGCCTGGTTTTTTGGTTTTTGCAAAAAAAACGCGGTAAAAAATTTTTTTATGTCTTTGACGAGGGCGCAGCTACAAATACTTTAGTTTTAAATTTAGCTTTTTTGATTCTGATTGGGAATAGCAATGGCTTAAGCTCTGCTTTTTTTGCCTTAACTTTTGTGCAATTGTTTTTTCTGGCTTTGGCTTTGGAAAATCGTTTGGCTATTCTGCTCTCTTTGGAATTAATCCTTTTTTATTTAGGTTTAGCTCTGAATCGTTATGGCTTAAATTTAACGGCGATGAGCATGACCGAAATCAACAATTTATTAGCTATTCCTTTAGTCATGATTTTTTATTTATTTGGCAAAGTGCAATTTCAACGCTTGCACTACAAGACGATCCTTTTAGATTGCGAAAAACAAGAAAAATTAAAAGCCCAGGCTGATGATCAGGCAGTGGCAGATTTTATCAGTAATTTATTAGATCGACATTTGCCAATGTTGGAATATTTATTAATTTCACCAGAAAAAAATATTGTCACCATTAATGCTGAACTTGAATTATTAAAAAAGAATTTAAACAAATTACTTAGAGAAATAAATCACAAAGATGCTAATCGGCCAAAAAGTCGCGAAGAAAAAATCTTAGTTGAAGCAGAAGCGGAAATTTTAATTAAAGCCATCGATGAAGAAACTTAGTTTGTTTTTTGCACTGCTTTTTCTCTTCTTGTCTTTGACTCAGGTCAAGGCAGAGAATATGACTTCTGATTCCTATTATTTGCAATTTGGTAATTTTAATATGGGCAGTGGCGAGTTTGATCGGACTGGTCAATTTGGTTTAACTTACACATTGGGCGGCACGGCAGTCGGTCCTTTTGGCGAATACGGCACTAGTCAATATTTTATTGGCAGCGGTTTTCAATATATTTATCAAATTCGCCAGTTTAGTTTTAGTATCTCAAAATTAGCCATTGAATTTGGTGATTTGACTGCTGGGATTTTTGCCAATGATAGTCACACGATTACTATTAATACTGGGAGTGCTGGCGGTTATCAAATTTATGTCTTTGAAGATCGACCGCTGAGCCTGGCAAATAATTTAAGCATACGGATTCCCAACACAACTTGTAATACTACTTGTACTAAAAGCTTGGCAGGTATTTGGGATAATCCCAATCGTGATGGTTTTGGTTACAATGTGTTTGGCAATAATGTGGCCAATGATTTTATTAATAGTACTTATTTTCGACCTTTTGCCAACAACAGTGTGGGTGAGGACATGGAAATTATTATGAGTAGTCCAAATGTAGCTTTTGACGAAACGGCGACAGTGACTTATCAAGTGGTGCCCTCGGCATCACAAACTGCTGGCGATTATCAAACTTATGTGATGTTTGTGGCAGTGCCTGGATATTAAGATGAAAGCAAAAATATTAAATAAAATTATTTTAGCAATATTAGTGTTTGCTTTATTGATGTTGGACAGCGCTCTGCTAAATGTTGATCTTGTTTCTGCTCAAAGCACTGACGCGCTCTCAATTAATATTAGTCCTCCAGTATCTTATTTATATTTGAAACCTGGCGCTGGGATTAGTGCGCCAATTTATTTGGAAAATCAGGGTCGTTATACTTTAAGCGTTAGCCCTCAATTTGTTGATTTTCGCCCCGACCAAGAAACTGGGCAAGTGCTTTTGCAACAAAGTAGTGATTTTAAGTATTTGTCGATTGCGGGAGATCACGAGCGTTGGGGCAAAGAGTTCATTATTAGACCTGGAGAGGCTTATACTCTACCCTTAACCATTGCCTTGCCGGCTGATTTTCCACAAGGAGAATATTATTTGTCGGTGTTATTTAACGTTGAACAAATGCTGCTAGAAGACGTGGAAAACAATGCCAATACAATTTTATCTGGAGTGGTGGCTAGCCACTTAGTCTTGGCAGTTAATTTGGATGAGGCCGATCGTAGTCAAATTGTCATTAAAGATTTTAAATTACCCAAGGTGGTTGATAGTTTAATGGGCATTGATTTTCGGCTGTGGGCAAAAAATATTGGTTTAAATGCTGGGCCGGTAGCTGGCAAATTGACGATTAGCCATTGGCCCTCACCTGCAGAGCAAGAATATGAATTCTATCCCGATATGGTTTTAGCTAATAGTCAGCGACAAGTGCGAGGGATGAGCGCTGATAATTTAGATCATCTAAAATCTTTATCCGAACAAGAAGAAGTGATGACGGCTAATGGTGAAAATTTTTTAGCCGTGCAGAGTCAATTTTTGGACAATAATTTATTAAGTGATTTTTCCTATAAAAAGCCATTTTTATTGGGGGCTTATGATTTTCGAGTTGAGTTGGGTGATGAAACGCAAGTCGAGAGAGTGGTGGCGCTACCCATCTCTATCGTGCTGGTGCTGATTTTATTGCCAATTCTTTACCGGCTTTTTACTTTTTTACTAAAATCAATTGCAATCAAAAAGAATAATGACCCCCCAATAATTAGCTAATTATTTGTAGATAAATTGCTATTGACTAATGATCAAGAAAAAGATTAAACTGAATATAACAAGTAGCTAGTGTTAAACATATGAAAAATAAACAAGCATTATTCCTTCTGTTGCCCATATTATTTCTAAGCCTATTTTTTGGCTGGGTGCCTCGTTTTGGCCAAGTTCAAGCGGCTAGCGTAAAAAACGTTACTGTTTTATTGAACAATTCTCGTTTTTCTTTTCAAACAGCGCTTCAGGGCTTACAAACGGTTGGCTCTTCACTGATTACCCTGAAAACCACTGGTTACCCATCAATTTCAGTCTTGCAGGCACAAAGCGGTGATACTTTGCGCATTGGTAGCAATGATTACATTGTGGCAACGACGATTGATGATACTCAAGACAATAAGTTGAGTTTAACTACTGGGATGTTGGCAGCTGATGTGACAGACGACACACCCGTTTATTCTACTCAAAAATCAAACATGACGGTTAAATTAACTACAGCAAGTGCCTTGCCTAATGGTAAAATTCGTATTTTAGTGCCAGCTAAAGACGGCACTGGTGATAGCCGAGATGGAGTGCCAGATAATAGTGGCTTTGACTATGGCAACACTGCGCAAGCTACTCTTGCTTGCCCAAGCGGTTCTCCCAGTGGCTTTGATAGTTGGAGCGCTACGTCTACTGCAGCAAATGGTAGTGTTCTGCTTGGCGGGGTGAATTATCACAGTTTTACTTGTGCTTATACTGGCACAGGAGCGGTTAATACCGTTTTTGATGGTGGCGCTAATGGCGCTTTTATTATTAGTAATTTAATTAATCCTTCACCCCGAACTCTAGATGTAGGAAATGAGCGTTTGGGTGTGGCTGATACTTACACCGTGATTGTTCAACACTTAACCAGTGATGAGATAGTGATTGACCAAACGGTCACTAAAATTGCGGTAATTGATGCGGTAAGAGTAACTGCCACTATTTTGCCTCAATTAACCTTTGAAATTATTGGAGTTCCAGGTGGTGAGAGCAAATGTGGTATTACTACCAAATATGCAACTACTCCCCTAGCTGTGCCTTTTGGAGAGATAACCGTAGGTGTTTTCTCTGATTTAGCCCAAGTTCTAAGAGTGACGACCAATGCAGAAAATGGTTATCAGGTGACGGCTATTCAAAATGATCAATTGGGTCGAGATGGTAGAGCTTGTCCAACTCCGAGTGCTGACTTAGGCTGTATTGTTGATGCTAATGTTTCTGGTATGAGTCCTAGTGTTGCGGCTAATTGGATTAATGAGGATCAATATGGCTTTGCTTATACTTTAGGTGATGCCACCAGCGGTCTTACTCGAGCTTTTTACTACAATCAAAACGGTACCTATGACGCTCGTCATTTTGCCGATTTAGCAGCTTCCCAATCTCCTCAGCTGATTTTTTCACGAGGCACAGGAGCTCAAAATGATCTGGTCGATGTGTGTTATCGTTTAACTCCTTCTGCCCTCAATTATGCTGGTGACTACGAAAACTACATCGTTTATACCGCCACTGCCAGTTTTTAGTAAATATTTAAAAAATTAAAAAATAAAAAAAGCAAAAATTATGAAAGCAGCCTGCCCAAAAATCAAATTAAGATTATTTTTTTCAGTGGTTTCCTTTTTAATTATGAGCTTGACCCTGCAAGCCAAGGTTTTTGCTCAAGAAGCAGTCACTTTGACTGTCAAGCCAGTGAGGATTGGTGATGATAATTCTTTGCTCTTGGCTCCTGGAGAGAAAAAACAAATTCAAGTTAAAGTTGAAAACAATTCAGACGCCGATTTACAAATTGAAAGTCAGGTCCTTGATTTTATTGTAGATGAAGATGGCACGACTCCCCTGCCAGTCACTGAAGAACAAGACAATCGTTGGAGTTTGGCCGACTGGATCACTTTAGCTCCAGCACAAAATTATTTAAAAGCTGGAGGGTCTGCGACGATTAACGTGCTAATAGAAGTGCCCAATGACGCTTTGCCAGGCGGACATTACGCGATGGTTTTGCACAGCCCCAATGTCTCCAATGTTGAAGATCAAACAGGTTCAGGCATTTCTCAGAGAGCTGGTACCTTAATTTATGTCTTAATAGATGGACCAATCAACGAATCAGCCCTTTTTAGCCGCTTTAACATACCTAAGTTTTTGGAAAAAGGCCCAGTGCCAATGGAAATTAAGATTAAAAATGAATCAGATATCCACATTACTCCCAAACCCTCGGTGAGTATTAGTAATATTTTTGGTAAAGAGATAGCTAGTTTTAGTTTAGATACCAAAAACGTTTTTCCTTTTACCGAACGTGACTTTAGTGATGTTTGGGATAAGAAATGGGGTTTTGGGCCATATACCATCACCTTAAATGCTGCCTATGGCATGAGTGGCCAAGTTATAAACGCCACAAGGGTGATTTGGTTAATTCCAGTTACTATCATTATTATTGTCTTACTTACTATATTGTTGATTGTGGCTGTAGTGCTCGCAATGAAGAAAAAACAGGAGAAGGCTCAAGAAGCCCTTCAGGTTAATCATGAAACTGAGACACAGCCAATCGATGATCAAGAGCGTCAAGAATAAACAATATCTGTTTTGTTTATTCAAGAAGAACAATTTTCGAAGAATTAATCTCTTTCTGAAAAGTTTTTTCTTGATTTTCTTATTGTTTTTGGTGTCCAGGAATTTGGTTTTTGCCCAAGTAGTTCTCCAAACTGATCGTGATGTACGGGTAACGGCAACCGTGCCCGATATTGTCCCGCCCTCGACGCCTATTCTCATTAATCCAGAAGATGGTGCCAACTTAGATAATGCTTATCCAGTCTTTCAGTGGTATGAAAGCACAGACAATAAAGACATGTCTCATTATCAGTTTTTTCTTGACGGTCGCTTGTGGTTCGACAAGATTCCTTTGACGGATTTTGCTAATGATCAATATAGTTTAGATTACGATCCTAACTCTGGCATTTATACTCTAGTCGCTAAAAAAGCTTTAACTCATGGAAGTCATCGTTGGCAGATTGTTGCTTGGGATTTTGGCGACAATTCAGCTGGTTCTGCTACTTGGAAGTTTAATGTTTTTACTAAAGACCCAGTTTTTAAT
>CAZBEW010000020.1:0-6295 GCA_964491115.1 uncultured Pseudomonadales bacterium | reverse complement strand
CTCGGCCATGTTCTCTTGTATTATACTAAAAATTCTGTTAATCTGTCAGCTAGATATTGTAAAAGAAAGAAAATATGAGTGACGATTTAGTAAAAAAAGCCCTAGCAGTTAGTGATGAGACTATCGATGAAGTAGTTGCCAAAGCAAAAACTGCCCCACTGAGTGAAGAAGAAGAAATCAAGCGTTCTGATGAATTAGCAGATACCTTAATTTCCCTACAAAATTTAATCGAACGTCATGCTTTAGAATTAACAAAAATTGATGCTGAGTTGAGAGAAAAAAGAGAAGCAATGAAGAGTGTTTTTGAAAACGATGCCACTTTAAGTGAAAAAAAAGACGAAATTGACCAATACAATCAACAATATAAGGAACGCAAAAGCCAGTTGCAAAATAATCCTCAAGTGATTAGCCTAAAAGTTGATGTGGCTGACTTAAATGAACAAAAAAAGGATTTAGAAGAGACACTTAGTAGTCATCTGATTAATTATCACAGTTTGACTAATTCCACGAGTTTCGACACGAGCGAGGGTGATCAGTGGGAATTTGTGATTAAAGCAAAAATTAAAAAGAAATAACACTGCTTAAGCAAAAAAGCATTACCTTTAAATATTAAAAAACCCGCCACCAAGGCGGGTTTTTCATATTTTAATCAATTTTATGCTCCTAGGCGTTGATTTATTCTAACCAGCGCAGCAGGAGAAACATTTTTGCGGTTTTTTAGAGAACGAGCTCGCTTTTTTAAACGACTTCTTTCAGCTGTTAAATCAGCCTTAATTCTCGAGGGTTTGGCAAAATAGCGTCGATCTTTAACAATTTGCACTGTTCCAGCGCTAGCACTTGCTTTTTTGAATTGACGAATAATATCACCAGTAGATTGGTTTTTCTTAGCTTTAATAATAATTGGCAAGTAAATCACCTCCTCTCGACTTTTTTATTCTATATACAGGCAACAATTATAAGCGATTAAGCGAAATTGACTAGAGTTAGTTTGGAAATCTTTCTAATTGACAGCCATTTTAATTAATGTTAACTTTGACAAAGTTTTTTAAAAAAATCACACAGAAAATGCGTATATTAGTGATCGAAGATGATTTAATTCTGTCAGATTTATTAGTCAACACCTTAATAAACAATTATTTAATTGATATATCAAGTAATTTAACTAAAACATCTAATTTATTAGATAATAATTTCTACCAAGCAATATTACTCAGCTCAGCTATTTTTTGTGATTGTCGATCTAAAAAATGCGCTTGCAAAGTTTTTCAAAAATCCCAATCTCCAGTTTTATTAATGACCACAGGCGAAGTGGCAAGTCATGATTATAATTATTTAGGACGGCGTAAAATTGATTTTTTACACAAACCTTTTAATATTAATGAATTGCAGTTGCGCCTTAACATGATGCTATTTCAATTTCCTAACAAACAGCAACCAACACTAGTTTATCAAAATTTTTTATTGGACGAGCAATCTCGTCAACTAATTTGTTCAGGCAATAGCCTTCATTTAACCAAAAAAGAATTTTATTTAATGCAAATATTTTTTAAAAGACCGAGGCAATTATTATCAAAAAGCTTATTAGCTAATTTAGTTTGGGATAATGAGGAGATCGTATATGGCAATAGCATCGCCATGCACTTAAGTGGTTTACGCAAAAAAATTAAAAAATTATCTGGTCAGGATTTGATAAAAACAGTTAGAGGAGATGGCTATTTATTGGAAGATTAAATGATTGCCTTGATGTGTTTGAGATTAGTCCAGCCGCCCAAAACATGAACGTGGAGATGTTGAACTTGTTGCACCTGTCGACCAACATTAATGTGAATTTGATAATTATCTGCGATGTCCATTTTTTTGGCCATTTTGCGACACAACACTAGTAAGCGAGCGTGGAAACCCTGATCGTCAATGCTAGCCTCTTCCAAATTAGCATAGGCTTTTTTGGGAATAACTAAAATATGGACCGGGGCTTTAGGGTCATTATTGGCAATCACAATAAATTCATCATCTTCATAATGAATGGTTGCTGGCAATTGTCGCTTAATAATTTTTGTAAACACTGATTCTGTCATGGTACTCATTGCCTTTTTATGCGTAAAGTTTTTTAACTAACTCTATAACTTCTTTTAAACTTAAACTGCTAGCTTTTTTTTGTTGCCAGCCACTACTACCATTAAGCAGCATTTTGCCGCTCGCGTGATAAAACCAAGATGCTGTTGGATCGACTTGTCTAATAGCTTGATCTAGGGCTTGCAAGGTAAAATTACTGCCGTCAGGATTTTTGCTATCAGGTCGTGCCTTAATTCTAATCGTTCCGAGCTCAGGATCTTTACGAATGACTAATTGATAGCCCTGAATTTGTGCCAATTTAATGCATTCGTCATTGGCAGTTTCAATGGCTAAACAAGGTCCAATTTTTGTAGAAAATTTTTGACCCTTTTCTTCAATCAATTCTTTGGCTTTATATTTTTGCGTTAAACTAGCATAGACAGAATCTAGAGCTTGGAGGCCGAAATTAAGCTGAGCTTCGTCATCGTGAAAGTTGATAAACTCATGACCGTGAATGACCGTATGCAGCGAAAACATAAAACGATCTTCGCTGGCTTCTGGCCAATTAACCTCGCAAAAGTGATCAATCTCGGTAATATGTTTAACCATGGCCGCTAAGGCCAGATCATCTTTTTTATCTGGATATCGCTGACAAAGATAGTCATAAACTAGCGAGCTGGCTGAAACATTTGGTCCTGCCTTTTCCACCTGATGGTGATCAAATTCTCCTAAACCGGTATCAACATGGGTTACTTCGTGCAGCTGACAATTGAAGTTTTTTTCACAATCTTGAAGACTAATTTTGTCTCCGGGATCAACGAAAGCCACTTTAGCAGCTGCATAGCGATTAGCATCAAATCTTTTAAACAACCAAACTCCGCCAATGGCATCTAAATCTGGTGAATGATGAGTAACTAAGAGCTTGCGTTTAGGCATAAGCTCATTATATCAGCTGCTAAAAAAAGAACCCACCGAAATCGCCTTGAGGGTAGATTTCAGTGGGAGTCTTCCTCACCGATAAAACACTTAACAATATAACTTAAATTTTCTTTTTTCAAACATGAAAAAAAGCTTGATCACTAGCCTTATAATTTTTTTTCAGACTAAGCGAATTTAATAATATAGGATTACTATTTATTGCATTTTCTGCAATAAAGACTAAGTTTTATCTATTTTTCTAGTTTAAGACGGTTTATTAGTTCTTTTGATCCAATCAATTCTGCTTTTTTATTGGTTCTTGTTTGCCATTCAATTTGATCTTGATTGCGTTTGGAAACTAATAAACGAATTGGTAAGCCAATTAAGTCATAATCGGCAAATTTTCTTCCAGCAGAACATTGGCGATCATCCCAAATAACTTCAATATTATTTTTTAGTAAAGTGTCGTAGATTTTTTGAGCACGCTCCTCTTCTCCCTCGAGACTGATTAAATATGCAGGAAAAGGACTAATAGTTTTTGGCCAAATAATGCCATTTTGATCATGATTTTTTTCAACAATTACTCCCATAATCCGACTAATACCAATTCCATAACAGCCCATGATTGGATAATGTTGCTGATTATTTTGATCAACAAATTGCAAGTTAAATGCTTTGCTAAATTTTTGACCAAGATCAAAGACATTGGCCACTTCGCTAGCTTTGGCTTGTTTCAGTGCCACTCCGCATTTTGGACAAGGACTGCCGGCTTTTACCTTGCTAATCTCAGTATTAATGCAATAGCTACAGGCATCACAATATAAAATATCATCCTCACCTGCATCGGTGAGCACCATAAATTCATAAGAAATTTTGTCGCTAAAATTACCGCCACTAGCCTCTGTCACTTTAGCATCTAAGTTTAGTTTTTTGAAAATTTTTAAATAAGCATTTTTAGTGATTTGGTAAAATTTTTCAAAATCGGCCTGATCAGCATGAAAACTATACATGTCTTTCATGTAAAATTCTTTGCCACGCAAAATGCCTGATTTTGAACGCAATTCGTCACGATATTTCCACTGAATCTGATAAAGACTTAAAGGTAAGTCTTTATAGGATTTAATCAATTCTTTTGCCAGCGGCGTAACAATCTCTTCATGACTTTGGCCCAAGGCATATTCACGATTGGTTTGGCTTTTAAGTTTAAACAATACGTCAATGTCATTCCAGCCGCCAGTCGCGAGCCAATTGGCTTTGGGATGGAGGGCAGGCATTAAAATCTCTTGAGCGCCAAGTAGATTAATTTCTTGACGAACAATGTTTTCAATTTTACGCAATACCTTGAGTCCAAGAGGAGTGTAAGTATAGACACCAGCCATTAATTGACGCACAAAACCGGCCTGAACTAATAAACGATGATTAATCGTATCAGCATTAGCTGGCGGAGTTTTACTAGGAGTAAAGGCTAATTTCGACATTTGCATAACTACCCTATTTTAGAGCTAAAATCTACTTTTGACCAGGTATAAGCTAATTAGGCAAGAAGTTCTTGAGCAAAAATTGCACTAATATCTAAAACTGTGAGTTTGCTGCTGCTGTTTGGCTTTTGTTGAATAGAGTTGCTAATGACAATTTGATCAACCGCGCTCTTTTCTAGTTCACCTAATCCCTGACAAAAAACACCGTGGCTGGCCACAAAATAAACTTGGCTAGCACCCATTTTCTTTAATAGTTTGGCGCTTTCAATGACCGTACTACCAGAGACAATAACGTCATCTATGACAATCACCGTTTTGTTTTCAACCGACGGACCATGTAGTTCATGAGCAATGACTTGACCAGTTTTTAGATTGCGACTTTTATCAATATTGACTAAATCTAGACCAACTTTTTCAGCAAAAATGCGGGCGCGCTTAATTCCTCCAAAATCTGGACTAGCAACGATAGTTTGTGAAAGATCTAGATTTTTTTGCAGGTGTTCAATCACAATTGCATCGGCAAACAAATGATGAGTTGGTACCGAGAAAAACCCAGGAATACTGGAATTATGTAAATCCAACAAAAAGATGCGATTGATGAAAGGTTGAGAAATGATATTGGCAATTACCTTGGCAGCAATAGCCTCGCCAGGGCGAAATACTTTGTCTTGAAGAGAATAACCCAACCAGGGAATGATTAGTGTGACGCTTTTTGCTCCTAGTCGTTCGAGAGCGTCAACAATCAACAGGGTTTCTACAACGTGTTCATCAACTGGAGCATTAAAACTTTGCACTAAGCAAACTTCTTGCTTGTGTACTAATTCCTTGTTTTTAATCCAGACGCGTTTTTCATCATTGGCAAATTTGGAAATTTCTAGAGGAATTAGTTGTGCCTTTGCGTCAGGCGATAGATTATTGATTTTTTCAACAATTTTTTCTGTGAGTTGTGGATTAGAACTGCCAGAAATAAAGTTCATATTCAATTAATTTTAAAATGACTTTAACTGTCTCCGTGGGGAATGCCATATTTTGATTTTATGTTACGCCACTCTTCAGATTGCTCTCTAGTCTCTCCCCCTCTAGTAAACTGGGGAACTTTCCATCTTGAACCGCGTTCGAAATAGGTGCAGTTAGCGCAAGTTTCGTCAGATTGGGGACTAAATCGGTTTTTACAATGTTGTCTTATTTCTTTAGGCGTAGCTGTGCACTCAGAGTTGGAATTTTCTTTTGACATATGCTTGCTCTTTTCTATTTTTTATATAAAAGAACATTATAGCAATTTTAATGAATTAATGCAAAAAATTAAGTTTGATAATTAAATTGGACAATGATTATTTTTTGTTCGCGAAAGTTCGATATATGTCTGGATTTTGTCGCAATTCTTCTTTACCAACAGCTCTCATATGTGGATAATTTCTACTATTGTCAAGCATGTGCTTGTCGTCACTCACCAGCCAAATTTTATTAATCTTATGCTCTTTGGCTATGTGGTAAATATCGATCCAGCCGCCATGAAGACCATCAGTAATTAGGCTTAGCACATTATTGTTTTCCATAATTTCAGCAATTTGCTTATTAAAATTCACCGCATTAGCAAAAACGATAGTTTCTACATTGAGTTGAGCTAAATGACGTTGGTGTATTTGCCTATAATGACTTGAATCTTCAATGATAATAACCACTGGTTTTTTTGGAGATAATTTTTCGCCAGTTTCATAAGTATCATGATTTGGCTGAGTGTGTTCTGGAAGCATATGAATGGTTTTATCTGAATTATCAGATAAAACCATTAAAAAGTAAATAAGTAAATCAAAGTGAGTCGGGAGGGACTCGAACCCTCGACACTC
>CAZBEW010000019.1:0-6307 GCA_964491115.1 uncultured Pseudomonadales bacterium | reverse complement strand
TTGATGGAGCCGGCGATCGGATTCGAACCGATGACCTGCTGATTACAAATCAGCGTCTAATCCGCCAGATTCCCTTATTTTTCGCATATTCCGTTTCTGTGTTGCCAGATTGTTGACACGTTTCAGGGGTTTGGCGTACATTGTCAGCACATGGCAACACAGGGGCAGACTATGACACGGAAAACGGGCAACCGCAAGCGCAAGGCCGAAACCTACCGGGGATTTAGAATCCGCCACATCGAACCGACCGGGCGGCGCGTCAATGGGTTCTGGCAAGTGGACGGGCGCATCGGCGGAAAGCGGGTGCGCTGGTCCCTCCCGGACCAAGCGGCGGCGCGTCTCTTGGCGGAACAGAAGGCCGTCGAGGTCGGGCAGGAGGGATTGGGTGCGCTTGAACTGGACAAGGAACAGCGCCGGGATGCAGCCGCCGCCTTCGACCTGCTGCCGGCCAAGTCCTCCCTGCGGGATGCCGTCAAGGAACTGACAACGGCGCGGGATATTCTCGGCGGGCGGGCGACGGTCGGCCAAGCGGCGCAATTCTGGGCGAAGCACAACCCGGACGGCAACGCGGTTCCGCTTGGCGTACTGGTCACGCGGTTCGTGGATGGGCGCGTCCGGGCGGGGCTGTCTGCGCCCCATGTCCGCGCACTCCGTCAACGGCTGGGCGCGTTGGTGGAAACTTTCGGGGAGCAATCCCCTGTTGCGGGGATACTGCCGGATGATGTCGAGGCCTTCTTGGACAGCCGGGAGGGCTTGTCCCCCCGGTCGCGCAACGCTTGGCTGGTGTCCTTGCGGCACTTTTTCCGCACCGCCGTGAAAATGCGGGTGCTGGAAACGGACCCGACCGCGCATCTGGACAAGGCCAAGGTGGTCCCCCGCCCGCCCGCCTTCTTGTCCGCTGGCGACTGCTTCAAGCTTCTCCGGGCGGCGGAAACCATCGCCCCCGACTATGCGGCGGCGGCGGCAATCCTGTTTTTCGCCGGGGTTCGTCCCGTCGAGTTGTCCGGGCAGTATGGGCTGGCCGGCCAGCGGCGGGCCGGGGAGGATGCCGTCATTGGCGGTCTGCGCTGGGAGGATGTGGACACCTTCGGCGGGCAAATCCGAATCCGCGCGGAGATTTCCAAAGTCAGTCAACAGCGGCTGATTCCGATTGCCCCGAACCTTCGGGCGTGGCTGGTTCGCTACGGGTCGGGGAAGTCGGGCCGTATAGTTTCAACGCCCACGGCGTGGAAGCGGGCCCGGGCCGCAATCGAGAAAGCGGCCGGGGTGAAGTGGGGACAGGACTACGCCCGGCACAGTTTCGCAACCTATCACTTTGCGGAACATGGGAGCCGCGACCTTTTGCAATCGGCAATGGGACACACGGCGAACTCGTCGGAATTGGAAACCGCATACAAGGGACTTGCAACGCCCGCAGAGGCGGCGCGGTTCTGGGGGATACTACCGCAAGGAATGAAGACCAAGAGCACGGCAAGGGCCAAGGGAAAGGCACAGACGGCATGAGCAAGGGCAAGACACTACTGCAGCGGGCGGCAACGGATTGGAAGCAGGCCGGGAAACCTCGCGGCGACATCATAGTCAAGGGACCGTCAACCGCCGACCTCATCCGGGCGGAACTGGCTCCCGTGGCCGATACCATCCGGGCACAGCAAGCGGAGATTGACGATATGAAGGGTCAGGCGATTCGGACGGCGGCGGAAATAGCCGGCAAGTTGAAGCTGACGCAACAGGAGCAACGAGTCTTTGACGCGCTTCTCGCTACTGCGGGAAATGAACTGGCGGCGGCGGAAAGCTTAAGTGTGCGATGCGGCAAGACTAAACCGGAAATCGTGAAGGTCACGGTTAATGGCAAGGAGCGCGAGGTCAAGCGCATCCGCCCAAGCGGGGTGTCCCGGTCGAACGTCCAGAGAATCCGGGCGCAAATTGAAGCGAAAATCGGGGCTACCGGATACTCCAACCCTCGCACCTTCTGGAGGAGGGCGCACCCCCTCGCCCACACTGCCCCCGAAAGGGTGTCGGGCAGAAATACGGGCACCCTGCCCGTCCGATAAACACGGGACGAAACGCGGGTTTCGTTCTCCCCTGCGGGCACTTCGCCACAGGGTGACGAGTCGAGGCAGACAAAGCGGCAACCCGCCGCCCTCTGGCCTAGAACGTCACGGAGAACGAAACCATGACAGCAGACGTAACAAGCCCGTTTCTGCGGGGAGTTGAAGCCGCCGCCCGATATTTGGGCGTGAGCGTGCGGACAATCAATAGGTGGATGAAGGCCAACCGAATCCCCTACGCCAAACCGGGGGGGTGCCTGCTTTTCCGGCGCGATGCGCTGGACGCGGCGATGGAGTCCTTTACGGTCCGCGCCATGCGGCGGGAGGGATAGCCATGCACGGCACAATCAACAGCGAAAAAGGCCGGCCCGGGGGGACGGGCGCGGCCAGCACGATCAACACGGAAACCATACCACACTGCCGACGTTCCGGGCAAGGCGTTAGCCGCCTTGATTTCTTCCGGGGTTGTGCTCTGGCTGGAATCATCGCCGCGTCGAAGAACCGCCGCCAAGTGTTTTCCGCCTGCGTGGGCCAAGACTGCGATACCGCACAAATGGCGGAGATGTTGGCGCGGACAATGCTCCGCCGTGTGCAACCGTTTGGGGGGGCCGGACAATGAATTCGAAACCGTATCCAATTATGACGGCGCGGGAGCTAATGGCCCTTACCCCATATGATGAGCGACTTTTGGTTGTTCCCCCTCATTGGCACGGGCGCATCAAATCCTATGGCGACCTGCTTGACCGCATCAAATACGAAACCGTCGAAGATGGCACCGAATGGTTGGTGCTGAATCTTCCGCATGAGTACGCAATTGAGGCCGGGCGCATTGATACCGAACACAAGCTGCTGTGGTGGATAGACCACCTTTGCGGCAAACCGTGGATGACCTCCGAGGCGTTGGGGGTGCTGATTGGCCTTGTTGCAGAACGCAACGGTTTTGAGAGGAGGGCGGAACGATGAGCGGTGTAAAACTTGGCGACATTGAAGCGGCGACCTACGACCAGTCCGTTGCCGACACTGCGGCAATTCCCGCACCGGCTGTGCCGACAGCCAAACCGAAAGAGAAAACCAAGCCCGTTCCCTTGCCCGATCCGAGCGAGCCGTCGAACGTGGCGGAACGGGCCTTGATTGGCGCATTGCTACAAGACGGCGCGGCCTATCCAGTGGCCGTTTCCGCTGGTGTGGTGGATGAGTCATTCACGGATGCCGGTTGTCGTGATGCTTGGGTTGCCGTGCGCCGTCTCCACGAAAATGGAAAGCCCGTTGACCCGCTGACCGTCTCCGACCTCATGCGCGGCGACCAGGGCGAGAACCTGCTGACGCTGGGCGAGTGGATGGATGATTGCCCTACGGCAGTCAACGCCGGCAGCTATGCCGCACAAGTGGCCGTCGCCCACAGGCGCGAAAGGCTACGCACGGCGGCGAGATTGGCCGTGGAGACGTTGGGCAGGGGCGGTGATGTGTCTGTGGTGGCCGAGCAGTTGAAGGCCGCTGGCGAAGCCGTGGGAGCCGCTACAGACGAATCCGTCCCCCGCCCTTACGCCGTCCGTTCATGGGGGGAAATTGCCCGGATGCATTTGCCCCCGCCCGAAATCGTTTGGGGCGGATGCGCCCTCGGCGGTTCGTGGGCGTTCTTCGGTATAGGGGGGCTCGGCAAGTCTCGCCTCGCGCTGAACATCGCCCGCAATCAAGTGTTGGGTCTGCCCTTCGCGGGGCTCCCGACTGCGCCGCGCCCCCTCCGGCATCTGATGATGGGCTCCGAGAACTCCATCCACCGTTTGCAATACGACATCCGAAAAATGAACGGTGAATTGACGGCGGAAGAGGTTGCCAAACTTGAACACCATATCCAGTTGGCGACGCTGGAAGGGGAAGAGGACACGGATATATCCCTGACCCCCGCCAACGTCAAGAGGTGGCGGCTGACCCTAGAGGGCTGGCCCCCGGACGTTCTATGGGCGGATCCGTGGGGCGACCTGTTGGACGGCGACGCAAACAGCGACGACGTGGCGCGGGCGGCAATCTCCATTCTTCGCCGCCTCCTGCGCCGGGTGAACAAGGATGCGGGGCTCGGCATCCTGGCACACTCCCGAACGGGCGCGACGAATATCCTGCAAGCAATCGGTTTCGATGCCGCCAACTTCGGCAAGGGCTCAAAGGCTCTTTATAGCAAGTCGCGTTGCGTATGGAACATGGCCCCCGGCGACGAATCCGAAAGCCCGCCTCTCGTGATGGTACACGCCAAGCATAACGACACGCCGGGGGAAAAGCCTTTTGCCGTCCGCCTCGACCCCGACACAATGACCTATCACCGGGACGATGGTTTCGACTTGGAACAATGGCAAGCCGACCTCTCCGCCCGCGCCCGTGGCAAGCGGGGGCCGAAGAAAGGCCCTACCATGACCGAAGAACAGGCCGCCGAAGTCCTCGGGGACAAGGTGGGAACCTCCGCCGAAGTCATCCAGATACTGCGCGACAAGGGGGCGACAAAGGACAACGCAACCGACCTTGTGAAGCGGCTTGTTCTGGCGGGGACATGGGAACAATGGCACGCCCCCGTCAAGAATGGCGCAACCTACGTTGGCCCGCCCGATGCTCTGAAGAAGAAGCGGGCGGAGGTGGCCGACAAGCTCCAAAAGAAGCTCAAGGTTGGATGACTTCCATGATTTCCATGATTAACTGTGGAAACCATGTAAATCATGGGCATGACTTCCCCCCAGCTATACGTAGTAAGCTGGGGAGATCGTGGCCCATGCGCCGGGCGGAATCTGAAAAGGCGGCGACGGCGGAGAAGAAGAGGGGGGGCGGGCGGGGTTTGATTCCCTGCCCGGCCGGGTAGGTCGTGCGGGTCGTGCGGCGGCGCAACCCGCCCGGCCCGCGCAACCGCCAAGAAAGAGAGAAAGAACATGAGCAACGAAAATCTAAACGGAAAAATCCCGCTGGTGATGGCTTTCGTCCTGACCCGAAAACAGCGGAAGGAAATCAAGGCGGCGGCGGCGCGGAAGGGTGTGCCGCTGTTGAATTACCTTTATGGGCTGGTGCTGACGGAACCTTGGCGCTTCATCGTTCCGCTTGGCTCTCCGCCTCGAGAAACCGGCGGCTATTCATCTGAATGCGAAGGGCCGCAATCGGGCAACGCTCCTCGATAATCAAATCCAAAATACGGGAATCCTCGCCGGGGAACTCGCGCCGCAGGGCGCGGAGGTCTTCGCGCTGGGCTTCGCTCTCGCGCATGGCGTCCTCGAGCGTGCCCCATTTCTGCATCGTCGGGGTCGCCGCCGCAATTTTTACAAGGGATTCGCGCGGAATTAAATCTCGCATGACCTTTTGGAAAAACTGCATCGGGTTTTTGCGGAAGGCGGCTTCAAATGCGTCGGCGAGCAACTTAACGTTGTCTTCGTCGCCGGTGATTTTGTCGAGGATCTGAAGGGCGCGGACACGCCCGCCAACGATGCCGGGAGGTCTGCCCGCTGGGTTGCCGGATTGCCCCGTGCGGAAGCGCCAAGGCTTCTGTTCGGAACAGTCTGGAGCAGTTGTTTCGTTCATGGCCGACATTCTACACCCACCCCCCGAAACCGTCGAAAAAACGGCGCACGATGGCCTGTGGCTGGCGATTGGCCGTCCGGCCATGCCGGGGGTCGGGTTCGGGGGTCGGCGCGTCTGGCGGGCGCGTAGCGGTCCTACGCTGGATTTGGTTCAGAAGCGTAAGCCGTAAGCGGAAGCGCATGCATGGCCCATGCATTCATGGCGGTTCGGTGCCGGGGTCCGCAACGCGGCCAACGGGGGGAGGTGAATCCGCGAAGCGGAGAGGCACACGGGCGCGAAGCGGGGGGGTGCCAGGTTGCGCCAAAGGCGAGGCTAGACGGGCCGAAGGGCGACGGGGGAGCTTGCGGACACGCGCACAAGGCACGGCGACGGCTGGCCGACGCGCAACCTCTCCGCCGCAAGTCGGTGCGTTTGACGGGCCCGGCAAGTGGAGCGCGAAGGCCCGCGCCGCCTGCGGTTGTGGGCCGTGCGCGGAGCGGCGGGAACGGCAAAGGCAAAGCGTGTTGCGGCGATAAGGGCGAATCCCGCCAAGATGACGGCTTCGACCTCGGAAGCGCGGCGGGAGTGGGCGACGGCAACGGGGAGCATCCGCCCCGGATGCGGGTTGCCTAGCCCCGACCAGAGCGCGACCAACGCGCCGCCCCCACGGGGCGAAGGCGCAAGGGTTAAGGCGGCATGGCTGTTTGGCCGTCTAGGGCGAACGAAGAGAC
>CAZBEW010000018.1:0-6335 GCA_964491115.1 uncultured Pseudomonadales bacterium | reverse complement strand
TTATCACACGGTGGTTGAAGGGCAAAACCTGAATTGGATTGCGAATTATTATGGCGTTGCACTGGGAGATTTGTTGACCTGGAACGGCCTTAAGGAAACGTCCATCATTTATGCAGGCAATAAGCTTTTGCTCAATGTGACGCCGCCACCGACCATTACGCCAACTTTCACGCCGGTAACCCCTAGCCCCACCGCGACGATTACCCCGACTCCTACGAATAGCCCAACGCCCAGCCCCGTTCCCACGCAGCTTGAGACGATGGAGGTTGAAAATGTGGCCAAGGCAAAAGCGAGCATAAACGGCCCCTGGCTGCCAATCGGAGCTGGACTTGCAACCGCTGTCGCGGTGTTTTTGTTCTTACGGCATCTCAGAAAATCAAAGCAATCTTAAAGAATCTTAGATTTAGATATTTAGAGCAACGGATGAGGAAATACAATTATTCGATTGCAGTAAAAGAAAATAAGAGAAGAAGAACGAGAAACAATCAGCGATCTGCTTTCTATTGAGGAACGACCAGCAGAAGTTGAAGACAGAAGCGTACCAGGTCATTGTAAAGGCGATCTCATAATCGGTAAATACAAGCGCAGTGCATTAGACACAATTGTGGAATGAACAACGTGATAAACCATTTTGGTTCTTCTGGAAGAAAAAAGGATGCCGAAAGCGTTCGAATAGCCTATGCTGAAGCCTTCAAACGTATGCTTGAAGCATTGAAAAGAAGTCTTACCTGTGACCAAGGCAAAGAAAAGAGCCAGCACAAAAAAGTCACCATTGATAGTGGCATCCAAGTGTACTTTGCCCACACATCTTCACCTTGGAGCGTAGGACAAACGAAAGCACTAACGAATTGATTAGACTGTACCTTCTAAAAGGAACAGACTTTACAACAATAGCACATGAAATAATAAAAGAAGTTCAGGATCTGTTGTACGATCGGCTGTGTGCAGTTTTGGTTTATCTAAAACCTGATGAGGTTTTTAATGAGCTTGTTGCACTAATTCTTTGAGACCATCATGGTAAAAAAAAAGAGATTGTTTCTCCTCTTTTTTAAAAAAACCAATTCTTGAAAAATGAGGAATAATAAATGGCGATGCTCAAAGGTCCAGAGTAAAGAAAAAGGATGACTGTGGTAACACATATGAGCTTGGCGACGATAGACTTTGCGCCTTTTTCAAGCACTTTTGCAAGTAAAATGTAAAAAGCGCCAATGGAACTGAACATATAGCGCCCATGCATGCCAATTTGTTTAAACCCATATACCAATTCGCTGTTGTAATCCCTCAAGAAAAGAACGAAAATATAGCCCAAAACCAAACTTAGCAGCGTTATGAAAACGATATTTGGGTTTTTGGGAATTATCCTAAAGGCATAAATTAAATAGACGATGTAAAGGATATAGAAAAAAGTGATGTTGTGTTTTGGAAAGTAACTGGAATGTGCTAGTATGCCATAAGTACGATAAAGCATATTGGGCGTCCAAGAGTAGAAGGCGTATTCGACAGGATCAGGATAACCTTTTTCTATGCTTTCAGAAACTGACATTTTTTTATCAAGCGCAAACATTTTATAGCGGTCACTGAATTCGCTAGTTTCACACTGTTGTTGGCTAAATAGATCAGGACACGATGGAATGGCTGATCGAAATTTAACCAGGTTGTATCCATAAATAATTATGTTAAGCGTAAAAACCAGAATGATTGCAATAAAAATGACAACAGATTTTTTGAGTGAGTCTTTTTTTATGGGCACTTTATTTTTGATTAAAAAGCCTAACCACCAGATCCCTAAAATGCATGCTAAAGGTAAAGCTGAAACCTTGGTTAAACAAGCTAAGCCTAACATTAAGAGCATCCAGAGGCTATTTTTCACTAGTTTTTCACCTTGGAAAACTTTGACGAAAAAGTAAATTGCGGCGAATGAGAATAAGATGGCTAAATTGTCATAACTGACTGCACTCGAGATGAAAGCGAACATGAGTGTGTTTGCAAGGAGGAAAGGTGGGATTAATTGGGCCCATCGCTTGTGTATCAAACGCTTGGAAGTAATATGCAAAAAGCATAAACTACCAGTGGCAAGTCCTACTGAAAACAAGCGTAAAATGACGAGTAAGGCTCTATCACTAATCGTTGGTCTAAGCATGTAAGCTACTTGAATAATTCTGCCTGTAATCCAATGATATAGGAAAGGATTATGTTTGATGTGCCAACCAAAAGCAATCGTTTCAGCATTATCTTTTGGTAAGCTTAGCGTTGTTGAAAAATGCTTTGAGAAATAAAAATGTGCAATTTCATCAGGGGCGATGCCTTCTTTGAGAAAAATGGCAATCCCAGAGGCAACGAGGACAAAAAGCAATAATAAAAGAACAAAAGGCAATTGACTTCTATAATTACAGCTGTTTTTCTTCTGGTTAGTGTCAGTGACTATAAGAAAGTTCGAACCTTTGCTTACTGATTCATGCATACATCTCCTTAGTCAAAAAGAACTTTTAGAATGTTGAAGGCACATTTTTCAGGGTAAAGGTTAGCCGCTCGTTTTATGCTTGCTATTTGAAGTGACTTGCGTAGGTTATCATCCTCGATGAGTGTTTGTAAAGCAGCTAAGCTTTTATCATAACTTGTTGTATCCACAACGATGCCTGTCTTACGGTCTTCTATAAACTCAATTGCGCCACCATTTTCAGGAACTATGACTGTACAACCAGACGCCATTGCTTCAAGAGCGGATAACCCCATCGCTTGATGCGTTGAGTAATCTGTAAAAATATCCAAATAGGACATCAAACGTGCAACTTCAAGTTGGCTCAGTTTGCCGAGTTGGTGATAATCAAAATCTAAGAGGTCGTTAGACACAATTTCCTTAACATCGTTTGCACCGAATAAGAAAATTTCAACATCTGATTGATATTGTTTTTTAATATCTCTCAGAATCTTCGCTGTAAAATCTGGGTTGCGATAGGGTGAAGCGGGTCTAATCATTGCAGCGATGTGAACCGGTTTTTCACCAAAAGGACGGCTGGCTCTGGGTCTGAATAAATCATTATTAACGCTGATACCAATGACTTCGGGGCTTGCGCCAGTATTCTCCTCGATTTGTTTTTTTGTCCAATTGGTTTTAGTGAAAGATCTAATACCCCTTACAAGGGTATAAGAATCAATGGCAATTTGAGCATCTTTAGACCCGTCAGGATACATTAAAGCTTCAAAACCTTGAATGTAATAGCCTAACTTTAGACGTGGTTGCTGCTCCTCAAGTGGTTTAAGCCAGGGTACCGAGTAATGCGCCGAAGCGATCACGGCATCATATTGCATAGCTAATTCGGGAAGGTTTTCTATGCTTTCAAAAACAAAAGGAACAGGACTGTGTTTATAGTTCTGCAAGAATGAATGTCGGTATTCTGGTAGATTCATAATTTGGACGTCCACGCCCATTTTTTGCATCGAGATCGCTTCATCAATAATGACATTTGCGCCTCCACCAGCATCGATAACGGGTAAGATAAACAGAATTTTTTTGCCAGCGAATTGTGATCTGCCTTCGTTGATCGTTTGTTCACGGTCAATCATAAACCTTGTGTGGGCCCGAATGCCTTCCATGACACGGTTAGGATTCATAAATGCGACTTTTTTGGCGATGTTGTCTGAACCATGCTTTTTATTTAGCTTTGCACCACTAATTCGGGACAATTGATGGCGTCTATCGGAAGAATAGCTTTTTGATTGGGCGTGATAAACATATACGTCATCGGCAATGATTTTCTTCCAGCCTTTTTCTCCAGCTCGTAAATTAAAGTCGTCTTCCTCGCCATAGCCTTGACCAAAGTTTTCTTCATCTAAATAGCCAATATCAATTAATGCCTTTTTGCGAATCATCATACAAAAACCATTCAATAAAGGTACTTCTAGATGAATACATGCTGAATGCTTTGATACTAATTCAGCCATATTTTCTACAGTTATTCCTTTTGGAAGTGGGTTTGTAGCCCAATCGGATCCATCAGTCAATTCGGGAATAGATTGCCATGAAGCGGTGTTGGATAGGGGTCCAACCACGCCGACACTTTCGTCATCAGTCATTATCTGACACATGCGATCCAACCAGCCTTTGCTAACGATGGTGTCACTGTTTATTAAGACAACAAAGTCTGCTGTCGAAGCCCGTAAGCCTATATTTGCAGCGAGTGTGTAACCTTTGGCTTCTTTATTTCGGATGAGCTTGACATTTTTACGTTCTGAGGACCAGCTTTTCAAGTAATCCTCAGTTGGTTCTTGACTTCCATCGTCTACCAAGATGATTTGGTAGGGTTCGTTGCTGTTTTCAGTGATTGATTGGAGGCAGCGTTTAACATCCTCCAATGCATTATGGATACATACAATGATATCCACTGAATTTGTGTGGGGAAGAACTTCTTTACAGTTTAACGAGATTGATTGGAAATCATAGGTGGAAAGAGTCTTTTCCTGGCGACGTTTGTCGACTCTGATTTTTTCTCCTTGGAGGAAATGAAGCACATTTCGTAAAAACTTAGCACGTTTAGAATTAGGTGGCGCAAGAACTAAACGAGTTTTTCTAAATAACAAAGCAATTTTCCAGACTTTACTGATTTTAATCTCGTTAAGCTCGAATTTTGTTCCGTTAAGCTCAGAGTTCTTCTCTGCTAGCTCATTCTTTTTTATTTCTAGTTCAGTGACTTTCTTCTCTATTTGAATGTCTCTTCGTTTAAGCTCGGCGTTTTTCTCTTCAAGTTCGGTATTCTTTTGGTTAATCTGGATGGCTTTTTCGTTTAGATACTGGTTAAGTTGAGCTATTTCATTAAATTTGCTTAACGACAAATTTTGGTACTGTAGGTTGATGGGTCTAACAGTGTTTAGCCAGTGTTTTTTGGCATGAAAATCTTCTGTTTTAAGGAATGTCAGGTCGCTAAAAAACGAAGATAATCGATGAGTGTTATTTGATAGCAAATGCTCATTACGCAATTTTTCTTGGGCTTTAGTCGCGATTCTATTTCTGAGTTCAGGGCTCTCAATGAGTTTCTGCAGGTTTTCTATCCATTCTGAAACGTTGTTAGCCAGAAATCCGTTGATCCCATGTTGGACAACGAGTTGATAAGGTTCCATATTGGCATAAACGCCAGGCACACCTAATGATGTATACTCAAAAAATTTTATCGGACTTTTACAACGGTTAAATCGGTTTTCGCGTAAAGGCGCAACAAAAATGTCTGCGGTCTGTTTTTGGAAGAATCTCACAAAGTTTTGGTAGCTATCTGTAATAGGTGGAAAAAACTCAATATTTTTAAGGTTAGCAAGTTCAGGAACATTTTGCATCCCCCAAAAACGAAAGTGTAATTTTCCAGGATACATTTTGTTTAAATCGATAAACACAGGGGTAAGCAATTCAAGATCAGGTTTATGGGTTTCTGTACCCATGTACCCGATTACCAAGGGCGACTTGTTTTCTTCAAGAACTGGCTCTTTTAAGTCCCATAGATGGTCATCCAGGTAATTTGGTATTATTTCGATATTGGGGTTGAAAGCAGAAAGCTCCATTTGTAAACGGAGTGTAGGAACAGTTACATAGTCTGCTTCAACGAGAGCTTGCAGCATTGGAAGTAAGCCTTCTGTAAAAATACCATTCACACGTTCAGTATGGTTTAAGGGTAAGTCAAACAGTAAGTCATCGATTTCGTAAACAACCGGGATTTGATGCAGTCTCGAGATTTGCATGACGCTAGTGTAAACATCAAATAGTTGGGGGAAGCTTCTTTGAATAACAATAAAATCGCAGCTAGCAATGGTGGATTCATCTATTGGAGAGGATGGATCAGGCTGGTAAACTTGAAAGCCAGCCATTGCAAATGGGTTAAGAATTCTAATGGAGGCACATGGATCATTGCCGTGGAGAGTAAAGTAAGCTACCGTTTTATTTGTCATTGATTTGGTCCATTTGTAATTTAATATCCTTCTCATAATGATACCACCGATGTTTTTTTAATTGAATTTTTTCTGATGCTCGCCAAGAAGTATTAACGCTGTTTTTTATTGAAAGGCGCAAGCGTTGTTTTTTGTACTATTGTTTTAACCCGACAATATGCGTGCTTGTTTGAGTAACTTGAAATGCCGAATCTTGGCTTCAATAGATAAAGAAACCTTGCTTTGTCATTTGCAAAGCAAGGTCAGTATGTCTTTTGTTTTTCAGTGATTTAAGCTTGTGCGCCACTTAATTGTATGGCAATTTTATTGAGCCATCATCATTTTAAGGGTTTGCTTCCAACAAGTATGACGCAATCCGAAAGTCTCGTACAGTTTGTCGCAGTTGAGACGCGAGATCATTGGAC
>CAZBEW010000017.1:0-6899 GCA_964491115.1 uncultured Pseudomonadales bacterium | reverse complement strand
AACAGAGTTATTTAATTTGATATTTGCTTTGGATTGTCTCGATAATTTGCGCCAAACCTGCTTTATTTAAGTTGCTTATTCGCAACATGTGCCTGATGCTGTCGACAAAACCAGGAGTTTTTTCCATTTTGCCGTCATTAATATATTGACAAATTTTGTCAGCAAGAACTGCTGGCTCGGCAAAAATATTTTCTAAATACAGTGAAAGTAATTTATTTGTAGGGCTCAAACGATCATATCTATTTTTAACCATAGTTTTAAAATCAACACTGGCTAGCTTTTTCAATTGTGTGTAAGTATCGTGAGGATTTTCTTTTGGCATATTTTTGGAACAATTAGACAAGTTTTAGATTTACTGACTATCACCACTCATCATCATTCCAATCGCTATCTGAAATAGAGATGGTCGGTTGAACATCGAAAGCTTGCGAGTTGGAAACTTGATCTTCAGTATCCCGGCCATGCCAAAGCCTTTGAGGATTCTCAAGTTCTTTTTTGATTGTTTCATAGTCTTCCATAACTTCAGGAGCCAAACTCATCTCAGAACTTAGGGCTTTTTCGATGTGTTTAACATATAATTGCTTATCCCGATCTGAGATATGTCTTCTCCACGGATCATTGATTGCATACTCTAAGCCGTCTGTCTGACCACTTAGCTTGTGCCATCGAGCATACTCAGCAATATCATATTCACTAAACCCCCTCTGTCTACTAAATGCTCTCCAATCTTTTTCATGTAAGGAAACTTCCTCTTCGGTCATTGGAATATAGTTGGGGCTATGGAAATCTAAATTTCCATTTTTCTCTTTTTTTTCAGCGATATTCATGCACTCCTCGTATTCTTCAACAAAGTCGGTGTATCGCATTTGATGGACTTCTGGTCTGCTCTCCCAATATTCTTGTGTTCTTTCTAAAGGCTCGCTGTCAAATCCATCACCCGTTTCTTTACCACTTTTAAAATTCACCACCTCATCGGTGATTGAGCTATGTTCCAACATATTGATCTTTATCATACGCCTAATTGACAGTACTAACTAGGTTGTATTTATATAATCATTTTAAGATGAAAAATGACCCTGGTTTTACTCCCATTTGGACAAAGTAGTGAGATTGGTGTTTTTAAACCTTACAATTAAAGACAAAAATTTCCTAGTAATTTAGATTGAGTTAAATTATAATGAGCCCATGGCGAGTGAAAAACCCAAAATAAAACTAAATCCAGAAAAGAGGAGTGATGCAATAACTTGGAATGGAGTGGTTCATCACACTGTTAATTTGGAAGGTAGGCAAATAGATTTTTTTCAGCAGAAAAATGGTTGGGATTGTGGTCCTTGTTTGTGCCTAAATATACAAGACTCTCTCCGAGCAAAAAGTAACGCTGATGGGGTAACCGATGTAAAAAAGTTTCGGGAATGGGCTACGGAAAATGCAGCACTTGGTATTGATTATCAAAATGGTAGTTGGTTAACTTTTCAGGATATTTACAACTATATCAAAGACCATTTGGGGTTAGAGCAGAAAGAAATAAAGAAGGATAGTGTTGCTAATCAAACTCAAAGACAATCTAGTGGTCCTCAAATAAGCCTGCAGAGAATTAACAACAGAGAAAATAATACTATTTCCAGAGAACAATTAACACAAGATAGACGAACTAAATTTGTTTGGGGAGCAAGAGCTAATCACTATATGGGTTACCTACAGACTCAAAACGGCATTTATTTGTTTGACTCGTTCAACAACTCCCATGTAGAAAAAACTCAAGCAGACTTAAATGATTTTATTGAAAATGTTACTGGTAGCGCTTACGTTGTGTTTCCACCAACACCAAGAATTACAATTGGAGAACAACCTCCCAATAATGCCAATGAAGGAAGTGATTTTCCTCAACAGCCAGAGAGAATTAATATTAGACATAGGGCTGATGAGACAAAAGCCTCACATCAACACGCTGAGATTGATATAAAAAGTCGAACTGATACCGCTTCACAAAGATTTATCAATAAATTAAAAAATATCTTCTCTGGACGATAGAGTGTGCTTGTCATAATAACTACCAGTACACATCTTCATATAAGCCATATAAGTTATAATTAAGTTATGCCTAAAAGTGATATGACTAGAACTGACATCACAATACCAACTACGAATAGAGAAGAAATCAAGGGTTTTGCTCTTTATGACGAAAGTTTCACTGGTAAACGTCCTGTAATTTTAGTCATTCATGGTTGGACAAGTAGTACACGAAGATTCCCAGAGAGAATTGATCCTTTACTAAAGATTGGCTATGTTTGCGTGATGTTTGATATGCGTGGTCATGGCAACACTGGTTATGAATTAGCAAAGTATTCTCGCAAAGACCATTTAGATGATTGTTTGGCAGCTTACGATTACATTTCAAAGTTAGACAATATTGATGTCGAAAACATTTCTATACTTGGCTCAAGTTATGGCGGCTATATGGCAGTGTTATTGACCGAAAAGCGACCAGTAAAGAACCTTATTCTCCTTGCTCCAGCACAATATCAAAACGAAATGTTTACAGATCCTCAACTAACCCAGGATGAGAATGAACGAAGACAATATAGACTCCAACATCACACTCCAGCAGATAATCACGCCTTAGCAGTGATTCACGATTTTAAAGGAAAGATTTTATTGATCCAGCCTGAATTAGATGGGCAAGTTCCCGCACAAGTTGCATCAGACTACGCAGAGGCTATGACCACCGACTACACTCACAAAATTATCAAAGGAGCTGATCACTCTTTTTACAATGGAGATACTAATCAGCAGGTAATTCTTGAAATTGAAAAGTGGTTTAGACAAAATTTCACCTAAAGCTTAATTGTCAGTTATTGTCGGAGAGACAGGACTCGAACCTGCGACCTTACGCACCCCATGCGTACGTTCTAGCCATCTGAACTACTCTCCGTGTGTTACTTTGATTTTACTGCTTGTAGGCTTTTCTGTAAACTTAGGGTCTTAAACTGCTCTATGAAGACAGTAAAAAAGATAGTAAAAATATGTAAATGTAAAAACACACAAAACAATAAAAAAAAGCGTAATTTGCACGAAACTGCGGATAATGCTATAAGTAAAAGCAATTAAAAAAAGGAGATCATAAGTATGGTAAAAAAAAGCAAGGTTAAAGAATCAATTGACAATGTTCAAGGTGGTAAAGATGCCAAATCTCAAGCGGTGGCAATAGCCATGTCGCAAATCGAAAAAGCATTCGGCAAGGGTTCAATCATGAAATTGGGTGAATCGCTTAAAGATATGCCTAAAGTTCCAGTAGTTTCTACTGGCTCTTTGTCTTTAAATATGGCACTCGGCATTGGTGGCTATCCCAAGGGCAGAATTGTCGAGATTTATGGTCCAGAAGCATCGGGAAAAACTACACTGTGTTTGCATGCGATTGCCGAAGTGCAAAAGCAAGGTGGGACAGCTGCTTTTATTGATGTTGAACACGCGCTAGATCCAGTACGAGCCGAAAAAATTGGGGTGAATCTTGAAGAAGTCCTCATTTCTCAACCAGATTATGGTGAACAGGCCCTAGAAATAGCTGAAACTTTAGTTAGATCTGGCGGAGTAGATATTATTGTCTTGGATTCGGTGGCAGCTTTGGTGCCTAAGTCAGAAATTGATGGAGAAATGGGCGATCATCAAATGGGCACCCAGGCTCGTTTGATGTCTCAAGCCATGCGTAAATTAACGGCAGCCCTCAATAAAACTAGAACTTTAATGATTTTCACCAATCAAATTCGTATGAAAATTGGGGTGATGTTTGGTAGTCCTGAAACCACCACTGGTGGTAATGCCCTCAAATTCTACGCTTCACAGCGTCTAGATATTAGAAAAATTGGCAATATTCAAGAAGGAGATGAGGTAGTTGGCACCAGACATCGGGTTAAAGTTAAGAAAAATAAAATTGCTCCACCATTTAAGGTGGCAGAATTTGATATGGACGAAGCGGGGATTTGTCGGGCTGGAGATGTGATTGATTTAGCAGTTGATAGAAATATTATTGATAAATCTGGTAGTTTTTATAAATATAATAATGAGGTTTTGGCTCAAGGTCGCGAAGCCACTAAAGAAAAATTAAAAAATAATCAGGCTTTATTAAAAGAAATTGAGAAAAAAATCTGGCTAGAGTCAGAGAAGAATAAGTAATAAAAAAGCTTGATATATAGTTATTTTTATTGTTTCATCTGGTCAAAAATAAATTGACTTTATTGTCTTATTGGCATATAATATCCCCATTAGTCATTAATATAAACATTATTAAATAAACAAACCGATCACTAAGACTTTTGGATCAGGTATTATTAGAACATTGAGAATAATCGAAACTAATATTAATTTATGCAAGTAAGATACAGAGAACCGTCATTTTTCTTACTATTTTTCGATAATAATACTGGGGTTTTTTAATCCTTTTCAAGTTTTAACTGGTCGACGATGTTTTTTTAAAAACAAAGGATATCTATGTCATTTTTTAGTAATTTATCAACCCTGTTTGCAACAAGCAACGAACAGAAAAAAATAGAGCACAAAAAACCACAAGTAAAAATTGCCGAGACCAACCAGCCCAAGAAGCTTAAGGAATCTCCAGCACTTACTCAAAAACAACTGCAACAAAAACAAGTAGCTGTTAATCAGGCCAAAAACGAAGCAGAAAACATTGTGCGCGATGCGCGTTCCAAAGCCAGAGAAATTATTATTGAGGCCAAAGATGAAGTTTTAGAAATGCGCTCAAAAGCCGAGAAAGAGTCTCGTCGCATTGAACACGAATTGGCCGAACAACAGCGCACTCTGCAAAGCAAATTAGATAAATTAGATTTTCGTTTTGATCAAATCGAACAAAAAGAAAAAAGAATTGATCAGCTCAAAGAAGATTTGCTCAAGCAAAATGCCGAAATTGAGAAATCTAAGAGTAATGTGTTAAAAAAGCTCGAAGAACTATCTGGTTATTCTAAAGAAGAAGCCAAAAATTTATTAGTCGATGGTTTAAAGAAGAAATTAAGTCACGATTTAGCCAAAATTGTTGCTGAAAAAGAAGAGCAAGCCAGATTAGAGGCTGATGACAAGGCTCGTGAAATTTTAATTGACGCCATGCGCCATGGGGCAACTGATTATGTGGCCGAATATACGGTTTCAGTAGTTAATATTCCTTCAGAAGACATTAAAGGCAAAATAATTGGTAAAAACGGGCGCAATATTCATGCTTTTGAACTAAAAACTGGAGTTGATATCGATTTAGATACTTCTAACACAGAAATTAAATTATCTTCTTTTGATCCAGTTCGTCGTGAAATTGCGCGGGTCGCCATGGAGCGATTAATTAAAGACGGCAGAATTCAGCCAACTCGTATTGAAGAAATAGTAGATAAAGTGACTGAAGAAATTGAACGCATTACTTTTGATGCCGGTAAAAAACTTTGTCACGAAGTTGGTGTTTACAATATTCCCAATGGCCTAATTGCCATGTTGGGAAAATTTAAATATCGTTTTTCATATGGTCAAAACTTAATCAAACACACCATTGAAGAAACTAAAATTGGTAGCAAAATTGCCCAAGAATTAGGCTTAGACATTAATACAGTCAAATTGGGTTGTTTACTGCACGATATTGGTAAAGTTTCAGAAGATCCCGATGAAAATCACGTTCAGGCAGGTATTAGAATTGCCAAAAAGTTTAATATTTCTCCAGCAGCCATCGCTTGTATTGCTGAGCATCACGAAGATCAGGCCTTTTCTAGTCCAGAATCTGTGGCAGTCTATATAGCTGATGCTATTTCGGGAGCTAGACCGGGCGCTCGTTATGAAAATCATGAGGAGTACGTGAAACGCATGGAATCTCTAGAAGCCATTGCTACTTCTTACAAAGAAGTTAAAAATGCCTATGCGGTGCAAGCTGGTCGGGAATTAAGAGTGATTTTAATACCAGAAAAAAGTAAAGACGACGACGTGACTTTATTAGCCAATGAAGTTCGAGATCGGGTGGCCAAAGAAGTGGTCGTGCCAGGTACAGTAACAGTCACAGTCATTCGTGAAACACGTGGACAAGCGCAAACAAAATAAAGTAAAATAGGAGTTTATGAACAAGTTTTTTGTACTCACTCAAACAATATTTTCACTAGTTTTAGTTGCTTTGGTTTTGTTGCAGAGTGGTGCAAGCGGCTCAAGTAATGTTTTTAGTGGTGGCGGCGGTGAAACTTATCACACGCGCAAAGGCATTGAAAAATTGTTTTTTTATGCCACCATTGTTTTTGCTGTTCTCTTTGTGCTGAATAGTTTATTGTTATTGATTTACTAAATTATGCGCAAGATTTATTGGTATATCAGCTCATATATTCGTCGTCATGGCTGGGTGTTTTTAGCCTCGATTATTGGGACGATTGTCTTTTTTTCTATTCTTTTGCCTTTTTTTCTAAAAAACATTACTTTAAAAAAACAACATTATATTGCTGTCGTCGGTCAACATACTCTGTCAAACTTGCCAACAATTATTAAGCAGCAGTTGAGCTCTGGCCTAACCAGTATTAGGAGTGATTCAAGTCCCCAAGCTATGTTGGCTGAAAAATGGATTCTTGAAGATGACAATCAACAATATCGTTTCGTTTTAAAAAAAGGCATCTTTTGGCAAGACGGCAAGGAGCTGGTCCCAGAAGATGTTTATTATAATTTCACCGACGTGACCATTGTTACAACACCCAATGATGTGATTTTCAAATTACCAGAAGCTTTTGCTAACCTTGTATGGAGCATTTTTGTATGGTGGTCACAAATATTTGATGGGCAAGGAATGCTTACACTCCAGAATAAATTGTTATCAAAAAGGATGGATATAATAGAACTATCCAGGGCAATAAAGAGGGTGCCACCGGAGATTGAATGTA
>CAZBEW010000016.1:0-6958 GCA_964491115.1 uncultured Pseudomonadales bacterium | reverse complement strand
CAACCGGCAGGGTTTGGGGTGATGTGGTGACGATGTCCTTTAGTAGTGAAGATGGTGCCTTTTTAAGAGGCACGATGAAGATGGAAGAGAAGATTGATATTCAGGTCCCGTCAACCGAGCCTGATTCACTTGCCCCAAAACCAGCAGAAAATGAAAAACCACCTGAGCCAGGTTCAGATGGTTTTTAAAGTGTTTCCAAAGCAACTCGAAAGTTACCTGAATTTATTCTTTAATAAAAACAACCGTCATACTCGCGCTGCGGTTGATGGCGTCGGCAAACATAAAGTAAGGATAGGTAAGCGCGCGAAATAAATAAGAATTCAAGATACGCTCGATTGTTTCGCGTTTTCTTGGCGAGGCATTTTTGTTCTTGAGCCAAAATCTTATTGAATAAACCAGAGAACCATGTCGGTTAGTAAAGCTTTTTATTCTTTTGAATTTAAAACCATGTTTATTAAGTAGCTGTACCATTGACTTCTGGTTATAAATATAATAATGGCGTGGGGTATCCCAACCCGCCCAAGCTTCCTTAAACATATAACGATCCCAGGATTTTGAATTGGGTGTGGTGATCAACAGGACACCATTAGGTTTGATGATTTTGTGGATTGTTTCTAGGACATCTACTGGATTAGGAATGTGTTCAAAAACGTCCCAAAGCGTTACCAAGTCAAAGAAATCAGCTTGAAAAAGACCATCTTCCAAATAGCCTTGGGTAACATTTAGCTTTAGTTGTTCTCTGGCATAGTTGGCAGCATAAGAGGAAGGCTCAATGCCATAGGATTCCCATCCACGGTCTTGCATGCCTTTCAAAAAAATACCTGTTGCTGACCCAACGTCCAAGACAGTTCCCGTGTTCTTGCCACTGGCTTGACAAGCGAAAGAACAGCGTCGGTTCAAACCTCGTTGGCGATCAGCTCGTTTGTGCCACTCAGTTTCTTCGTCAATGGAGACAGGAAATGCCATGTAATCATCAGGGTAGAACTTTTCGAGCTGATCCATTGAGAGCCTGGGATAACTTGTAACCAAGCCACAATTAGCGCATTCAATGAGCCAAAATTTCCCGTCTATGTCATGAAGAAAATCGCGTGCTTCATAAAGCTTTTTCCAGTTCTTTGCACCACAAATGAAACAGTTTTCATCCATTTTTAGCACCGTGTTTTCCTATGTATTTTTGTGTGTCTTTTCGATCATTTTCGTATAAAAAACTTCCAAATCAAGTGCCCGATCTTGCCATCTGTAAAGTGGTTTTTTAGAGAGATCAAGTGCTTTTTTTTCAGTTCTTGTAAGTAGATCCGGATTGTTTATTGCATTAAGCAGTGCTTTGGCATAATCGATTGGGTTGGGCTTGCTTACAAATCCAACATCAAACTTTTCGATGTAAACTGGAATATCTCCGATATTGCTTGAAAGAACAGGCCGACCGGCACTGATGTAATCACTGAATTTAAGCGGCAATCTACCATGGTTGGCAGGAATATCTGCCAAGGGTAATTGTAAGAGGTCACAGGCTTGCAAATAAAGGCTAAGCTCTTCATCACTAAGGCGACCCGTGAAAAACAAGCCTTTAGGCATGTGAGTCTTAAGCGCTTGACCTATATGTACAAAATTAATATGCTTTTCAGCTTGGACCAGGTTTATAACTTGTTGCAAAAACTCAAAATCTTTTAGAAAAAAGGCACCTAAGGAACCAACAAGATAATCAGTCGATTTTATTCCAAGCCTTTGCCTGGCTTCATGTTTATCAACTTTTGGGCTAATTGTTTGATTAAACCCATTGGGTAAAATGAGTAAGTTTTCTGGCTCAATACCCAGCTCCAGTCCCATATTGTATAGCTTGCAACAAATAACAGTGCTTGCATTTGTTTTTAAGCGCATGCTATGCTCATAGTATGTTTCGATTGGTCGCATAATTGTGCGCAAAAATACATTGCTACGCTCTTCAACAGAACCGCCTCTTCCAAACCAATCCGCCCAATCAGAAATAATAATTCCGCCATTCTGTTGGGCATACAAAGCTGGATAAATACAGCTTGGACGCAAATCAAAAGCATGAATAACATCAAATTTTTGATTCCGCAGCCATTTTTTTCGCGCTTGAACCTCGCTAATATTATAACCATGCAGGAAGCGCTTTCCCCAGGGAAAGGATAATAGTTTTACGCCATCTGTTTCCTTTTCTTCATAGCTGTTTTTGGCTGAAGCACAAAGGAGGCTAAGCTGGTGACCTAGCTTTGACAGCTCTTTGGCGAGGGCAAAAGCACGTAAAAAGCTCCCTCTGCTTTCCTGGTTAAAACTCAAAAACAAAATTTTCATTAGAGCCTACTCTCAATGGCAAAGTAAGGTACTTTATCTCCGCGCTTTTTGCTTCGTACGAGTTGGAAGGCATACAATATTAAGAGAATGAATTCGCTAAAAATGAAAATGATAATCATTCCTCTTAGCCCTGTTGATTTGTATAACAAAAGAATAAGAACTGTTTTTAAAGACACCACGATGGTCAAGGGCAAGAGCTTCATTTCTTGATTTTGTCGCGCAATAAGGAAAGAGGACAAAGCAACATTGATTGCTTTTAATAAAATTAATGGACTGGTCAGGGTTAGTAACGGTCCAGCAGCCGCATAAGCTGCACCAAGGAGTAAATCAATCAACTTTTGACCAAATAAGAATAATGTCAATGATCCTAAGCTTCCAGCCCCAATCAAAAGAAGCAAAGGTGTTGTGTATAGTGATTTTTTCCCTTTCTGAGGTATGGTCTTTTCTTGTTTTATGATATATGGAACCAAGACATTTTGTAGCGTCTGCAAAATGGCAATACCTGCAAAGGCAATATTGAGGGCTGTGCCATAATAACTAATCTTACTTTTGTAAACTGTTAGAAATGCGAGTAAGGTTAGGTCCGCACGGTCATAAACGAAGTTAAGGGTTTCTGCAACACCGAATGTCCAGGTTTGTCGACTTATTGCCTTAAACACGGTTAATGTTATGAGCATGAATTTTGGTTTCAGCCTATGCCATAAGTAAGCTAATGTTGCAAAATCAATTAAGAGTCGAACGCCTAAAAGGATATGTAAAGCCTTTATTTTTAGTAAAACGAGTAAGAGCGTAGCAAGCAAGCGTGATATTCTGGAAACTGTAACAATGAGAGAAGACTGGTTGAAACGGTTTGTTGCCAAAAAATAGGTATATGCGCTGTTACTAAGTGAGTCAACAAGTGTATCAAGGAGACAAAAAGCTAAAATGTAAGGAATATATATTTCAGGTCTTAAGTAAGGGAGTAGGATAATTAAACCGAGACAAAGGATTAATCCGAGAATGGTTTTGCTTGATATAACCATTCCCAGGTTTTGATGACTGTCTTTGACATCCATTGAAGTACGTTGTAACAACCAATGATCAAATCCCCAATTAACTAATACAAAGCCGAGAGTCGCGGCATTAAATCCAGCTAGGACATATCCGTTTATTTCTGGTCCAATCCACCTTGCGGTTATTAAGTTTTGGAGCATGACCAAAACCTGTGAAAGCATGGCGGTTGTACCTACTGCCATTAGTGGTTGTATTAGTTTGTTGAAAAAGCCAGGTTGCTTTGATGTCGAATTCAAGAAACCTCAATTCAAGAAAAAACACGCGTTGATAATCGTTTATCGTATTCTTTTCAGGAATTATATCAACAAATCCTTAAACACCTTATTAATATAGGCTAATCGGACCTAATGAAGAACTTTTCTAATCTAACCATGGAAGCATTATTCTAAGATTTTAAATCTTAATCAACCCTAAATTTTTATTGGGTGGCTCCTGTTTTGTTCTGAAATCAATTCAATTAAACTTTTTCTTAAATCATAGGAACAATCACCTTATGCAGTAATCTACTCTACTCATCACACAAAAAAAGATTTTATCGCCCTAACTCTTTATTTCGATCATTATAAATTGTTAAGACACCTTTAGATATCAGCAAAAAACGGACTAATTTTTATGAATAGTACCTGGTATTATTCTTTTAATTAACAATTGCAGGTAGCATAATTGTAAAAAAAGCTTGATAACTGATGAACTGATTGCTTAATTCCCCATTTTTCAATCTTCCGCCAATAAAGAATACAGAGCCAGAAATATTGGTAAGGCTTGGATTGTCGATTTGTTTTTTTGTGGTTTTTTCTGCCGAATGACTCCAGGTCTCGTTTTGAGATGAGTAATAACTAATGAGCAGGTTTTCCTCATCAATCTTCGAAAAAACAACAATTGAGTCCCCAAGCATTTGTGCTCCGATGATCTCTTTAGCTTCAAAAAAGTCCAAAGGTTCGGACCATGTGGCATTAGGTTCGTTTTGATTGTTGGGAGAATAGATACGGACAGTGGTTATAGGGAGGTTATTTTCTGTGCCACCAATGATGAAAAAGCGGTTGTTGGCTGAAACCGCTTTGGCATCGGCGAAAGCCACAGGGCTTGGAATGCCACTCGTCCATTTATTGGTCGATGGATCATAAACATACGTCTCTTTGCTGAATGTTATGCCATCCCACCCACCAAAATAGAAGATTTTTCCTTCAATGCTGGTCGCAGCGTATCGACTCAAAGTTTTAGGTCCATTTGCTCCGGTAGACCAGCTATCGGTTTCTGGATCGTAAATCTCCAGTACATTAGTTGGTTGATTATTCCGCATCTCCCCACCAAAAACATAAAGTTTACTGGCGATCTGTAAAGCCGAAGCATTCTTCACTGCGATGGGTTTTGGTGCGCGTAATGACCAACGGTTGTTTCGGGTATCAAAGCTTTGGTTTAATGCACTAATGCCTTCAAGCGTTTCTCCCCCAATGACAAAAAGTTCGCTTTTGTAGGCAATTGTTGCCATGCCTTCTCTGGCGGGAGATAAACTTTCATGGCTATGCCAGCGGTCTTCGCTAATGAGCCCTTGAAAGGGGTGAGGCGTTGGCGTTGGTTTACTTAATATGTTGGAACGAGAAAAAATGAAAGCCAAACTAAGTATGGCAAGTGTTACAGCAATTGCAAACAGCCACCAAAACTTGCGCAACCAGATGAGCCATTGGGGTTGCTCAACTTCAACAAACTCTGTAATGACCTGGGGCTCTGGTGTTTCCTGGCGAGGTCCTTCTATCAAGCCATGTTCAAGTGCATAAACAATGGCTTCGGACCGGGAGGCAACGCCGAACTTTTGGAATATGTTCGATATGTGTACTTTTACGGTGTTAACGCTAATCACCAAGTCAGCAGCAATCTCTTTGTTGCTTTTTCCTTGGGCAATGAGCTGTAAAATCTCTTTTTCACGCGAACTGAGCGGATTTTCTTCCATTTTTTAACCTGTTGCTACGATTATAAGCGATTTCCTTATAACTTTTCGCTTAGCCATTAAAAAACCTAACGCACTCCTGGTGCGTTAGGTGAGTGATTAATTTTACAATCTTTGAAATCGCATTGATTTTTTGCTCTACCCCAAGATGAGTTACTTATGAACTGGGAAAAAGTAAATCTGATAAGGCAAGATATTCATAAGATCGTTTTGACTTTTGTATGAGGTCCTGTTTTGCCCACCGTAGTATTCAGCCTCGCTAGGTAAGCGGGGTCTGCCACCTTGGGTTGGCGCATGCCAGTTAATGTCCACATCGCGGAAGGTGATATCAACCGCCTTGCCAAAGCAATAATATTTGCAGGCGGTGAGTGTTTCTTTTTCGACCACCATAAAATGCAAATGATGCCCTGTGCTTGGTCCGGTGTTATCAGCTTTGCCCAGGAACTGACCTCTGTTTACATAAACGCCCTTGGTTTTGAGTTCTTCAGGGATGCTGCCATTGGCAAGGTGTAAGTAGATTTGGTAAGTCCAGGGGCTGGTGGTGCGGTCTTCCAGGGTGATGCTATTCATACATGTTTTGTTGTTGTTCGCGCAGGTGTCGCGCCAATGATAAACAAAACCGCCCTTTGAAGCAGAGACATCAAACATCGTGCCATCGGCAAAGTCAAAAGCGTAGTAGCAATAGTTTCTTGGCGTGCAGGAGGTGTGGCCAATGGACCAGGTAACCCGCTTGACCTGCCCAGCCGGCCAGGGTAGGTAATAGCCGCCATAAACAATACCAGTTGGTGCTTTTGGTTCTGCGCCAACAAAGATGCTTTCTGCTAATTCTGTTTCGCCAAAATCAGAAATCAATAAACGGTCGCCAAAGTCCTCATCCAAAGCCGTGTGCAAAGTCCATTTTGTTTTTGAAGAATTTAAAAGCGCCAGAATCAGCAAAGGTTCGCGGGCATAAATCTCGTCGTCTTCATCCGTTTCTGCCATCCAAAGCACGACTTGGGTTGCATCCTCATTAAAATGAATATCCATCAGACGCCAATCGCTGGTAAATCGCTCGCTGACAAGTCCAGGAAGTTGATCAAAAAGTAAAACCTCAAGCGGACCGGAGCTCCTTGGCAAATCAGTGGGGATGACCAGCTCCTTGCGTTCCAATATTGGGCTTTCGTTGGTTACCAGGATAAAGGTAAGCAACAATAAAGCCAGGATTGGAAAAATATATAGCCAGGTTCGACTTTTTGGACGGCTTTGATTAGAGTCAGGTATCGTGTTCATAAGTTAATCCATTTTAAATAATAGACATTCTACGACAGCTATGTTGCAAGCTTTATGCCAAAACCCTGAGCTGTTTTCATTGAAAACACATATTGCCTCTTGATTCATGTGTCCGAGCAATCCTGAAGATCCGTGCTATTCACTTGCTTTTAGAAACCAATCGAAAATAGGATGCTATTATTATTTTCTAATCTTTTTGCTTATCCGAAACCTTTCCCATGCTTTCTATTGATTTGCATAGTGTCTATCTATTATGAAGCAAGGTTTCTTCAAAAGTATTATTTTAGACCAAGAGAAACATGCCAAATTGTTCATTCTGATGTTATACTAATCTATGCAAACTTGAAAGCACTTGAAATACTATTTAGCAATTTA
>CAZBEW010000015.1:0-8082 GCA_964491115.1 uncultured Pseudomonadales bacterium | reverse complement strand
AGTATTGATCTCTAAAAAATATAATTGATTATCTTTTGAATAGCGATAATCAATTCTGGCTACATCTTTCACTCCCAACAATTGACAAATATTAAGCGCACTTGCCTGAATTTCTTGCTCTAAATAATGATCTATGGGTGCGGGGCATTGATAAGCGGATGAGCGATTAGCTATTTGATCCTCATAAATCCATTTCAACTCATAACCAGCAATCTGATGCATATTTTTTGGTAAAAAATCAAATTTTTGCTCCACTATTGGCAAAACCCGTAATGGATGACCGATCACAGCCACAGTAAATTCACGTCCCTCAATAAATTCTTCAGCGATAATCTCTCCTGCCATTGTCTGGCGCAAAGTACTAACATAATTATTTAACTCCCTTATTGATTTGACCACAGATTTATTGGTAATGCCTTTACCAGAACCTTCAGAATTGGGTTTTACAATTAAAGGAAAATTTAAACCCTGTGGCAACTGCTTTACTCTTTGTCTAATCACAAATGATTTTGGCACAGCCGTCCCAGTGTCTTTCACCAATAATTTTGTTAAATGCTTATTAAGGCTCAGAGCATGCGTAGTTGGCAAAGAATGGGTGTAAGGAATCTCTAACATTTCACAAAACAAGGGAATTTGTGATTCACGAGCATCACCGCACAAACCCTCAGCAATATTAAAGACTAAATCTATGTCTTGTTGATGTCTTTTTAATTTACGAAAAGCGTCGAGATCGGCTTCTATCATAATCACCTGGTGACCTAAGCTTTCAATTGTTTTTTTGATTGCCTTAATCGTCTTTGGCGAATCAAATTCAATTTCCACTTGTTTGGATAAATCTAATTGATGATTTTCTCTCTGTAGATTGTAGGCTAGTGCAATATTCATGAGATCAATCTTAGCATATTAGCTGATATTTTATCGTTTATTTTTATAAAACTTGCTAGCAAATTAAGCGTTTTATGATATACTTCTATACATTAAAAAATAAGTGCAAGCGCGAAAGGGCCCATGAACAAAGAAAGAGCAATAAATACAGAAAATCTAAGAAACCCAATAGTTGAAGTAGAAGTAATACAGCAACACTGTCCAAGCATTGAAGATGAGGAGCTTTTAAATAAAATTGTTTTCGGCTTTAAGAATCAAGTGCCAGGTGCTGTCCATACCACAGAAGAAATGAAAACTCTGGATAAATCTTATCGTTTAAAAGTCAGTGTTGATAAAAAGTATTTAAACGACTTTAAGGACTATCTTAAAAAGGAAAATAAAGATATTATCTGTTTATCACCAGTTGAACAATAAACTTAATTTTCTAAATTAATTAGCTTTATTTAAGCAAAAATAATTGCTTAAAATCATTTTTGCGCTTGGCTTAATTTTCAATATTTTTCACTTTGTTTTTCATATTAGCTCGTTGTATAATTTTCATTTATGGGCTATGAAAATGAACAAGTAATTGTTGAAAATCGGGAAAAAATAAAGATTAGACATAGTAAATTGGGCTTAGCTTCTTATATCAATCCACGCACTGTTTCTTCACAACAAGAACATGATCAACAATGGCAAGCCTTGTTAGATAATTGGCAGCATTTAGAATGCTTAGAAATTCAATATGAGCACGATTATCGAAATAATTGGTGGCAGAGCTTGCCTGAAATGTTACAGCATTATGCTGGAAAAATCATCGTTCATGGCCCAACACAAAACAGAGATTTAGCCAGCATCGACCAACAATGTAGATCGCAATCTGTGCTAGAAAATAAACTAGCCCTAGATTTTGCCGCCAAAATTGGTGCTGAAAACATGATTTTACACATTACTCCTCAAGATGATTTTAACTCTAGGCTAAAACAACTTGATCGAGCCATGTTCTCCGCCACTGAATTAGCACAACATATCAAAGATAATAATTTGCCAGTAGCCCTAATGCTAGAAAATTTGGAATATCCTAAGTGGCCAGCAGACACCAAGGAGGCAGTGGATTTAGCAAAAGACTTAAAAACTATTCATCCAAATTTAACTTCTTGTTTTGACTTGGCGCATCTTTGGCACAATTATGCGGCTTTGATTCCTGGTCTTAAATATTCCGATGAAGATTTTCTTGCAAATCTTATTAACTATATTGTAGAAGTCGATAGCATTGCTCCCATTCAAAGATTTCATGTCGCAGGAGCCTATGTTGATAGAGCAAACAATATTCACGAAACCCACGGTCTACCAAATTTAAACAATCATCATTCATCAGCCAAACACATTACCGAAATGCCTATGAGCAAATGTTTAGATATAATGGATAAGTTTATTAATGATCAAATTGATAGGGGAGTCAGACCCGCTGATATTGTTTTGGAAATGCATGTTGGGCGCCAGGAACAAGAGCAGGCGCTCAAAAACGTACAAGATTATCTTGCAAAATAAAAACTATGTCTGTTGATAAAGAACAAGTAAATCTAGAAACAGAACTGAACAAAACCAAGGAAATCCACAGGATTGAAGAATATTATGCTCATCCAGTCGTTTCTCAGGCTATAGCTAGATTTTGTGGAGCCAATCACCTGTCTCCAGACTTTAGCTTAAGAGATCCAAACAATAAATTAGAAGATTGGTCTTGTGAATATGTGGCAACTGCTAGTGAAAAAATCGCTCATGAAAAAGCTGATCAAGGCCATGATTCTCCAGCCAGATCTATTAAAAAAGAAGGCTTAACTGCAGTTCTTCAACAAGATCCGGGTAGTGAAATATTTATGTCCCTTTGGCAAAAAGAGTTAGAAAATGGTTTACCTAGTCGTGCACTATTTGCGATCGATCTTGAATATTATAATAAAAACTCTCCAGATAGATTTCTCATTGATCAACTAGGAGTGTTTAATTTAATTGAACCCGCTTATCAACTGATTTGCCAAAAATTACGTCACTACGGTTTCAACTTTAATACGGTGATGACTGGCAAGGGTTATCATTTCTTAAGCCAAATCTCTAATCAAAGCCCTATCTTAGAAAAAATAATTAGCCTTGGGGCTAAAGTTGATCCTGCTCTAAGAGACCTGCAAGAATCTATTCCCAGCAATTCTAAACGTGATCGAGCTGTACCCTTAGCAACTCAACAAGCTCATCAAGGAATGGGTAGGCTAGTACAATTTTTTGTCTCTCAATTGATTAATGAAGTTAGAAGAAATAGTCAAATTCCAATTGAAATTTCTGACTTAGGTACTGAAGGCATCGCTCTCGATTTAACTCCCAATCTAGCTAGATCAGTTGAAGCCGGCATGATCGGCGTACCAGGCTCTTTGTATCTAAAACCTCAATATAGTTCTAATATCTATAATCAACATGGCGCTGTGGATCATACAAGAATTTTAACGAGAGTTTATCGAGAAAGCGCTGGTCAAGAAATTGAATCCTTACCCCAGTTAATCTCAACCAGGCAAAATTATAATTTAGCGATCAATAACCTAAAGCAAGCTAATACAAATATTCCTGAATCAGAATTAGGTTTAGCCAAACTAATTAGCGACTATCAAAATTCTGAGCTCTATCAATTTCATCAAGCCCTAGACAATAATCCTGGTGATCATTGGACTCAATGGGAAAAAGGCTACCGTAATTACGCAGATATCGCTGGCAATGATGAAACATTACAAAGAATCTTAGCACCAGGCTCTCATGACTTATTAGAACCAGGCAGTTTAAATTACATCCTCAACTATTTATTTGACCACTGGGGCGCTAATAATAATCTAGCTGTAGTCGGCCACATCCGCACTTTTTTGCGTTCAGCCTATGAAGATCCGCGATTTGACTGGGGCCATCGTTTCACCAGACACTACAGCGCCGCTCAACGCGCTGAAGGTTGGACAACGATTATTTTAGGCCAACGCTTTGATCAAAAATAATAGCTCCTGCCTGCTAAAAAATCATTTTTGTTGTAACATTAGTTTGTGTTAAAAAAAATTTTTCAGTGGCTAAGAAGAAAAAAACAGCTTTATCACTGGCTCTTGATTGCTATTTTCTTGCTTGCTGCTTATTTACGTTTTACCCATTTAAATTGGGATAAAGGTCTTGCCCTCCATCCTGATGAACGCAATATTGCAGCCGCCGTTTCTCGCCTGGATTGGCCGCAAAAAACTGACCCAGAATTTTATGCTTACAACGGTTTTCCGCTATTTTTAACAGACATTAGTTCGCAAGTTATTACTTACTTCACCGATGATTTAAGCTGGCAAACAGCTTATGGAAAAATTAATTTAATCACTCGCAGCTATTCAGCCATTTTTTCTTTAATAACTGTTTTTTTTGTTTACCTGATTGCGAAAAAACTTTTTAGCAAAAAAACCACCCTCTTCATTACTTTTTTAACTGCCAGCACTGTCACTTTTATCCAACACGCTCATTTTGGTGTCACAGAAAGCCTCTTGCTTTTAGAAATGCTTATCCTCAGTTACTTATCCATTCAGCTCATTGAAACAAAAAATAAAAAAATAATCTTGCTCATGGCTATAGTTAGCGGTTTTAGCCTGGGCACTAAAACCACCGCCTTGTCTTTTATGTTCATTCCTGCTTTATCGATCATTCTTACTTATCGCTGGCGAATAAAAACTCTGCTGAAGTTAAGCATTTATGTTCTGATCAGTTTTTTGTTTTTTTATTTAGTATCACCCAACACTTTTAATTATTTGTCAAATTTTTTGGCAAGCATGAAATATGAACAAGCAGTAGTCAGTGGTCAACAAAGTGTTTTTTATACCATGCAATTTATTGATACCATCCCTTATCTGTTTCAGATTAAAACACTGATTTGGCTAACATCTCCCATTATCTTAATCACTGCTGGCTGGGGCTTATTCATCTTTTTGAAAAATATTAAAAAATATCAAACTTTATGGCCTTTAATATTTTTTTCTTTCATTTATTTTCTCTACGTTGGCTCTTGGTTTACCAAATTCAATCGTTATTTGATACTAGTTGTGCCAAGCATAATTTTTTTGACCGGCATCGCGCTTGATCAGTGTCAAAAAAAACGATTTGGCAAAGTGGCAATTGCTGTACTCTTACTTTTTAATGGCTTGTGGGCTGGGGCTTTTTTTAAGATTTATCAAAATGAACATGTGCGAATCACCGCTTCTGCTTGGATCGAAAGCAACCTAGCTGACCAAAGCCTAATTCTGCACGAAGAACGAGACGAGCGCTTGCCAGTCATCATGAGCAATGACAAAAATTTTCAATATTCACTGCTCGAGCTTTATCAAGCTGATAGTTTGGAGAAAATTGAGCACTTAGCTAAACAACTGGCCGAAGCTGATTATTTAATTATTGCCAGCCAGCGACTCTTTCGCACCATCCCCAGGAGTCAAGAACATCCTTACACCAGTCATTATTATCAATTATTGTTTGCGGAGCAATTGGGCTATCAAAAAATAAGAGAATTTCATGCCTATCCAAATTTATTGGGCATAAATATTAAGGATGAAGGGGCAGAGGAAACTTTTAGGGTTTTTGATCATCCCAGCATTTATATTTTTCAAAATACTAAGCAGTTTCAAGAAGAAGAATTAATGGAACTAATCAGCGATCTTGATTAAAAAAGCGATTAGCATCATGATCATTGTCTAATTTTATGTTTCTATATCAAACTATATCAAAATATGTATTATTTATACAAGATACATCAATTAAAAGTAAATTTGGCCAATATTAGCAGAGTCCTTAATTGACTGCTAATTGCTTTCTAGAAAATAATTGCCAATGTGTTATACTAATACCTTCGATTAGTGAATACAACTCAAGTATGAAAAAAGATAGCATTATATTTATCCTTGCCAGTCTCGTTTTAGGGGGAGCCTTGATTTTCGGCTTGAACAAAATGAGAACTAATGGTCCCAAGCTAGAAGAAAACTCTAATGTCAGCCAACTCAATGATCTTCAGTCGGCTAGTAGCCAAAAACTCGAAGACTCAGTAGAAAATAAAAATCAAGAAGAGGAACGCACTATGCCAGCTACTTTATCCGCCAACCAAGCTTTAAGCAAGCCCGCCATGACCATCGATCAGGACAAAACATATCTAGTGACGCTTAACACCACTCAGGGTCCAATTGTCATTCAACTTGACAGCCAAAACACCCCGGTAACTAGCAACAATTTTGTCTACCTAGTCGAAAAGGGCTTTTATAACAAGACAATTTTTCACCGAACTATCGAAGGTTTCATGATTCAAGGCGGTGATCCACGCGGAGACGGGACTGGTAGCCCTGGTTATCGTTTTGATGATGAAGATTTTGTGGGCGAATATACGCGAGGCACTGTTGCCATGGCTAACTCTGGACCAAATACCAATGGTAGTCAGTTTTTCATCATGCATCAAGATTCTCCTTTACCCAAAAATTATGTAATTTTTGGTCAAGTTGTTGAGGGGATAGAAGTGGTTGACGCCATTGCCACTGCCCCAGTAGGTATGAGCCTTTCTGGAGAAAAATCTAGACCTATCAATCCAATTATGATAGAATCAGCCTCAGTAACAACCAATTAATGGCAAAAGAACACGAGCGACGAGCTTTTCGTCAAATTTCTATCTTTGATCCACCAGAGTCAACTGAGCCAAAAGCTAATTACTCAGAACCGGCTGAAATAAAAGTTGATCGGCCAGAGCCAACTGAGCAAAAAGCTAATCAGTTAAAATCGGCTGAAAAAGGAGAACGTTTTGAATTTCCTCCCGGAACTCCTATTTCACGATCTGTGGAGAAGCAAGCTTTTGCTAAAAATGCTTTTCAAGTGGAAAAACTGCCAGGCCAAAAATGGGCTCGCCTCGCTGCTTTCAAAATACTAGAAAATACTTTAGTTTATTACTACGACGATTGGGATAGACTACAATATTATCATCTTGTTCCTGGCCAAGTTGTAGGGCTATACACTAAAAACACTGCTTATAAGCCAAAAAAGCTTAGATAAATGAGCTAATGGCTGCTTGTAAATTTTGCCTGAGGGGAAATTGCTCAATCAAGCTTTTTTCTTGCAACTGACTTAATTCCTGATGATAAGCCAAGCGCTTTTCTTGATAAAAAAGACCAAGTTCGATTGGCTCTTTTTTTAGCACCTGCTTTAGTGCTGCTGCCTGATCAGCCAAATCATAGTCAATTTTTGCTGCTCGGGTATGTTCCAAATACCATTTCATGTCTTGAGTTTTATTAAAAGTTGGACAGGGTTGTAAAACATCAATTAAAGAAAAACCCTCATGTTCAATGGCTTGTTTCATTAAGTTGCTTAATTCTTGGATGTGACCAGCAAAAGCTCTAGCCACAAAGCTGGCATTGGCACTAATCGCTAAAGCCAAAGGATTAATCGCTTCTTCAATCACTCCTTCGGGGGTTGATTTGCCTTTGGTACCTTTTTTGCTGGCAGGTGAGCTTTGACCAGTAGTTAAACTGTAGCGTTCATTATTGTGCACAAAAACGCTAATATCGTGATTGCCTCGAGCTGCTGCCAATAAGTGGTTTAGGCCTTCGCCATATAAATCTCCATCACCGCCGGTGACGATCACTTTTAATCGATGATTGGCTAATTTTATCCCGATGGCATTGGCAACTGCTCGACCATGAAGCGCGTGGAAGCCATTAACTTTGATGAAATCTGCCATGTTGCCACTACAACCAATACCAAACAAGACCACCACATCTTTAAAATCAATATCCAATTCTGTTAGCACCTTTTTTAATGAGGTTAAAATACTAAAATTTCCACAACCAGAACACCAAGTGGGGGTGATCGGGGAGTTGAGTTCTTGAGCTTGAATTGGCATAGTTAATTGAATTTAATTTAATTTAATTGATGCTATTCTTTAATTTTATAAGCCTGAGTAATTTGCTTGCTAGACAGCCACTCTAATAAATCTTCGGCATAAAAAGGTCTGCCGTCATAGCGCAAGATACTTTTGATGTTTTTTAATTGGCTGTTGGCTTTTAATACTTGAGCTAGTTGGGCACTAGCATTGCCTTCGACAGTATAAACTGCTTGTTGGCCCTGATTGATTTTCTGCCAATCAAAGAGTTGATTAAAGTCACTGGTCGGAAAAGGTGCCACAAGGGGCAAGTGAAT
>CAZBEW010000014.1:0-8445 GCA_964491115.1 uncultured Pseudomonadales bacterium | reverse complement strand
CCCATTCACAAAACCAAATTCTTCAATTCTTTCTAAATCATAATTAACCTTTTGTTGTAAGCGATAAGCTTCCAAAGTTTTGCCAACTGCACTTAGCTCTTTGACTCGTTGGCTAGTATCTTGACGAATTTCTTGCAGAGCTTTTTTTTGACTGCGAGGATCTAAGAGATAATGTTTAGCTGGATAAATGACAAAATGGTTTTGTTTTTTTTCACCAGGTTTTAAGGGAATTTTTTGACCAGAAATTGGATCAATTTCTTCAATTTGAGTAATCTGATTATTTAAAGTGTCAATTTTGATGGCTTTATCGCTATAAGCTGGCCAGAGTTGAATAGTGTCTCCTCGCAGTCGATAGCTACCTCGCTCAAAATCCGTGCTAGTGCGCTTGTATTGTAAGTTACTTAATTGCAGCAATAAGGTTTTGCGTTCAATGACTTCTCCTTCAACAATTTCTAAAATAAAACGGCCATATTCGACTGGTGAACCCAAGTTATAGATGCAAGATACCGAAGCGACGACAATATTATCAGGTCTAGTTAATAAATTAGTGGTGGCAGCTAGACGCAATTTATCAATTTCGTCATTGATCATCGCTTCTTTTTCAATATAGGTATCACTGCTGGGTAAATAAGCTTCTGGCTGGTAATAGTCATAATAAGAAACAAAGTAAGAGACCGCATTTTTGGGGAAAAAATCACGCAACTCTTGATAAAGTTGAGCGGCTAAGGTTTTATTATGAGCAATGACCAGAGTTGGTCGCTGAGTGCGTTCAATAACTTTGGCAATAGTAAAAGTTTTTCCAGAACCAGTGACGCCTAACAGCACTTGGTTTTTTTTATTTTCTTCAATTCCAGCACTCAGCTGCTCAATAGCTTGAGGTTGGTCTCCAGTGGCTTGGTATTTGGCTTCTAATTTAAATTTCATTTTAAAAATTTTTCAAAAATGGCTAACCCTCCATTATACCTTATCGGAGAAGGCTTTTAATGCCTCGACCACGATTGAGTTTCTCTAATTTGATTCGTTTAATCTAATTTGTTTAATAATGGGGCTTTTAGTATAATGCATTTGTTTGATGTCCAGAAGTGATTTCTTGGCTATTTAAGCGTCGGTAGCTCAGCTGGATAGAGCAACTGCCTTCTAAGCAGTAGGTCGTGGGTTCGAATCCCTCCCGACGTACGCTTTGTTATAATGCAAAGTTAAAATCGGTGGCTGTAGCTCAGTTGGTTAGAGCGCCGCTCTGTGAAAGCGGAGGTCGCGGGTTCAAGTCTCGTCAGCCACCCCAAAATATGACAAAAATCACTTACACGGTCGGTTCGGAAACTGCTAGTATTTTCTGGGGAATTGCTGAAGAATTTTCAGAATTAAGAGGTAAAACTTTTTTACTGAACGAAATGGCAGCAGCTCAACTTGCCGAACTCGAAGATATTTCCTTGACTGCAAAAATTTTACTATCTGCTGTAGCAGGAGCTGTCATTCAACATTTGATGGATAAAAATATTGATCCAGAATTAATTTTTAGTAGCGGTAGTTTTGTTGTTGAATAACTTAACAATCTCGACTTCTCCACCTTTGAAAAATAAGGTAATATTATAAGTATGGAGCTTTATAGTAATATAGCCTTGTTTGCTTTAGCTTTTGTTCTATTGTGGATAGGTTCAGGTATTGCGGTACATGCAATTACTAAGATTTCCTATGGTTTACGCATGTCTTCGTTTTTTGTCTCATTTTTGATCATGGGTTTTTTTACATCCATAACTGAAATAATGGTGGGCATTAATGCCTTGGTTAATAAACAGCCAGAAATTTTTGTGGGGAATTTAATTGGTAGTTCAATTGTAATATTCTTATTAGTAATTCCGCTTTTAGCCTTTCTTAGTAAGGGAGTAAATTTAAATCACTCTTTTAAGTTTAAAGATTTAGTGACAGCAACTTTGGTAGTAGGATTTCCAGCTGTATTAATTCTTGATGGCAAATTAAGTTTAATAGATTTAGTAATTTGTTTAATTCTCTACTTCTATTTTGCTTTTATGCAAGAAAAACAGAACAAAACTTTTCGCAGATTAATTTTAATTAATTTGAACAAATCAACAATGTATGTAAATATGGCCAAGGTTTTGATAGCAGTTTTACTTGTTTATTTTGCCAGTAATATTCTTGTTAAACAAACTGTTGAACTAGCGCAGGCTTTGGGAGCCTCAACTTTTATAATTAGCTTGCTAGTTATTTCGGTGGGCACCAATATTCCAGAATTATCAATTGCCATTAGAGCGATGTTGGCAAAAAAGAAAGATATTGCATTTGGTAATTATCTGGGCTCAGCCACATTAAATACTCTTGAATTGGGCTTATTTGGTTTAATTAGTGATAAGCCGATTCTGACTACTGGTTCTAATTTTTCTATGTTGGTTTTTTTATATGGCCTGATCGCATTTCTTTACTTCGCAAAAAGTCAAAAATCAGTTTCACGTAGCGAGGGTTTTGTTTTATTACTTTTTTATTTATTATTTTTGTTTTTTGAAATATTTACTGGTTCTGGCTGGAAGCTGTTTGCTTAAGTAGAGCTAGTTTAAGAAAAACACTAATTAATATTTACATTTATGACTACACCGCAAGAACAAAACCCTCGAGCTGTTGAGCCAGATAAATCTTCACAGGATGAAATTAAAAAAAAGCCAGATAGTTACGGTGAGTATTTACATCAAGCTTTAGAAAACAGCGGGATACAAAGGGTTAAGAATGTTCTTCAAAAAAAAGCGAAGGCTACCAATCTCGTTGCTGATAATTTTTTGTTAGAAAACAATAAAGATGGTTTTGGCAGAGACTTTTTGTTTTCTTTCACTAATTTATATATTTTAGAAAAACTGGCTTTGTCAAAGCAGATATTAGCCATGCGAGAAAAGGATATCGCACGCTTTCAAACGCAGGACGTGAGGGCAAAAGTAGAACGTTATTATACCGATAGTTTTAATTTAACTTTTTTAGATGCTGAGGGTTTGTTAGCTAAACAAGAAGCCATTCGGAAAGAATTGGCTGAGGGCGTTTTTTGGAAAATTTTCACCCAACTAAGCCAGCAACATAATCCGGGAACAATAACTCCCATGAGTGAACAAACTATCAAATTGGCTGATAATCCCGTACTTAATGCTTTATATTTCATATCACTTAATCTAATGTCTGATGGCATGTCTGATGAATATAACTTAAGAAATCAATTGAGAGAACAGCCGCTTGAAGATTCGGCTAAAGCCCTTTTGTTAAAAGCCTTTGAAAAAAAGGTGGTAAGAAATCAGGATCAGACTATTGAAAAAGTTCTTTTTGATTTAGCGACTGGGGTTAAATTAACTTTTTTTCCAAGCACTCAAGTGATAAATTTAGATGATTTACTTAATGTTGACTGGCATTTAGCCATCAGTAGTTCACTAGAAGATAATATGTTGGAGACAGCTAATCAAAGTAAAAGCTCGCAGTGTGAAGCTTTTATTAATCGTTCCACTGGTGCGCAATTAATTAAAGCACTCGAATATGCTAAGCTCAGATTTAGTAGTGAGTTCGAAGAATTTTTAATTAAAGGAGAAAGTGGGTTTTTTAGTGATCGTTATGGTGGGCCATATACAGAAATTAGTCGTTTGCTTGCGAAAATTTTATGGTCTGGGGACTTAAGCAAAATAAGCTCAATTTTTGTTAATCAGGAAAAGATGACCCCTAAGCAGGAAGAGTTAAGAGCATTGGCAGAGTATCCCAATCAAGATCCAGGCCTTTGCGCCTTGCAGGACATCTTATTGCAATTACTGGAAAGAGATGAAAATGATCGAGCAAGCGACATTGAGATAACAAAAGAAGCGATTCAATTGAGTGATGGAGCTTGTTTTGATGTGACTACTTATTATTGCCAAGCTTTGAATGATGGTAAACTTTATCAAAAAATAATTAATGGTCACTTATTTTTAATAAAAACTCATGGGGCAAACACTTTAATCAATGTTAAGCCCATTTTATTTAATGGTCTGTGGTTGCCTAAAGGAAGTTTATTTATAAGTCCCAACAATAATGATCAGTTTGCTTTTTTACGCTTAACTCCATTTGTCTTTGATAATCGTGAAGATATGCTGGCTGCTTTTGGTAGTGAAATAATTAAGGCAGAAACCAATGGAGAGAACGCAATGAAGGTGGAGAATTATATAAATGACCTTAGCCCACAATAATTTGTATTTTATCCTGGCTAAATTGTGTTAAACTAACTCTATTATTAGTTGAGTAAAAGAACTATGAAAACAAAATTTAATAAAATGGAATTTTTAGTAGCTTTATACATCACCTGTTTAGCTTTGGCAGAAATAATGAGCATGAAAACCATTCCATTATTTAAAATGTTTAATTACCAACTGAATGTGAGTGTGGGAATTTTTGTTTTTCCGATTTTATTTGCAATTAATGATGTTATTGCCGAGGTTAAGGGTAGAGCTCGAGCCAAACAATTAGTTTATACAGGTTTAATAATGGTGGCTTTTATCATGATTTATTCGATCTTTGTGACTTGGTTGCCAGAATCAAATAGATTTAGTGATGGTCAAGCTTATAATGCCATTTTTGCTAGGGCTGCCAGAATTTCTTTAGCTAGTTTACTGGCCTTTCTTATTTCTGGCTTATTAGATGTGGCGCTTTTTCATAAGATAAAAGTTAAAACACAGGGTAAAATGCTGTGGTTGCGTAGTAATCTTTCTAATTTTATTTCACAATTATTAGACACTTTTGTTTTTACTAGTGTGGCTTTTTATTCATTTCAAGATAACTTAGCCACTAATTTTAATTTTATTATGAGCATTGTTATCCCCTACTGGTTGTTAAAGTGTTTTATGTCGGTGGTTGAAACACCATTAACTTATTGGGGGGTTAAATGGTTGGCAAAAAAATAAGTCATTTGTTTATTTATTGAGAGATTTATATAATTGAGTTTATGGGGAGAAAAACAATTCAATTCTCAAAAAAAAAGCCACAGAAAAATTCACTCAAAAAGTCGCAAAAAAAATCAATTTTTTTGCTTTTAGTTTTAATTTTTTTAATAAATTTTGCTTGTAAAACATTTAAAATTAACTCAATTCCGCCTGGAGCTACTTATGACGAAATGGTCTATGTGGCAGAAGCACAAATTATCCTCAAACACGGCACGGATGCGAGTGGTGAGTGGCGACCTTGGCAGCTCTTACCCTCAAAAACATTATATTCTGAATTAACTAGCAGCACCCTGATTCCTGGTTTCCTGATTTTTCCCAACAATCCAGTTTTAGCCAGCAAGTTTGTTCCTGTAATTATGGGCAGTGCCATTCCCATTTTATTAGCTTTAATTGTTTATTACTTTACTAGAAAAAAGAGCTTTTTGTTGTGCACAGCATTGGTAGCGAGCTTAAATCCTTGGATATTTCAGTTCTCCCGAATGGGTTTTGATTCTTTGTTTTCTTCATTTTTTTATTTACTGGGCATTGTTTTTTTATTGTACTTTGGGCAGTGGAAAAAGTTGTGGGCCATCATCCCCCTGTTTCTTGGATTTTTTCAATATCAGGGACATAAAATAATTATTATTCCCTTATTGATGTTGCTTTATTGTTCTTTTTTGCTTAAAGATTTAATAGCACTTAAAAAGAAACAGTTTAAAAAAGTTTTTCTAAAACATTTGCCAGTCTTAATAGTTCTCATCTTTTTTATTTTTCTGTCAATCAATTATGCAATGCGTTTAAGGAGTTCAGTTGCAGCAGAGAGAATGTTAGAAATCGCTCTCATTAAGCAAGATGAGTTGAGCAACAGTGTTATTGAGCAAAGAAGATTAGCTTTTGCTTCACCCTTGAATAAAATTTTCACTAATAAATTAACGGTTTATGTCTCAACAATTTTTCGTAAATTATTAAAATCATTTGACCCGTACATATTGTTTTTAAGAGGAGATTTAAGCGTTGATACTTTTGCGCTGAATGATTATGGTTTTTTTCATCCTCTTGATCTAATTTTATTTGTTTTATTTTTATTCTTAATTGCTCAAACTTTTGTAAATTATAAACAACTGGTTTTATTTTTCTTATCATTTATTTTGTTTGGTACTCTGCCCACGCTCTTGAAACGTGATGGTATTTGGATTACTTTTCGCAATGCTTTTAGCTTTTTTGGTTTGATGATGATCGCTGGCATGGGACTTGCTCTACTTATTGAACAATTTAAATCTAAAAAAATGCGCCATTTAATTATTGCTATTTATATAATCATGAGTTCACCTTTTTTCTATAAATATTTTATTAGCTATCCCATTAGGCAAACTACACACAAGGGTTTCTATTATCGTGTTTTAGCTAACTATATAGATAGACAAGCTGAGCAAAAGTTTATTTTAGTGACTGATCTATCAACGGCAACCTATGATTATTTATTAACTTATAATCAATTGCTTAAAACTGAAAGCAAGTCAGAGCTGATTAATAGTGTCCAGCAAAGACCGAGATTGTTGGCTGGGGATAGAATAAAAATCTATGACGATTGCCCGCAAGATTTAGATAGTCTAATTGATGACAATACGACAGTGGTGATTGACTGGTTAAAAGAGCCATGTCATCCAAATAAGCAAACAGCAGCTAAAGTCAGAATAGCATCCTTGATTGACAATGGCACTCATTTTTCTATATATACTGATCGTTTGTGTGCTAATTTTTCACTTCAGCCTTTTATCAATTTAAAAACTAATTATTTAGCTCTTGAAAAATTAGCAGATGAAATTTTTTGCAACTCTTTTTTCATTAAATAAAAACTTGTTAATTTACCTTTGGTCTATATAATTGACATGATGAAACAAAAAACATTAAAAGTTGGTTTCGATTTAGATGGAGTGCTGCTTTATAACCCCGCGCGAATTGTTCGTCCGATTGTCACGTTTATGAAGAAAAAAAAAGTGATAATCAATCGAGAGCAACTTGAATTTTATGTGCCAAAGCCCGGTTTTGAACAATTTTTTTGGAAATTATTACACGAGTCTAGCATGTGGTTGGCACCTGGTTTTAAACAGATTGCTCAGTTAAAAAAAGCCAAAATAATTGAGCCATATTTAATTACTGGGCGCTTTGGTCATCTTCAAAAAAGTTATGAAAAGTGGCGAAAAAAAATGAATGCCGATCAATTATTTGTGCAATCTTATATGAATAGTAGTGATGAGCAGCCTCATTTATTTAAAGAAAGATTAATAAAAGAGCTAAAATTAGATTACTTTGTCGAAGATAATTGGGACATTGTTCAATATTTAGATCAGCAACTGGGTCGAGCCAGTCAGCGAAAAAAACCGGTCACCATTATTTGGTTAAGCAATATTTTAGATTTTCCTGTTGATTACCATGCAAAAGTTAAGAATTTGCAAGAAGCTTTAACAATTTTGACAGAGGCCAATGCTGATTCTCCAAAAAGATGAAAATTCTTTTTTTTACTCCATATTTCCATCCTTATATCTCGGGAGTATCTGTTTACTCTAAACTCTTTTTAAATGAATTAAAGTCAAAGCATGAGGTTGAGATTTTGACCTTTAAATACGATTCTCAGTTGGCATCAGTAGACGATGCGGATGGGCTAAAAATTTACAGAATGAATTTTTTATTTAGAATTTCCAAGGGCTTTATATCTCCGCAATCCTGGCTGTTTTTTTGCAAAAAAATTAGAAACAAAAATTTAATAATCATCAATTTACCCAGTGTTGAAGCGATCCCCCTAGTATTACTCGCAAAATTATTAGGGATTAAGGTTTTGGCTATTTTTTATTGTAATATTGATTTAGGCCCCAGCTCAATTGAACGACTGCTAAGTTTTTTAGTCAACTCACTAGTCAAATTGCAATTGCTTTTAGCAGACTCCTATTTGGCTTTTTCAAAAGATTATATTGCTAATTTAAACTGGTCAAAAAAATTACTTGATAAAGCCACTTATGTTAAGCCACTCATCAATCAGGCCAAACCCGATGCTGCATTCTTAAACAAACTAGCATTAAAGAAAAAAAATCAACATTGGATTGGTTTTGTCGGTAGAATTTCTCGAGAAAAGGGCTTGGATTATTTAATTGACGCGATTAAAAATTTAAGCGATTATCAACAATACACCTTAGTAATTGTTGGTCCCAAAGGGAAAGAAGTGGCAGGTGAAAACAAATATTATCTTGATCTTTTAAATAAAATTAAAAAAAATAAAATTAATTGTTTATTTTTGGGCATATTAAGCAATGAAGAATTATTTGCTTTTTATCAGACGATTGATTTGTTAGCACTACCTTCAATTAATAGCACTGAAGCTTATGGTTTGGTGCAGTGGGAGGCCATGTCAGTGGCTACCCCAATCGTGGCTAGCGATTTGCCTGGCGTGAGAGAGGCAATGCAAAAATTCAAAATGGGAGAATTAGTCCCAGCCAAAAATGCCCACGCTCTCTCAGAA
>CAZBEW010000013.1:0-9718 GCA_964491115.1 uncultured Pseudomonadales bacterium | reverse complement strand
CAGCGCTGACAATAGTTAGGGGTTTCCCCTTGCGAAGATAGGTCGAGGCCAGAACCAAGGGTTTTTTTATTAGAGAAACAACATAAAGGCAATTAATAGCACCACCGCCATAACCAGATTGATAATTCCCAATAAATTAATCACATTGCTAAAACCAGTAATCAAAGTTTTTTTCATGACTGTAATTTGTCGGACAACAACTACAGAATGAACTAGATAAAAACTTGCTCCAAGTACAAAAAAAATTTTAAGTAAGATAGAAATGAAATTTTGATTAAGATAAAATTCTGGCACTAATTAACTCTCCCTTCAATTTTTTCTCTTTCTTCTTCGATTACCAATTCATTTAACAATTTAACTACTTTTGCTGGATGAGGAACATGATCAAATTCAAATTCATTCTTGGTGGCAGCTGTTTGAATTAAGATCGTTCCGTAATCAAAAAGATTAGCAATGATACCTGAGGATTTTTTGGTAATGTCTTCGATATTATCTATTTTTGCAGTGGAAATATTTTTATAAATCATCGATAGAAAATCAACGTCAATAATTCTTTCATCGGTAATAATGTACACATTAAAAAACCACATTAAAAATGAACGGAAAGCCATACCAAGAGATACACAGAAAAGGAAAATATTAGCAGCAACTCTAAATTTATCTGGAAGAATGGCAGTTAAACCCGCCATTTTTAGTAAGAACGGTAGAAATACAAATAAGAAAAGGATCATGAGCACGCTTTTAACTTGAGTAATTGGATGCTGTCGTAGCACTAGAACAATTTTTTCCTCATGATCTTGGATTTCAAAAGAAATTTTTTTAGGTTTGGGGATAAAAGCTCTTAGATAATTATTACTTGGAGCCTCTTGTCGCATGACTTCTGAATAATCATCGATTTGTCTTACTGGTTTTTGCATCAATTTATCTCATTTAATTATATCAGTACTTATTATACATGTTAATAAAAGCTTTTTCCCCTAGTAATTTTTGAAAAAAAATGTTAACTTTGGAGCAGTCTGATTTTTTTATTAAATATGCTTAATAAATCAGATTCTTTTAATTAAAGAAAGGTTGATATGTCAGCTAAAAAAACTAAAAAAGCCAAAACTCAGGCTAAAAAGACAAGTCCTGCAAAAAAACCCGTAGCGCAAAAAACAGTCAAAATTGCAAAAACTCCAGTAAAAAAAGTTGTTAAAGCAGTAATTCAAGAACCAGAAGTTAAAAAAGAAGCAATAGCGCTAAAAGAGCTTAAGCCAAAACAATTGTTGTGGCCGATTATTATTCTTTTAATCGCTTTAGCCATGTTGTTTTTGAAGGATCAATTAATTGTAGCCATGGTTAATGGTAAACCAATTACTCGTTTTCAACTGATTAAAGAATTAGAAGATCAGGGTGGTAGCCAAATTTTAGATTCCTTGGTCACTATGGAAATAGTCAAACAAGAAATTAATAAGCTAGATATCAAGGTTAGTGATGAAGAAATTGATACTCAGCTAAATGAAATTGAAGAAAGCCTAAGCGCCCAGGGTCAAAGCCTAGACGATTTATTAGCCATGCAAGGTGTAAGCAGAGATGATATTAAAAAAGATCTCAAACTAAATTTGCAGATTGATAAAGTTCTGGCTGATAAAATTCAAGCGAGTGAAGAGGAAGTAGTAGAATATTTTGAAAGCAACAAAGAATTGTTGGGCGATGCAGTAAATTTTGAAGAAATAAAGGAAGATATCAAAGCTCAATTAATTCAAGAAAAGCGTGCTACTGCTCAACAAGAATGGTTAACAACTATTCGTAATGACGCTCAGGTTCGCTATTTTAGATTTGAGCCAAGCAGCTTATTCTAATTTTCTAGAATAGCTAAAAAAGCTTCTTGATTCAGTTGGACTTGTCCAAACTGTTTCATTCTCTTTTTGCCAATGCTTTGCTTTTTTAGGAGCTTCATTCTTCTGGTGCGATCACCACCATAAAGTTTGGCAGTCACATCTTTGCGGAAGGCCTTAATGGTTTCTCGAGCAATGATTTTACCGCCGATGGCTGCTTGAATAGGCACCTCAAACATGTGGCGAGGTATAACTTCTTTAAGTTTGCTTACTATAGCTCTAGCTTTTTTATCAGCATTACTTTTAATAGTGATAAAGCTGAGTGCTTCTATTTTGTTGAAATTAATCACGATATCTACTTTAACCGCATCAACCACTGAAAAATGATCTAGTTGATAGTCCATGGAAGCAAAGCCAGAAGTGATTGATTTTAATTGATCGTGAAAATCATTAACTAATTCTGCAAAAGGAATTTCATAGTAGAGTTGGTTACGACTGCCTGCGCGCAAGCTATTTTTTAAGATAGCTCGTCTTTCTTGGCAAAACTTCATAATTGTGGATAAATATTTTTCTGGAGTAAAAATATTGAGGGAGCAAATTGGTTCTTGAATTTCTTTAATTTGACTGGAATCGGGCAATTCTGTTGGATTGTGAATCAAGATACTATTATTATTGGACAATGTAACCTGATAGGTGATTGAGGGAGCAGTGCTAATTAATGCTAAATTAAATTCTCGAAGTAATCTTTCCTGAACTATTTCTGCGTGAAAAATACCTAAAAAGCCTACTCTTAAGCCATTGCCCAGAGCTGGCGAATTAGTGGCTTGATATTGAAGAGCACTGTCGTGCAAGCGTAATTTAGCCATCGCTTCCTTCAATTCAGTAAAATTTTCACTATCAATTGGATAAAGATCCATAAACACCATCACTCGTGGTTCTTGATATCCAGCTAGGCTGCTAGCATATTTTCTTTCTTTAGTTTTGGTAATGGTGTCACCAATTTTTAATTGATTGGTATCTTTTAATCCTGTAGCAATGTAACCCACCTCACCAGCGCTAAGAAATTCTTTTTTGGTTGGATCAGGAGTAAAAACACCAATTTCAATTGGATTAAAACTAGTATCAGTAGAGATTAAATGCAAGCTTTCTTTATTGATTTGCCCCCGAACTACTCTGACATAGGCAATGGCTCCTTGATGATTGTCAAATTTTGAGGTGATAATCAAGGCTTGAGTGCTTTTATCTTCATCATTAGCGCTTGATTGATTTGTTGTTGATTTATTTGCTGTTCTTTCTTGAATCAAGGTTAATTGAGGGGCTGGAACTTTCTCAATAATTGTTTCTAAAATTTTTTCTACGCCTGAACCGGTTTTGGCACTTACTTGCAAAATTTCATCTTCTCTAAAATTAAAAATTTCCATCATTTCCAATAAACACTGTTCAATATTTGCTGAAGGCAAATCAATTTTATTGATCACTGGAATAATTGTTAAACCAAGATCCTTAGCTTTTTGATAGTTGGCTAGGGTTTGTGCTTGTACACCTTGAGTAGCATCAACTAATATAACGGCTCCTTCACAAGCGGCCAGCGAGCGACTAACTTCATAAGCAAAATCAACATGTCCTGGTGTATCAATTAAATTAAGGATATATCCTTTATAATTCATCCGCACTGGAGCCAGTTTAATAGTTACTCCTTTTTCTTGTTCGATGGGATTAGAATCCATCATTCGTTCGTGGAATTTCGATTTGCTAACAGCATTGGTTAAGCGCAAAAAAACATCGGTTAAAGTCGTTTTTCCGTGATCGACATGAGCAATAATAGAAAAATTTCTGATTCGCGAAAGCTGAGCCATGGTCTTTATTTGCTTTTAAGCTTGGCAAGTTGAGATTTGACGCGGGCTGCTTTATTTTTATGGATAATGTTTTTTTTCACAGCTCGATCAATCTTGCTACTAGCCAGAGATACGTTTTTTTGATTAATTTCTTTTTTGACCTGATCAATAGCTGTTTTCATTTGCGATTTCAGTCTACGATTAATGAGGTTTTTTTTCTTACTAACTCTGAGTGCTTTTTTAGCGCCTTTTAAAATTGGCATTATTATTTCCTTTTCAATTTAACAAGAGGCGATTATACAAGAAAAAACACCATCATACAAGATCCCGCCAGTTGAGCAGATTAATTCTTAGATTTATTTTTTCTTTATTTTCTCTATAATTAGCTTTAGCTATGATTTCTTTTAATAAGTTTTTTCAAACCAATTCTCACTGGTTAGCTAAAAAACAAAATTCTATTTTGTCTGCAGCATTTATTATTACTGTTGCCAATATTTCTTCTTCATTGTTAGGTTTATTGAGAGAAAGAGTTTTAATTAAACTGTTTTTTACTGAGGTAGCAAGTCAACAGGCCTATGAGGCTTTTCAACTGGCTTTTCAAATCCCAGATCTACTGTTTCAACTCATTGTTTTGGGAGCTCTAGCAGCTGCTTTTATTCCCTTATTTACAGAATTAAAGAAAAAAAACGAACAAAAAGCTTTTGAATTTACATCAATAGTCATGAACTTAGTCTTATTGATTTTTACTCTTTTTTCCGTCATTGCCTTCATTTTTGCTCGTCCTATTACCATGGCTCGTACCGGAGTTGAGTTTACTCCTGAGCAAATCGACATTGCCGTCAATTTAACTAGAATCATGTTGTTTGCTCAATTTTTCTTTGCCATTTCTAATTTTTTAACAGGTATTTTACAGGCTTATCAACGTTTTATTGTTCCTGCTCTAGCTCCTCTTCTTTATAATCTGGGAATTATTTTAAGCTCAGTGTTTTTAGCTAAATCCTTAGGAATTTATGCAGCGGGTTTGGGAGTGGTGATCGGAGCTGCTTTACATTTTTTGGTTCAGCTCCCCCTCGTTTTGAAAACAGGTTATCGCTGGAAACCCCTGTTTAATATTCGTTTTGAAGGTGTTAAAAAACTATTTAAAATGATGCCTCCTCGATTATTAACTGTGGGCATCGGTGAAGTGCAAAATTTAGCTCTAGGCTTTTTCGCGACCAGCGTTGGAGATTTAAGCTTTGTTATCATTACTTTAGCTAGGCGTTTAATGACCTTGCCAATTCGTTTTTTTGGTGTGCCAATTAGTCAGGCATCATTTCCTTTTTTATCTGAAGAATCATCAGAGGCAAATAGGCAAAAATTCAATAAATTGCTGATTCAATCTCTCAATCAAATTTCTTTTTTAGCCATGCCGGCTTCGGTACTTTTATTGATTTTACGTATTCCAGCAGTGCGCTTAATCTTTGGCACAGCTAACTTCCCTTGGCAAACGACCGTTGCCACAGGCAAAATTGTTGCTTTAATAGCTATTTCAATTACCGCTCAAGCCATGGTGCAACTCTTAGTGCGTAGTTTTTACGCCTTAAAGGACAGTCATTCTCCCTTTTTAGTGTCAATGATCTCCATGGCAACTTACGTGATTGTTAACATTCTGGGAATTTATGTTTTTAATTGGGGGATATATGCCATTGGCATCGCGATTACCCTGACTGCATTTATTGAGCTGTTCTTGATGTTAATATTGTTGCATAAAAAAATTAAATGTTTTAATTTTAAAGATTTCTTGTTGCCACAGTTAAAAATACTCTTGGCTAGTTTTTTTATGGCTGTCTTTTTATATTTACCATTTAAGATTCTTGACGAAGTTGTTTTCGATACCAGCAGAACTATTGATTTAATAGCCTTGACAGTATCAACAGGTACTATTGCTTTGTTGGTGTATGTTTATTTCTCTATTTTGTTTGATGTTAAAGAACTAAAATACTTCAAGAATTTAATTGCCAAGTTTGGTAAATGGCAATCAGTTTTTAATGATTCTGAAGAGGTGCTTTTAGACAGCTCGATTGATGGGGAATTGGGTAAATAGTTTCTTACTCAAGGAAGAAGCTCTTTTATTCTCTCTTTAATTAATTTACAATAGGATTAATGCCCAAAGCTAGAAAAAAGCAAAAAGGAACTGCGGTTGTTTTAGATGTCAACTTGATACCCAAGGATCCTTTTTTTGAAACGGCCATCGGTCGATCCCTCAAGTGGACTGTGTCTGTAGGACGCTATATCGTAATTTTTACTCAATTAATAGTAATTATTAGTTTTTTGACCCGTTTTGTGTTAGATCGGCAAGTAACTGATCTAAATTCAGCTATAAATCAACAAAAAATGGCTATAGAATCTTATGGTGATTTAGAAAAACGCTTTCTTTTTGTTCAAGCCCAAATGACTGACATTAAACAGTTGCAACAAGAAGCCAACTTAGTAGAAATTTTTCCGCTATTAAATGAAACAATTCCAAGCAATGTTATCTTGGATGAGCTGACAATTAAGCCTAGCGAAGTGGTTTTTTCAGGTATAGCCCTATCTCAAACAGCTTTTGATATTTTAGTTAGGAATGTTCAATTATCGCCACACTTCGAAGAGGTGAGTATAAGTAGCATTGAATCTAGAGGTGAGGATTTACCAGGTTTAATATTTGATATGCAGGCGAAAATTGCTACAAGCAATAAATCCAGCGAACAAAAGAATAAATAATTAAATAGTTATGGCAAAAAGCAAACAAGAACAATTAGCAACAGTCTTAATGGATTTCTATCAAAAACCGGTAGCCAGGGTATCAATTGAATTAATTTTATCGGTAATAGTCGTCATTTTTTTTGCTCTTTTCGCCATACGTCCGACTTTAATTACTATGGCTGATTTGGTTAAAGAGATTGCCGACAAAAAAGAGATTAATAAACAAATGGATCTCAAATTAGCCAGCTTAGCCTCGGCTCAGGAACAATATGATCTTTATCAATCTCAATTTTATTTATTAGATGAGGCAATTCCTAGACAACTAGATTTAGTTAAATCCTTGAAAAAAATTGAAAAATTAGCAGGAGAGGGAGAATTTGCCATTGACCAAATGAGTATTCAAAAAGTGCCAGTAACAGTTGAAACTGAACTACTAAGCGGCGATTTTGGGGATTATCAGCGTGAATTTTTAACCATAAACGTAGGTGTTGTTGGTTCTTATATAGAAATTAGAGAATTTATTGAAAAAATTATGAATTTACGACAAGTGATAGTGGTTGATCAGGTTTTAATAGAAAAGATGACAGAGTCTAACAACTTATCAGCTCAATTAAAAATTTCTTTGCCACATTATTTATTAAATTCAACTTTGGATAAAGAATGAATAAAGAAAAAGCCAGACTAAAACAAGAGTTGAATCGCTTGCGTCGTCAAAAAAGCATTCTGTGGGTTGGCGTTTTGTTTTTAGTCCTTATTTTGCTTTGGACTGCCATTAGTATTTTTACCTCTCAAAAAAAGGTGCAAATTGATTCACATTTAACAGCAATTGCTAAGCCACTAGTTCCTCGCTTAGACACCGATGTTTTCTCACTAATTGAAGAAAAACGCCTATTAAGCGATGAAGAATTAGAGTCATTTCCTATTTTTGTCTATTTTAAGTTTGGCGATGCTAAAAGCAAGGAAGAAGGTATTTTAACGAATATCACTGATTTATCAATAAATAATGAAGACAAAGTTGAGGTTGAAGTTGAATATGAAGTTGAATATGAAGCGGAAGTTGCAGATGAAGGTGAGGTGGCAGATGAAACTGCAGGAGAAACTATCGAAGACAATAATTTTGCCGAATACTAATTTTAGATCACATGGCCTCTTGGGACTGTTATTTGCTTTTCAAGTCATGTTTGGTTTTTTTTCGCCTTGTGATCTATTTTCAATTCGTATAGAGTAAAACAAGACACTTTGACTGTCTTATTATTGGTATGCAAATTTTAAATCAAAACCAACAAACTAATCCTCAACTAGGTTTAAATTTGCCAAAGCCGGTGCCTCCTCAATCCGCAACTGCTCAAACCAATACTCCTGTAAAAGTGCCAAATCCGCTGGTTAATACTCAAAAAGCCAATCCCGCACAAATTAATTTAACAAAACAAGTAAAGTTATCAAGCGTAGCTCCAAAAGCAGCTACTCCAGTGAATGCCTCTCCGCCAGGTGCAGCAGCAGCTACAAGTCCAGCATTAACTGCAAGCAAAGCTACAGTCCCAAATTTAACTTCAGCCACAGCCCCAGTTCAGACTCCAACTCCAAGTGTTGCTCCAAGCTCAGCTGCAAAAACAGTGCCAAAAGCAAATTCAAATAAAGACAAAATTGTGCCAACTGAAGAAATTGGCAAAAAGGCTAAAGCAAAGCCTTCAAAAAAATGGAAAATTTCAGGCGGAAAAACAGATAATAAAACAGATAATAAAGCAGTTAAGAAAAAAATCCCCACACTCTTGGGTTTACTGATTTTAATTGTTTCCATGGTAGCGGGAGTGCTCTTGTTTGGAAATGGCACTGGGCTGTTTGCTCCTAGAGCAACACCAGCCACAACTCCGCAAAACATTGTCGTCAGCAATGTAACAGACAAAGCCTTTACGGTTTCTTTTTATACCGATGAAGAGATTATTGCTTCTGTTAAATATGGTCCAAGCGCTAATAATATCAAGCAACAGGCTAGTGATGATCGTGATCAATTGTCTGGTGTAATTAAGCCGTATCGTTTACACCATATTACGGTAAGAGGTTTAGAGCCAAATACAAGCTACTATTACAGTTTAAGCACTGGTAGTAATTCAAGTTTTGATAATAATGGCGCTCCTTATCAAATCACAACCGCAAGTAGTTTAAGTAATGCTTCTCCAAATAATCAAACAATTTATGGAACAGTTGCTCAGATGAGTGGTCAGCCTGGAGAGGGGGCAATTGTCTTTGTCACTCCTGAGGGGGCTGGCGCCTTATCAACTCTTGTTAAATCTTCTGGAAGTTGGGCAGTGTCTTTGGCCAATGCTTTTAATTTGAGTCTTAATGCTTACCCACAAGTAAGTGAAGATACTGTTTTATCAATCAAAGTTCAAGGAATTGATTTAAATTCAGTTTCTAATAGAGTGGTGAATGTGGCTAGCGCTCAACCAGTGCCAGAAATTATTGTTGGCCAGGAGGCTAGTGAAGATAGAGAAGAATTGTTGGCTGAGGGGTTTGAAACCAGCGAAAATTCTGTTGATAGTGAAGAGATGGAGACAAACGAAGTTATCCAAGAAGAAGCAAGTACTGATGCTAATTTGGCACCAAATAGTCAATTAGAGAATGAATGGGGTGAGGAGGAGATAACAGCTTTGGCTGATAGTCAGCGAATACTAGATTTAAACGAAGTTGATGAAGCTAGTACAGCTCAAGATAATGTTATAACAAGCACCCAGCCAATTATTAAGGCTAATTTACCGCCCAATGTCACTGTGAAAATTGAGATTCATTCAGACACTGCCATTGAAACAATTGTAGAAACAGATGCCGATGGCAATGTCGAGGTCGATATAGCTAGTTTAAAAAAGAACTTAAGCCCTGGAGAGCACAGCGTTAATTACACCTACATTGATCCAGGGACCGGTCAAGAAGTGTCTAAAAGTTATAATTTTACAGTTTCTCCTCCTGGCAGTGATATTGAAAGTGAAACGAGACCTATTGCCAGCGCTCAAACAAACTCAGATTTACCTCATGGCACTGGCGATCCTTATTTACCAGTTAAAGATGTAACGCCAACTCCCGTTCCCACAGTCGAACCTATTGAAGAAGCAACAGCCAGCATTAGAGAAACTGTGGTTTCTACCCAAAGTGGTACTTATAATGCGGGTTCAACATTTAACACTTTAAGCTTATTAGTGATAGGTTTGTTTTTTGTAGCTACGGGAACCTGGTCTTTCTTTTTAGCGAAGCAATTTAGTAAAGATTTTTAATTTCTCCTCTTTATTTTCCAGTCTTACCCATAGTAAACTGTACTCTAGTACTAAACAGGTATTTTTTTGTTGTTGT
>CAZBEW010000012.1:0-12175 GCA_964491115.1 uncultured Pseudomonadales bacterium | reverse complement strand
GTCGAAGAAAAAATAAGTTATGGATCAAAATAAACAGTCATCTGGTAAATTTTTGTCTGGCTTGGTCACTGGTCTGTCTTTAGGAGCGCTTGTGAGTTATTTTTCCACCGCTTCTGGCAAAAAAACTTGGAAAAAACTTGGTAAAAAGTGGGAAAAGGCTAGGCTCGATTTATATAAAGAGGGTTTAATCGACGATCCTCATTTAACATTAGATGAAGTTAAAAATAAATATTTTTCAGAATTAAAACAATCATTATTTGAATTTAAAGACAATATGAGTCTGGCTTTATTAAAATTAGAAAAAGAAAAAAATAAGGAAAAAGCACGGAAAAGCTCTTGGAGAAACAAAAAAAAGAATCAATTCAAGGGTATTTAGTTTGCCTGCTATAATAATTTCATGGCTAGTAATTCTTTAACCTTATCTACATTGCGCCGTTTATATCTAGATTTTTTTATCAATAAAGGGCATTTGCTTGTGCCTTCTGCCAATTTAGTTCCAGAAAATGATCCTAGTACTTTGTTTACTAGTGCGGGGATGCAGCCAATGATTCCTTATTTTCTTGGGGAAAATCATCCTCATGGAAAAAGGATAGTTAATTCACAAAAATGTTTTCGCAGCGAGGACATTGAAGAAGTGGGTGATAATCGACACACCACTTTTTTTGAAATGTTGGGCAATTGGTCATTTGGCGATTATTTTAAACGAGAGCAAATTGAGTTTTTCTTTGAATTTTTAGTGGATGTTTTAAAATTAGATCCCAGACGTCTTTATGTTTCTGTTTTTGCTGGCAATCAGGAACTAAATATTCCAAAAGATCAGGAAAGTGCCAATATTTGGCAGAATTTATTTGAGAAAAAAGGAGTTGAGGCTAAAATTGTTGATAATCCGCTACAAGGTTTACAGGGCGGCAGAATATTTTTTTATGGAGAAAATAAAAATTGGTGGTCAAGATCTGGAGTGCCTGGGCAGATGCCCGTTGGAGAAATCGGTGGTCCAGATAGCGAAGTTTTTTACGATTTTGCCGAGCCAGACACGGAGCAGTCAATTCATCAACAATCGCCTTTTAATCAAGAAAATTGTCACATCAATTGTGATTGTGGGCGTTTTTTAGAAATTGGTAACAGCGTCTTTATGCAATATCAGCGGACAGCCACTGGTTTTCAAGAATTAAAACAAAAAAATATTGATTTTGGCGGCGGTTTAGAACGCTTGTTAACGGTGATGGAGCATCAATCAGACGTTTTTCAAAGCAGTGTCTTTCGAGGAATTATTGAAAAATTAAGCAGCCTCAGTGGCAAGGATTACAAACAAGCAGAATTTCAAGCTGCTTTTCGCATTATTGCCGATCATATTAGAGCCAGCGTGATGCTAATCGCCGATGGTGTTTTGCCAAGCAACAAAGAACAAGGATATCTATTAAGACGTTTAATCAGACGATCCTTAAGACAAGCACAATATTTGGAATTAGAGCGCCAATCTCTGGTCAAGCTGACGCCCGCAGTCATTGAACTTTATCAAGATTTTTATCCAGATTTAAAAAATAAAGAAGCTTTTATTAATCAAGTGCTCAAAGACGAAGAAGATAAATTTAACCGCAGCTTGGAGCGAGGTTTAAAAGAATTTAATCGCTTGTTAAGTGATCAGGCTCAATTAACAGCTGATATTGCTTTTAAACTTTATGAAAGTTTTGGCTTTCCTTTTGAATTATCGATTGAAGAAGCTAAAATTCGAGGGATCGCTATTGAGGAAAAAATCGAAGAAAAAATTATTCAAGCCAATCTTCAACATGCCAACTTATCTCGCGACACGGCTGCACAAAAGTTTAAAGGTGGCTTGGCTGATCACAATCAACGAACAACCGCTTTTCATACGGCTACTCATTTACTCCAGGCAGCATTGCGGCAAGTTTTGGGAGATCAGGTGCAGCAAAAGGGTTCCAACATTACTAGCGAACGCTTAAGATTTGATTTTAGTTTTAATCGAGCAGTCAGCTCTACAGAATTAAAAGCTATTGAGCAATTAATTAACCAATGGTTAAAAGATGATTTGCCAGTCTCAAGTCAGACTTTGCCCAAGGCTGAAGCGCTAAAGTCGGGAGCGATTGCCTTTTTTGCCGAGCGTTATCCAGAGCAGGTTACTGTATATACAATAGGCGATCAAAACAATTGGGTTTCTAAAGAATTGTGTGGTGGTCCACATGTTCAACACACTGGCCAAATAGCCGAGTTTGGCGAGCTGACGATTTTTAAAGAAAAGGCCATTGCAGAGGGAATTAGAAGAATTTATTTACGTTTTAAATAAATTTAAAAATCACGTCACTCTGTTCTTCAAAATTACTTGAAATTCTGCTTTAATAGAGCTTAAGGTTTAAAATAAACCCAGTCTTTATTATTCAAAAACTATGCCCAATCTTTTTAATAAAATAAATATAGCTAAAAAAGCCAAGCCAGATCAATCTCCAATAAATGAAGTGGAGAATGAGGAATTATTTATCTCCATTATTTTAAGCGATCAGGAATTACAGAGCGCTTTGGTTAGTAAAAATCAAGAAATAAAAAAATATTCGTCCATCAAAAGTTATTTTGATCGTCAAGATTTATTAACTCAACTCGACTCATCTTTACAAGATTTGGGTCCTGCTGCTGAAGAAGTGGCAGATTGTGTTTTTATTTTTGATGAAACTTGGCTAAAAGATGGCGATCTCTTAGATAGTAAAAGAGTAATAGTTAAAGAATTGGCTGATAGTTTAAGCTTATCTCCTTTAGGACAGATGAGCATTTCAGATGCTATTCATCAAGCTCGAGTTGCCAAGGATTCTCACGATTCTTCATTAAGCATCTATTTGCGAGAAAAAGATTTTGATCTCTTGCTAATCAAGCATGGCCAATTATTAGCCAATCTTAAGGTTGGTAGATCAGCTAAATTAAGTGATGATTTGCAAGAAGGCTTAGCCAGAATTAGTCAAGATCTAGTGGAAAAAGGCAAATATTTTCCCAATAAGGTTTTTATTACCTCACTAAACTTGCCGCAAAAAACCTTAGTTAAAGAGCAGGCTATGTTGCAAAATTTTGATTGGACCCAAATTAGTGGTTTTCTGCAAGTGCCTGAATTTGTGGTTTTAGAGACTGATTTTTTAATTAAGGCTCTCAGCATTGCTGCCAGCCAGATGTTATTAAAAGATTTAATCTTATCGCCTGATCAAGAAACTGAAGCAATCAAAGAAGAAAAAGTAAAAGAGCAAGAGCCGTCAGTTAGCAGTTTTGGCATTGATTTAAGTGATACAAAAACTAGTTTAGAGTTAAAAAAGCAAGCAATTTCGTCTGACAATCTGCAAACTCAAGAACCAGATGCTGATGACTTGCAGGATGAGCCTGTAAATGAAGTTTTACCTGCCAGAAAAATGACAAAAAAGCGCTGGATAATCAATGCCCGCCGTTTTTTTGAGAAGAATCGCAAGCCAATACTCATTGGTGGAGGATTTGGTTTATTGCTGGTAATTTTAGTGTTTCTAATGCTTACTTCATTAATGTCTGTGACAGTTAAACTGACGCCCAATGTGCAAATTCTACAGAAAAATTTAGAGATCACTCTAGACCCCAAGTTAAACGAATCTGATTTCAGCAAAAATTTGCTCAAAGCTAGTTTGGTGCAAAAAGAAGTGAGCGGCAAAGATACTTTAAGCACCACGGGCATTAGCTTGGTCGGAGACAAGGCAAAGGGAGAAGTTGAGTTGTTTAATAAAACTTTCACAGATAAAACTTTTGCCGCTAAGACAAATTTAATTTATGAAGAAGTTGTTTTTACTTTAGATGAAGAGCTCACTATTCCAGGCGCTGAAGAAAAAGACGGCGGTCGAGGTATTGATTATGGAAGTGAAAAGGTTGCTATTACAGCTAAAGATATTGGAGCTGAGGCAAACATTAAAAAAGATAGCAAGCTGAAAATTGCAGATTTCAGTGAAGACACTTATTCAGCCACAGCCATTGATAATTTTTCTGGAGGATCTAGTCGAGAAGTGAGAGTGGTTTCTAAAGATGACTTAGACAAATTGTTAAACCAATTAAAAACTAAGCTAAATGATGGTGCCAACAATGATTTTGCTCAAGAATCAACGGCTGGGGTGTATTTTGTGCCCACTGGTAATAGCCAAATAAAGACCTCTGACTATGACCATAAAGAAGCTGATGAGGTAGAAACTCTATCTTTAACCATGACTTTAGAAGTTGAGGCGATTAAATATCTTTCTAGCGACCTCAAACAATTGGCAGAGGCAGTTTTGCTTTTAGATCTCCCAGAAAATTATAATTTTGTGGACGAAGAACCATCGCTACTCAGTGATCAGGCCAAAGCAAAAGGCGATGATAATAGTCGTTTAGTTCTAGATGCCGAATTATCTGCAAAAGCTAAAGCCAATGTTGACGAAGAATCATTAAAAAATTTAATATTAGGCAAAAGTTTAGTAGATGCCAAAAGCAAGCTCTTGGAAGATGGCTTGATTAAACAAGTAGAAATCACAGTTAAACCTAGCTTTATGAAAAGCTTCCTTAAGAAAATACCCAAAGATGCTCAGCGCCTAAACCTGATTATTGATTAATATGTCTAAAAAAGACGCACAACTAAATAAACAAAAAAAACAGTTGTTACAGCTTTATCGCCAAGCTCTTCAAGATGGTGTTGCTATTCAAGATGTAGATAAAAAAATTAATTATTATTTAAAACAAGATCAGGCTAGTCGTAAGGGAGAACAAGACCTAGATGAGCAGATTAAATTAAATTTTTGGCGTCGTTTGCCAAAAACTATTAGAGTGGGTGCCACTATTTTTCCCTTGGCCTTGATTGTCTTTGGTTTAGTACTGGCCTTATCGGCAATGTGGCCCCTAATTGAGTATTATTTGCCATGGAATAAGCGGGAGGAACTAGCTTTATTGTCACCCATTCCTCATTCTCAAGTCTTATTAAGTACGCCATTACTTTCTGCTCAGGCGCAAAATGATGTTGAGTCCGAAGTGGTCAACAATCCCACTGAGCCAGTTATTCTAGATCAGGCTCTTGATTTTACCGATTTAAGCAATTGGTTTAACGAAGATCTTGAGGTTGCGGAATTAGCCACTAGTGAATTTGTTGAATACAGTCTAGATATTCCTAGTTTAAATATTAGCAATGCTAAAGTCAGGGTGGGAGGCAATGACTTAAATCAGAGCTTAATTCATTATCCGGGTACTGGTTTGCCTGGCCAGTTGGGTGCGCCAGTGATTTTTGGTCACTCGGTTTTGCGCCAATTTTATAATCCTAGTGAAAAAAATCCCCGCCGCTATAATTCAATTTTTAGCAAAATTATGTTGTTGGAAAAAGGTGATAAAATTTATTTAACCAAAGACGGAGTCAAGTATACTTATCTGGTGCAGAGTCGCACAGAAGTAAAGCCAGACGATACTTTTATTTTGGCTCAACGCTATGATGTGCGTCAGTTAAAATTAGTGACTTGCACTCCTGAAGGCACCACCTTGCGTCGAGGTGTAGTTACTGCTCAATTAGTTAAGGAATAGAAATAGGGAATGTCAACAATTTTAGCAATCGATTATGGCTTGGCAAGAATTGGTTTAGCTATTTCTTATGTGGGTTTAGCGGAACCGCTCAAGGTGTTAAAAAATGACTTATCATCGGAGAATACAGTCATTGGTTCTCAAGCTCTAGCTGAATTAAAAAAAATTATCGAAACGGAAAAGGTTGAGAAAATTGTTTTAGGTATCTCTGAGCAGAAAATGGCAGAAAAAACCTTGATTTTTCGTGATTATTTAGAAACATTATTCGATTTGCCAATTGTTTTAGCCGACGAAGCCCTCTCTTCACATGAGGTTAAAGAAAAGCTTAAAGACTTGCCTAAAAAAGATCGTTATCGAGAAATAGATCACTATGCGGCAGCTATTATTCTCGAAAACTACTTAGAATTATGTTAAACTAAGCGTTCTTCATGAAAAATCCCAAAAAAAAACCTATTAAATTTATTGCTTTTTTATTAATTTGTTTAATATTGTTTGTTTCTTTGGTAACTATCTCCCTGTCCCTGTTGCGAGCGGTGAATAAGAATGACAACAGTGTTGTCACTTTTGTTATTCCCAAAGGTCAGGCTACTCAGACAATTGCTAAAAACCTGCGCGAGGAGGGTTTGATTCGTTCGCCACTGGCTTTTCGTTTGCTTGTATTACAACAGGGTTTGCAAAATAAAATTCAGGCAGGTTCTTTTAAATTAAGTCCTAGTTTATCAACTATTGAACTAGCTCATCTTTTAACTAAAGGCACAGACGATGTGTGGATCACGATCCCGGAGGGTTGGCGACGCGAGGAAATAGCCGCGAGCTTGGTGAAACAGGACTTAAGTAATTTCGATGAAGAAGAATTTTTGGATCTGACCAATGGCTTAGAAGGCCAGTTGTTTCCAGAAACTTATTTGGTGTCCAAAGCTAGCAGCAGTCAAACTATTGTTAACCTTTTACATAATACTTTTGAAAATAAAGCCTTAGCTCTAATCAAGGAGCAGTCGCCAAGCAGTAATTTAACTGTTGAGCAAATTCTGACTCTTGCCTCACTGGTGCAAAGAGAAAGTGCTCATGATGAAGAAATGCCACTTGTTGCGGGTATTTTATTTAATCGTCTGAAGATTGATATGCCTCTTCAGGTAGATGCAACTCTACAATACATCAAGGCTTTTAGCACTGCTGAACAAACTTGGTGGGCAACTCCAACTGCCGCTGATAAGAAACTAGACTCTGCATACAATAGTTATCTTCATGCTGGTTTACCTCCAGCACCAATTTGCAGTCCTGGTTTAGCAGCGATCGAAGCAGTGCTTAATCCACAAGCCAGTAATGCGTTCTATTACATTCACGATTTGTCTGGGCAAATTCACACGGCAGAAACGCTAGACGCTCATAACGCAAATGTTAATCAATACTTGCGTTAGTCTTAATTTTCTGTTACAATACACAATTGTCTAAAAAAGACTTTAGCCAGAAACAATAGCAAGTAGCCGAGCCAATTTGTGTACTTTGTTTTAAAAAACAACAAAAAAGCTAATTGATTTTAGCACAGCAAGTGATTTTATATCTTGACTGTGTTTTTTTGCATATCTGGCCTTTTAAGCTATATGCCTAGTATATAGCGCAATTTAAATTAAAAAAAATAATTATTAAAAATCTATTAATCAACAGAAAATTTAGCAAGGATCTTCATGTCACAAGCAATCGATCGTCAAAATTGGGGAGAAAATCATAAAGTTTTACCCGAATCAAACTTAATTGCCCTGCAAATTGAAAGTTATAAAACTTTTTTAAATCAAGGTATTAAAGAATCCTTGCAGGAAATTAATGGCGAGCGAGGCATAGAAGATTTCACTGGGAAAAACTGGTCCTTGAAATTTGGTGAATACCGTTTTGGCCAAGCTAAATATACTCCCGCAGAAGCTAAAACAAAAAATGTATCTTATGATCAACCTCTTTATGTTGAAGCCACTTTATTAAATAAAAAAACTGGCGAAGAACGAACTCAAGAGGTTTTTTTGGGCGATATCCCTGCGATGACCAACACCGGTACCTTTATCATTAATGGTATTGAAAGAGGTATTGTTACTCAATTAGTTCGATCTCCTGGCGTTTTCTTTTCTGGAGAAGAAGATCAAAATACCAAGGAATTATTATATAAAGCCGAGCTACGACCAATGCGTGGTTCATGGTTGGAAATAAACGTCAGTCGTCGTCATGTTTTGACAGTCAAAATTGATCGCCGCCGTAAAATGCCGGCCACCGTCTTACTTCGCGCTTTGGGTTGGGAAAGCAATGATGATATTGCTACTGCTTTAGGAGAAATAATTAAACAAGACAAATTAGACTTAATTAATAACACTTTCCGTAAAGATTCTACAGCCAATCAAGCAGAAGCTTTAATTGAGCTTTATGAAAAAATGCGTCCTGGTGAGCCAGCCGTCTTAGAAACTGCTCAAGAATTTTTAAGCAATATGTTTTTTGATGCGCGTCGTTACGATTTGGGCGAGGTGGGTCGTTACAAAATGAATCGTCGTTTGGGTATTAATTTGGATAAAGACTTAACCGTCTTAGCTAAAGAAGACGTCTTGGCTAGCATTAAATATTTAATTAAACTACAAAATGGTGAGGGTAAAGTCGATGATATTGATCATTTATCAAATCGCCGAGTGCGCCAAGTTGGCGAACTAGTCCTCATCAGTGCTTTTCGTATTGGCTTAATTCGACTAGAACGATCAATTCGTGAAAAAATGTCTTTAACTAAAACTGAAGAAGTTTTAACTCCTTCTGCTTTAGTTAATGCCAGACCACTAATTGCTTCTATTGCGGAATTTTTCCGTCGTAATCGTTTGTCCACCATCTTAGACCAAACTAATCCATTATCAGAAATTGATAATTTGCGTCGTTTGTCAGTGATGGGTACAGGCGGTGTTACTCGAGATAGAGCTTCTTTCTCTATGCGTGATATTAACGCTTCTCAGTATTCAAGAATTTGTCCAATTCGTTCACCAGAAGGTCCAAACATTGGTTTAGTGACTTATTTAGCCCTTTATACCCGCGTTAATAAATATGGATTTTTAGAAGCTCCATATTTTAAAGTGGAAAATTTAAAAGGCAAAATGAAGGTGACTGATGACATTGTTTATTTAAGTGCTGATGAAGAAGAAGATTATTATATTACTCATGCCAGTGTTGAGATTGATGACAAAGGATATATCACTCAAGATTGGGTGCCAATGCGTTATAGCAATAAATTTATTGAGGGCTCTGTGAATAAAGTTCAATATATTGATGTGGTGCCACGTCAAGTGGTTGGTAGCAGTGCTTCTTTAATTCCTTTTGTGGCTCATGATGAAGCTAATCGTGCTTTGATGGGCTCACACATGCAATGTCAGGCAGTGCCTTTGGTTAAACCACAAGCTCCCATTGTCGGGACGGGTATGGAAAAGGAAATAGCAACAGCTATGGGTTGGACGGTTGTAGCAGAATTTCCTGGAGAAATACAAAATGTAGATGCTAGTGAAGTAATCTTAAAGCTTGATCCCAAACATCACGATAAAGCTAAGGCTTGGGTGGAAAATGCCAACAATGAATATGTTGCTTACCAGCAAGGAAACTTAGTTTATAAGCTAAGAAAGTTCAATCGTACTTCTCAAAGCACTTGTTATAATCAAACTCCAGCTGTTTTAGTCGGCGATAAAATCAAAAAAGGTGATGTTTTAATTGATGGTCCAGCTACCAATCATGGAGAATTAGCTCTAGGTACTAATTTATTAATTGCCTATACTGCCTATAACGGTTTAGGCCATGAAGATGCAATTGTGATTTCTGATCGTCTAGTAAAAGAAGATGCTTTAAGTTCTATTCAGATTAGTGAACATAAAGCCAAAATTATGGACACGCGCTTGGGTCCTGAAGAGTTAACTAATGATATTCCCAATGTTAGTGAAACTTTTTTAGCCAACCTCAACATTGACGGTATTATTCAAATTGGTAGCCATGTTAAATCAGGCGATATTTTAGTGGGTAAAGTTGCGCCTAAAGGCGAAACAGAACTTTCTCCAGAAGAACGCTTATTGAGAGCTATTTTCGGTGAAAAATCTAAGGAAATTCGCGATACTTCCTTGCGTATGCCTCATGGAGAAGAAGGAACAATCATTGATGTGCAAATTTTAGATCGTGATTTGGGTGATGAATTAGATCCTGGGACGATCAAAGAAGTTATAGTTAAAGTCGCTCAATTAAGAAAAATTGTGGTTGGGGATAAATTGGCTGGTCGACATGGTAACAAGGGTGTTATATCCAAAATTGTTCACCAGGCAGATATGCCTCATTTAGCAGATGGCACCCCAGTTGATATTATTATTTCTCCTTTGTCTGTTTTGGCTCGTATGAACCTGGGTCAGCTTTTAGAAACCCACTTGGGTTGGGCCGCTGATAAGCTTGGTTATCGAGTAGCAGTGCCTGCTTTTGAGGAATTTGATGAAGATAAAATTTGGCAGGAATTAGAAAAAGCCAAGCTCCCTGTTTCAGGAAAAGCTCAGCTTTACGACGGATTAACCGGTGAACCCTACCACGAAAAATCAGTGGTCGGTGTGAACTATATTTTAAAACTCAGTCACATGGTCGAAGACAAAACCCATGCTCGCTCAACTGGTCCTTATTCTTTAGTGACGCAACAACCTTTGGGTGGTAAAGCTCAAATGGGTGGTCAGCGTATGGGAGAAATGGAAGTTTGGGCACTCGAAGCGCATCGGGCAGCTCATGTCTTGCAAGAAATGTTAACCATTAAGTCAGATGATGTTAGAGGTCGGGCGAAAGCTTTTGAAGCCATTGTTAAGGGAGAAGAAATTCCTGCACCAACCGTTCCAGAATCATTTAAGGTGCTCTGTAAAGAATTAAATTCTTTGTCTTTAAACATTAATCCTCATGAAGAAGTGGTGGTGATTAGTGAAGATAAACCAAGCGCAACAGATCAAGAAGAGATTTTAATTTTAGATGATTTAGAAGCTGAAGAAAAAGACGCTCTTGGCATGGAAGATAATAAAGAAGACGAAGATTTAGATGATCCTGATATCGGACAAGAAGATATCGAGGAAGAAGAGGTGGGTGACGACGAAGAAGTTAATGATGTTACAGAAATAGAAATTGAAGAATAAAGAAAGCTTAAGCATCAAATAAATATATTTTTATCAAGCAAAAATCGAAAATTTTATGACAAAATTCTTTAACCAACCAATTAAAAAAACCAAAGACATTGTTGATTTCAGTGCCTTACAAATCAAAATTGCTTCCCCTGAAGAAATCAAAGACTGGTCTTATGGCGAGGTAAAAAAACCAGAAACGATTAATTATCGATCATTAAAACCTGAAAAAGATGGTTTATTCGATGAAAAAATTTTTGGTCCAGTTAAAGATTATGAATGTCATTGTGGTAAATATAAAAGAATTAGATATAAGGGAATTATTTGTGATAAATGTGGCGTAGAAGTCACAGAGTCTAGAGTTCGTCGTGAAAGAATGGGTCATATCCAATTGGCAGCTCCAGTCGCTCACATTTGGTTTTTTAAAGGAGCTCCCTCAAAATTATCTTTGTTATTAAATTTATCGCCTCGTAACCTCAATTCAATCATGTATTTTTCTCAATATGTGGTTTTGGGAGTCGATAGTGAACAGAAAAAAGAAGTATTACAACAATTAGATGTTGATGCTGTGGCAGCCATCGATGAATTAAAAGATGGTGTTGAAAAAAGTATTTTAAAAATTAAAGAAGATTTTAAAGTTGAAACCAAAACGCTTAAAGAAAAAGTAAAAAGCAAGGAAACCTTACAACTTAAGTTGGCAGAATTAGATTTAAAAACTAAAAATAAAATTGTCGCTGCCAAACAACAATTAGCGGTGCAAATTGAACAAACTGATGAAATTTATAAAACCATTAAACAAATGGTGAAAAAAATTAAAGCCAGCGCTGTTCTAACTGAAGACGAATATCTCAAGCTTGATGAATATAATGCCAATACTCATTTGAAAGTTGGCATGGGAGCTGAGGCCATTTTAGAATTGGTGAAGGCTGTTGATTTAGATAAAGAAATTGTTAATTTACGTAATGAGTTGGCCGAAAGCAAAGGCGCTAAAAAAACCAAAATCATTAAACGCCTTCGAGTTTTTGAGGGTTTGAAAAAATCTGAAATTGATCCATCTTGGATGTTTTTATCTGTTTTGCCGGTGCTGCCTCCCGATTTGCGACCAATGGTTCAATTGTCTGGTGGGCGCTTTGCTGCTTCAGATTTAAACGATTTATATCGTCGAGTAATTAATCGTAACAACCGTTTATCACATCTTATTAATTTAGGAGCTCCTGAAATAATTTTACGCAATGAAAAAAGAATGTTGCAGGAAGCTGTCGATTCTTTAATTGACAGTTCTCAGGCCAAACAAAGTCGTCGTCGTTCTAATCGTCGACCTTTGCGATCTCTCTCCGAAATGTTGCGTGGTAAAACAGGTCGTTTCCGTCAGAATTTATTAGGAAAAAGAGTTGACTATTCTGGTCGTAGTGTGATTATTGTCGGGCCAGAGTTAAAGCTTAATCAATGTGGTTTGCCAAAAGATATGGCTTTAGAAATGTTTAAGCCTTATG
>CAZBEW010000011.1:0-13019 GCA_964491115.1 uncultured Pseudomonadales bacterium | reverse complement strand
GCTTTAACTGATTATTTAAATGATCCAGAAAAAATAAATAAACTTTTGGCAAAAAAAACCAAGCAACTACCTAAAGTTGCTTATTTACACTCTGATATTAATACCCTTGATCGCAATGATATTTTGGACGATTTGCGCAGTGGCAAATACGATGTTTTAGTCGGCATTAATTTATTGCGAGAGGGTTTGGATTTGCCTGAAGTTAGTTTAATTGGTATTTTAGATGCCGACAAAGAAGGTTTTTTAAGAAACGATATTGCCTTAATTCAAACCATTGGTAGAGCCGCGCGTCATGTTAATGGTTTGGCAATTTTATATGCTGACACTGTTACTCAATCGATGCAAAAGGCAATTGATGAAACAGCGCGGCGTCGACAAAAACAAATCAATTATAATCAGCAACATCAGATCAATCCGACTAGTATAAATAAGCCTATTAGAAGTAAATTACTGCAAAGAGAAAAAGACGGAAATGAATGGCAAAAAGAGCTAAATAGAACACAAAAAAACCAAAATAAAAAAGCCATTTATTTACAAATTAATAAACATCAAAAACTGAATTTAACTGCCATTAAAAGTGAAGAATTAACCCCCGAAGAAAGAGTTAAATTAGTTAAACAACTGCGTCTACAAATGAATAAAGCAGCGAGAGATTTAGACTTTGAATTAGCAGCAATTATTCGGGACAAAATAGCTGAATTGAAATTAATATAATGCCCATAAAACAAAAACAAAAATGATTAAATCAGAAATTACTATTACCGGCGCTCGTGAGCACAACCTGAAAAACATTAATATTTCATTACCAAAAAATAAATTAATTGTCTTTACAGGTTTATCTGGCTCAGGAAAAAGCTCCTTAGCTTTTGACACCTTATATGCTGAGGGTCAACGTCGTTATGTTGAATCACTCAGTTCTTATGCCAGGCAGTTTTTAGGTGTCATGCGTAAACCAGATGTTGATCAAATTGAAGGCTTGTCGCCAGCCATCGCCATTGATCAAAAAACTACCTCACATAATCCTCGCTCAACCGTAGGCACGATTACGGAAATTTATGATTATTTAAGACTGTTATTTGCCAGAGTGGGGCATCCTCATTGTCCAAATTGTGGACAAGAAATTGCCACGCAAAGCATCGACCAAATCATTGATAAAATTCTAGAACAAATAGCAATACGCTTGCAAAATAACGCTGGTTTACCGCAAAAAATGATTTTACTATCACCAATCGTAAAAAATCGTAAAGGTGAATTTGATGCCTTGTTTCAAAATTTAGTCAAAAAAGGTTATTCAAGAGCCAAAATTGATGGGCAAATTTATAATTTAGAAGAACCACTAACCTTAATTAAAACTAACAAACACAGCGTTGATGTCGTCATTGACCGCTTTGTCTTTAGCAAAGAACAATTAAAAAACGCAGAAGAATTGCGCTCGCTCCGCTCGCGCCTCAACCAATCAGTTGAAGATGCCTTGCGTCTAGCCAATGGCCTAGTCACTGTGGCTTGGATTGATGACACCGGTTTTGATTTTCCAGATAAGCCAAAAAATATCAGCGAGCAATTATTCAGCGAAAATTTCGCTTGCAGCGATTGTGGGATTTCTTTAAAAGAACTAGAACCCCGCTTATTTTCTTTTAATGCTCCAGAAGGAGCTTGCGAAAACTGTAACGGCCTTGGATCAATTTTAAAAATCGATGCGCAGAAAATCATTGCCCCAGGATTAACCTTAAGCGAGGGAGCCATCATTCCCTTTGCTCGGATGATGAGTCACGACACCTGGTATTCGCGCTTGGTCAAGCAGGTGGTAGAAGACGCTCAATACGATTTTCGACAAACCCCCTGGCAAGATATGGATGAAACTTTTCAACACCTTTTACTCTATGGTGGTGAAAAAATTTATCAGGTGACGGGAGAGAATCGCTTTGGCGAAACAAGTAATTTTGAGACAAAATTTGAAGGCTTTATTCATAATTTAGAGCGTCGCTATGGTGAAACTGATAGCGATTTTATTCGTAAAGAAATAGCTCAATTTATGCATAAGGAAACTTGTCCGACTTGCCAGGGCGATCGTTTGAAAAAAGAGGCTTTAGCAGTCCATATTGGCGGAAAAAATATTGCGCAAATCAGCCAACTCACCATCGATCAATCATTAAAATGGATTGATGAATTAAGTAATAATCAAAAAACAACCCTTAGTAAAAAAGAATTAACTATTGCCGATTCGATTTTAAAAGAAATTAATAGTCGTTTGCATTTTTTAAATGCGGTTGGTTTAAATTATTTAACTATTGCTCGTGAAGCAGGCAGTTTAGCGGGTGGAGAAGCTCAACGAATTCGCCTAGCTTCTCAAATTGGCACAGGCTTAACAGGAGTCCTCTATATTTTAGATGAGCCAACCATTGGCTTACATCAACGTGACAATTATCGCTTGATTAGCACTTTGCAAGATTTACGAGATAAAGGCAACACGGTGATTGTGGTCGAACATGACCGCGACATCATGCAAGCTGCTGATTTTATTGTCGATTTTGGGCCTTTGGCTGGTCAAGACGGGGGACAAATTATCTTTGCCGGCACTTATCAAGAATTACTTAACAGTCAGGGTTTAACCGCTCAATATTTGTCTGGCAAAAAACAAATTACTCGTCAAGAAAAAAGTAAGCAGCGCCTACTTGTTGATCCAGAAACAACGGTCGCCAACGTGTTTGAACGCTCAAAAATTATTTTTAGAGGCGCCAAACATCATAATTTAAAAAGTATCGATGTTGATTTTCCCTTGAACACTTTAACTTGTATTACCGGTGTTTCTGGTTCTGGCAAATCAACTTTACTGGACAATGTTTTACACAATCACTTAGCTAAATATTTGGGTAAGAGCTTTGACGGCAAGCTGGCGAAAATTGAACAATTAATTGTTCCAAACCAAGTGAAGCGCTTGAGTTTAATTGACCAAAGTCCTATTGGTAAAACGCCTCGCTCTAACCCAGCTACCTACACCAAAACCTTCGATCATATTCGGCAAGTTTTCGCCAGTACCAAGGATGCGCAAATGCGGGCATATACTGCTGGACGTTTTAGTTTTAATGTTAAGGGTGGGCGTTGTGAAGCTTGTCAGGGAGAGGGTCAAATTAAAATTGAAATGCAATTTTTACCCGATGTTTATGTTGAGTGTGATGTTTGTCATGGGAAAAGATATAACAAAGAAACCCTTGAAGTTTATTATCAGGAAAAGAATATTGCTGAAGTTTTAGATCTCACTATTGATGAAGCCTACCACTTCTTTAAAAATCACTCATTAATTCGGCATAAATTAACTACTTTACGAGATGTTGGCTTGGGTTATTTAAAACTTGGACAAAGCGCTCCCACCTTGAGCGGTGGTGAAGCTCAACGGGTTAAATTAGCCAAAGAATTAAGCATTAAGAGTCATGTCCACACCCTTTATCTGTTAGATGAGCCCACCACTGGCTTGCATTTCGCTGATATTCAAAAACTCCTCAATGTTTTACATAAATTAGTGAAGCAAGATAACACCGTCATCGTTATTGAACATAATTTAGATGTCATTAAAAATGCCGATTGGATTATTGATCTTGGCCCAGAAGGAGGTGAACAGGGTGGGGAAATAATAGCTAGTGGTACCCCTCAAACTATTAGCCAACACCCTCGTTCCCTAACTGCTAAATATCTGCAAGCAGAATTGGCTTGAAAGTAAATTTTCCGCTACAATTAAATCAATGAAGATTGCTGATTTAATCATCAAATTTTTGCGTAAAAAAAGCTGGCTATTAGTTTTTAGCTGTCTGTTGCTTCTTGGCAATTTTTTGCTGGGTGGAAAAAATCCCGCTGTAGCAGCCGATGAAAACCAATATTTTAGTATCAAGCTGCACAGCACTTATCAGGTCAATGCTAATGGCAAAACCCTGGTCACGCAAAAATTTACGATTCGTAATTTAAGTCCAGAATATTTTATTAGTAAATACGGCATCATTGTCAGCTCGACCAATTTAGAAAATATTCGCGTCACTGACAATGGCTCCGTGATCGAGCCTCAAGTTAACAAACTCCCTGGTCAAACTAGTATTGGAGTCACTTTTGCTGAAGAAATTTTGGGAGAAAATAAAAGTCGAGAATTAGTCATTAGTTATTTAGATGGCGATGTCGCTACTATCAGTGGCAAAATTTTAGAAGTTAATATTCCAGCCTTGGCCGATCCACACCAGTATGAACAATATCAGCTCGACCTCTTAGTGCCAAATATTTTTGGCCCAGTGAGCAGGATTAATCCTAGTAATTTTACGCTTAAGCAGGGTAGTGATTTTGACACTTTTCATTATGAAAGTTTACAGGGTCAAGGAATTAGTGCTATTTTTGGCAAACAGCAATTGTTTGATCTCAAGCTTACTTATTATTTAGACAATCCCAATAATCAAAATGCCTTAAGCCAAGTGACTTTACCTCCAGAAACAGCTAATCAAAAAGTTTTTTATCACCAGCTTGATCCGCTTCCCCAAACAATTAAAGTTGATGCTGATGGTAATTTTATTGCTACTTATGAGGTGTCAGCCAGCAGCACTCTTAAAGTCGAATTATTAGCTCAAGTTCAATTATTACTAGAGGCTGATCCAAATATATTGCCAGCCCCAGTCTTACCCAGCCACTTAACTGCCCAAAAATTTTGGGAAATCGATAACAGCGACTTGCAGGCGGCTGTTGCAGAGCTCAATTCTGCTAGTGAGCTTAATCAATTTGTGGTCGATACCCTTAACTACACAGAAGAAAACCTCAATAATCAGTTTTATCGATTGGGCGCTGCCGCAAGCTTTTTAGAAGAAAATCGCTCACTGGCTACTTGCCAAGAATTTACTGATTTATTCGTCACTCTCGCACGCATTAAACAAATTCCTGCCAAAAGAATTGTCGGTTATGCTCATAGTAGCAATGAAGAATTAAAACCAATTAGTGTGGTTGGCGATGTTTTGCATGCCTGGCCAGCCTTTTATAATCCTGAGACCAACAATTGGCAAGAAATAGATCCAACTTGGCAAAAAACTACTGGTGGTATTGATTACTTCTCTAAATTTGATCTCAATCATATTACTTTTGCCATTAATGGTGTTTCCAGCGTTTTACCTTATCCAGCTGGTTCCTATCAAACCGACATGCAAGCTCAAGAAAAAAAGATTTTTGTGGATTTTAGTCAGAATGAATTTCCTGATATTAGTCCAGAAATTACATTTGAGCTAAACGCAAAGAAATACTTAAACTTCGCTATTCCAGGAAAATATAATTTGACAATTAAAAATCCCACTGGCCGAGTTTGGTATTTTTCAAAGATCACTGCGGATGGAGAAAATATCAATGTTCAAGCAAGCGATGATTGGCCAAAATCTATCGCTCCCTTTCAAGAAATAAATATGCCACTTAGCGTTTATAATAAGACAGGTTTGGTGACTAAAGAAAGCACACTAAATCTCAACGTCCAATTAAAAAGTGGAGAAATTTTTAATCATGAACTCGCAGTCAAAACTTTGGGAAAAATCAGCATCCAAGATCCAAGAAGAATCATTCTTGTGGTCGGCGGATTTATCCTCCTTACCCTCGGAACCGGGAGTTTATTCCTTCTTGGACGAACGCTCGCAAGTGCTTTACGTCGGCAAGGCCAAAAATCTGAAAAAAAGGATCAAGAGTTACACTCATTATCATCAGCTCTCAGCGAAAATCAAACAATTAGTCAGGAAAGCCACGACGATCAGAGTTCAAGTCCTAGCCAGCGAACTTCAAGCTCTACTGATTGAGGCAGAGTTAATCCGAGCCCACCAACCCTTTTATAACAGTTTACTCAAAGACGATAAATCAAAACTTTATTTGTTTTTTACCAAAGAAACATATCCGCGGATCTTGCGTCTCAGAAAAACAGATTTAAGAAAAAAATCTTATCAACAATCTTTAGCAATTTTAGGACCTTTTGCTAGTACTTATAAAGTTGACGAACTACTAAAAATAGTTAGACCAATTTTTCCTTGGTGCAACAAAAGGAATAAAAAAGATAATCAAGCTTGTCTCTATTATCATTTAGAACTCTGTCCTGGGGCTTGTTGCCAAAAAATTAGTCCAGAAGCTTACCAAGAAAATATTCGCCAACTAATTTTATTTTTACGCGGACAAAACAAAAGTTTAATTAAAGAACTCAAACAAGACATGACACAAGAGGCAAAAAAAGAGAACTTTGAACTAGCCCAAAAACTCAAAGAAAAAATAGACTTAATTGCTGAAGTGACACAAAAAAAATATCAATTGCAACCCGATTTAATTTTACCCAATTTGACGAGGCAACAGGAACAAGAGGCACTGGTTCATTTGCGCCATATCATGCACCAAGAAGGCATAGTTGACCTAAAATACCGTTTTCATCGGATTGAAGCCTATGATGTGAGTAATCTTCAAGGTAAACAAGCCACTGTCTCCATGGTGTGTTTTATTGATGCTTATCCAGAAAAAGCTGAATATAAGTTTTTTAAAATCCGTCGATCGGGTCAAGCCAATGATTACGCCATGTTGCAAGAAGCGCTGCTGCGTCGGCAGCAACATCCCGAATGGGGTAGACCAGACTTAATTGTCATTGACGGAGGCAAGGGTCAATTGCGCAGCGCCAATCAAGTTTGGCGCCAAACACAAGTGTTTAATTGTCCCATCATATCCTTGGTCAAAAATCCTGATCGTTTAATTTTAATTAATCAGGACGTTGCTGCTCAAAATAAAAAATGGCAAACTCTTATGATTAATTTGCCAAAAAATCATCCCACCTTGCATTTAATTGCTCATTTGCGAGATGAAGCTCATCGCTTTGCTAAAAAACAACATACTAGACTAAGACTGGAAAATCTTTTACAATAGCAAGAACTAGCTTGAAATATAAGGAAATAAAGGATATTTATGAAACTACTCAAACCAATTATCGTCTTAATTGCCACCATTGCTATTTTAGCTTGGGCTTTGCCAAATGTGGGCTATAGCAACCTCGTTACGCTGATTATGGCTGGAATCGTCTTAACTTTACTAGAAAAAGTTATGAAACCAATCTTAAAATTTCTGTTTTTACCAATTAATGTTGCAACCCTTGGCTTTTTCTCAATTATTATTAATGTTTTTATTTTATGGTTAGTCACTTATTTAGTACCAGGGTTTAATATTCAACCAATGATTATTTTAGGTCTACGATTAAATCAATTCTTTACTTTACTCTTTGTTTCAACCTTAATTGCCTTTGTTCAAAACATTGTTTCTTTTATCTTATAAAAACTATTAAGGTCTTATGCCTAGTAAAAAATTTTTGTCCCTCTGTTTAACTATTATGTTGTTGCTTATCAGCAGTCTGCTGATAAACCAGAGTAGATTGTCAACAGTTTTCGCGCAGAGTCCCAATCCAGTGAGATTTGAAGGCGATGATTTAGCCAGCCTAGAAGCCATTGAAGAATCAAGTGCAGAAGCTGAAGCTAGTGACAGTACTCGTTTGGCTTCTCCATCAGCTGAAATTGTCGAGAAAATTCAACAAAAGGCCGATGAAGATATTACTGAAACCACTGGTCGACAAAAAAGCGTTTTAGCTGCCTACTTAGACGAAAATCCCATTGGCCCCCTAAACCCAACTAATGTTCTACAAAAAGCCATTCGTCAAGCTGTTGCTCAAGGTCTGCCTGCCAGCCTAGTCGTGATTATATTAATTTTTCCAGTTGTCGCTTCTTTAGTGGCTTTGGCTAGACATGTTATTGGCTTCAAGGGCTTTGGCATTTATATTCCAGCTGTTTTATCTGTAGCTTTTGTTTCTACTGGTTTAACCACCGGGATTATTTTGTTTATTACTGTATTGTTAGGAGCCATGTTAGCCAGATATTTATTGAAGTTTTTAAAAATGCCAGTTTTGCCTAAAACAGCCATGACGCTATTACTTGTATCAATTGTCATGCTGCTGTTGTTGACTGTTGGCTCAGTATTAAAAATTGATTTAGTCTTAAATGTTAGTATTTTTCCTTTACTAATCATCATTTTGTTGACGGAAAATTTTATGACCAGTCAAATGTTTGCTAGTCGTGGAGAGGCCCTAAGTATCACTTTTGAAACATTGGTCTTAGCCATCATCGGCGCCTTAATTTTTGGTAATGAAACTATTCAGCGCTTTGTCATTTTAAAACCAGAATTAACTATTTTATTGGTAGCCATTCTTAATCTGGCCATCGGTCGTTACACCGGTTTAAGAGTTTTAGAATATTTTCGTTTTCAAGATTTACTCAAAGATAAAAGCCGTTCCGAGAAATATAAGAAACTAGACAATGATGACTCTCCAGGATTAGAAGAATAAATAATTTTATGATAAAAAAAGCCAATGCCAGCGATCTTCTGGGTATCAACGCGCGTAATAGTCTCTATGTCAGTCGTAATTCTCGAAAAGCCAAGGCCATTGCTCGTTCGAAATATGCTACAAAAATTTTATTAAATGATTATGATATTCCTTGTGCAAAAATTTACGGGATTTTAGGCACTGGTGAAGATGTTAATGATTTTGCTTGGGGAAAACTAGAGGGAGATTTCGTCATTAAGCCCACTAATGGGCATGCTGGCACTGGAGTAATTGCCTTTAGAAAAAAAGTAAATAAAGAACAGTGGCTGGATGTTTTGGGCAATAAATGGGACCTTGATGACATAAAACTTCATTGCCGAGATATTCTCACTGGTCAATATAGTATTCATGGTTCCAATCATAATATTATTATCGAAGAGCGTATCCCAATTCACCCCAAATTATTGAAATATTCTTATCGTGGCACACCTGATGTTAGGGTGATTGTCTTTAATCGAGTGCCGGTCATGGCCATGTTACGACTACCCACTGAAGAATCCTCTGGAAGAGCCAATGTTTCTCAAGGAGCCATAGCTGTCGGCATTGATATTAGTAGTGGCATCACCACTTACGCAGTGGCTCATAAAAAACAACTTATTAAATACTTACCAGGAACAAAAAAGAAATTAAACGGGATTGTGATCCCTACTTGGCAAAAAGTCTTACTGAGCGCTGTTCGAGCTAGTGAAGCAGCTGATTTAATTTATTGTGGAGTTGATATTTTTCTACATAAAATTAAGGGACCAATGGTGGTCGAGCTCAATGCCACTCCAGGACTTTCCATCCAAGCTGCTAATCAAGCTGGATTACGTCGACGCTTGGAAAGAGTAGAGGGCTTAAATGTCGTTAATGCAGAACACGGGGTAAAAATAGCTCAAGCGCTTTTTGCCAGCGATTTTTCTAATCGCATCAAAGTTAAAAGCGCAATTACCAATATCGGTCTAAAAGAAGAAATTGTCTTATATGGCGAAGAAAAACAACGCATCACCACAAGCGCTTTTATTAATACTGGTCGCTTGCATAGTGCGATTGCTCGGGATTTAGCAGGCAAACTAGGTCTTCTCGATGTTGAAGATTTATTGTGGTTTCAGAAAGAAAAAGAAGAGGGCAATTTACCAGTCATTAATATTAAAATTAAATTAAGAGGACAAATTATTAAAAGCACCATGTTGATCAGTAAAAAGCTTAATCATCGATTACATAAAGTCGAAATAGGCCGCAAAGATTTAGATGGTTTTATCATCAGTCCAGGCGAAAATGATTAAACTCAAAGACCTTGTTCCAGTCAACTTAGCTAGTGAAAAAGAGAAATTTTTTGCTAAACAGGCAAATTATAATCCACAATTTCAGTATCAAAAGCCAATTGATATCTCATCTTTAAATTATTATGGAAAAACTAATTGCTGCTATGCTCATTTGGCTAAAAAAATTATTAAACAGGCGCAAAAAGAAAATCTTTTTCAACAAAAACAAAGTCAAAATAACATTCTAAGCGAAGAAGAGGTTAAAAAGATTGCCACAGCCTACCTCGATGATTATGCCCTAAGCGACAAGTACCAAATAGTTTTTAGTGAAACTTTCACCAGTCGTTTTGCCGTTAATTTTTCAGAAAATTCTATTAAAATTCGTTTGCCGATTAATTTTAACCAAAAGCGCCTAGTCAACACTTTGGATCATGAAATTGGCACCCATATTCTGAGACAAGAAAATTACCTGTTACAACCCTGGTACAAACGAAAAAAAGCCTATTCTTTCCGCGATCATTTACTCACCGAAGAGGGTTTAGCTGTTATCAATCAATACTTTAATAGCGATCAACAGTTGGTTTTTCAACCAGCCCTCGCATATTTAGGAGTACAACTAGCCAATAAAGCAGATTATAAAACTGTCTATCAATTTTATTATCAATATCATCAAGATCCACAAAAGGCTTGGTCTCAGGCTTTAAAAAACAAAAGAGGACTGACTGATACCAGTTTGCCTGGAGGATTCAGTAAGGGCCTAGTTTATTTGACAGGCTTTGCCCAAGTCTTAAAATATTTGCGTCGTCACCATTACGATCCAAGCCCTCTTTATTATGGGAAGTTGGCTTACCAAGATGTAAAAAAAGCCCAAAAAATTAATCCCAATTACCAGGCAATTTTACCTAGGTTTTACACGGAAGATCCACAGGCTTATCGCGAAAAAATTCAAACTTTAGCTAAAAGAAATTTTATTTTTTAATATGGTAAAAAAAATATTAGTAGCCCTTTCTGGAGGAGTAGATTCTAGTACCGTTGCTTACTTGTTAAAAAAACAGGGCTTTGAGCTCGGCGCTGTTTATATTAAATTTTATGCGCAAAACGCCCAGCAACAAGCGCTGATCGAAGAAGAAAGCCAAGTTGCCCAGACAGTGGCTCAAGCACTGGATATTCCTTTTCAAATACTAGATTTTTCCCAAGAACAAAAAAGCGAGGTTATAGATTATTTCTTAGATAGTTATCGCCAAGGTCAAACTCCTAACCCCTGCATTGTTTGCAACAAATTACTCAAGTTTGGCCAACTTTTGGCATGGGCTGAAACAGCAGGCTTTAGTCATTTAGCCACCGGCCATTATGCGCAGATTGTCGAAAAATCTCAAGAATTTTATTTAGCCAATGCCCAAGATCAAAGTAAAGATCAAAGTTATTTTTTATATCAATTGACTGAGCAGCAATTGGCTAAAATCTTATTTCCGCTGGGTTCTTTAACTAAAAAAGCGGTCATCGACTTAGCCAAACAAGCCAATTTACCACATTTAAATCGAGAATCTTTTGATATTTGTTTCTTAAAAAAGACTAATTTACAAGATTTTCTAAGAAAAAACATCCAAGAAAACCCTGGAGACATCATTGATCAAAACGGGCTAATTATTGGTCGACATCAAGGCTTGGCTTTTTATACCATTGGTCAACGCCATGGTTTTAGCATTGATCGAAGTGCATTAAAAAAGAGCACTTGCATCGACTTTCCTAAAGATCGCACCCCCGTTTTAGTAGTGAGTAAAAAAATAATCGAGTCTAATCAGTTGGTGGTGGACACAAGCGCAATGGCTTTTACCCAAGAATTCTTGATTAAAGATCTCCATTTTGTCAATAATAGTCAAGAAAAACTCTGGCAAAAAAAGCAAAAATTTTACGCTTTAGTAAAAATTCGCAACACTGGCAAACTCATTCCTTGCCAAGTTCAAGCAAAACAAGAAAAAATTCTAGTTAAAACTAAGAGTAAAATTTTTGCCCCTGCCGACGGACAAGCCGCGGTTTTCTATCAAGAAAAGCAAGATCATTTATTACTTATCGCCGGGGCAACAATTGACAACGCAGTCGCAAATTCCTAAGTTTATGATCGGCTTCAGTCATTGGATGCATTTTAAATTCACTAATTTTTTCTTGATCTGTTTTGCCTTCGCTCTCACCAGTTCTTTCTCGACCAATTCCGCCTTCGCTTTCAGCAACTTTTTCTTGATCTCTTTCACCCTCACCATCCTTAGTTTTTTCTCGACCAAGTCTATATTCACTCTCACTAATGACTCCCTGACCATCCCAAAAAGCATAATCTTTTGTTTGTAAATGGAAGATAAAATTGCTTGTTAATAAATGAATCTTATCGCTTAAACTATCACTCATTTTTACTACCTGAGCTTGAGAAAAGCCCCTGTCCAAATCGTTGACTACTAAAATTAAATTTTGATCAATTTGTCTAGCATTACTGTAGAGAGCCCTAAATTGCCAAGTTTTACTACCAGATACATAAAAATATTTAATTAGAGCAATTATCAAATAATAAATTAAAGCCAAGTAATTAAAAATACTTGGATACCTCAAGACAAAAGGTAAAATAAACAATAAACCCAATGTCCACAACCACCAGGGATAACTAAGCAAATAAGCCAGAATAATTCGGATTCGTTCAATGATTGGTAGATTGTTTTTCCCCTCTGCCATCAGGGTGGGAATTGCCAAAGCTCGTTTAGCATTAAACAAGTGCGCCGGCTGATCATCAGTGTTTTTTGCCTCAGTTTGCTGATTATCAAAAATTTGCGCCGGCTGATCAGTGTTTTTTACCTCAGCTTGTTGATCATTAACAAGCTCTGCTGGCTGATCAGTATTTTTTGCCTCAGTTTGCTGATCCTTATCTTCAATCATAAACACTTCTTTTTGATAAAAGTTATACCAAGTTAAAAAAGCCGGCTTCTGTTCACCAATGGGAAAATAAAAATTATTATCTTTAACTTCAAGGGTGAGAGCAGTATCATTTGGCCAAGAAAAGTCAAAAAATTGACCTAAATAACTGGTAATTTGCCAGTCAATAACTTCTTTTGTTTCAGCATCGATTAGTTCAACTCTCACTAAAGGTGCTGCCTGACTATTTCGGTATTCAAAAACTAGATTTTTCCTTCTAGACCAGGGCCAGAGCGCCAAAAACACCTTTTTCAAGCTGGCCCATGATAAGTATCGATAAAATTTCAATAAAAGTAATAAATATGTGGTAATAGGCAATAATAAAGCGAAAAACAAAGCAATAAACTGGGATATAGACTTCCAAAGTGAAGTGCGAGCAAATTCAGTAATAAAAGTGGCAATTCTACTTGGCAAACTTTCTC
>CAZBEW010000010.1:0-17413 GCA_964491115.1 uncultured Pseudomonadales bacterium | reverse complement strand
TAAAGCACCAGCCTCTGGCACTTGTATCAATGAGACTTCTATTTGTTGTCAGGAGCTTAGTGAACAAATGATTCCCTGTGGTCTTTTACAAACACCGTGTAAACGGGAGAACTGTGTTGTAATGCCGGGGACAGTAGCGCAATTTTGTTCAGACACTACCCAGGCTGAGGTCAATGCTCAATATGCAGAGGGAGTGTGGGAGGGAACTCAATTGGTTGGAGGCACTGCTGTAACTATTGCTGTAGGTTTTATTCCTGTTGTAGGCCCAGTTGTTCAAATTGCTTCTGCTGCTAATCAAGGAATACAAGCTTATTATACTTGTAGCCAATTAGCTGAAATAAGAAATGATCCAAGCATTAGCCAAGAAGTTAAAGATCAATTTTCTCGAACTTGTGTCACAAGTTCTATTAGCGCGGTAACAGGTTTGATTGGCGGTGGTTCTTCTGTAGTGAGTCAGGTTGCCGGCACTACATTGTCCGCTACTTCCCAATTAACATTGACTGGACTTGGAATGGTTGATAATTTTGGCAATCTTACAGTTAGCGGTATAAATGCTAATAATCTTTGCAAGGTTTATGGAACTTCTTCATATGAATGCTATGGGGCTTTAGCTAATGCAGGAATTGCAATAGGATCAACAGCATCAGGAGTATACCAATTTGGGAATGCTAGCAAACAGTTAAAAATATACAACCAACAAATTAATCAAGCCTCTAGTGATATGAGTAATTGGGGGCATGGGGATCCAAGTGCTAATACTATTAATCTAGTTCATTATTCAAAAAACCCGGAATCTTACGAGAGTATCCAGGCAAACGGCTTATTAGGTGTTACAGGTAGAGAAACTTTAGCTCTCTACGAATCACCTTTAGATAGGCGTTTTGCAGAAATGTATGGCACAGATCTAAGAACAGTTTTTCAGGTTCCATCAGGTATGGTCGGAGCTCCCAATCCAAGCCTTGGGGGTATTCAAGAATATGGATACGCTATTTATAATCAGGTAGAACCAGATCTATTTAACAGTGACTTAAGCCAACTTATGAACCAAATGCTAAACACACCAGTTAAATATGATCCGATGACTGGAATGCCGATTCATACTGCAAAGGATTGGGGACTAACAATTTCTAGAATACCTGCCGAAATGATTGTTCCATAGCGCTAGACTAAGATCTAACCACTTCCCACAAATCTCGACTTTCTCCTTCATATCCTAGTGATATTTTAGCGCTCAAATACCCGTCTTTACTAATTTATTTTTTTAAATCAGCAAACTTTTTTTGCATGGTTGGATTGCCGCGGGTGAGTTTTTTAATTGTCAAATCATCCATTTTATTTTCAGCACTCAATAGATGTTTGTCTGATAAAGTGAGGGCATCTCGAACTTTTTCCAGATCTTTAATTGCCTTATTAATTTGCTCTATGGCTTCGACATGTTTTTGGCCAGCATACTTAATTGTGTTTAACCAGCTACTTTTCCAGTTTTCTACTTCATCTTCAAAAGTGGTGATGTCCACATTCTGATTTCTAACTAAAGCTAATTCAGATTTATATTTAAGTGAATTCAAAGCGGCATTTCTCAGCAAAGTAATCATGGGGATAAAAAATTGCGGTCGAATGACATACATTTTAGGATATTTATGTGATACATCAACGATACCTGTGTTGTAAAGCTCATTGTCCGCTTCTAATAAAGACACTAAAACTGCATATTCACAGTCCTTTTCTTTGCGATCTTTATCTAATTCTTTGAGAAAATCTTCGTTTTTTTTCTTAGTTTGCGTTTCATCGCCTTCATTCTTCATTTCAAACATAATGCTAACAATTTCTACTCCCTGACTATCGGTTTCTCTAAAAATATAATCGCCTTTACTTCCAGATTTTGCATCATTATCTTTTTCAAAATAGGCATTGGGAAAAGCGCTAGGTCGCAGTTTATTAAATTCGATTTCACAGTGCTGTTCAAGTGTTTCTCCAAGCAATTTGGTTGACAGTTTGAGTTTAAGGTCTTTGTAATATTCAATCATTTCATTTTTACTTTTCAGTTCACCCTCATGTTTCTCATTAAGTGAGCTTACAAGTAGTTTTGATTCAGAATCTTTTTTATCTAATTTATGCAGCAATTCATCGCGTTCTTTTTCAAGGGTTTTGATGGCTTCGGTGACAGCTAATTTTTTTTCTGTTTGGGTGGCTTGTAGTTGAGCTTGAAGTTTGGTAATTTCGGTTTCTTTTTTGGCAAGATTTTCTTTGTTTAAACTGTTGGCATTCGCTTCTGCTAATTTAACGGCTGCTTCTTTTTCTCGCTCTAAAATTGTTATTCTTTCGCTAAGTTTTTGCTCATTAAGTTTGGCCTCTAACTCTTTTTGCTCTTCAATGGTTTTGCGCACTTTGTCTAACTCTGCTTCAAAAGCATCTTTTTTAATAGACTCGACCACACTTTTGATAGTTGATTGATCAATATCTAATTCGTGCAGTAATGACAGATCAATGAGGTCGCCTTTGTGGCCATCTTCTTGTAATTCTAGAGTGTGTTCGTCGCGGATAGAGACTTTGATTTTTTTCATTAAATTTTCCTTTTTATACTTTTACATTATATCAGCACCCCGTTGATGATGTGGAAAACAGAAGTCTATTTATTTTTACTATAGTTTATTTCTTTTTACTGTTTGAAAGAAAAGCAGATTGCGTTAAGTCGACTTTGTCAGCTCGCTTTGATGTAAAAGTGACACCTTCGCCTATAAGTAATTTCTTTTTTTCTTGAATTCCTCCTGGGCCAGAGTAGCCATGCAAACTGCCATCGGCAGCTACCACTCGATGACAGGGAGTGTGTGGTGCATCGGGGTTGGTGCGCATGTACAAGCCGACGGCTCGAGCTGCTCGTGGATTACCTGCTAGCTTAGCAAGTTGGCCATATGTTATGACTTTTCCCGAGGGGATAGTGCGCAGAATTGTATAAACGCGTTCTCTAGAAAATTCCGATGCTGACATATGATTGATATAGCGATATTCAAACATAGAATATATAAGAAATCTAGTATATAAAGAAAGTAGAGTAAGACTAATAAATGCCGAGAGGGCTAGCATGAATAAAACACAGACTAGAGTTTCTTCTAAACTAAAATCAAAAAAGACTCTGATAATTATTGCTATTAGCGCTCTCGCTTTGTTGGGATTGTTTTTATTTTTGTCTAAGTATATGGGTTTTGGATCCAGTCCACTGCAACCTGGTAACTCAGTCTTTATTGATTCAAATAGTCAATCAGAAACTGATTTCAAAACTAATTTTGTTGACTATGAGCTAGAGGTGTTTGCCGCTGGGCTTCGTGTTCCTTGGAGCATAGTTTTTACTGGCCCCAATCGCTTGCTAGTTACAGAAAGATCAGGACGAATTCGACTCATCGAAGATGGAGTGTTGAGTGAGGAGCCACTACACACCTTCCCAGAAGTGTTAAACACCGATGAAGAAGGATTGATGGGCATGGTTCTTGATCCACAATATGAAATTAATAAACAGCTCTATGTCTGTATTGCCTATGAAAAAAATTTCGCGGAACCAAGCGCAAGCAATAACAATACTATGAGTAGCGCAGTTAAAGTTGTCCGTATGACAGATGCCGGCACTGAACTAATTGATAAGCAAATTATTATTGATAATATTCCTGTGGCTCGTTTTCATGCTGGCTGCCGACTAAGATTTGGTCCAGACGATAAACTATATATTTCAACAGGGGACGCAAGTAATAAAGAAAGTGCCCAAGATTTAAATTCTCTCGCTGGTAAGATATTGCGTATCAATGCAGATGGCAGTATTCCTGCCGATAATCCCTTTCCCAATTCGGCAATTTTTTCTTATGGACACCGCAACCCTCAGGGCTTTGACTGGCATCCAGAATCAGGCATATTAGTTGCCACAGAACACGGCCCAAGTGGCAACGATGGTCCGAGAGGTGGCGATGAAGTTAATATCATTGAAGCTGGTAATAATTATGGTTGGCCGATAGTGTCTCATGAAAAAAGTCAAGAAGGATTGATAAGTCCAGTTATTTTATTTACACCGGCAGAAGCTCCAGGATCGGGGATGTTTTATCGGGGCTCGGTTTTTCCTCAGTTTAAAAACACCTTTTTGTTTGGCGTTCTTCGTGGAGAAGGAATTATCCAAGTTGTTTTTGATGATAATACTCCTGGCAAAGTTGTATCTTACCAAAAATTGCCAGATATCAATGTCGGTCGGGTTAGAGATCTTGTCGAAGCTCCTGATGGCACAATCTATTTTAGTACGAGTAATACTGATGGTCGGGGACAAGTTTATGAGGGAGATGATCATATCTATCACCTGATTCCAAAAGAATAATTTGGACTACAATTTTTTTTGCAGTACAATAATTCAAGTAGTGATTAACAAAGGAGCTATCTAATGCCATCTTTCCCAATAAATCAAACAGCAAACAAAAGAATAGTTGTTTCGGTTGGTGGATCTATGATCTTCCCCGAAAATATTAATGATAAATTCCTTAAGGAATTTAAAGAATTTGTCCTAGAACAAGTTGATAAAGGATGGAAGTTCCTATTAATCACTGGCGGTGGAAAACTCACTAGAATTTTTCAAGAAGGGGCAAAAAATATCTTAGGACCCAGCGCCTCAAAAGATGACTTGGACTGGCTTGGTGTTCATACCACCAGAGTAAATGCCCATTTAATGAGAACTGTCTTCGCCAATATAGCCCAGCCGGCAATTGTCACCAACCCTGAAGAAGATAATATAGATATGAATGCAGCTATAGTGGTAGCTGGAGGCTGGAAGCCGGGATGGTCTACTGACTATGTTGCTTCAAAAATAGCAGAAAGAATCAAAGCCCCATATGTTGTCAATTTAACTAATGTGTCTCAAGTATATGATGATGATCCCCAAAAAAATCCTAATGCAAAAGCCATTGAAGAAATGTCTTGGAAAAAATACAGAGAAATGATTGGTGATGAGTGGATTCCAGGAATGAATCTGCCATTTGATCCAATAGCAGCTAAACTTTGTCAAAAAAACAACACTACGGTTTTAATTATGAATGGAAACGAGCTGAGTAATTTAAAAGACGCAATGAATAAAGGCAAGTTTTTTGGAAGTTTATTAAAAAACTAAGTGTGTTATTTTCCTAAACTAATTGAAAAAGTTGCTTAGACTTTGGCGGAAGCGGTGGGATTCGAACCCACGAAACCCATAAGGGTTCAGGTTTAGCAAACCTGTGCAATTGGCCACTATGCGACGCTTCCTTATTAAACAGCCTTATTAATAACCATCCGGCAAAAGCTTAGAAACTCTTGCATTATAACAAAGATGCTTCTAATTGAATAGCAATTCCCTCTAGTTTTATTTGGTATTTGTTTAGTGAATTTCTGCGCTTTTTTCTTTAAGAAAATTTTGCCAATCTTCTACCAAACGGATAATGGCAGAAAAAGGGGTGTCTACCAAAACAGTAAATAAAGCTGCGACAATATTGTATTCTCGCCATTTATTACTAAACCATTGACCAAATTTTGCCATGGGTACGGAAAATAAGTCAAGAAAAGATTCAAATATATTACCCTTATCTTTAATGGTAATTTCTTTAGAAGAAGCTTTGATGGCTGTGGCAGCAAAAAACACCATTGCCACATTGATAGTGTCAATGTACATGGATGTCCATGGGACCTTAGCAATTTTAAACAGCCAAAAAATCAGCCCTAAACCAGCCAAGCCAAAAAGAGTGGAGGCTAAGATAAATAGGGCATTTAAAAACTTATTTTTCTTTTTGTGAAGTTCAAGTTCGTAAACATCTTCTTCACTTTGTTGATAGACAATTTTTTTAATTTCTTGAACAACTATTGGATAATTACTTTGATGTGGCGGTCTAATCGCTAGCACCAATAAAAACATTACCAAACTTGGAATTAATAAATCAAAAAATAGTGTTGTTATTTTAAAAGGTTCACCTGCGAGTCTGGCTACTGGGCCTTCAAAAATGACAAAACTGGCTATACCAGATACAAAAATTGACAAAGTTGAATAGATAGATGACCTAAACAGCCTTTTTTTAAGGGTTTTTCTTCTTGCTTCGTAGACCGATTCAATTAATTCATTGAGTTTTTTTTCATCGGCATAAGTGTTTCTCACAACGCTGGGCGTGTTGTTAATTTCTCCTGTGATATCATTAATTAAGCGATAAGCCGCATCATATTTACCAGCAATTTGAAAAAATTTCTTACCTAAAGGGTTTTCTAAATCTTCTTCAATATCTTGGCGAATTGCAACTGCCTCTTCGACAACTTTTTTAACACTGGCGGGGTCTTCTTTAACCCAAAATGGATATTTTATTTTAATTAAGTTATAAGCAATAATTGAATTATCAAAATTATATAAAGTTCGATGAACGGCAATATAAGTTTGCAAAAATTTTTCCATATCATCAACTTGATTGCGTGGTGTGATGCCAATTTTTTGGTAAAGGATGTTCGTCATCAAATTGATCAAGGCATTTTCTTTAAAGTTTGGAAATAATAATTCCTCAATTTCACAAGCGCCCAACTCAATAATCCAATTATAAAAATTAATTTTGTTTTTTACCTGGATATCATCTTTATCCTTCGGCAAACGGCTATCGCTGAGGATTTTAATATATTTGTCGAGCATTTTTTCTAGCTCGATCACATGACTTCGACCAACTCGTCCATGATCAAAATAACCACTACGCATTAATTCTAAAGCGATTGGCTCGGCAATTTCGCTAGCCTTAACATCGGGCATAATGCTAATGCCATAAAGTTTAGAAATTAAGTGACGTTTTAGTATTCTTTCAATAGTGGCTCGACGTAATAAATTTTCGTCTTTCCAATCAACTACCTTGCGCACTTTTTCGTAGGCTTTAGCAATTTTTGAAGCTACGCCATCTACTTCGAGAGCGGCAATTACTGGTTGATTATGGTATTCCCAATCCATTTGGTATTGTTTGATGTAATCCTCAAAATAAGGGGAAAGGGGCAGTAATTTTTTAGCTTTTTTTGTTTCTTCCGACATAAGGATAAGGTTCATTATAGCAAAAAATTAGGCTTTCGATATAATGGCTTCATTATGGCTGATAAATTTAAAGCAACTTGGGTTTCTCACAGCTCCATCAGTGATTTTATCCAATGTCCTCGAGCTTATTATTTAAAAAATGTTTATAAAGATCCCAAAACTAAACACAAAATCCAGCTGATTTCGCCACCACTGGCTTTGGGAGCAGCTGTTCACAGTGTGATAGAAGCTTTATCAATAATCCCTGTAGATCAACGTTTTTCTGAGAGTTTAATTAAAAAATTTGATCAAGAGTGGAAAAAATATAGCGGGATTAGGGGTGGTTTTTTTGATGAAGCAACAGAAATGGCTTATAAAGAACGAGGTGCAGAAATGCTGCGAAAAATCATGAATAATCCTGGGCCCCTCAAGGGTTTGGCCGTCAAAATTAAAGAAGATTTGCCCTGGTTTTGGCTTTCTGAAGAAGAAGAGATTATTTTATGTGGCAAGATTGATTGGTTAGAATATTTGCCAGAAGCAGATCAGGTACATATTATTGATTTTAAGACTGGAAAAAATGGTGAAGATGTCAACTCTTTGCAGTTACCCATTTATCATTTATTAGTTCATTATTGTCAACATCGAGAGGTGGCCAAAGCCAGTTATTGGTATTTAGAATCAAGTGATAAGCCAGAAGAACAAAAATTACCAGATTTAGCTTGGGCTGAAGCTGAGGTGCTCATCATTGCTAAAAAAATTAAAACAATGCGTAAATTAGATCATTTTAAATGTCCTCATGGTGAGAAAGGCTGTCGGGCTTGTCGACCCATGGAACAAATTATCCGCGGCGAAGCTCAGTTGGTGGGGGAAAATGATTACCATCAAGACGTTTATGTTTTACCGAGTAAAGAGAAAAGCGCGCTTGGCAAAGAGAGTAGCCAGTTAATTTAATTTTTCACTAAGCTAGCAACCTGTAAAATATCTGACAAACGATAAAAATCACTAAATTTTTTATCATAACCTTCCCAGGGATCATGGATGATATATTGATCATTCTTCTTTTCTTTGATCACAATGAAATGGGTGCCATATGATGTTGCTGTTCGTAATTTAACAATAACCGGATTTTTCTTTAGTTTACTATCTAAATCACTTTGAGAATATGTACTGTATTGATAGCTATATCCGGCTGGAGTGGGCCAAGGTTTCGACATATAAGCAGTATTGGAAAAGAAATAACTACTATTATTAGCAATGGTGATGGGGTTAACATTTGCGCCAAACTTTTTCATCATCATGGCCGTGCTACTAATTAAACAGCCCACCTCCATAATACTCATATTACTCCTCCCAATTAATTGATTAGCCCAACGCTGATCACGTTGGCTAAAAAACCAGCCGTCTGGACTACGTTGTTCTGGTAGGGTTGAACCACTTTTACTACTAGAAAAGGCTTTTAATGAGTTGAGTTCAGCCAGTGCCTCTGATAATTTTTGTTGATACACCGCTTCATTATTTTTAGTTTCAGCCAATAAATTATTTTTCGCGCTTTTTTGCGCATCTAATTCTGCTTTTTGTCCTTCTAAATCAATTTTTTTAGCATTCACCTCTTCTTGTTTTTCTTCTTTTAAAGTTTTTTGTTGATCATAAGTGGCGCGTTGCAATTCAGTGCGGCGCATCACTTCTAGGGTTTGTTCTTGAGCTATATTAAGATAGCGATATTGGCTGACAAAGTCATTAAATGAATCATTGGCAAACAAATTAATTTTGAATTGAGTGCGACTTTGTTTATAACTGGCACGAACTTTTTCAATTAAAATGCCGCTCAACTTATCTAGAGAAATACTTAAACCCTCAATCCGTTGCGTTAATTCAGTAATTTCTTTTTCTAATTGTTGAATTTCATTAGTGGTTTGTTGGATTTTGATTGATTGGAGTTGGATTTGACCGTTAAGGATATTAATGGTTGATTGGAGAGTGTTAGCTTGAGTTTTAGCCTGACTAATTTTACCTTCCCAACAAGCTTTTAAGTCGTTTAAACAACTAGTGTATTTGTCTTTTTTTTCTTCATCATCTTGATATTTTTCACAATTATGTTGTTCATCACAACTTTGGGCAAAAACTGGCTGTTTCTGCCAAAATAACAGAGATAAAGAAATGATAATAAAGGCACTAAATTTAATTGAAGTTTTGCTGACTTTCATGTCGACTATTTTTTTAACATGCGTTTGACCGCCGTTAAACTAGCAAAAGTACCAAGTAAGACAGCTGCGATTAAGCCAGCTACAAATTGATAAACGAAGAATTGCCAATTAATTGGAAATTCGATAATTCCTTGTAAAAAGTCACCTAGCCACGGGGTCATGTAAAAGAACAGGGCAAAATAACAGGCGAAAGCAATCACGCTAGCAATAATAGCTAGTAAAATTCCCTCAAGAAGATAGGGCTGACTAATAAACTTATCGTTGGCACCAATGAATTTCATGATCTTAATGTTTTGCCTTTTGGCACTAATTTTTAAGTTAACAGTGACCATAATCATTAAAAAAGAGACAAGCACTAAAATAATCAAAAAGAATAAGCCAAACAAACGCAGGGCAGTTGTCCAACGAGTCAAACTGTGCATCACATCCTGTTGAAAATCAACTTCTTCCACAAATTTATTATCTTTTAATAATTGACTAATAGTTTCTAGATTTTGCGCGTCATAGGCTGATACTTCGATACTAGCTGGCAAAATATCTTCAGTCACTAGCTCTAAAAGGAGCGGGTTGTCTTGATTTTCTTGGCGATAAATTTCTAGGGCTTCAGTTTTATCTACAATATCAATGTCTTTAATAAAGTCTTTTTGCCTTAATTCTTCAGCCAATTGATTAATTTCACTATCTTCCGTCTCAAGTTTAAAAAAAGCTATTACTCGAGGTTGAGTTTCGAAATATTGTAAAATTTTTTGACTACCAATAGTCATTGTTGAAAACATAAAGGCAATAAAAAAAGTGATAGTTAAAACAATAATGCTTAAAATGCTTTGATATGGTGAGCGGCGAATTGCCGTTAAGGCTGAATTAAAGCTTTTCATAATTATTTGCTTTTTGTTTTTTTCTTTTTATTGCTATCGTTTTTTTGATCTTGGTTTTTATCTTCTTCTTTGCTTTTTTTTGATATGGATTTTCTACTTTTTTTAAGCTTTTCTTCATGTTCTTCGGCTTCGTCATGTTTTTCTTGTGCATGCTCTTCTTGCTCAAGCATTTCTTCTTTACATTCAAGATCTTGCATTTTTTCGAGCTGTTCAGCTTGTTTTTGATTATTTTCTTCTAATTCCTCAATTTTTCTTTCTAATCTCACTATTTTTTCTTTAGCCAATTCTTCGAGCACTAAATTATCATGAGTGGCAAAAAGCAGAGTGGTGCCCAATTGATTGATTTTTCTAAGCAGGCGGGTAATGGCAATACTGGCTTCTGCGTCTAGGTTGCCAGTTGGTTCATCTGCAAAAATTATTTTTGGTCCACAAGCTAGGGCTCGAGCAATACTGACCCGTTGCGCTTCTCCTCCAGAGAGTTGATTGGGAAACAAAAGCGCTTTGTCTGTTAAACCAATTAAGTTTAAGAGATCGGTGACTCTCTCCTCAACTTCTCGATCAGTTTTACCTTGAATATAAGCGGGTAGAGCAATGTTTTCCCAAACATTCATTTCTTTGATCAATTTATAGTCTTGAAAGACCACGCCAATTTTGCGTCTCAGTTGAGGAATATGTGTTTTTTTTAGTTGACTTAGTTTTTCTCCGTCTAGTTCAATTTCGCCCTCACTGGGCTCGTATTCTTTAATTAATAAATTCATTAAAGTGGTTTTTCCTGTCCCAGAGGGTCCAGTGATCACTATTAAATCTCCATCATTAATTTGCAGAGAAAAATGTTTAATGGCAGTGTCTTGATTGCCAAAAGATTTACTGACGTCTGAAAAAATAATCATAGGCAGTTTCCATTAAATCATTAACTAGGTATTTAGTCTAGACTTTAGATAAGTGGATCGACATCAACAGCAATGACTTCGACTCGACCAACATCCATAAACCAACCAGAAGCTTGGGCTTTATTGGTTTCGCCCCAAACCTTAATTTCCATGCCCACAAAATCATCAAGTTCGGTAACTGAAGAGGTAATGGCAACCGTTTGGCTAGGCCCACCCTCTCTCAACAAGCGATGAGAGCCTTCTCCATTAACACCGCCTTTTTCTAAATAACCTTGGGCGCTATCGGTAAAAGTTCCTTCATCTGTGACACCAAAAAAGTCGCCAGCTTTAATGCTGTCAACTTCGCTGGCGACTTGAGCGACGTTGCCAGCATCTAAATTATTTTTTTTGCCGAGTTTAGCGCTGCCATAGCCAGTTAATATCCCCATCGCAATGGCGACGACAATAAAAATAATAAATTTCTTTTTTTCTGCTTTATTCATGGTTTTTTTATCCTGTTCCTGTATGTTTGTGTCAATGATGGTGTTGTCGTCTAAATTCTCAATAATTGTATTTGGAGAGTCTTGATTGTCCTCAATTTGTTGAGTTTCGTCAATATTCATTTTTCTGACTTCTATCATAATAATTTTCCTTTTTTTTATTGTAAAACAATTTTACGACGAATTAAAGGTAAAATAAATTGATCTAAATCTCCATCTAAAACTTCACTGCTTTGGCTGGTTTCAACTTGAGTACGCGTATCTTTTACCAATTGATAAGGGTGTAAAACATAATTGCGAATTTGCGTTCCCCAGCTAGCATGATGGTGATCACCTTTTTCTTGAGCCAAAGTGTTTTCTAGCTCTGTTTCTTTGATTTTCGCTAATTTAGCTTTTAAGATTTTTAAGGCTCGTTCTTTATTTTGAATTTGACTGCGTTCTTCTCGACATTTGACGGTAATACCACTGGGCTTGTGGGTTAATTCAACGGCTGTATTAAGCTTATTTACTGACTGGCCCCCAGCTCCCCCAGCACGAGTGAAATTCCAACTCAAATCGCTATCTTTGAGCTTTATTTCTTGACTGTCTTCAATTATGGGCAAAACTTCTACCAGGGCAAAAGAAGTTTGTCTTAAATTATCGGCATTAAAGGGACTTAATCTTACTAGTCGATGGGTGCCGTGTTCGCCCTTGAGATAACCATAAGCAAAATCCGCTTCAATTTCAAAAATAACTTCTTTAATGCCGGCATCTTCACCTCTGGTTTTACTGACCAAGCGATAGGCCCAATTTTTTCTTTCAAAATAACGCTGATACATGCGCTCTAACATTTCTGCCCAATCCATCGCTTCGGTGCCTCCTTGGCCGGGATGAATGGACATAATTGTTCCACAATGATCAAATTTTTGATTGAGGTAGTGTTTGAGTTCTAAGTTTTTTAAGCTAGTTTTCAATTCTTTACTAATTTTACTGATGTCGATTTGCAATTCTTGATTCAACTCTTGTTTATCTTCTTCATTTTTTAAGTCTAAGAGGGTTTGTAAATCGGCTAATTTAACTTTAACTAAAGTAATTTCATCAATCATGTTTTGCGCTCTTTTTTGCTTTTTGATGATGCTCTGGGCTTCTTCTTGTTGCCAAAAATGAGGATCGGCACTGGCTGCTTGAGCCTGATCAACAATGGCTTGTTGATCTTGTAAATTAAAATTGGCTAGAAACTCTTGTGCCTGGCTAATAAGCTCGTTAAGATTGTCCTCTGTCATGCCTTTATTCTAACTGATCGCTAGTCAGAGTCCAGTTGCTGATTAATTCTTGATTTTGATAGAGAAAAATAGCAATTTGCTTGATGCCTGATTGTTTTTGAATTTCTAAATCTTGATGAGCGCTAGCATTTTCTAAATCAATTACAACTTGCAACTGTTCTTGTTCAGGCACAGCTAGCAAAAAACTGACTTCTAAAAACTCTTGGCCACTCTGGTTAAAGTAGGGTTGACTGGTAAACTCAAGATTATTTTTTTCTTGTTGAGCATCAATTGTTTGGATTTGTTTAATCTTGACTTCTGGAGAGAAATACAGACGCTGATAGTTGACATAAGTCAAGTGATCGGCAGTTTTTAGATCTGGATTATCATTAATTGATTTTGGCACCTGATTATGATTAAGAAATTTAATCATAATTTGCTTGATTTCTTGATCTTGGCGATAAAAATGAAACTCTCTGTCTATCAGGCGATTAGCTTTATTGATGCCGACATTGCTTTCTACACTAAAAAAATAAAAACTCTGGGGATTTTTCTTTTGCAATTGGCCAGCAAAATTATGTTTTTGCCAAATGGCTTGAATTTCTTGATTTTGACTAAAAATTTGCACATTTTTGTTGATTAAATTGTCATTGATCAGTTTTAATAACTGCCACTGTTCTTGACTAGATAGTTGAGTCAATTTGTTGGTGATAGCTACTTTACTATGATTTAAAAAATTGGCTTTTTCTTTTGAGCCAGCAAAGAAATCTGCACGACTGGCGCGAGCCATTTCGGCAAAATTTTCCGCACTGATGGCTTGATCATAATCGCTCAGCTGAATTGGCCCAATTTGAGCGAGTAAGTTTTCGATAAAATCCAAATTAACAAAAATTACTCCAGCGATCTGATAATTTTGGTCTATATAAGGGCTGGTTTGGGCAATTTCCTGTCTTAGTTTGAGCATGGCTGTGGCACTTGTGGCTACATCTGGCCACCAATTAGCGTCTTGAATTAACAAGCCCTTGCCTTCACTTAAATACTCATAGTGTCCTGGGGGGCTAGTGGGAAAATTAGTTTGTTGACCAGCAATGGTGTAGATGTCCTGAATATTGCCGATATTCCACATTCCACGTGAAAACTCAAGAAAAAAATATGATCCCATAAAGCCACCGGTCGCTCGTAATTCATTGCTATTTTGTAAAACTATTAAATAATTATTATTTTTTTCATTTAAAAAATGCGTTAAAATAATCGGCAAATCTTCACTAAAATCCTTAAAAACTATTTTTTTTATGTTTTTATTAATATTTTTGTAGTTTTTTGTAATTTTTTTGACAGTTTTTTCCATTAATTGTTCATCGGAACTGCTGCTTAAATTTAAGTTGATATATGTTTTCACATTTTTTTGTAAAACATATATGAACCAAATGTTGCTTAGTAAGAGCAATAAAATAATAGTTAACAATATGTAGCTTATTTTTTTTGCCATAAATCTTGATAGTTTTGAGCAATAGTTGGCCAAGTCAACTTTTGTCGAACTTGCTTGTCAAAAGTTTTTACCTGTGGTGCTTTAATGACAGCTTGAGCAATTTTTTGAGCACTATCTGTCATAAAGATATAATCATTATAAATTGACATTGATAGATAGTCCTTGATGAATTGATTGGGATAATGGGCAATGACTCGGCAGTTTTGAGATAGGGCTTCGCAAATACTTAAATAACTTGAAACGAAGGCGGTTGGATATTGATGGAATAAGTGCTCTGCATCAGCTACAAAACCATGAAAAGTGACATTTAATTTGTTTTGCTGCACATAATTTTGTGCTCGAGTCATTAATGGTCCATTGCCAAAAACATCCAAATGATAATCCTCACCCTGATCTTGAAGAATTTGCAGGGCTTGTAAATAACTCAAGATACCGCTTTCGCTAACCAAGCGTCCCACAAAAATAATCTTTTTTTGAGCAGTTTTACGCTGAGTGGTTTTATTTCTAGCGGCTTTATAATGATCGCTAGCGCCATCAATGACATAATCAGTCTCAGTTCCATAATATTTCACGTGAAAACCACCAACCGCAATGCTCCCTTTAGTTAGTTTATTGGCTAATTTATGCCAAAAAATTGCCTTGTTACTTGGCCCATCTCCAGATTCATAACCGTGAAATGTGATGTATATTTTGTGAAACATTAGCGGATAAAGTGGTATTATCCACCAAAAAACATCATGAATATGAATAATATCTGCATCGGTCAACAAGCGCCTGTTTTTGATTATTTGTTGCCATATTTTACATTTATAGTTTTTTGCTGGAGCATTATCTATTCGGTAGACCTGAACTTGATCAAGGAGTTCTTGGCTTGCCAACTGTGGATCATCATTACCTGTTAAGACGCTGATTTGATGACCTTGCTTGATTAGTTCGCGATTTAAGCGACTCAGATGTTTTTCGACACCGCCAACTCGTGGGCTATAATACTGGCTAATTTGTAAGACTTTCATATAATAGCTTTGTGCCTAAGTCTGATTATAAGAAAAAAACGCTTTCCTTGATAGTCACGGTTTATAATGAGGCCGAGACCATTGAAAATTTTTTAGCTAGCTGTTTCAAGCAAACTTTACCCTTTGACGAATTAATCATTGTCGATGCTAAGTCCACCGATGCTACTGTTGACATAATCAAAAATTTTTCCAAGAAAAATGCTGTTGCTATTCGCTTGTTTATTCGAGAGGGCAATCGGAGCGTTGGTCGAAATTTTGCTGTGAAAAAAAGTCGTGGACAATGGTTGGCAATTAGTGATGCTGGCTGTGTTTTAGATAAAAATTGGCTAAAAGCGCTCTCTGCAGAACAAAATAAAACTCAGGCTCGGGTGGTGGCTGGTTATTATCAGGGTTTAGCGACTAGTGCTTTTGAGGAAGCCAGCATTCCATATTTTTTAGTGATGCCAGATCGTATTCAACCTTCGCGCTTTTTGCCTGCCACGCGCTCAATGTTAATTGAAAAATCCTTGTGGGAGAAGCTGGGCGGATTAAATGAAAAACTAGATTACAATGAGGATTATCAATTTGCTCATCGCTTAAAAAACTTAGATATTAAAATTGCTTTCAGCGAGGAGGCGCGTGTTTATTGGTTGCCTCCGCGAAATATTTTAGAATTTTGCCAAAAAATTTTTAATTTTGCTAGGGGAGATGCTTTTGCTGGCTTAATTCGCAAAAAAGTTTATCTAATATTTTTGCGCTATTTAATTTTTTTCGGAATTTTAATATTTTTTCCCAATTTTTATTTAATTTTTTCTTTGATGGGAATTTATTTGATATGGGCAATAATAAAAAATATGAAATATTGCCCGCGATCTTTTTTTTATTTACCACTTTTGCAGTTGTTGGCTGATGGGGCAGTTATGCTCGGTAGTGGCATTGGCTTTATTCAGGCTACTTTTAATAAAGCTTGATACTTTTTTCTTAATTTAGCATTTCTCTTTTTAGAGAAATAAAAACTAATTTTTTCTTTATTTTCTTGATTTTTTTGATTTTTTGCACAGTTGAGCTTTAATTGTTTAATCAGGTGAGAGGCTGTTCCAAGATTACCATCAACGATTAAACTTTGAGGAAATAATTCAACAAAATTGTTTCTAAAAAAAGAATAATGAGTGCAACCTAAAACCATAGCATCATATTTTTTTGTTTGATTAATATTTTTTCGCAAATAATTATTAATTTTTTCTTGATTAAAATTATTATTTTCAACAGCTGTAATTAATTCTGGCAAGATGACGGTGTCATAATTAGCTTGGTGCGCAAAATTTTGTTTAAGTGTGGCCAACTGCTGACTTTTAGCAGTAATGCTGGTGGCAGCAATTAAAACTTCTGCCTTTTTTGCTCTGCTGCCAATGTCTTGTTGCTCTAATTGATCAACAGCCAGTTTGACTGCCGGTTCCATGCCAAAAATTGGAAAATTAAATTGACTTTGATTTCTTAATTCCTTAATAGCCAAACTTGTGGCAGTATTACAAGCAATCACCAAAGCATCAATCTTTTTTTTCGCTAAAAAATTGACACTATCCACCACATAAGCTGCCACCTCTGCTGGCTTTTTGTCACCGTAAGGTAAGTGTTGATAGTCGGCAAAATAAATGTAATTGGCTGCACAAGACAAGTTTAGAAAAGTTTTAAAAACAGTTAAACCGCCCGCACCAGAATCAAAAATCGCGATAGTCATAGTTTTGATTATAGCGCTATTTATTTCTATTCAGCAGCCACTATTTGCTGATTGCCTCCTGCTGTTTTGCAATTGCTTGCTAATAATTTTTAATTACTTGATAAAATAACAATATTAACAAATTTATAGGTGCAAACACTATGAAAAAGAAAACTTTAGTCGTTTTTGGCATTTTATTGTTAGTGGCTATTATTCTTTTTTTTCTGATCAAAACTAATATTTTTAATAAGCAAGCAAAAAACCCAAAAAACAGTGCTGAGTCAATTGCTGATAATCGACCCAGCTATTTGTTGCCTGGATTTCCCATCGATCAGGTGCCTCTACATCAACTTGAAGAAATTTCTTCTAATAAAATTTTTGTTAATACTGATCCCAAGAATACTTCCACTTTTGATAAGACCAACTACGCTTATTACAATGTGGTTTTTTTGACAAAAGCCAGTCAACAAAAAATGGTCTTAAAAAAATATTCAAAAAGAAT
>CAZBEW010000009.1:0-18110 GCA_964491115.1 uncultured Pseudomonadales bacterium | reverse complement strand
TGAAAGTGCCAGGATCATACATGTCTTAGACGTTTTTCAGCCCAGAGTAAAAGTTGTAGATAATAAACCAAGTGGATATTTTGCAGGAGTGTTAGACTCTGCTGCAATTGCTGGACAGGGAATAACTAACGTCCTCCAAGGTTTGGCTGTTACTTTAGTAGGAGAGTCGATACCAGGAACTTTTGAAAACATTATTGATTTAAAAGATGGAGCAAAATACTCGCGAATTTGTCAAAATCATCATATTGTAATAACCGCTGACAAATGCTCAGATAGTGTGAAAATTGAAGATTATTATCGAGCTTTAACAAGAGCTTGTGCAAAAACGTCAGTGTATTTAGCTTCTACAACTGTGGGTAAAAAAGCACAGGAGAAAAAAACATTTGAGATTCCATCATTTACGGAAACATGTGAGAAGTGTTCTGACTTAAAAAAATTACCTAAAGTTGCATACATGTGTTATTTATATTCTGATTTATTTGGAAGACAAAAGTTCTTGTATGGCGAAAGTACCCAAAATATGTTTCCAATGGTTATACACCCTAATGAAATAATTGATGGGGTATTAATTGATAATGGATTAACAAGAAGTATAAGAAATACTACGTTCGATATTATGAACAATCAAGTTATTGTTGATTTAATGGAGCAAATAAGTGCAACAGATCCAGGAATTATTGCTAATTTAAGTGAGCAATATCGTGTGCTAGAGGAAGTGGCTGATGAAGACTTAAACGATCAAAATTTGGATGGCGAAGCGGATTTGGCCGAAGAACAACAAGAGGAGCAGGAAGATCAAGCTGATGAAGATGAAGATCAAAATATTAATCAAAAGGAGAGAGATTTAATTGAAGCAGTATTTCCTCAGGGAATTGATCAGCGGAATGCAAGGCGGATTATTAACCGTCCAAAAATTTATTTTGACAACTTCACTAAACGCTTTGGTCTAATAACAGGTATAAGAACCATGGTGGCTGTCGCAAAAGAAGCTAGAAGGCTGGTTGATACACAAAAGACTGATCAAAACGAGGGTGATTTAGTTGAAGCAGTATTTCCTCGGGGCATTGATCAGCGAACTGCAAGGCAAATTATTAAGCATCCAAAAACTTATCTTGACCTCTTCATTAAACGCTTTGGTCTAATAACAGGTATAAAAACCATGGTGGCTGTCGAAAAAGAAGCTAGAGGGCTGATTGATCAGGAAAAAGACCAAGAAGCTTTAAAACTAGCTGGTTATTTTCACGGGATGAGTATTGAACAAGCCAAAAACTTTACAGATAATCTCCGAGCTAATCGTGAGAAATTACGCAGGATGTATGGCACAAAAAAGGGCAATAAAACTGCTGATCGAATTAAAGAATTTGCTAAAAAATTTCTTAGGCAAGCGGGTAATTAATTAAATAAATTAAAAGATGTCGTTATTACTAATTAGCTTGAGGATTTTTTGATATTAGCATCAATCTAATCCTCCGCTCTTTAACAAAGCAAACAAAAATAATGGACACTTAGTGATCCTAACAAGATAAATATAGCATTTGTTTTGTTTGGGTCACTAAGTAGTTGAGTCATTAAACTAAACAATCATAAACCAGGAGGTGGTTAGTGAAACGCAAATTGTTTTACACCACCTTGCTGGTGGTGTTGTTGACCCTCACCATAATGGTGGGGCCAGTTTTAGCTGGCGAAACGTGGTTAAATACTCCAGTAGTTGGTTCCATTCGATGTGGAGCTGGCTTTGGAGAAAGAAACCCGCTCGGCGGGCAAGACTTCCACAATGCCGTTGATATGGCATGTGGAATGTATCGCGCACGGGTGCTGGCAGTAGCATCTGGCGAAGTCGTTTGGAACACTTATTGGCCGATAGGCAGTGCGCCAAACGTGGGTCACGGTATTACCGTGATTATCAAGCATCATGATGGGCTCTATACCTATAGCGCTCATCTGGATGAAGCCGCGGTGAAGGTAGGTCAACAAATCGACCAAGGATCAGTGGTTGGCTATGTTGGTAACACGGGCTATGTGCTTACCACGCCAAGTAATCCTAATTATCACCTACACTTTGCGGTCAGGAATACTGGCCCAGATGATGGTGGCTGTTGGGATGCCACTTGCTGGCTTGATCCAGACAATTATCTGGGAACAAATCCAGAAATTCCTAATCCAGATCCCGATCCTGATCCTCAGCCTAACCCAGGGTTTAATCTAATTACAACAATTGATAAAATTGTTGCGATTCTTAAACTCGTCCCAGGGTTTGAAGACTGGGGTGAAAAATGGGAGAAAATTAGGGGATATATTTCTTATCTTCCCTGGGTCTTGGCTATTTTAACCTTACTGATTTTAATTGGCCTCTTATGGCTAATAAAACCAGCGTTAAAGTGGATCACCGAAAGTGCCTGGTGGCAAAAAAGATATCACAATGTTGAGCTGTTTTGCTTGGCATTATTTATCTATATTTTTGGCAAAGAAGATCTCTATTGGGCTCAAATGGCCCAATTCGCTTTTGCCGCTTGGGCTTTTTATTTTCTGGAACAAATAATTGAAAAGCTTTATCGCCATTTCAATTATGATCCGAGTATTGAGAAGGACGGTCCCAGTAAAAGAGAGTGGCTGAGAAAAATTATTAACATGATGTTTCACCTCATATTAATAATGTCAATCTTGGCATATTCATGGGGATATTTCCTCCTAAGCTTGGATTTCCAGGAGCTAATCAACACTATTTTAGGGTGGTTTAGGGATCCGGATCAACCAGATCCACCAGATCTTCCAGATCCGCCAGACCCTCTAGATCCAGATCCACCAGATCCGCCAAATCCGGATCCTCATCCAACTATTAACTTTAATTGCGATTTTAATCCAATTAAAGCAGGATTAGGGCCCGTGCAGGTGAGCTGCGACGCTCACGGCCTTCCACAGTTTTTAATCACCTGGTGGAATGGCCAGAAATTTAACTTCCAAATTCCATTGGAAATTTGGATGGCAGCTCTACAAGCTGGCGATACCCCAGAGCAAGTTTTGGGGATTATTGCCATCGGAAGCTCCGAAAGCACCGGGTTTACCAACTACCAAGTGGAAAACCCCTACGGTGCTCTAGGAGTGTGGCAGTTTTTACCTGCCACCTACACTGCTTGGGCGGAACCAGGCTATGAGAATCCTTCATACCGCACCAACATTCCCATTGCCGCAAAGGCAGTGGGGAATATGATGGAGGGTGGAATGAATGAGATTTATCTCATGGATAGCAGTAACTTTGTCTCCTGTTTCATGGGAGGGAACGGTTGCTGGACCTGGAACATCCACGCCAAGCAAGCGGATTATGCCTACCGCATTCTTTTTGCCCTAAAAGTGGCGGCAGGTCTCAAATAATCAAATAATTTTTGTTTGCTTTAAGGTGGCCCTCCTGGATTTATCCAGGAGGGCCAATACACATTAAATTCACCCCCATCTAAGAGCTAAATAGCCTATCTAAAAAAATGATTGCTAAATAGCCTAACTTTTAGTGTTTGATATTGACTGATGATTATTAACACTGTTTAATGGATATAGTACTTTTAATATTCTTTTGTATATGAAAATATCCTGCCCAAAATTTAGATCGAGTAATGTTTTTACTTGGACAGCAATGTTGTTGGTCTTAGTAGTTGCTTATTTAATTACTCATAATACTGTTAGTGCTTCTGTTACTTCATCAACACCGATAGCCGATTTTCCACAGGTTGGTGGCACAGTTCATGCCACTGCCCTGAGTGAAGATGGCAACACTCTATATATTGGTGGTGATTTTGAGGAAATTGGATCTCCTGAAGGAACTGTAGAAGAACGCCACAATTTAGCCGCTATTGATTTAAAAACAATGTCGGTAACTGATTGGAATCCTCAGGGTTGGCAGCAGTATGGTACTGTTTATGATCTCGAAATCGATGGAGATTTTGTTTTGGTGGGCGGGAGTTTTTATGATTATTATGATGAAGGTGAAATACCTAGTCAATTTATTAAAATTCATCGAGAAGATGCTGATTTAGTGGATACTAGTTGTCCTAGTGTTATCAATGGCAACGATGAGGGTTATGACGACTACGCCATATATGATCTTGAGTTAACTAATGACTACATATATTTAGGAGGTAATTTTGACGAAATTGCTGGCGTTGAAGTAGCTGGTCTAGCTAGACTTGACAGAGATACTTGCGCGCTTGATACAGTTTGGCTTCCTAAAGTAGATGGCAGTGTGCACGCTATTGAAACGATGGGTGATAGTGTTTTTATTGGTGGTGATTTTAGGACAGTTAACGAATTAGAGCGCGATGGATTTGCCAAAATTAGTGCCAGTACTGGTGCGGTAAACAATACCTGCATCAAGGGTTTTAACTACGGTATAGTTCACTCTTTAATAGCTCACAATAATCACTTGTATGTAGGAGGATCTTTTAGTGAAGTATATGATCCTGTCACGGTTGCAAATCTTTTTCGCAGCAATCTTATTAGATTAAAAAATGATAATGATTGTTCTCTAGATACCGACTGGAGTCCAAATCCCTATCATCATAATTATTCTTATCACGACGCTGCTGTTTACTCTATTGATGTTGATGAGACAGATAATAGTATTTATGTTGGCGGTAGTTTTGGTAGGATTGGTGGTCAAGATCGTAGTGATTTTGCTAAAGTAGATCTTAATACTGGTCTTACAGATATAAATTGGGATTCTCGGATTTGGACTGAGACATTCACTGTCCGTTCCTCGTTAATTACTAAGAATTACTTAATTGTTGCTGGCAGTTTTAATAAGGTAGGAGCTGAATACAGAAATTCTTTAGCTGCTTTTCCTTATAAGACACCAGTAGACAGTTCTGGGGCAGATTCTACATCTACAGCAAGCACTAAACATAAAGATAAAGCCAAAGCCGAAAAAGTACAAATTCCCCACGCAGTTAAAAAACTTTTTGGCTTGATTGTGGCTAAACCGGTTAAAGACTCAAACACTAATGGCCAAGAAGTATTGAGTATTGTTTTTAAAAATACTTTAGATTTTGATGCTTATCTCTCGGTTAATCATACGCCGGTAGGCGATTTGCCAACGATTAAAGAACAAAATAATCAAGCAAACAGTAATACCACTGCTAACAAGGGCAATCTGCTAGTTGCTGGTTGGCAGGGTCATCAACTCATGGGTTTTAAAGAAAATAAAACCATTTATTGGCAAATAGGCAATATTCAACAAATGTTTTATAAAGCCTATCCAGCTGCTGGGAAGGAAGCGGCAACAATTATTCCAGAAGTGCAACATAAATCTTCAATTATTGCTCTCAAATACAATAAGAGCCAGCTAATTCCACCTGGAGAACCCAATACTAAATTTAGCGAATTAAAACTTAAACTTGCTCACTCTATGGATGGTTCTAATTGGCGAATTATGTCTAATTCAGTTGTTGATCCAATTAATAACACCGTGGCGGCTATTGATAAACTGGGTGGTTACTACGTGATTGTTGCTAGTTACTAGTTGATTAACTTTAGACAAGCCCTGGTTTTTACTAAAAACCTTGTTTTTTACTAATAAATTTTGTTATACTGAAAGACATGCAAAATATTAATCCTGCCCCTGCTCAAAATAATTACAATCAGCCTTTAGTTGGCAATAGCAATCCTAATTTGCAAACCCCAGATCCTCAAACACCAAACTCTCAAACGCCAAATTCTCAAGCACCGGTTGCACCTCCTCCAACACCGGTTCTTCGTGAAACCATCAAGGTCAGCAAAGCTAGTGATGCGGGTAATGCCTCAAACAAATTGTGGATAATATTTTTAGTATTAGTGGCGATGTTGGTCGGCTTTTGGCTTGGCTATTTTACTAATGATTATTTCTATCAAATGGCTGAGAAAGAAGGACAAGAACTTCAATCTGCAATAGATTATCAAACAGAAGACTATTCAGTCCAAGATCCAGATCCAATTGAAGTAGAAAAATCTTATATTAATTTTCGTGGCGAATGGAATTATATTGGCGATGCTTTAAATTTCACTTCTGATCAAGAGTGTGTTGCCGATGAAATTGTCATGTTAACTGCCATTGATGATGATTTTGTCAGCATTGAAATCAAGCACCCCGTTTTGCAAGAAGAAACTGGTGAGTATGTTATGGAGGTGGGCGAATATCAAGTTAGAGCTCAAGAATGTTTAGTAGCCGAATCATCTTGTGTAGGAACTAACATTGATCGTTGTTTCTCTCTAGAAAATATCGATGGTGTTTGGCACCTAGATTACAATTTAATTGAGAATACGGCGCTCGAGGGAGCTGAAGTAGACGAAGCAGCTGAGGTGGTCGTGCCAGTTGAAACAGTCGAGTCGGTCGAAGCTGAAATATAATTTTTCTTATTGAGCTTGATTCGTAATTAATTTATATTGCTGTACCTAGATATGTTAAAAAAGAAATCTAGCTTAATTATTGCGATTGTTTTGTCTTTGTTTGTTGGCGTGGGTGGTGGCTTATTGCTTAGCCACTACAAAGATCGTTTGCCGCTAATTGCTAATTTAATTAAGCAAGACTCAAAGCAAAATGAAGAAAATGTTTATTTAGCTTTTTTACAGGAGATTCGCCAAATTATCTTAGAAAATTATTGGGACACCATTAACGAGACGCAGTTTGTTAAATTACATGTTTTAGTGCTTGAACAAATAACGGGAACAACTTTTGGTGATGCCATAGAAAATTTCACAGATTTAGATGAGCAAATTCTTGAATTACTTGAAGACTATCCCGAAGAATTGAAGCGGGAATTTACCGTGCAGTTGGCCGATTTAGTTTTAACTAATCTAGAGCCTTTTGGTCGAAGTCGACTTTATTCTCAACAATTAGAAAATGATTTAGCTGAACGGGTCAACAATATCGATCCCGAAGCTGATCATTATCAAGCTTTAAATGTAGCCAAAGACGCTTCGAGCGAGGAAATTAGTCAGGCTTTTACAGAACAAGAAGCTCTTTTAGAAAAAGAAAATACTCCAGAAGCCGCAGCTCAATTAGCAGAAATTCGCCAAGCTTATCAGACCTTAGCCAATGAAGAAAATCGTCAGCGTTATGATGAGGCAGGGGTTAATCCCAGCATGGATTGGCGTTTGCTTAATTCTGAGGTTTTTTATGTGCACATTAAACAATTTACGCCAAACACCGTTCAAGAACTTTTAGAAGTCAGCCAAAAAGTTGATGATCGAGGAGAAGAGTTGGACTCATTAATTCTGGATTTACGAGGGAATATCGGTGGAGCCATAGATGGTTTGCCCTACTTTTTAGGGCCATTTATCGGTCAAAATCAATATGCTTATCAATTTCTGCAACAAGGAAAAATTACCGATTATAAAACTCGCAGCAGCTATTTACCCTCTCTGGCTCGTTACAAGAAAGTGGCTATCTTAATTGATGAGCAAGTGCAATCAACAGCCGAAGTGATGGCTAGCGTACTGAAAAAATACAATGTGGGGGTATTAATTGGCACTAATACTATGGGTTGGGGCACAGTTGAACGAGTTTTTCCCATTGAAAAGCAAATTAGCGAAACTGAGCGCTATTCAGTTTTTTTAGTTCATCATTTAACCTTGCGTGAAGATGGCGCAATTATTGAGGGTAATGGGGTGGCGCCGGTTATCAACACTCAAGATGTGGGTTGGCAACGGCGTTTGACTAGTTATTTTGGTGATTCAGCTATTGTTTCAGCAGTGACAGAGCAATTTGCTTTTCCAAAAGCAAATTAACGCCATATTTCAATTAAAATTTAACTTGTTTTCGATCAGAAAACTGGCTATACTGGAAATGTTAATAAACTACTAGTTTTTTGTTGAAAAAACCTGCCTTTAATGCTCAGGATATTTAATTTACTTTACCAGAGAAAAACAAAATTCATTTCCCAAGAGGTTTATTTTTGTGAATATGCCGACAATATTTATCTCATTGTTCAAGATAAAGAGACGGGCAAAATCATTAAATCAGCCAAAAGCAAAGATGGTTTTTTATTTAATAAAGTGAGAGTTAAGGAAGAAGTAGTTAAACAATATCCCCGATTTAAAGAAAAAAGACGCAAATTTATTCAAGATCGCTATGTGGGACATTTAGCGCCATCCAGTGAATTCATTGATAAATCAAAGATTGCTGTGCAAAATGCTTTTAGCACTCCCGATGGCGTCTTGTTGTTTTATCATTATCACAATTATCAGTCTTTTCAGGTGGGCGTGGCAGGTTTCACCCATGGTAATGATCCACAGTTAATCTGGCGACACTACCAGCCGGTTTGGGAAATGTATGACCAAATCGCGGATAAAAAAATTGAATTTATAGATTTAATTGAAATTCGGGGTCAGTTAATTGCCTATTGGCTAGTAGAAAATGAAGCGGTTTGGGCAACTGTTTATCCTAATTATCGCATTACTGAGCAAATTGAAATTGTTAAAGGCTCACAGCTTGATCGACCGAGTGCCAATCCCTTAATCAGTCCGAATCCTGGCAACGATTGGGAAGCTTTTACCACTTTCAACCCCGGTGCCCTCTACGACGCCGGCAAAGTTCACTTGCTTTATCGCGCTCAAGGTCATGACTATGTGTCTTCAATTGGCTATGCCAGTAGCACTGATGGTGTACATATTGAGCAACAATTGCGTGACCCAATTTTTATTCCCACTCAACCTTTTGAAATTCCGTTGCAGCCAGGCAAAGTTAATATGAATTTTATGTCAGCTGGTTATGGTGGTTGTGAAGATCCGCGTATCACTAAAATTGACGACCGGATTTATATGACTTATGTGGCTTTTAATGGTTATTCAGAACCAAGAATTGCCATTAGCTCGATTTCTGTGAAAGACTTTCTAGACCACAACTGGTTGTGGACTCATCCCGTTCTGATTTCTCAGCCGGGAGTGGTAACCAAAAGCGCTTGCATTTTACCGGAAAAAATTGATGGCAAATATGTGATTTTCCATCGGGTTTTCCCCGATATTTTAATTGATTATCGCGATGATTTAGACTTTAGCGATGGGCAATATTTAACCGCGCAAAAGAAAATCAGTCCTCGTTCAGCATTATGGTGGGATAGTCGCAAAATTGGGGTGGGTGCTCCACCACTAAAAACCCGAGACGGCTGGTTATTAATTTATCAATCAATCGATGACAAATCCGGCTATCCTTACAAAGTTGGAGCCATGTTGCTCGATTTAGCAGATCCGAGCAAAGTTTTGCATCGTTCTCGTCAGCCAATTCTTGAACCACAAGAATGGTATGACAATGATGGTTTTAAAGCTGGAGTAGTTTATCCCTGTGGAGCAGTCATTATCGATAACAGCCTATTTGTTTATTATGGCGGCGCTGATTCACGAGTCTGTGTGGCAACTGCCAACTTGGCAGAGTTTTTAGATCAGCTTAAAAAAGAAGGCGATGCTCGAGTTGAACCCACGGTGATTGCCCAATTAGATCAAAAAAATTTAGCCAAAAAAGGGTTTTTTCAAAGGTAATTATGAATCAAAATCAACAACTACAATTTCAAAGACATCCAAAAAATCCACTGTTTTCTCCCATTACAAATAAGCTCACAAATCAAGAATGGCAAGCCGCAGCGGCTTTTAATCCCAGCTTAATTAAAGAAACAGCAGATAGCTATCACATGTTGTATCGAGCCGTTTCTTTAGAAAAAGAGCATGCTGGTCAGCGAATGAACTTATCTACCATTGCTCATGCGGAAAGTCGCAATGGGCTGGATTTTGAGCACTCCCGTCAATTAATTGTTCCAGAATATGATTGGGAAAAATTTGGTTGTGAAGATCCGCGAGTGACTTTTATAGATGGTCAATATTATATTTTTTACACGGCGCTTGCCGATTATCCACACAGCGCTGATGGTATTCGAGTGGCAGTGGCCATTAGTGATGATTTAAGAACCATTAAAGAAAAACATTTAGTGACGCATTTTAATGCTAAAGCGATGGCCCTTTTTCCAGAAAAAATTAACGGTCAATATGTAGCAGTTTTAACACCCAACACCGATCAGCCACCATCAACGATTGCTGTAGCTAGATTTGACGAAATAGAAGACATTTGGTCTCCAGGATATTGGGAAAAATGGTATCAATGTGGCGATCGTCACAAAATTAATTTAGAGCGCATCGACACCGACCAAATTGAAGTGGGTGCAGTCCCGATCAAAACGGACGATGGCTGGCTATTAGTTTATGCTCACATTCAAAATTACCCCACCGAAGATAAAAGAATCTTTGGGATTGAGGCTGCTTTAGTTGATTTAGAAGATCCACGAAAAATTATTGCCAGAACTAAAGGACCACTGCTTACACCAACAGTTGAGCATGAGGGCGAAGGCATGGTGCCCAATGTTATTTTCCCCTCATCAGCTTTAATTGAAGATGATAAATTGCGCTTATATTATGGAGCGGCTGATACTTATTGTGCTGCCGCAGATATTTCTTTGGCAGAGCTGATTAAAGACATGAAAGCCAATCCTTTTAAAGAAACTTATCATTTAGTTAAATATCGCCGCAATCCAATTTTAACTCCACGCAGTGAAAACTTTTGGGAAGCAAATTCGGTTTTTAACCCAGCCGCAGTGCATGTTGGAGATAAATATTACGTGGTGTATCGCGCTCAATCTCCAGATAATACCTCAACATTAGGTTTGGCAGAAAGCGACGATGGTTTTAATTTTAAACGCTATCACGAACCAATTTATGTGCCACGCAAAGCCTTTGAGCAAAAAGCTGAGCCCGGCAGATTATCTGGCTGTGAAGACCCGCGCATTACGCGTATCGGCGATGAATTTTTGATGTTTTATACTGCCTATGATGGCATTAATCCACCCAGAGTAGCCCTGAGCTCGATTGCTGTCAGTGATTTTGTTAATCATAATTGGCAGTGGTCAGAACCAATCGCAATTTCTTCGCCAGAAATAGATAATAAAAACAGTTGTTTGTTTCCAGAAAAAGTCCGCGGTCGCTATGTCATTTTGCATCGCATGGCAGGCAAGGAAATTGCTATTGATTACCTCGATGATCTCAATGAATTGCAAAACGAGGGTGTTTGGTTAGAAAAAGAACAATCAATTTCTCCCATTACCGAACACTGGGACGGCCTCAAAATTGGCATTGCTGGGCCACCTTTATTAGTCGATCAAGGTTGGTTATTACTTTATCACGGCGTGTCAGATATCGATCATCATTACCGAGTCGGCTTTATGCTTTTGGATAGAGATGAGCCTGGCAAAGTTTTATATCGCTCGCCTTATCCAATTTTACGGCCCACCGAAACTTTTGAGCGCATTGGTGATGTGGACAATGTTGTTTTCCCTTGTGGAGCAGTAATTGTTAATGGCACCTTGTTTGTTTATTACGGTGGAGCAGACAAAGTAGTCTGTGTAGCGACGGCCGATCTTAGCGAATTATTGGCCCAAATTAAGTAAATTGATCTTGGCTTGCCAGATAATTATCTTAATTTTATATGCAAATATATGTAGATATATCCACTTATACATATATATAAGTTTATTTTCACGGATAAAAAGACTTGCACAAGTCAATAAGTATAGTAAAATAAGGTCAAACACTCGTTGTTTATGTGTTAATTAATTAATTGGTCTGCTACAACACGACGAGTAGTATAAAAGGTATCTATTATGAAAAAACGCACTCGCGCTCTCTTTCTTAAAGTAATTACTTTTTTCCAAATTTTCTCTCTCACCTTTCAACCCTTAAGCCTATTATCTGTGTTCGTACTTGATCCTGTCGTGGCAAGAGCTCAGGGTGAAGCTGTAGTTGAGGAGCAAGTTATTGCAGAACCAGTGGTCGAAGCTGGTATTCAAGCAGAGCCAGCAGCAGCTGACGATGCCGAAGAAATTATTGAACATGAAGATTCCGATGAGGATCTCATAGATGTTGAAGAAGATGCTGAGGAAGAGTCCGAGGAAGAATCCGAAGAAATTCCGCCAGTGCTAGATGAAGAAGAGCCTAGCGATGATGAGGCTAGTGATGAAGCAGATCTAGAATTATCAATCCCAGAACCAACTTTAACTTTAATGCCTACCCCGATGCCAACAGTGGCAATGGCTGAAGAAGTTATTGAAAGCAAGGAAGACAGTTCTTTAATGCTAGGTGATTTTCTAGTTGGTTTAAATGCTGAAGGAATATACTCTATTTCTTCTACAAGTGGTATTTGGACTGCGGTTTCAGGAGGTAGTAATGTAACAGGAAAAGATACTAAGGAAATTCGCTGGGGTACAGCTGCAGGAAATACTGCTAGGAGTGGAATGAGATTCAATGGTGCTGGTCTGCAAAATTTTGATCCTAATCAAAAATTACTCATCGGCGATTTAACACATTTTAACTGGCCTACAAACTCAGGGACTGCAGCAAATGGAGCTACATTGAAAATCACATTGAATTTTAGTACTCCTGCTTTATCACCAAGCCCAACATTTACCTACAATTTTAATATAAAGGAAACACCTAATAATAATAACCTGTGGCAATGTGCGGGATATGGTACCGATGAGCAGATAAGTAATACCCCTTGTGATGATGTGATTACATTTCCCAGCGCCTATGGTCAGGAAGTATTTACGATTGGAGATGTTATATACACTCTTAAAATAGATGGTTTCCAAGATGACTATCCTACAGGAACTCCTCTTTCTAAATTTGTAACACAAGAAAGCAAAGATAATACTGCGTACTTAGTTGGACATCTTTCATCTGTCTTGGTTGAAAAACCTGAAATCAGATTAACTAAAAAGACCAATAATCAAGATGTGGCAGCTGCTCCAGGACCAGAGTTAAAAGTGGGTGATGCTGTAACTTGGCAATATATTATTCAAAACACTGGTAATGTAGACTTAACAAATATCAGTATAACGGATGATCCAGCAGCAGATATCGATTGTGATCCCAATACAGAGGGCTCTCAGAATAGCGGTTTATTCTTGGCATCAGGCGCACTACCAATGACTTGTACTGCGTCAGGGACTGTAGCTCTGGGTCAATTTACTAATACTGCAACTGTAGTAGGCAAACCTCCAACAGGCAGCAATGTTAGTGCTTCTGATACAAGTTGGTATAACGGGGTACTAAAACAAGGCACCCTCATCGTTAAAAAAGATCTTATAAACGATAACGGTGGTACTAAAGAAGAAAAAGACTTCTCATTCAAAGTTAACAATGGTAGTGATATTTCTTTTGAATCCGATGGTCAAAATGAGATGATCGTAGATGTTGGAACTTACAATATAACTGAAAATGCAGTTGCTGGCTATGCAAGCAGCTATGATAATTGTTCTAATGTTACAGTTGTGGGTGGTGGTATAGCTACCTGTACTATTACTAATGATGATATTCAACCCAAGCTTACTGTGACAAAAATAGTGTCAGGTGGAAGTAAGATGGTAGGTGATTTTGATCTCTATGTTGGTGAAACAGAAGTAACCAGTGGCGAGCAAACAGGGTTTAATGCAGGCACATATACTGTTTCGGAAATCCCCGATCAAGATTACAACTCTGTCATAACAGGAGCTTGTGCTTCAAATGGTAGTATTACTCTAGCCCCAGGAGACGTTAAAGAATGTACTATTACTAATACCAGAAAAACTGGACAAATTTCCTTTATTAAAAATGTTACATACGGTGATGCACAACCAAGTGATTGGAAATTTAATGTGTATAAAGAAGGTGTGTTAGTAGGCACATATGCTCACAATAGTTCAGTGGCTTTAGATACAGGAGCATATACAGTACAAGAAGTGGGTCCCGGTCCTTACTATTTAGATAGTATAGGCGGAGCATGTACTGAAACTGGCCTGTCTGGAGTAGCACAACTGACTGTAACAGAAAGTGGTGGCACTTGTAAATTTGGAAACTCAAAGAAACCTCAACTTACTGTTACCAAAGTAGTAAATCCTACAGATAGTCAAGATACTTTCGGTTTTACAATAACTGAAGACAATAATCAGATAAGTACATTTGAGTTAGGTCATAGCAAAAGTCAAACTGTGGATGTTATGCCTGGTTCATACACCATTACAGAATCAGGGACTGAAGGATACAGCACTGAAATAAAGTGTAGTGATGATATAACTTCTACTTCTGCTATTGCACGCACTATTTCATTAAGTGCACAAGAAAACAAATCATGTACATTTACCAATACCAAGTTAGGTTCTATCTCTGGAACCAAGTGGAATGATGTAAATGGTAATGGAATTAAAGATGATGGAGAAGAAGTTGTAGAAGGAGTAGAGATTTGTATAGATGTAAATGCAAATAGTGTTTGTGACGAGGGTGAGGTTTCTGTAACTACAGATGATTCTGGAAACTATACCTTTTCTAATCTTCTACCAGGTACATACACTATTATTGAAAAACTTGATTCTGGTTGGGAACAGACATATCCAGCAGGAAGCCATACAGTTGTACTCTCAGCTGGAGAGCTTGAGACTGGTCATAATTTTGGCAACTGGGAACTTAAACCAGGAATTAAAGTAGTTAAATCTTCAACAACTACTTCGATAACTGCCGCTGATCAAGTAGTACCATATACTTTTACTGTTACTAACACAGGAAATCAGACTCTAACAGGAATAACAGTAATAGATCCAAACTGTGATGCTGCACCTGCTTATCAGTCAGGAGATACAAACGAAGATAGTAAGCTTAATTTAAACGAAACTTGGATTTACACCTGCAGTCACACTGTCACTCAAAATGAAGTTGATATTGGTGGCGAGCTTCATAACAAGGTCACTGTTGATTCTAGTGAATCAGAACCTAATGAAGATGAGAAAGATATTCCAGTCACACAGAATCCTAAACTATCCATAGAAAAGACTGGAGTATTTGATGATGGTGATGATGATATTACAAATCCAGGAGATTTAATTACCTACACCTTTAAGGTAACGAATACTGGTAATCTTACTTTAACAGGAATTACAGTAACAGATCCATTATCTGGTCTTAGCGCAATATCTTGTCTAGCTTCCACTCTAGCAGTAGGAGGAAGTACAACCTGTACAGCTACTTATGCAATTACCCAAGCAGATATTGATGCGGGTAAGGTGGATAATACAGCAACTGCAAATTCTACTGAGAAAGCATCTGATGAAGATGATGCAACAGTAGTATTACCACAGAACCCTGCACTAGGTATCGTTAAAACTGCAGATCCTATTACATACAACAAACTTGGAGATAAGATCTCTTACAGATACATTGTAACCAATACAGGTAATGTTACCTTAAAAGGTCCATTCACTGTTGAAGATGATAAAACAAATACGAACTGTCCAGATACAGCGAGTTTAGCACCTGGAGCAACTATTACCTGCGGTGCAAGTTATACCATCACTCAGGCGGATCTTGATAACAAATCAGTTACCAATACTGCATTTGCCTCCAATGGTAAAGTAACTTCTGAGGAAGATACTGCAACAGTAAATTCAGTAGCAGGAAAGATAATAATTGGAAAACAAACTCTTCCTGATGGATCTACAGAATCATTTGAATTTAATCCAAGTTGGAGTGAAAGCAACTTCAATCTAACAGATGGAGAGAAAAACGATAGTGGATGGTTAGCTGCAGGAACATATTCAGTTTCAGAAATTGTTCCAAGTGCTTGGCAATTAACTGGTATTGAGTGTGATAGTGAAAACACTACATCTACTATAGGTGATAAAAACTTTGCCACTATAACTCTTGGAGAAAGTGAAACTGTAACATGTGTATTCACTAACTCTCAAAAAGGGACTATTACGGTAATTAAGGATGACAATATCGACAGTGGTCAAGAATTTACATTCTACGCATCCCAAGGAAATGCGCAGAGAGAAACCAGATTCATCCTGTCTGATGATGGAAGTAATAATGCTGAAAAGAATAGTAAAACATTTGTAGGATTAGTATCTATTCCATACAATGTAAGAGAAGTTGTTCCAGCAGGATGGAGTGCATCTTTGGTAAGCTGTACCTCTGATAATCAAATGCCTAACTCAGACAACATCCTAGGAGATGGAGAAATGAGTATTTCATTGAGACCAGGTGAAAATGCTATCTGTACATTCACAAATATTAGAGACACAGGTTCTATAAAAGTAAATAAATATACAGATATAAATGGAGATGGCGATTGGAATGATAGTAAGGAAAGAGATAATTCTAATGCAAACAAATTAGGATTTAGATGGAATATAGATGGTGGAAACGAGAATAAAATGGGAGATAAAGTATCTGGTATACATACAGGAACATATTCAATAACGGAATCAATGTCTGATGGTTATCACTTCGTTTCTTGGTACTATACTAAGGAAAATGGTAAATCCTGTACTAATCCAAACGGAAGTGAGCTACCTGCATCAATTGATGTTACAAAAGGAGATACAACTGAAATCACAATATGTAATGTCAGAGACACAGGAACGGTTACCATTATTAAAAACTCCGTCAATGAAAGTGGACAAGACTTTTATTTTAAGACAGATTTCCCCTCTGGAGGATTTTACTTAGAAGATGACGGGCGTGATAATCATGGAACTCCCAAGCAAAGAACATTTACCTTGCCAACAGGCGAGTATTATGTCGATGAGCAAGAATATCTTGGTTGGCAATTAACTGATTTAGTTTGTGAGGGGGATGCTGAGTCTGAAGTTGATTTAGCTAAGGGACGAGTAGACATCAACCTGCAGGCTGATGAAAATATTACCTGTACCTTTACCAATACCCAATTGGCCAAGATTTGGGGATATAAATATAATGATAAAAATGGTAATGGCTCTTTGAATTTGGGTGAATGGGGTTTAGGTAACTGGAGAATCTTTTTAGATGAGAATGGTAATGGGAAATATAACTGGCGAGAAGCCACTACCCTTACCAGTAGTTTCCCTTTGTTGCTAACTTTGGGGTATTACCAATTCGACAATCTATTACCAGGAGACTATACAGTTTGTGAGGCACAAAAAGAGGGCTGGAGCAATACAAGTCCACTTTGTAAAACCATCACTTTAAATCCTGGAGAAATTGCCAATGTGAATTTCTTCAACATTCAGTATGGGCAATTAGTCGTGCACAAGTATTATGATCGGGATGCTGATGGACTTTTAGACGACGGTGAGCAGGGATTAGAAGGCTGGAAGATGAATGTCTACCGGGGTAATAATTGTTGGGGTAGGCCAATGACTCGTGGTTATACTGATGATACTGGTGATGTAGTCTTTGAAAACTTAGTGCCTGGACAATACTCTGTTAAGGAAACCCTAAAGGACGGTTGGGAAACAACTAGCGATGTTTGTACTACTATAAAAGTGGAACCAGCCAGCACTGAAACTGTTAATATTGGCAATCGGTTGATCGATAGTCAATTAATGATCGAAAAAAGCAATGATGCTTGGCCAAACGATCAAGAAATTGGTGATGAGGTGACTTACACCATTAAACTTATGGCAACTGATGGCCCGGTTTATGATGTGTCACTCTTTGATTTACCACCGAATGCTTTTAGCTATGTAGCGGGTAGTTATATGGCTGACTCTTCAATTACTGGTGATTTAAGTCTTCCTGAACCCAACTATGCTTCGCCAGGAGAATGGCAGCTAGGTGATTTAGCCAAAGACGAAATTGTCACTGTTAGCTATAAAGCAATTATTGGTGATGAGGCTGACGCGGGTATTTACCCAGATGCGGCTTGGGCCACTGGCACTAGCGCTGAAGCTCGATATCTTGAGGAGGAAGCAGATTTGTTAGCTTTGTCTGATCCAGACTTTAAGGCTGATAATGGTGAAGTGGCTTTCCTAGGTGAGCAGGGTCATTATGGCGAAGAGCATTTTGTTGGCACTCGGGTGGCAGTGGTCACTGATGAGACGCCAAGCGCTAAATACAAGGTTGAGAAAATTAAAGAAAAAGAGGGCGCAGTGCTCGGTGCGATTTTACCAGCAACTGGTGCCAACTTCTGGCTCAGCCTCTTAGCCATAATAAGTATTTTAACTGGCACGGGCTTACTCTTAGTGCCCAATCGTAAGCGTCGCCAAGGAAAGGTGCTAATGATGCTTTTAATGCTAGGTTTAGGCTTATTAATGGCCAAACCA
>CAZBEW010000008.1:0-26945 GCA_964491115.1 uncultured Pseudomonadales bacterium | reverse complement strand
TTTTGACAATGTTACGTAAGGTAAAGGGTGTACGGCTGCGTTTAAAGACTCTCACCTCTTGGCAATATTTTTCTAATTCGCTAATGTGGGCCTTTTCACTTTCGTCCTTGATTAAGGCAAAGAGAGTGATTTGGTGTTTGCTAGCCAGCTTTTTTAAGAGATTGTAAGTGCGAATTTGCCCGCCTGACAAGAGAGGATAAGGCAAATATGGAGTAAGCATTAAAATTTTCATGGTATCATTTTTTTTCTTGAGTCAAATCTAAAATTAAATAACGCTCACCGGTTTCCAGAACTTCATATTTATCTGCCAGGGCGCGTCGTTCACTATCATCATTAATACTTACATAGATTGTAGCACCTCTGGCAATTTTATCCTCAATATTGTAGCCAATGGGCCAGCCACGACGATTAGTTTGAAACAAAAAGGCGGTGTCACCCATCGCTGGAGCGATGACTAGGGCATTTTTATCAGTTAAACGATCAACAGCTTCGCCCGCTTCAACATATTCCCAGGTATTAACATTAAAATAGGGAAGAATTTGTTGGGCCGATAATAATATACTACTGGAAATAATCAGTAAAATAAGGAGAGTGCTAAGACCCTTGTTAAAAATTTTTCCTTGAAGTATCAAGCTTCCTCGGGCCATACTGATGGCAAGGATGGGAATTAACAAGTTTTGATAATAATCATGTTGAATATTACCACTAGCTATAACAACAAAATAAGCGATGATGCCCAACCACCAAGCGGCATAAATTATTCGACTACGATCGCTTTTAAACAGATTGGCAACCAGCAAAATAATGCCAGTGTACCCAAGCAGGAGCTTATTAATTCGCTCATAGAAGAGCCAGCGCCACCAAGCTGGTCGTAAACGAATATTATTGCTATTAAACAACCAAGTTGATGCAGGAATACCCTCGGGAAAATTAGTGATCCACTGTCGCCACAGCAACAATGGTAGAAAAGCCAAAATCGGCAAAACATATATTGGGATTTTTTTAAAAAGCCCCTTGCCTAAATAATGCCAGGCGATGGCTAAATAGACTGGAGCTAAAAACACCACAAAAGGTTTAAGCAAGCTGGCTAGGGCCAGAGCCAAGAGCGCCAATAAATAATGAAGCACTCTCCCCTTTTTTAAATTATTGCTGGTCAAACTTAATTTTTGACAATATGCAGCCCATTGCCACAGAGAGAGTAAGGAAAAAGCCAGCATAAATGGCTCTGGTAAAACAGCTCGACCATAATAGACAGCGTAAGGCAGAATGGCATAGATCAAAGCGCTCAATAAGGCTAGCTGGTGATTATCAATTAGTTTAACCAGCCGATAGAGACAGTAAATAGCAACAAGTGAAGCAAGAATAGAAAAAAGCCGACTGACTATAACCAAGTCAAAGTTAAAACCCAGGCTTTGACTCAAACGCAAAAATTGAGCAATGAGGGCATTAATAAAAGGCAACTCCACCATCCGATAGCCCTCAGGATTCTCTAAGCCCGATTGAATATTAGACAGGTCTTGATATTGAGGATGAAGGAGATCTAGCTGATCATTTTTTAAGAATTCTCTGGTGACAGAAGCCGTATCGGCTTGGCGAAAACTATGCCAATCAAGGAGCGGATAATGCAATCGATAAAGACGCAAGATGAAAGCAAGTAATAAAATAGCCGCAATTGGCCAATTATTTTTTACTTTTAGCTTTAATTTTTTTAGTTTGTGGTTCATGAGCTTGTTGATAATTAATAGCTAAAATGGCTCCAGCCAGTGCCCAGTAAGTAAAGGCCACCTTGGAGGAAGCAAAAACGTCAATATATAAAGCGTTGGCTAGTAAGCCAATGCTGGCCGCAAAAAAAGCTAAATTTAAACTTTTCAACCAGGGACTAGCATGCTTATTGCTTTTCAAAAGATAAAAAATCAGCACAAAGATGCCGTAAAAAGTGATAAAACCCAGGAGCCCAGTTTCACCAAGGGTGCGCAAAAAATTATTATCCGTACTCTCAGCTTCTGTAAAATGGTAAAAATCTTTCTTATTGAGCGTGGCATAAGCACTGCCCAACAAAGGATTAGTTTGAAAACCGCGAATCGCATTAGGCCAGAGTTCATCTAAACGAATCGCTAGTGATAATCCATATTTCATGGCATTTTCTGACCAAGTTCGGTCTTTTTCGACTATCACATCATTGCCGTCTGAATCTGTTTCTACCACCTCTATTGGCACATCAACATAGACATCGACGGGACGAGTAGCGATTGGTCGCTCATCAGTTTCGGTCAAAATATTTTCATCAACTCCAATGCCGTTATCAGGCGGATGACCGCGCAACTTAACCCAGGTAGCAATTACTTTATATTCTTCTCCCAGATATTTTAGTTGTTGTTGACCAAATTTATAACCCTCTTGATAAGTATCATAAACTTTGGGATAAGCACGCAAAACTTGTACAAAACGATCGTGCATGTCGCCACCAAAAAAAACAATCATTAAAAACAATAATAAAGAAAAAGTCACTCCTCGATGAAAAATTTGCCAAAATCTTTTTAATAGTTTTTTTTCTTGCCAGGCCACCAGCACGATGCTTAAGAAAATAGCCAGACCGTAAGCAGCAAAAGAGGTGCGAGAAGCTGAGGTGACCAATAACCACAAGCCAATAATATGCAAAATTTTAAAGAAAATTTTCTCCCCTCGTTTTTGACTGGTAAAACCTAAAACATAAAAAATGGGCAAAACTAAAACTAAAAAGGCAGCTAAATCGTAGTGACCAGCAAAAGTTGATTGGACACGAGCATGTTCAGTTAAATATAAGACCATCCCTTTGCTAAATTCGCGATTCATGGTGGAAAAAACCGGCCAATAAAAATATTTCTGGCCATAGCCATAAATACAGACCAATAAGAGGGTGATAGCTAAAGTGTAAATGACAATTTTTAAGTCTTTTTCAGTTTTAACACTGGCGTAAAGAATAAAAAGTAAAGAAAAATACTCGATATATCGCAATAAATGTAAAAATGATTTGGCAAAATGTAAAGTTTCTAAAGGAATAGTGCGAATAATGAACATGCCAGAAATAATGGATAAAAAAGCCACAGCTACATAGGCAAACACCCATTTAGACAGAGGATTGTTTAGAGTTAGCTTTTTTCTATAAACCTGAATCAGATAAAATAAAGTGACCAGGCCAACACAAATATCTTCTAGTCTCAGCCGAACAATATAACCAGGAATCAGATCAAGTAAGGGCAGCTTGGGATAAAGAGGAATAAAAATTAAAAGAAATAGCGAAGCAAAAAACAACAGGCGTTGATCAATAAAAGTGAGTAGTTTTTGAGCAAAAGGCTTCATCTTTGTCATTGTTAGTGCAAATAATTATTTAATAATTTTTAAAGCTTCAAGATAAATTGTCGCTTGTCTCTGATTGCCAGTCAAGCGATAAAAAAGGACGCGAATAGCCGCTCCTGCTCGCAAAATCCAGCGCAAAAGCCTTAATTGATAAGCTGGAAAATGCTTTTTCCAGATGTAGAGGTAGCTCTGGAATTCGCCTAAAATGGCGCTTTTACTAGAAGAGCTGGCACTGCCCCAGTGCATGACTTCAGCTTGAGGGTGAACAGCAATATCAAAATGATGATGTTTAGCTCGTAAACAAAACTCTTGGTCTTCTCCGTACATAAAAATATTGGGATCTAAATAGCCAATGCGAGTAATCACCGTTTTTTTAATCATCATGGCAGTGCCAGCCACCCAAGCTTTAGGAATTAGCTGGTGTTGCTGATTCTGCTTGAGTTGTAGTTTTTCTGGGCTTAAATGACGACTACGACCCGTCTGCTGGGTCGAAGGTAAATGCTTGCCAATCAGCGGTAAATCATCAAGAAAAAACATTTGATTAAAAACAGCCCAGAGTGACAAGCTCGATCCGCCCTGTGGTTGCAAACTGCCGTCAGGATTGAGCAAAGTCGGGCTTAAAATACCCAGATAATCGATGATTTTGTCACTGTCTTGAGTAGTGGCAGTGGCTAATTGGTCTGGTACATCAATAAAAGTTTTAACTAGGGTTTCGCAAGCTCCTTTTTTCACAATGGTGTCGGAGTTGAGCAATAACAAATATTGACCACTGGCTTTTTTGAGGGCTTGATTATTGGCTTGAGCAAAACCAAGGTTTTTTTGATTAACAATTAAGTGGTAAGCAGAAAATTTGGCTTTAGTAAAAAACTTTTTGATGGTCGATACGCTGTCGTCTTGACTATGATTATCAACCACAAAAATTTCGGTAGCATTTTTCAATAAATCACTAGTTTTAAGATCGGCAAGCAAACTTTCCAGACATTTTATAGTTAAATCCTGAGTGTTATAAGAAACAATAATGACCGACAAAAGTTTTGACATAATTTTCAATAATTATTGAAATAAGCGCGGACGTCCTAGACAATAATTGATAGCAGTTTTTGGGCGTTGATCAATAACTTTAGCTGGTACACCAGCCACAATTTGATATGGCTCAACGTCTTTTGTGACAATGGCGCCAGCAGCGATCACTGCTCCTTCGCCAATAATGACACCTGGCATAATAATCGCTCGGGGGCCAATAAAAACATAGTCGCCAATGACCACTCGTTCTTCAATAGTTTTCATTTCACTTGATCGAATATCATGCTCACTAGTCCAAATCATCACTTCAGAAGCAATATCAACATGATTGCCAATCTGCAAACCGCCTTTAGAATTGGGTAATTGTCGTCGCCCATCGAGACTGACGCGTTCGCCAATCAAGGTGCCTTTACCAATACTAATGCCAGCTGGATAATAAATTCTGGCCATCATGTGGATGGTTGATTTGGGGCCAATTTTCATGCCTGACAGGCGGTAGAAAAAGCGTCGTAAAGTATGGAAAGGGAGAAAACCCACACCCCACCAGAGAAAACCAGTCCAAATTTCTAGAAAAATTGTTTTGAAACGAGTTCTAACTTTACTGCAAACTTCAGCAGTAGACAGAGCTCGTCCATTTTTATCTTGAATAGGCATAAGACTAGTATACAACAGAGCGAGCAAATGTTGAGCCTCTGCTTATTTTTTACTGCTTTATTCTTTCGCTGGCTAATTTTTGCCGACCTATTCTTTTGGTGGTTCAATGCCGAAATATTGATAGGCTTTTTTGGCAACAATCCGCCCCTGAGGAGTACGACGAATAAAACCAATTTGCATTAAGTAAGGTTCTAGCACTTCTTCAACGGTGCCAGCATCTTCGCTGATGCTAGCAGAGAGAGTTTTTAAGCCAACTGCCTTGCCGTCATGTTTTTTAATGAGGGCCATTAACAAGCGTCGATCGTTTTCGTCAAGACCAAGCTCATCAATTTCAAAAATTTTTAGGGCTTGTTCAACAATAGCACTATCAATTTGCTCTTTTTCTAAAACTTGAGCAAAATCGCGAACTCTTTTTAAAAGCTTGAGGGCAATGCGTGGTGTGCCGCGAGCCCGTTTAGCTAGGGAGAGCCGAGCGGGTCGATCAATTTTGCTGCCTAATTTTTTACTAGCAACATCAATAATTTTTTCTAATTCTTCTGGCTGATAATACTCTAAGCGATGAATAATACCAAAACGATCACGGAATGGCCCGGTGAGCAAGCCAAAGCGAGTGGTGGCACCAACCAGAGTAAATTTGGCTAAATCCAGGCGCACTGTTCTGGCACTGGGGCCCTTGCCAATCACAATATCTAGGGCAAAATCCTCCATGGCTGGATAAAGAGTTTCTTCAACAGCTTTGGGTAAGCGATGAATTTCATCAATAAATAAAATGTCGCCATCTTCTAGATTGGTTAAAATAGCGGCCAAATCACTGGTTTTAGATAGAGCTGTGCCAGAAGTAATGCGAAAATTAACTGCCATTTCTTTGGCAATTAATTGGGCTAAAGTGGTTTTACCCAGGCCAGCTGGGCCATAAAATAACAAATGATCTAGAGCTTCTTTGCGCTGTTTAGCCGCATCAATGGCAATTTTTAAGGATTTTTTAATATTTTCTTGACCTAAAAATTCTTGCCAGTCATTGGCACGCAAGGATGTAAACAGTAATTCTTCATCGCTGTTATTAATTAAATGTGGGTCAATTTTTTGCTGACTCATATTCTTTTTCCGCCGGCTATTTGCAATGCTTGTTTGATAGCAATGGTTAAATCTAGATTTTCCACGTCAATTTGCTCCAGAGCAAGATTAATACTTTGATCATCAAAACCTAAAGCCAAGAGCGCATCGTAAACATCTTGCTTTTTCGGTGAGAGAGTGGCTAAGTTTAATTCTTTGAGGCTGCCTAATTTACTCTTTAATTCAATAATAATTTGTTGAGCAAGTTTCTTGCCGACGCGTGGCAGAGTGGTAAAAAAGCTCAAATTAGCCTCTTGAACGGCCTTAATTAGTTGCTCTACTCCACCATTAATTAAGCCTAAGGCAGTTTTTGGGCCAACGCCGGAAACAGTTAAGACTAATTGAAAAAGATCTAATTCTTTTTCTTGGGCAAATCCATACAAGTCTAGGTGATCTTCCTTTACATGAGTAAAAATATGTGTTTCGAGTTCTTCCCCAGCTAGTTCATGTTGCGCAGCTGTTTGAGCAAAAGTACTAGTAGTAAAAACTCGATAGCCGACACCAGCACAAATAATCACTAGATAATCTTTTTTTACTGAAACTTGGCCTTTTAGATAAGCAATCATATTTTTTTTAACTTTCTGCTTGCCTGATGACAAATGACCAGAGCGAGCGCGTCAAAAGTATCATCTATGATATTTTTTGCTTCGTTTTGATCAATTGCTAACTCTAATCTTACCATCTTTTCTACCGCTTTTTTATCGGCTCGTCCATAGCCAGTTATGGCTTGTTTGATTTGTAGTGGCGTGTATTGGCTAATTTTTATACCTGCATTAAGTAAGTTGGTAATAATTAAACCCCGAGCCTCACTGACTTTCATAGCACTACTTTGATTTTTAAACCAAAATAAGGTTTCAACAGCAGCTTCTTGAGGTTGGTAACGTTGAATAATGGCGCTCAATTCGTCTAGAATTTGCTGAAATCGTTGCTCAATTTCTTGTTGTCGATCGGTGACAATGCAGCCTTGATCAAAAATATGCCAAGCGCCAGGGTTTTTTTGAGCCACTGCCCAACCGAGGCGGTCGTAACCTGGATCAATGCCGATAATAATGGGATTAGTCATGACTATTCCTGATAAATTTTCCTCAGTTCCCGCAGAATAATTTTAGCTGACTTTTGCCAATTAAATTGCTTAATGGCCAATTGCTTTTGCTTTAATAGTTGCTGATAGCGACTTGGACTCAATTGACTGAATTCCAACATTTTTTGAGCGATTTGCTGGTGATTTTGTGGATCAAGAGTGAAATTAGCATCATGAAACAGCTCGGTTAAACTAGAATTGTTAGCTAGGATGGGTAAACAACCCGCTTCAATAGATTCCAGAGGTGGAATACCAAAACCTTCATATAAAGAGAGTAAAAAACTTAATTTTGCTTGCTGATAGAGGGCTTTTTTCAAATCATCTGGCACAAAACCAGTGATAATTATTTTGTCTTTAAAAGCAAAATTTTTGATTTTATCTAGTAGGTCATCACTCAGCCAACCGACTTTGCCAGCAATGACTAGCTGAGGCGCCCGAGCTAGAGTGCGCTCTTTAGCGTCTTTACTCGCTGCTAATAAGTTCATCAAGAAAATATCGTAAGCCTTGACCAATGAAATAATGTTTTTGCGAGGTTGCAAGGTGCCAAGATATAAAAAGTAACCTTGACGGATGTGGTGTTTTTTGAAAAATTGCCGAATAGCTGGTTGTTTAGCACTTTTAGCAAAATTAGTGGCAGGCGGAGCGACAATAATGTCTGTGGCTTCTCGGCCATAATGTTTAATAATTTCTCTCTTAGAAAATTGACTGATAGTAAGGACTTTTCTTGCTTTTTTGACGCTATATTGTGTCCAAGATTGAAGTTGTAGTAAATCTTCGGGGCGAAACTGATCAGGAAAGTGCAGGTAGGCCAAATCCATGACGCTACTCACATAAGGAATTGGACAAAAACGAGGCGCATAATGCCCAGGAGTAAAGAAAAGATCATATTCGTCTCGATGTAAAAACAAATGAATGGGTAGCGCCCATTGTGTCCACAACTTACTAGGCTGCACATAAACATAGCGCCAATTTTTGCGGGCTTTAGGTAAATCGGCAACTTTAGGATGAGCTAATAAAATAGTTATTTGCCACTGATCGCTATTTTTGCAAAGTCGATGCAGCTGATCAATGATTTTCCAGGCATAAACATTAGAGCCAACTCGATTTTTAACATTGGCTTCGTTGCCATCAATTGCTAGATGAATAATTTGTTTTTTTTGACTCATTGACTCTGTTCTAAGGCTTTTCGATAAACCCCAGCAGTGAGGCGCGCGGTTCTTAACCAATTAAACAGTTGCAGACGAATAATCATTTGCTGCATGCGAATATTACTAGCCTTCTTTTCTTCGCCTAATAAAAATTGTAAGCCTGCACGAATATCCTCAATACTGTTGGGATTGATCAGATGGGCGGCATTGCCCGCCAACTCTTTAATTACTGGCAGATTACTACTTAAAACCGGCAAACCATGAGAAAAAGCCTCAAGAATAGGTAGACCAAAGCCCTCATCTAAGCTGGGATAAGCTAATAATTCTGCATAATGATAAAGAGCGGCTAGTTGTAGATCACTAACTTGACCTAAAAAGTGCAGGTGTTGATGGCGAAACTGAGCGCTGTTGTCCCAAGCCTTTTCACCTGCCACAATTAATGACACATCATTGGCTAAAGGCGTCCAAGCCTTAATTAACCGTTCCAAATTTTTGCGAGGTTCACGGCTACCAACAAAAAGAATATATGGCCGTTGCAGATTTAAGCTATTTTTGAGGCGAACACGTAATTCCACATTATTAGCTAGTCGATCGCTGGCTTGTTTAACTTCTCGAGGCAAAGCTTCATAAGTAACAGTAATTCGTTCAGGAGGAATTTGTAATAAACGGACAATATCTCTTTTGCTAGCCTCAGACACCGTGATAATTTCGGCTTGACGATTTTTAAGAACTTCCCAAGAGCGTTGATGAGCCGCTAAAATTTTTGGATGAGCGGTGGCTGGATATTTTAAAATGGCTAAATCATGAATGGTAGAAACTAGGGGTAAATTTTTATCGGGAGGCTGTAACCAGTCCCAGCTATGAAACACTTCGACCTGGGGCATGGTTTTTTTAATTGGATAAAGCCCCCCAGCCCACAATTTTTCAAGCAAGCGCGGAGGAATTTTACCGAGAAAAAGATCATATTTATCTGGTAAAACATTTTTTAGTTTTGTATCTAAGGTTTTTTCTAATTGGCGATAGGCACGCAGGGAATTGCCATAAAGCAATAATTCAATATCGCGCAGCTCGAGCAAAGAGAGCATTAAATTGCTCGTATATCGAGAAACACCTCGCCGATAAATTAAACTACTGACATCGAGACCCACCTTCATATGCGGTAATACTTTCTTTACTATACATTCTAACAAAACCAATATTAGGATAATCAATAAGGCCAATTTCTGCAAAAGATAAATCTTTAATTAAAGCCGGCAACTGATCTTGAGGATCAGTTAAATCTCGCAAATAATCAAAGAGCAAAACATAATCGTAGTCGCTGATGACTTTAATTTTGTCGGCTAGATCAGTTTCTGCAGGCAAATACAAGCTTTGCGTGGCAAAAGTGGGGAATTTATTGTCTGTGTAATAAGCAAAAGGAGCAAAAGGCGCGCTAAAAGAAAAGACGGCCACCGCGTTTTGTGAGGGAAAGTTATATTCAATTCGTTGAACCAGCCCTCGCCAATTTTCTCTTTGTAAAGCTGGCTTATACCAATAATTAATTAAAGCATAAAGATGAATGGCAAAAAGAGAAAATAATAGTAAAAGTGCCAGAGGCTGATGTTTTTTTTGAGCATAAAGAACAGTTTGGCTAATTAAAATAAAAAAGGCGGGCATGAGGAAAAGCACGCGTTTGGGTTGCAGGACTGGAATAAAAAAGGAAAATAGCCACATTATTAGTAAAGGCGCTAGAAAAAAGTAAATAAAGAAAATTACACTCTGTTTAGTGCTTTTGAGTTTTCTTTGCTGAAAAAGTAAATAAGCCAGCAGGCCAAAAATAAGCAGAGCTGTGGCTACAAAAAAGAGATTGACGTCTAAATCAAGTAGGCCGTAAATAAATTTGAGCGGTACAAAAAGCAAACTTTTTAATTGTGGCAAACTAACCACCTCTGCCCAACCAGGCATTTGCTGGCGCAGGGCTTGGCCAACGCGCACTTGTTCTAGCAGTTTGGGCAACCAGGGTAAAAAGCCCAAGGCAATTGGAGTGATAATTAGTAATAATTTTTTAAAATCAATTTTTTTGAAGAAAAAGAGGTAGGCCAATTGAGCCAGTAGAAAAAATGGATAAAGGTAGCTGGAATATAAACCGAGAAGATTAAAGATAATAAAAGCTAGAGTGTGTTTATTAAAGATTTTTGCGGTGTTGGTGGTGTTGGCTGCAGCGCTGTTCTTGGCTTTGGCAGAGGATTTTAAACTAGGGAGGGTATTTTCACTCAAATCTAACAAGCTCAACAAGCTTAAACAGCCCCACATCATTGCCAAGCTATAAGGGCGCAATTCTTGGGAAAAATAAATGTGCAGTGGTGAAGTAGCCAGTAAGAGGGCTGAAAAAAAAGCTAGAGCGTTTTTTTTACTGGTATTAGCAGCACTGGTTTTACCAGTATCTTTTTTGGTTTTCGGCCAAAATTTTAAGGCAATCTGGTAAGTGGCCCAGACGCTAACTAAGCCAGGGATGACACTGGGTAAAAATCTAACTAAAAGCTCGCTGCGCTCCAAACCAAAAATTGCCAAAAACTTCAGCCAAAAAAAAGTGAGCAAGTGCATTAAGGGTGGCTGAAAATCGCCAGCAATCTGTAATTGCTCGGCTAGCGGTCGAGTGCTTTCCAAAACTTGGGCGGCTTCATCAAGCCAAAATGAATCATTAAGCCTAATAAGACGTAAAATAAAAGCCAAAACTAAGATTAGAGTCATAAGCCCCATTATGCCGATTTTCCTCCCCTCTGACAAGCGAAATTTGCTAGAATAAAGGCATGTCAGATATTATCGATGAACATTATTTAACAAAGAAAACTGTGGTAATTACTGGTGCTGGGGGATTTATTGGCTCTCACTTGGTTGACAGATGCCTACATTTTGGCGCAGTAGTGATTGGGGTGGATAATTTTATTACAGGTCGACGAGTCAACTTGCGCCATTTAGCAGATAATCCCAATTTTTATTTAATTGAAGCCGATGTGAGCAAGCCTAGCGAAGAGTATTTAAGTTTAGCCCTTGATCAGTTGCTCGTTGAGCGACCAGAAGCGGCAAAAATCGATCTCATCTACCATTTAGCCTCGCCTGCCTCTCCTCCAGCCTATCAAAAAGAGCCGATTACTACCTATTTGGTCAATTCCTTAGGCACCCACAATTTATTGACATATTTACAAGCTCATCATCCCCAAGCACGCATGGTTTATGCCAGCACTAGCGAGGTTTATGGCGATCCGCAAATTCATCCACAAGCCGAAGATTATTGGGGAAATGTTAATCCAAATGGAGCGCGCTCTTGTTATGATGAGGGCAAGCGCCTGGGTGAAACAATCTGTGGGGTTTTTCAGCGCCTCTACCAAGTTGATGTGCGCATTGCCAGAATTTTTAATACTTATGGCCCGAGAATGCGCCCTGATGATGGCCGCATTTTACCGAATTTCATTAATCAAGCGCTGAAAAAAGAGGCTTTAACCGTTTACGGTGATGGCAAGCAAACGCGTTCTTACTGTTATGTTAGCGATTTAGTTGAGGGTTTAATTAATTTGGGCAAAAAAGATGATTTGGCTGGTGTGACCATCAATTTAGGCAATCCAGATGAATATACCGTTTTGCAAACAGCGCTTTTAGTGCAAAAAATTATCAACGGAGAAATTACTAAAGGTGATGTCATTTTTAAAGAATTACCGCTAGATGATCCGAGCCGCCGCCAACCAGATATTAGCAAAGCTCAAGAATTACTTGATTGGCAGGCAAAAATTGAATTTCGTGACGGTTTAGCCAAAACAATCGAGTATTTTGGCAGTGAAGAAGCACAAATTTTAGAATAACTAAGGGAGTATGAAGGCACTTGCAAAACTTTTTCAGTCTACTGCCGGTCGACAATCTCTCATGACTACCACTGCCAACTTTTTAGCGGCTGCTTTAATGGCAGTGGCAATGATTATCCTGGGTCGAAAGATGGGCCCAGTAGATTTTGGCACTTTTTCGGTGGGCGTGTCCTTGATGCTGATTTTTCATCAAGTTATTAATGTGGGTTTTAGTCAATTAATCCCCCGTTTTGTGGGCAATTGGTATCAAGAGCCACAAAAGCAAAAAGCCTTTTTAGCTCACGTTTTGTTTTGGCAAGGATTATTGGCTTTGACTCTGCTGATAGTAGTTGGGTTGTTTTTGCCAAGTTTGGTAAAAATATTAAATTATCCCCATCCAACAATGATTTTACTGAGTGCCCTAGGTGCAGTTTTTTTCGCTTTTTATAGCTATTTATTTAATTTATTTATTGCCAAACAAGAGTTTGCTAAAGCAGGCCTAATCAATATTTTACAAGCAGCCTTTAAATTATTAGCCTTTTTAGCCATCATTTTTGCTTGGCAAAGCAATTTGCTGGCCATTACTAGTAGTTATTATTTAGCTTTACTGCTGGCTGGCTTAGTGCTTTTGGCTTTAAGCAAAGAACAATTATTCTTTAAACCTCAAGCCCTGACAGGAAAATTAGCTAAACAAGTCAATCGCTTTTGGTTGCATAGTGCCATTGCTACCCTCAGTCTTGTCTTAATTGACAATTTAGACTTGGTGCTGGTGCAACAATCTTTGGGAGAGCAGGCGGCTGGGCTTTATAGCGGAGCAATGAAGGTCGCCATGTTTTTAAGCATTATTGGCGCATCGCTTGAATCAGTGCTTAATAGTCGTGTTGCCAGATACAAAGACAAAGCAGTACTCAAACAATTCCTTAAAAAAAGCCAAATTTTAATTATTGTCAGCCTGGGCTTGTTGCTTGCCGTTTTGCCACTGAGCAAATATTTAATTGTTTTTACTTTGGGAGCTGATTATTTGGCAGCGGAAAACATCTTACGTTTATTATTGGTCAATGTTTTTTTACTGATCCCCGTTTTACCCTTAACTGCCGTTTTTTATGCCATCGATCGCCCCCGCTATTTTTCGACAATTGGTTTAATGCGCATTGTCATTATTTTTGCTTTAAGCATTTGGCTCTTGCCTAGATTTGGTGCCGAAGCGGTGGCAGCCAGTAGGATTGTGGCCACGCTAGCAGTCTTGATTTATAGCTTGGTGGTGGTGAGGAAGGAAATGAAGTAATATGCCATACCTAGCCAGCATCATCATCCCCACTCTGCTGAGTAATGAGCAATATTTGGCTAATTGTTTGTTATCGCTTAATCAATCTGCCCTGGGCAAGCACTTTGCAGCAAAAAAATTTCAAGTGCTGGTGGTGTTTAATACTGATCGTCAACAATTTGCCAAAGCCCAAGCAGAGCTCAAAAATAGGCTCAAGGAAGCAAGTATTAATCAGCAATTTACCATCGATTACTTGTGCTTGGAGCAAAACTTGGGTTTTACTGGAGCGGTCAATGCAGGCATTGAGCAAGCTAAGAGTCAATATATTATTTTACTAAATGATGACACTGAAGTTGATAAAAATTGGCTACAAGAGCTGCTTTTAAAACAAGAAAGCACTGGAGCGGAGATGGTGGCCAGCAAAATTTATCTCAGTGATAAAAAAACGCTTGATTCTCAAGGGTTTGGCTTTGCTTGGCGAGGTAAAGCCGCAGCTTTGGATGAAAAACTAAAATGCGCACTAAGTGATCAAAAAGATTATTGGCTAAATCATCCAGATTTATTAGCCAAGACCGGCATAGAAGAACCCTTTGGCCCAGATGCGGCCGCGGCTTTATACACTAAAAATCTTTTTGACCAAGTCGGCTTACTCGAAACTGATTTTTTTGCCTATTTAGAAGATGTAGATTTAGCCCTGCGAGCTAGACAAGCAGGTATGAATTGTGTCTTGGCAGAAAAAGCGTTGGTTTATCATCATAAACACGCCAGCACAAATAAGCAAGCAAAAAGCTTTAAAAGCAAACAAGATCTAAAAAATTGGTGGAAAATCGTCCTAAGAAGGTATAATTTCAGGGCATGGAAAAAATTTGCTGGCCTCATTCTCCTAGAAAGAGGGAGAAATTTAAAGGGATTTTTAAAAAGTTTGTAGTAAGATAAAAATATATGAAAAAAACAAGCAAAATATATGTGGCCGGACACAAGGGCTTAGTGGGATCAGCCATTGTCAGAAATTTAAAGGCAAATGGCTACAGCAACATTATTAGCAAAACTAGACTCGAACTGGATTTATTAAATCAGGCCGCAGTTGATAATTTTTTTGCGACAGAAAGACCAGAATATGTCTTTTTAGCGGCGGCCAAAGTGGGTGGAATTATGGCCAATTCCAATTTTAAAGCCGATTTTATCTATGAAAATATTCAACTGCAAACAAACATTATCTATGCTGCCTATAAATATGTCAGCAAGAAACTACTTTTTTTAGGCAGTTCTTGTGTTTATCCAAAACTTAGTCCCCAGCCCATCAAAGAAGAATATTTATTAACAGGCCCTTTAGAGCCGAGCAACGACGCCTATGCCATTGCCAAAATAGCAGGCATTGCCACCTGTCAAAGTTTTAGAGATCAATATCAAGCTAATTTTATTGCGGTGATGCCGACCAATCTCTATGGGCCAAATGATAATTATAGCCTCACCTCTTCACATGTCTTGCCTGCGATGATTAGGAAATTCCATGAGGCAAAAATATCTGGCCAGATACCCGTTACCCTGTGGGGCACTGGCTCTGCCAAAAGAGAATTTCTGCATGTTGATGATTTAGCTGATGCTCTGGTCTATTTAATGAAGAATTATGATGACAGAGAAATTATCAATATTGGCACAGGCAGTGATTTAACGATTATGGAGCTGGCAGAAATAATCCAAAAAGTAGTTGGCCACACTGGCAAAATAATTTGGGACAAATCAAAACCAGACGGCACAGCACGCAAATTATTAGATGTTAGCAAACTTCATGATCTGGGTTGGAAACACTCGACTAGCTTACTGGTTGGTATAAAATCTTCATACGCCTGGTTTATTAAAAACAAGCATAGTCTGAAAGAGAGATAATATTTAATAAAATACATATATGAAAAAAAGGTGCTTAAAAAGAAAAATATAATATATAGAGGGATTGGGAGATAAAAAAACAAAAATTAAAAAATCGTTAAAATAAAATAAAGATATCACCTATGCTTAAGCAAATCTTCTTTTATATAAAAATCTTTTTTTTATATATCTTTACAGGTGTATTGGGCTTGATAATACCTAAGGATAAAGAGTTGACAATATGTGTGGCCAGCAAGGGAAAATATTATAACGGAAATAGTAAAGCGCTCTTTGAATATATGTTATCTAAGGATAAGAAAGTCTATTTTTTTGTATCAGACAAGAAATTATTTGAAGAATTAATAAAGAAGAAAATTAAAAATGTCATATATCAATATTCACATAAAGGATTAGGAAAATTCTTAAGAGCAAGAACAATTTGTCTTACACATGGATACGCTGACCTTTTGGGATTTATCCCAAGTCCATCTCAGAATTGGATATATCTTGGACATGGTATAGGGACAAAAGCACTTGGATTTCTTCAAAAGAGTATCCCCTTGAAAGAAAGGCTCTTTTTTTTTCTAGAGAAAAAATTTTATATTACTATGACATCAGATTTTACTAAATACATGTATGTTTCTGAAATGTTGATTAATCCTAAAAAAGTTTTTGTAACTGGTTTCCCAAGGAATGATGTGTTGTATGGTTACAAAGATAAAGATAAAAACAGATATAATACCATTTTGTATGCGCCTACATATAAAAAAGGAGATGCAACAAAGCTTTTTCCTTTCTCTGATTTTAAAAAAGAAAACATTGGAAAAGACCTGCAGAAGTGGAATGTGGAGTTATATTTAAGATTTCATCCTAATAACTATAAGGAATCTAGAGCAGAAATTGTTAATATATTAAAATCTTCTAAAAGAATAATAGACGCGAGTCCCGATGTTGTAGGAGATGTGCAGGAAATACTTCCCAATATTGATATTTTAGTTACTGACTTTTCCTCTATAAGTAGAGATTTTCTTTTCTTAGACAGACCAATGATCTTTATTATGAATGGATTAGAAGAACTAGGGAATCTTGCTCTACCAATCAGGAAAGAATTTGCTTTCTGTGGGTATAAAGTATATACATATAGAGAATTTTCAGATGCAATAGATGAAATATTGAATGGTAAAGATAGATATGTAGAGGTAAGAAAATTTGTTAGAGATCTTAACTATAATTATTTTGATAACAAATCTTCTGAGAGGGTAGCAAATCTAATAAAGGATTTGGCATGAAAAAAATATTTGAATTTCTAAAAAAACACCGAAAACACATATCTAATGCTTTTACAGTAGTTGTATTAGTATTAATGACTATCTATTTATATAAAAATAGATTAGTTTTTGATTCTCTTAAAAATTTAAAAATCCAATATATTATATATATAATCCTTTCTCAGTTAATGACAGTCGCAGTAAATGCCTTGCTAAATCAAAAGATAATACAGACTTTAGATAGAGAGATATCATATAGCGATGCATTTCATTTGCAGTACGCCAATAATTTTTTGAACAAGATCGTTTCAGAAGGAGGAGCGCTATTTAGAGGCTACTATCTTAAAAAAATCCATAAGTTACCATACACAAAATATATTTCTACAATAGCGGGTTCATATATTTTAAGTTTCTTCTTCTATTCAACGATGGGTCTTATTTCAATATCCTATCTTTTTTTTGTTAAAGGAAAAATTAATTATTGGATATTGATGTTTTTTATCGCTTTGTTTTTCGGAACAATAATGTTGATTTGGATTAATCCTCGTTTTAAAAATAAAAAGAACAATAGAATCTTGGGGTGGATTAATAGCATATTAGAGGGTTGGGTAAAAATTAAGGAGAACAAGAAAAATCTATTGGTTTTTTCTTCTTTAACCATCTTATTACTCTTGTTGCACGTTCCTCTATCTGTTTTTGTCTATAAAGGTTTAGGTGAAAATATAGGAGTTTTTGAATCCTTGTATATGTCTTGTATGGGAATAATAACTACCTTTATTAATGTTACTCCAGATGGGATAGGAATAAAAGAAGGGGTATATGTATTTTCTTCCGATATAATAGGTCTTAACTCTGAAGTACTTCTCTTAGGGAGTTTGATTTCGAGAGCTATCTCTCTTGCGTCTTCGTTTCTTTTTGGAGGCATTTCATACTTTAAAATATCTTCTAAGTTAAAAAGAAAATAAGCTTTTGAAAGTTGTGCAACAGTAAGTTTTTAATTTCTACAGTAAATATAACCAAACTTCTTATTTCTAGTAGGTGTTTTTATACAGGTAGAATAGTTTTCAGAGAGAATTTTTTCTAAATTCTTAATTCTATTATTCTCAAAAAGATGGTATTCCAAAACAATAATTTTTATTTTAGAAAAAGTTTCTTTTGAACAAGACTCTATAATATCGTATTCCGCACCTTCAACATCCATTTTAAGAAAGTCTATTTGTTTTAAGTCTTTCAGTGCTGTATTTATATCCACACTTTGTACTTTTGTATAACTTTCTTTTTCTGAGCTCTCGTTTTTATTTAAAAAAATAGAATTTTGTCTTGAATTTTGAAATTTAATCATTTCTATGGTTCCTGAAGTAGAAGATATTGCTTTGTTATATACGTTTACATTTGTAATATTGTTGTCTTTTATTGTATTTTTTAATTTTTTGAAATTATTCTTTTCTGCTTCATATCCATAAATTTCATTTGCCCCCTTTGCCCATGCATATGTAACAAATACTCCTATATGAGCACCTATATCTACTACGGTATCTCCAGGGAAAATAGGAAATCCCTTTGGATTATAATCTTCTTTAATAAAGACTTCTTTTATCGTAGAGTATAGAGGATTATCAAAATTCCTAAAATATATTCCCGAAAATTTGATACTTTTGGGATTAAACAAGTGTCTTTGAGAGAGTAATTTGAGAAATTGTAATGTTGAGAATTTATGCTTCTTAATAATTAATAACCATTCTTTAAACATACATGTGTATTGGGTCAAATTATGTCCAATCACTCTGACCATATTTCAAATTTTTAACAATTTATAGTATTATTGTGAGTAATTATAAATTAAAAGTTTAATGAAAATAAGTATGAAAAATATATCTGTGGTTCTTCTTGCGGCAGGAAGTGGTACCAGGATGGGGACAGAAACACCAAAGCAATTTTTAGAAATTAGAGGAAGGAAAATAATAGATTACACAATATCTAATTGTAGTGTAATAACAGAAGATATAGTAATAGTTACTTCTAAAGAATATAAAAAAGAGCTTGAAAAAGAATACCCCAATTACAAAATAGTTTTAGGAGGAAATACTAGGTTTGACTCTGTCTTAGCAGGAGTGAAAGCAATATCACATGATATAGTGATAGTAAATGATGCTGTCAGACCATTTGTGGATAAAAAAATCTTAACAAATTTAGCTAAAAATGCACAAAAATATTCAGCAGTTGGTTTGAAATTACCTTTAATAGATACAATATTAAAAGTAGATAAAGAAGATTTTTTAAAGGAAACTCCCAATCGTTATGATTATGTAAACAGTCAAACACCACAAGCATTTCAGAAGGAATTTCTTTTAAAAGCTCTAAAGACAAAAAAATTACACAACACAGAGTTATTAGAATTAGCAAGGTTAGCTGGGGGAAAAGTAAAATTGATAGATGGTTCTCCACGATATTTTAAAATTACTTATAAGCCTGATATTTATGCAGCAGAAGGCTATTTAAATGAATCAGAAGGAAAAGTTGCAATTGTTACTGGAGGAACCAGTGGGATAGGAGGGGAGGTTGTTCGAAGGTTAAAAGATGCAGGACAAAAAGTATATGCTCTAGGTATTCATAGTGAAAAAGCTGATATCAAACTTGATATACGTGACAGTAAAGCAGTAGCTAAAGCCTTTAAGGAAATATATAAGAAAGAAGGAAGAATTGATATCCTTGTAAACAATGCGGGGGTAGCAGAGAGTTGTTTACTTGAGGATACAACAGATGAAGTATGGGAAAATATTTTAGAGACAAATCTTTTTGGAGCATTCTTTTGTTTGAGGGAGGCTCTTAAATATATGAAACAAGGTGGTGTTATCGTTAATGTTGCATCAAGTGGAATTGATGGGGGGAGAATCTCTGAGTCTGCTTATGGAGTTTCCAAGGTTTCATTAGAACATCTCTCTAAAGTCGCGGCACTAGAGAACAAACACAAGGGTATCTCTGTTTTTACAGTTTGCCCTACAAGAACTAATACTCCTCTTCGAAAGAAAATTCATCCAGAGGAGGACACCACAAGTTTGCCTTCTCCAGATGAACCAGCAAAGGTGATTGCTCTGTGTTGTATTAATGATCTGTCTTTGTTAACAGGTCAAACTTTTTGGCTTAGAAGAAAACAGGACAACAATGTTTAATAATTTTATATAAGTAATTTAAATTTTTTTATAATCATTTTTTTTCAGAGATTCATATATACAGACGTATTGTTTTAATATTTCTTGTTTTGAAAAAGGTTTTAACAAGCTTAGTTTTTTAGTATTTAAATTTTTGTTTTTATCTTTGTTAAGCTGGCTCATAATTTCTCTCCCAATCTTTTTATCAGAATACGGTCTATTTAATACGCGTATTTCTAGAGTGTCGATTTGGTCCTTGTCAAAATATGAAAGCAAGCCAATCTCATTTGAGGATATTATTGGGACTCCACTAATAATAGCCTCAAGGTATGTTAAACCAAATCCCTCTTTGCCACTCAAACTTATTCCAACAAATAAATCTGCTATCGATAATAAATCGGCAACTTTTTTTGTATCTAACCAGCCAAGAAATTTAATTTTTTTATCAATATTTAAAGATTTTGCTAATTTTTTAAATTTTAATAAATCTTTCCCATCACCTCCAACAATGAGTTTCCATTTAATGTTCTTACAAACTTTATCCATATAGGACAAGCCCCGTATTATTAAACCAAGACCCTTTTCTTCTACCACTCTTCCTATAAACACAATTATTTTGGTGTCTTTTTCAATGCTTAACTGTTTAATTAAATTATTGTTTTTTAATACAGCGGTTTTTTTAAAAAAATATTCTTCCTCTATTGGTACGGGTATAACTATTATTTTATTTTTATATTTTTTAAATCTTTTAATTAATTCTTTTTCTGTAAAGTATGAATTACATATAATATAGTCTGAGTTGTTTAGTACAATTTTTTTTAAAAATAAAAAAAATTTATTATTTAATGAAAATAGATCACTTCCGTGAACTGATACGATATGAGGAATTTTAAACAATTTTGCAACTAATATGCCTGAAAGACCCTGAGGAATTAGCCAGTGGCTATTAATAGCATCATAATCATTTTTTTTATTAATTATAAACAACGAAAACAACTGACTAATAAAAAAAGGAAAAATTAATAAATATTTTATAGGATTCTTCCTTAAATTTACAAGTGCACCACCCTTGTTAAAAAGTACTTCTAAATCAGAAGGCCAAATGTATTGATATCTAAATATGCTAATATTATCCCATTTTTCAAATTTCTTTGATTTTTTTTCGTGTGGTGCCAAAATATGAATACAGTGTTCCTCATTAATTGTTTTGGCTAATGTGAATATAAATGGGGTAGTTGCTTCTCCCTTATATTTCGGAAAATTAGAAGTATTAAATAATATTTTCAATCTTTATTTTCTATTTTTATGTTCTATACTTTTTCTATTAATACTAATCAGATCAGCAATCACTCCCATTAAAACCGTATTAAAACCAATGCTAATAAAAATTGAGGCAATGACTAGTGATTGAATGTGTCCTCCTCCGTCAGCTTGAAAAAAGAAATATAAGAACCTTATAACTCCAAAAAGCCCCACTACCATAATTAGCAAACCCAGGGTTAATAAATATTTAAATGCCTTATACATCAAAATTGTTCTAATAATGGTGGCAGCAGACTTTTTAATATGCGACCAGACACTAGCAATCAAACGCGAGCCACCACTAGTTCTCTTTTTGAAAGTTATTGGCACTTCTGTAATTATTAAATCATTAAAAACAGCTTGGATAATGGTCTCATGAGTATAAGTGTGAGAAGAAATTAAATTGAAGCTCTCAATTGCTTCTTTAGTGTAAGCTCTAAAGCCACTAGAAGCATCATTAAGTTTTAAACCTGTTAATAAACGAATTGTCCAACTTCCCACCTGATTACCATATTTTTTTGGCCAAGGCATATGTTCTAATTTAGCCACCTGACGATCGCCATTTACAATGTCGGCTTTGCCAATTAATATGTCTTTTAACAACAAGGGAATTTGTTTTTGATCATATTGATTGTCGCCATCGGTATTAATAATAATATCTGCGCCAAGTTCCACTGCTTTTTTACTAGCCAAATTAAAGGTTTTAGCTAAACCTAGGTTGCGTTTGCTCTCAAAGACATAATTTGCTCCAGCTTGTTTGGCCACAGCTACAGTTTGATCAGTGCTACCATCACTCCAAACTAAAATTTTAATAGATTTAATTCCTGTAATTTTTTTGGGGATAGATTTAATAACTTGAGTTATTGTTTTGGCTTCATTATAAGCAGGGATAATAACAAAGAGTTTCATAATAGCTTTATTTTACTATAAATATCTTCAGCTTGGAGGTTAGTTGGATATTTACTATTAAACTTCGCCGTTAGGACAATGATTAAAAGTATTTTACATACTTTTAATTAAATATATCAACCCACCAATTATTTGTTTTTATTAATATTTAACTATTTCCAAAAAAGCATTGAACCAACGAGTGGGACTTTACGATCAATAGTTTCAACAAGCTTTTTATGTTGTGCTACTTGAAAATAATTTTCAGATTTTAATAGGTTATTGTGCATGACATATCTTAAAGAGTTTTGATTAATAAATAAGAGTAAAACTACAATCACTATTAATTTAGTAAATCTGTTTAGGTTTAGACTTGAGTAGCCACTTGATACTAAATAAAAAACTAGTGGTAAAATGGGAAACAAATATCTTCCTTGACGAGCTATTCCTAGCAAACCAGTTCGGAGATAACCTCCGTATGTCGCATGAAAAACAAAGGCTGAATAAATTAGTAGGGCTCCCAACAGCATTGAGTTTTTAAATCTATCATTTTTATTTCTAACAATGGATAAAATAATTCCTAAAGCAAAGAAGTAGAACATTATCACTGAGAAATCTGCTGATGTAGTTGTTGAATCATGACTAAATATACCAAAAATTCCACTAATCATTCCGTTTTTCCAGGAATTAAAATAATTGTCGATAGTTGCTGGTGAGCTCTTGAGCGGATCGTTGAGATGAAGCTTTTGACCACGTTCATAAATACTGTTTTTCATACATTCGTCGTGAGAATATTCTTGAATGCAGCTTGGAGACAAATTCCTGTACACAACTAAGTTATAAAACCAGAAGTAGCTAAACAGGGCAATACAAATGGTTAACACAACTAAAATAAGCTTGTTGCTTTTAATTATCACAAGTATTTCTTTAAAATTATTTCTATAGTGAATAAATAAAATAATCGTATAAATAAAAGCTAAAGGAAGAAAGCTAATTTTTGTCATAGATCCAACAATTAAAAAAAACATATAAAACAGTAAATTTTTATCTGACAATTTTTTCCATAAACGTAAAAAAAACAATGTTAAAAAAATTGAGGATACATTGACTAAATTATCGTAGTTAACTGATGCAAACAAAAAAGGCAACATAGTGCTGTTCAGCAATAGAACCATAAAAATGTGGTATGAAAAACCAGTTGCACTAAGTTCTTTAAGAAACAAGTAAACCCCGAGTAAAAATAAAACCAACAGGCCTAGATTTACGATTCTAAGTCTAGCGATATTGGGTTCAATTTTAATAAGTTTAAAAAGCTTACCAAGGCTAGCATGATATAGAGATGGCTCCCTGGGTGATGATGTTAAATTGTGTTCAATGTAGGGGCTATCAATAGAAAACAAATGGCTTTCATAATACCTAGTAATTAAGTTAAAGTGACTTCTTTCATCAGGTGGTATACCCGCTTTAGTATTTAAAGAAAAGAAAACAGAAAGCATGATAATAAAAATAGATACTAAAAGAAACTCAACATTATAAAAAGTAAAGTGTTTTTTAAAAAAAGTTAGAAATTTATTATTTTTAGACATAGGCATATCTTATCTTAATAATGAATAATTTTCTGTATTTAAACTTAAATTGCTATTATAAAATGGGTCATTTTCTCTAACAGCTTCCCATCTATCAATAAATAAATTGATTTCATTTTTCCATTGTTCCATATCTCGACCGGTTTCTCCAGGTTTTTTTAAACTTGCGGATTCTTTATGCAATAACTCAACATAGGGTTCAACTACCTGAAAATAACCCTTATTATTTAATCTTAAACAAAAATCTATATCGTTAAATGCTATCTGAAATTGCTCATCAAAACCATTTACTTCTAAAAACTTTTCTTTTTTTATCATTAAACAAGCTCCAGTGACAAAACTATAGTTTTTTATTGCCAGTCTATCAAAATTTCTAAAAAACTCGTCTTGTCCCCTATAAGCATGTCCTGCAATTCCAATTTGATTAGGATCACCTGTAATGCCTAACAGACCTCCTAAATGTTGGATTTTTCTATCTGGATATAGAAGTTTTGCCCCAACGGCACCGACGTGTTCTAATTGAGCTAAACCGAGCATGCGCTCTAAGCAGTCAGCACTTAAAAGCTCAGTGTCATTATTTAAAAATAAATAGTAATCTCCTTTTGCTTTTTCAGCCCCATAATTGCACACACTAGAAAAATTAAAAGTCTTTTGCCAATTGAGTACTTTAAAGTTATTTTTTTCAGTTAAGAACTTTTGATACAAGTCGAAAACGCTTTGCTCATCTGAACCAGTGTCGATAATTAATATTTCATAGTTGTCATAGTTGCTGTGCTTATAAATAGAATTAAGACATTTACTAATAAAATCATATTGATTCTTTGTCGGTATAATAATGCTAACTTTTGCTTTTTTCTTCAAGGAATATTTTATATTCCATAGGCCAATATATTCAGACTCACTAACTAAACCTTTTAAATTCCTTGCCTTTAAATCAGCTTCTAAGACTTTTTTTTGATTTTTATAAGCATAATCTTTGACAATTGCGGCATGTTTAGCTGATGCTGTAGAATTTTTAGAAATTCTCCAGCTGTAAAGAATTTTAGGGATATGAATTATTTTATTATTTTTTAAATAAGGATGATTTATTCGTTTAGAGTTATTTTCAATATAATTTGTTGCACGCAGGAATAGATCCCAATCTTGCGCTCCCTCAAAACCTTTTTTAAAGCCTCCTATCTTGTCAATTAAGGATTTTTTTAAAACGGCAAAATGTGTAATGTAATTGATTGAGCGTAAATAGTCTGGGCTCCAGTCAGGTTTAAAAAATGGATCAACATGAGTAAGCCCGTCTTCCATTAGCTTATCTTCATCAGAATAAATAAATTCAGCATCTTTATTGTTATTTATAGTTTTTGCCACTTCAAATAAAGCATTTGGCCAAAGTACATCATCGTGATCAAGTAAAGCAATAAAATCACCGCTGGCTAATTTTAGTGCAGTGTTAGAGGCTGCACAAATATGACCATTCTGCTTTCTGAAGACCGCTTTAATATTAGCAAATTTATCTGTATATCCTTGAATTGTTTGGATTGTGTCAATAGAAGAAGAAGCATCATCAGCTATACATAGCTCCCACTGAGAATATGATTGATTTATAACCGATTCAATGCATTCAATTAAAAATTTCTTTGGCGTGTTATAGACGGGTAAGACAATTGAAATTGTAGGTTGGTGTTTAAATTTTAAACTCTCTTTTTTTTGTTTCTTAATATATTTTTCTGAAGGAAAATTTTTTTTAATCCACTGCTGATAATTATTAAACAAATAGGCAGTGTGAGTTTCTGTCTTAAAAATAAGTTTGATTTTGCTTAGATGTTGACGAATTGATCGATTTTTATTTTTTTTTAAATAATTAACAATTTTTTTTGGATGAAAATAAATTTGAATAAAAGAAATAATTTTACGAATTTTTTGCCACTGTTTATTGTTGTACAGCTGTGAATGTTTAATCTGAGTCATGTTAATTATTTTTTACATACTTTTCTGTCACTTCTTTTACCCCTCCATCCGCAATCACCCGATGTTCATTCAAATAAATGGCTCTAGTACAAAACTCTTTAATTTGGTCCAATGCATGAGATACCAAAATAATTGTGACTCCTGCTTTTTTAAACTCATCCATCTTGGCAAAACATTTAGCTTGAAAATTAGCATCTCCCACTGCCAAAATCTCATCAATTAGTAAAATATCGGGTTTAGTATGGACTGCCACACTAAAAGCCAAGCGCAAATACATGCCCGAGCTGTAATGTTTGATTGGTTGATCGATAAAATCCCAAAGCTCAGCAAAATCAACAATTTCGCTAAACCGATCTGTTACTTCTTTTTTACTTAGGCCTAAAATGATGCCGTTGAGAAAGATATTTTCTCTGCCCGTTAACTCAGGGTGAAAACCTGCGCCCAGCTCAATCAGCGGTGCAATTCTACCATTAACTGTAATTTTACCCTTAGTTGGCTTAGTCACCCCTGCCATTAGTTTGAGCAAAGTGCTTTTACCTGCGCCATTGGGGCCAATAATCCCGACTGTTTCGCCCTGTTTAATCTTTAAATTAACATTTTGCAGTGCCCAAAAGTGCTCCACAGCTTTTTGCCCACCAAACAAGGCTGGCAATAATTCCTTAAAAGTGCGCTGTTTTTGCAAACGAAAAAGCTTGCTTACTTCTGCAACACTAATAGCGATTGTTTGATTGTCTTTCATGGTTTAAACAACATCGGCAAAAAGGCCTTCAGCTTTTTTGAAAAATTTATAAGCAAGAGCTAGGATACCTAGTGATAGGAACAAAGCCAGGCCCAAACTTTGTAGATTGGGCGCTCCGCCAGCTAAAATCACCTGGCGATAGGCATTGATAATGATAGCCATCGGGTTGAGCTTAAAAATCCACTGATATTTTTCTGGGAAAAACTCGGTGGCATAAATGACTGGAGTTAAATACATCCAGATTAAAAGCACTAGATTTAGCAAATATTGAATGTCTCGGTAAAACAAATTGGCTGCTGCTAAAAATAAAGACAAAGCATAAGTAAAAAGCTGTTGAATCAAGAGAATGGGAATCACCCAGAGAATATTCCAAGTGACCGGAATTTGAAAATAAATCATAAAAATGACAAAAATACTGCAGGATAGGGCAAAATCCACCATTTTAGCCAACATCGTACTCATGACAAAGATTTCTCTAGGAAAATAAATTTTACTTAATAAACCAGCGTTGCCCACCAATGAATTGACTGAACCTGTTAAAGAATTATTAAACAATGTCCAAGGCAACAAACCAGCATACAAATAAATTGAATAAGGCACGCCCAGATCTGGAATGCGTATAATGATACTGTAAACAAAAGCCATCACCAACATTTGAAAAAAAGGATTGAGAATGACCCAGGCATAGCCCAGCACCGACTGTTTGTAGCGCTGCTTAATTTCTCGGCTGGTAAGCTGGCCCAACAATTCA
>CAZBEW010000007.1:0-29260 GCA_964491115.1 uncultured Pseudomonadales bacterium | reverse complement strand
CTTAATCAATGTGGTTTGCCAAAAGATATGGCTTTAGAAATGTTTAAGCCTTATGTTTTACGCGAATTAATTGTGCATGGCATAGCACCCAATGTAAAAAGTGCTCGTCACCTAGTTGATCGCCGCGAAGCGGAAGTTTATGCAATTTTAGAAAAAGTGATTCAAAATCACCCAGTGCTACTTAACCGTGCTCCAACCCTGCATAAGCTTGGTATACAGGCATTTTTCCCTGTACTAATTGAGGGTAGTGCTATTTCTCTTCATCCTTGTGTTTGTTCTGGATATAATGCTGACTTTGATGGTGACCAAATGGCTGTTCATGTGCCTTTAACTAAAGATGCGCAAGAGGAGGCTATTCAATTAATGATGGCCGATCATAATTTGCTAAAACCAGCCAACGGCGAACCAATCACTTTGCCAAACAAAGAAATGGCAATGGGTGTGTATTATTACACCACTTTTGATGATCGCTTAGAAGTTTTCCCGGCTATTTTAAGTAATAAAAATGAAGCTTATCATCTTTATCAAATTGAGCGTTTAAAACTTCGTCAAAAAATTCAAGTTAAACTTAAATTGGGCGACAGTTATCAATTAATTGAAACAAGTGTTGGTCGTTTGATGTTTAATAGCGTCTTACCAGAAAACTTACAATTCATTAATGAAGCTGTTGATTCTAAAAAAATAAAACAAATTATTACTAAAGCCATTGAAACCGAGCCTGAAGCAGTCGTGGCCAAAATGATTGATGACATTAAAGATGTGGGTTTTCAAGCAGCTACTAAGTCTGGATTATCAGTCGGAGTGGCCGATTGTGGCATGATTGAAGAAAAAGACCAAATCATTACTAAAGCTAATGAAGCTGTGGAAAAAATTCAAGATTATTATATGCACGGTTTGATCACTGATGATGAGCGCCGTCGTCAATCTTTAGATGTTTGGATTAAAACAACTGATGAGTTGGCAGAAAAAACTTGGGCTACTTACGACGATCATAATACTGTTAAAACTATTATTGATTCAGGTGGAACGCGTGCTTCAAAAGACCAAGTTAAACAGTTGGCAGCCATGCGTGGTTTGGTAGTTGATCCATTAGGTAATATTGTGGAAATGCCTACTAAATCAAACTTTAGACAGGGTTTAAGTATTTTTGAATATGTTACTTCTGCTCGAGGATCAAGAAAAGGTTTGACTGACTCAGCCATTAAAACTGCAGATGCCGGTTACTTAACCCGTCGTTTGGTAGATGTTGCTCATGATGCCATTATTCGTTCTGATGATTGTGGAACAAGTGAGGGTATAGAAATCCATCGTGCTCCAAGAAAAGATGTGTTTACTGCTAGAATTATTGGCCGATATGCCAGTAAAGAGCTCAAAGATGGTAATAAAATTTTAGTTAAAGCAGATGAATTAATTACCCCTGAGCTAGCTGAAACAATCAATCTTAGTAAAGTTGAGTCGGTGTGGGTCAGATCACCTCTGACTTGTCGTGCCAAACATGGTTTGTGTGCTAAATGTTATGGTTGGGATTTTTCTAATCGTAGCCCAGTAAAAATTGGGGTGCCAGTTGGTGTTTTAGCTGCTCAATCAATTGGAGAGCCAGGTACGCAGTTAACTATGCGGGTTAAGCACTCTGGAGGAATTGTTGGTTTAGACGTGACGCAGGGTTTACCTCGTGTTGAAGAATTGTTAGAAGCCAGAACGCCAAAAGTTCAAGCAATTATTGCTCATTTCCCTGGTAAAGTCAGAATTAAACAAAAAGGTAATGAACAAGAAATTAATATTAAAGGCAATAACGGCGAAGAAGAAGATTATGTTTTTTCCAGTTCGATTAAGTTGCAGGTTACTGACAAGCAGCTTGTTCACACTGGTCAGGCCCTAACTGCTGGAGGCATTAATGTTCAAGAGTTGTTACAACTCTCTGGATTGTTAGCTACTCAACAATATGTTCTTGATCAGGTTCAAGCGGTTTATGAATCACAAGGTATTACCATTAATGACAAACACTTTGAAGTTATCACGCGTAAAATGGGTGATAAATTGCAAATTGATATGCCTGGTGATACTGATTTCCTAGTGGGTGAAGTTGTCGAACGCAATCGTTTTGTCGATGTCAATGAAGGCGTGATGGCGGCCGGTGGTGATCCAGCAACAGCAAGAGTTTTATTATTGGGCATTACTCGTTCTTCATTATTCACTGATTCTTGGTTGTCAGCTGCTTCATTCCAACACACCAAGCACGTCTTAACAGATGCAGCTTCTGAGGGAGCTATTGACTATCTCAAGGGTCTCAAAGAAAATGTGATTATTGGTCGTTTAATTCCCACTAGTGAAGAAAGGGCTCGCTTAGAATAAACATTTTGCAATAAACATTCTGGATAATCTTGATACCTTGTGTTAAAATTGCCCTTCAGCTATTAGAAATAAAATAAATTATACTGAAATTAGAAAAAATCTAAAAATATTATGCCAACGATTAATCAATTAATTAGAAAAGGCGGAAGAAAAAGAAGACCTCAGCGAGTTAAGTCGACTGCTTTGCGTAGAAGTTTTAATACTAATACGAATCGCCCTACCAAAACAAGTAATCCTCAAAAAAGAGGAGTGTGTACTGTGGTAAAAACCATGACTCCAAAAAAACCTAATTCAGCCTTACGTAAAGTTGCTAGAGTTAGATTATCAAATAAGGTTGAAGTAACAGCCTATATTTCTGGTGAAGGTCATAATTTAGCTGAACACAGTGTGGTGTTAGTTCGCGGAGGAAGAGTAAAAGATTTACCTGGAGTGAAATATCACATTGTAAGAGGTAAGTATGATTGTGCTGGAGTTGAAGGTCGTAAATCTAGTCGCAGTAAATATGGTGTAAAGAGGGGTTAATTTTATGAGAACAAAAAAAGCCAACACTCGTCTAGTTAATAAAGATGCTAAATACGGATCTACCCTAATCCAACATTTAATTAATCGAAGCATGAAAGATGGTAAAAAATCTGTGGCACAAAAACAAGTTTATGCGGCCTTAGATATCATTGCCAAAGAAACCAAACGCAAAGCCCCAGAGGTTTTAGAAGAAGCTTTAGATAAAATTAAGCCAAAAATGGAAGTGAGAACTCGCCGTGTTGGAGGCGCTTCATATCAAGTACCAATGGCAGTTAGAGATTTACGAGCTAGATCTTTAAGCATTCGCTGGTTGGTTAATGAAGCTAATGGAAGAGCAAATAAACAATATCATTCTTATGCAGAAAAATTAGCTGCGGAAATCTTAGATGCTTTACAAGAGCAAGGAGGAGCCATTGAGAAACGTAATACCTCTCATCGCATGGCTGAAGCCAATAAAGCTTTTTCTCATTTTCGTTGGTAAATCGGCTGCTAGTTATTTTGCAGAAATAACTATAGAATTATTGTTTATATAAATTATATTTTTTATTAAAAGTAAAATAGTTTTAGAATTTTTATGTCAGGAATATCAAATCAACGCACTGTGGCTTTAGACAGAATTAGAAATATTGGCATTATTGCCCATATTGATGCTGGTAAAACCACGACCACTGAAAGAATTTTATTTTATACTGGGCGAAATTATAAAATTGGCGAGGTGCATGAAGGCGCAGCTACTATGGACTGGATGGCTCAGGAACAAGAAAGAGGCATCACCATCATGTCAGCAGCTACCACTTGTTTTTGGGAGCCTTATTTTGAAACTCGTTTAGCAAAAGAGCGTTATCGTTTTAATATCATTGACACCCCAGGGCACGTAGACTTTACTGCCGAAGTTGAAAGATCTCTTCGAGTTCTAGACGGCGGTATTACGGTCTTAGATGCTAGTGAAGGCGTCCAATCTCAATCAGAAACCGTTTGGCGCCAAGCTGATAAATATAATGTGCCAAGAATTTGTTTTGTTAATAAAATGGATAAATTAGGTGCAGATTTCAAAGCAACTGTTGAAGATATTCGCACTAAATTTGGCGTAAAGCCGGCAGTGATGGTTTTGCCCATGGGTAGTGAAGATCATTTTGAAGGCGTAATTGATTTGTTGGCGGGTAAAGCTTATTTTTGGGAGGATCATCAAGTAGCTACTGAGCCCGAAATTAAAGACATACCAGAAAAATATCAAGCAGAAGTGGATAAATTACGCGCAGAATTAATCGAATTAGTTGCAGAAACAGACGATCACTTAATGGAAAAATTTCTCAATTCAGAAGAAATTGAAATTAATGAATTAAAAGCTGCTCTTCGTCAGGCAGTTATCGATTACAAATTGGTGCCAGTTTATGCTGGTTCATCATTAAAAAACACTGGTTTACAGCCTTTATTGGATGCCGTTGTTGAATATTTGCCTTCTCCTATGGACATTGATCACATTACTGGTTTAAAACCAGGCACTGAAGAGCAGACTGAACGTCGCCTAACTCCAGAAGAAAAATTTTGTGGCCTAGCTTTTAAAATTCAAACAGATCCTCACGTCGGTAAATTAACTTATTTTAGAATTTATTCTGGTGTTTTGAAATCTGGTAGTTATGTTTATAACTCCAGTAAAAATATTAAAGAAAGATTAGGTCGCTTATTATTAATGCATGCTAATCAAAGAGAAGAAATTACTCAAGGAGTAGCTGGTGAAATTGTTGCCATGATTGGTTTAAAAGACACTAAAACTGGCGACACTTTGTGTGATGAAAGCATGCCGATTGTGTTAGAGGGTATTACTTTTGCTGAACCAGTTATTTATTTGGCAATAGAACCACACACTAAGGCTGATCAAGAAAAAATGGGCATGGCACTAGCTAAATTAAGTGAGGAAGATCCTACTTTTAGCATCAAATCTGATCCTGATACTGGTCAAACCATTATTGGTGGTATGGGTGAATTACATCTAGAAATTATTGTTGATCGTTTAAAACGAGAATTTCATGTTGAAGCTGATGTCGGCAAGCCTCAAGTTGCTTATCGTGAAACCATTAAGCAGTTGGCAGAAGGTGAAGGTAAGTATATTAAGCAATCTGGTGGTCGAGGACAATATGGACACGTTCTATTACGCATTGAACCTAAAGAGCGTGGCACCGGCTACGAGTTTGTTAATGAAATTAAAGGTGGTGCAGTTCCTCGAGAATATATTGAACCAACCAATAAAGGGGTTAAAGAGGCTTTAGAGCGAGGCTTTTTGGCTAATTATCCAATGGTTGATGTCAAAGTCAGTTTATATGATGGTTCTTATCACGAAGTTGACTCTAGCGAATTAGCCTTTAAAATGGCAGGTTCTTTTGCTATGCGCGATGCAGTCGCCAAAGCAGACATGATCCTCATTGAGCCAATTATGAAGGTCGAAGTGAGCACTCCAGAAGAATTTATGGGTGACGTCATTGGTGATTTAGGCAGTCGACGTGCGCAAATCCAAGGCACCAATCAAAGAGGTAATATTAGTATTATTACTGCGATTGCTCCATTGGCAGAAATGCAAGGTTATGTAACCTCTTTACGCGGCATGACTCAAGGTCGAGCTACAAGTGTCTTATTACCTAGCCACTATGCAGAAGTGCCACGCAATATTACTGAAGCAATTATTGAAGAAAGAAAAGGTAAGAAAGCCTAATTTAATTGCTTGGTGTATAATAAGAAGATTAAAAATTATTAGTAATTATTAAAAAAGGAGATAAAAGTTATGGCAGATGCACAAAAATTTGTCAGAAATAAGCCTCACGTTAATGTTGGAACCATTGGTCATATTGATCATGGCAAAACCACTTTAACAGCAGCAATGACACAAGTATTAGCTAAAAGATATCCTTCGGATATTAATAAAGCGCTAAAATATGAAGATGTTGAAAATAGTGCCGAAGAGGTTGCTCGAGGTATTACTATCAATATTTCTCATGTTGAGTATGAAACAGAAAAACGTCACTATGCTCACATTGATGCTCCAGGACACGCTGACTACATCAAAAATATGATTACTGGTGCAGCTCAGATGGATGGTGCAATTCTGGTGGTAGCAGCGACCGACGGTCCAATGCCTCAAACTAGAGAACATATTCTATTAGCTAAGCAAGTTAACGTACCTAAACTAATTGTCGCTTTAAACAAATGTGACATGGTTAAAGACGAAGAATTGCTAGATTTAGTAGAAATGGAAGTTCGCGAATTATTATCAAAATATGGATATGATGGCGATAATGTTCCAGTAATTAGAGTGAGCGCCCTCAAAGCTTTAGAAGGAGACAAAGAAGCTGAAGATGGCATCATGAAGTTATTTGAAGCAGTTGATGATTATATTCCAGAACCAGTTCGTGATATTGAAAAACCATTTTCTATGTATATTGAAGATGTATTTTCAATCAAAGGTCGTGGCACTGTGGTTACAGGTCGTATTGAAACTGGCGTCATCAAAGTTGGTGAAACTGTTGATATTGTTGGTATTCGCGACAAAAAATCCACAACAGTCACTGGTGTCGAAATGTTTAGAAAAATGTTAGATCAGGGTCAGGCTGGAGATAATGTTGGTATTTTACTGCGCGGCATTGAAAAAGATGGTGTTGAAAGAGGACAGCTATTAGCTGCTCCAGGATCTGCTTCAGCTCATAAAAAATTTGAAGCAGAAGTTTATATTTTGAAAAAAGAAGAAGGTGGTCGTCACAAACCTTTCTTTTCTGGATATAAACCACAATTCTATATTCGCACCACTGATGTCACTGGTGAAATCAAATTACCAGAAGGCGTAGAAATGGTTATGCCTGGTGATAATGCCAAAATGACCGTTGAACTAATTACTCCAGTAGCTATTCACGATGGATTTCGTTTTGCTATTCGAGAGGGTGGTTTAACTGTTGGTGCTGGTGCAGTCACAAAAATTATAGAATAAAATATTGAACAATGTTTTAAGCCCCTGTTTCACAGGGGCTTTTTTTATCTCTCTTGATCTTTATTTTTCTCTCTGGTAAAATACAAGTCTCACTACAGGAGATAAGCAAAGGCGCTTAAAAGCTAGTTTTTTTATTTATCATCTGTACAACTTGAAGAAAATTAGTTATAATCGCGCTTTGTGATTTCTACAAGGAAAAATTTTCTCAAGTAGTGATTAGGTATCAGTTGCTTTTTAGCAATAACCGATAACAAGTTAAGAAAAAATTTAGAAAATAGTATGGCGAAAAATCAAAACACATACAAGATTCGAGTGAGGTTAAAATCTTACGACCATCGAGTAATTGATGAAGCTAGTCGTAAAATACTGCAAACGGCTCTTTCTACAGGAGCTAAAGTTGTTGGTCCAGTGCCTCTGCCAACTCATACAAAATCTTTTACTGTTTTGGTTTCTCCACATACAGATAAAAATGCCCAAGAGCACTTTGAGATTCGTACTCATAAGCGCTTAATCGATATTATTGATCCGACTAACAAAACCATTGACTCTCTAATGCATTTAGAGTTGCCAGCTGGTGTTGATATTCAGATTAAAATGTAATTATTTTTTAAGGACTAAAACCAAATTGATCAGAAAAAAATCAAAGGAAGCATGCTCAATACAATATTTGCTACCAAAATCGGTATGTCTCAAGCCTGGTCAACACTTGGTAAACGTCTTCCTATTACCAAGCTATTTGTTGATGACAATGCTGTCTTAAGTGTTAAACAACAAGAAGATCAGCTTTTTCAAGCCGAGCTTGCTTATGGCAAAAAGAAACTAAAAAACGTCAGCAAGCCCATTCGAACTCAAATTACTAAAAGTGGGTTTTCTTCTGGATTTAAACAAATTAAAGCCGTTAAAGTAGATGAAAGCACTAAAGCTGGAGATACAATTGCCCTAGACCAAGTTTTAGCAGTGGGCGATGTGGTGGCTATTCAAGGCACGAGTAAAGGACGAGGTTTTGCGGGCTCGATTAAAAGACATAATTTTCGTAGCGGCCCTAGTACTCATGGACAATCTGATCGTGAGCGATCACCTGGTTCGATTGGAGCCGGTACCGATCCTGGCAGAGTGTGGCGAGGTAAAAAAATGCCTGGACATTTGGGCGTAGAAACAAAAACTGTATTAGGTTTGGTGGTTGTTCATATTGATTTAGAAAAAAAAGAAATTTGGGTAAACGGCCCAGTTCCTGGTCATAAAAATTCGATAGTGAGAATTCAAAAAACAGGCACAAAAAAAGAAATCCAACTTGATGGCAGTCTATTTGGAGATAAGCCAGAAACAAAAGAGCAAAGCACCGAAGAAGTCACTGAAGAGATTGTTGAAGAAGTGCCAGCAGTCGAAGAAGCTACAGAACAAGCTGTAGATCAAGCAAATCCAGAACAAGCAAGTGAGGAAGCTGTAGAAAATAGCAACAATAAAGAAACTAAAGAGGAAACAATAGCGTAATGCAATTACCAGTTATAGATTCGACCAGCAAAAATGAGAAAATGAGAGTTAATGATGTCTTGTTTGCAGATCAGAGCGCAGATGCTCTATTAGCTCAAGCAATCAGAGTTTATCGCTCTAATTCAAGACAGAGTTCTAGTCACACCAAAACTCGTAGCGAAGTTAATCGTAGCAAGCAAAAATGGTTTAAACAAAAAGGTACTGGTAATGCTCGTCATGGATCAAGAAATGCTCCTATTTTTGTAGGCGGTGGAGTTTCTCATGGCCCTCGTGGTATAGAAAATTGGAATTTAAAATTAAACAAAAAATCAAAACTACTTGCTTTGCGTTATGCACTAACTTTACAAAAAAAGAATTTATTCATTAGTAAAGATATCACAACCTTACAAGGCAAGAGCAAAGAAGCGCAAAAATTAATCAACAAATTTAGTCAGGATACCGACAATGTTTTATTAGTAGTCAGTAAAATGACTGTAGCAATGAACAGAGCCTTAAATAATTTAAAAAATGTTTATATTGTTACGGCTGATAGATTAAATGTTTTACAGGTTTTTCAGGCAGACAAAATCCTGATTGATCTAAATGCTTTAAAAATTTTAGAAGATCGATTTAATAAAGTTAAAAAAAAGAGTATTAAAAAGTGATCATGAATGCCTATTTAATCAAAAAACCAGTTATTACAGAAAGATCGCTAAGCTTAGCTAATAAGCAGAATGTTTATACTTTTGAAGTATTAATGAATGCTCATAAAGGTCAGATTAAGCAAGCAGTCGAAGATGTGTTTGCGGTAAAAGTTTTAGAAGTAAACACGGTGGTAAGACATCGAGTTAAAAAGAAAACTGGTCGTAAACGTATTGGTACTGTGAGCCCAAAAACTAAAAAGGCCTATGTCAAATTGGCTGAGGGTCACACCATTGCTCTATTTGACACTGGAGGAAATGAATAATGTTAAAGAAAAATAAAACAGGCACTCCTGGCAGCAGACATCGAGTTGATGTCGATCGATCAGACTTGCACAAGGGTGCGCCTGAAAAGTCTTTGTTAAGAAAAGGACACAAAAAACGTTTGGGTCGAGACGCTAAAGGACATATATCCATGCGCCATCGTGGTGGTGGAGTAAAAAAGCGTCAACGAATCATTGATTTTAAGCGTAATAAACTTGATATACCAGCCATAGTTAAAAGAATTGAATATGATCCACTACGTAGTGCTAACATTGCTTTATTGTTTTATAAAGATGGAGAAAAGCGTTATATTTTAGCTCCAGAAAAATTAAAGCTTGGTGACGAAATTGTGGCAGGCGAAAAAGTGAGCACTAAAACTGGTAATGCCATGCCGCTGAGAAATATTCCTCTAGGTGTGAGTATTCATAACATTGAATTAAGACCTGGCAAGGGAGCCCAATTGGTTCGTGGAGCTGGCTTGGGCGCAATTATTCAGTCAAAAGAAGAAAAATATGCTATTGTCCAATTGCCATCTAAAGAATTTAGATTGATAAATCTTGATTGTTTCGCTACAATAGGCAGTCTTGGTAATAGCGATTGGAAAAATCGTAAATTGGGTAAAGCTGGCCGCAAGCGACTAATGGGCATTCGTCCAACAGTGCGCGGTACTGCTCAGCACCCCGGCAGTCATCCTCATGGTGGTGGTGAAGGTCGAACTGGTGTCGGATTAAGATATCAAAAGACCCCTTGGGGTAAAATTGCTGCTCCAGGAAAAAAGACTCGTAATCCAAAAAAAATTAATAAATGGATTGTGCGAGATCGACGTAGCAAAAATTAAAGGAAATTAATGTCTAGATCAAATAAAAAAGGACCATTTGTTGATCAAAAGCTTCTAAAAAAAGTGATGAAGCAAAAAGATAGTGGAGATAAAGCTCCAATTAAAACCTGGAGTAGAGCTTGTACTGTAGCGCCAGAATTTGTTGGACATACTTTTTTAGTTCATCAGGGAAAAAACTTCGTTGAGGTTTTTATTTCTGAATTAATGGTTGGCCATAAATTAGGTGAATTTGCACCCACCAGAACTTTTAGAGGTCACGGTAAAATGGTAAAAAGAATTTTGGCTAAAACTTAAAAATTGGATTATAAAAATGATTATTATAGCGACACAAAAAAACACTAGACAACCTGCACGTAAAGTTCGTTATGTGGCTGACGTGGTTAAAAAAATGTCGGTCGAAGACGCACTCAAGCAATTAGCGGTCATGGATCGTCGGGCAAGCCTAGTGGTTTTAAAAACCTTGCGTCAGGCAATTGCCAACGCAATGAACAATCATCAGCTGGCTTTTGCTGACTTACAAATTAAAAATATTATTGTTAATGAAGCGCCAACCCTCAAACGTTGGAGAGCTGTTAGTCGTGGTCGAGCTCACACTATTTTAAAAAGATCTTGCCACGTTATTGTCGAATTAGAAACTAAAAGTGTTGAAAATAGAGATGAGTCAAAAAAGAAACAAGTTAAAGAAAATGACAAAGCAGCTGATAAAAAATCATTGCCAGCTGATAAAAAAGTCAGTCAAAAATTAGCAGCACCTGCCAAAAAAACTACAAAAAAGAGCGAAACAAGTAAAAAAACTAGTAAAACTAGCAGCAAAAAAATAATTAAGAAAGATAAAAAATAAACTATGGGGCAAAAAGTTAATCCAATTCTATTAAGAACGGGTGGGATCTTCAACTGGAAGTCTCGTTGGTTTGCTGATAAAAAAAGCTATGCCGACAACCTCTTGGAAGATTATCGTTTGCGTCAATATCTTGACGAAAAATTGGCTAATGCTAGCTTAGTAGATGTTAATATTAAACGCTCGATTAGTAAATTAACTTTAGTTATTGAAGTTGCCAGACCTGGAGTAGTGATTGGTAAAGGTGGCCAAAATTTAGAAAAAATTAAATCAGAAATTGATCACATTGTTAACGCTTCAAAGCAAAAAAAAGAAAAATCAAGAATCGAGATCAAAATTGAAGAAGTTAAGAAACCAGATTTAAGTGCCAAATTAGTAGCTGAAAGAATTATTAGTCAATTAATTACTCGTTATCCACATCGTCGAGCAGTCAAACAAGCCATGGAAAAAGTCATGGGAGCAGGAGCAAAGGGAGTAAAAATTCAATTATCTGGAAGAATTGCTGGAGCGGAAATTAGTCGCAGTGAAAAATATTTTGAGGGTAGCATTCCTACTCAAACCTTAAGAGCTAATATTGATTATTATGAAAAACCAGCAAAAACCAGATCAGGTTATGTTGGTATAAAAGTGTGGATTTACAAAGGTGAAATCGTTTAAATTTGGAAAATAAACAATGTTACAACCAAAAAAAGTCAAATACCGAAAAATGTTTAGAGGCAAAAACCGAGGTAATGCTAAGCGTGGTGCTGAAATTGCTTTTGGTGATTTTGCCCTGAAAGCCATTGAGGGTGGTGAATTATCAGCTCGCCAAATTGAGGCAGCTCGAAAAAAAATCACCTATGTAACTAAAAGAGAAGGAAAATACTGGATTAAAGTTTTTCCTCACAAACCATTAACTTTAAAACCAGTTGGAGTTAAAATGGGTTCCGGCAAAGGAGCCATTGAACAATATGTTGCTCCAATCAAACCAGGATTTATTTTGTTTGAAGTTAGTGGCGTTAGCGAAGATATTGCTCGTTCAGCTTTAACAAAAGCAGGGCACAAATTATCAGTTAAAACTATTTTTGTGAAGAAATAAAATGAAAAGTAATGACATTAAAGCCTTGCACGACAAGGACCAAGCAGAACTAAAAACAGATTTAGCTGTCTTAATAAAAGACTTGGCTGGGATGCGTTTATTGGCCAAAGCAGGCAAATTAGATAGCCCAGCTAAACTCAAGAATTTAAGAAAAGATATTGCTCGAATCAAAGCAGTATTGAGTGAAAAAGAATTAAGTAAATCAATATGAAAAACTTACAAGGCAAAATAATATCACTAAAGAATCCAAAAACTGCCAGGGTTGAAGTGACCAGAATGTGGACTCATCATCTTTATGGCAAAAGAGTGAAGCGAAGTAAAAAATATGCTAGTGATTTTGATCCAGAAAAAATGAAATTAGCTATTGGAGATGTGGTTGAGATTCAAGAATGTCGACCGCTCAGTAAAACTAAAAAATTTAAAGTCATTAAAAAGATTGAAAAATAAACTATGATACAACTAAGAAGTGTACTAAATGTGGCCGACAACAGTGGCGCTAAAAAAATTAGGGTCATTCAGGTTTATGGTGGTTCACGCAGAAGATTTGGAGCCGTGGGAGATGTTGTAGTGGCTTCAGTGATTAGTGCTGATCCAGGTAGCAATCTTAAAAGAGGAGAAAAAGTGAGGGCAGTCATTGTTAGAACTGCTAAAGAGAAGCGTCGGGCAAACGGTGAATATTTAAGATTTGATGAAAATGCGGCAGTTATTATTCAGGCTCGTGACAGTAAAGATCCATTAGGAACACGTGTTTTTGGCCCGATCGCTCGCGAAGTCAAAGATAAAGGATTTAATAAAATTGCTAGTTTAGCTCCGGAGGTATTATGAAATTTAAAGTAGGAGACAGAGTGCTTATTACTGCTGGCAAAGATAAAGGTAAAAAAAGTGTGATTGTGGCTTTATTAACCAAAGAAAATAAAGTTTTAGTTAAAGATGTTAATCTTTATTACAAACACACCAAACCTTTTATGGACAAAGCTGGAGAAAAAACCAGGCGCGAACGTCCTTTGCCCCTGGCCAACATTGCTGTGCTCAATGATCAAGACCAGCCAGATCGTTTAGCTTATCGTTTTACAGCAGATGGCCAAAAAGAAAGAATTTTTAGGAAAACTGGTCAAGTGGCCAAAGTAGAAAAATTAGCAAAAACAATTAAAGAAACTCAAAAAGCAAATAAAGCACAAAAGCAAGATTCAGCAGTTGCCGATGTAAATCAAAAGTCAGCACAAGCAGCTATTGAAATAGAAAAAAAGACAAAAAAGAGTGCTGCTAACAGAGTTACTCAAATGAGAAAAATCAGACAAACTCAGGATAAAGGTTAACAACTATGAACCGTTTAAGACAGAAATACCAAGAAGTAGTGACACCGGCTTTAATTAAAGAGTTTAAATTGTCTAATCCTTTTGCTGTGCCTAAAATTGAAAAAATTGTGGTAAATATGGGCGTTACTGATCCAGCAGACCCAAAAGCTCGAGAGAAAGTTATGCCTGTTATAGTTAAACAATTTGAAATTATTACGGGGCAAAAACCAGTAGTAACAAAAGCCCGACAAGCAATTTCAAACTTTAAATTGCGTCAAGGTGATCCTTTAGGAGTGATGGTCACTTTAAGAGGTGAATATATGTGGGAATTTTTAGATAAATTAATTTCTTTAGTATTGCCTAGAATTAAAGATTTTCGCGGAGTGCCTAAAGCGGCTTTTGATAGTAATGGTAATTATAGTTTAGGTGTGGAAGAGCAAATTTCTTTTCCAGAAATAGATTTTGATCAAATTGAGAGAATTCGTGGTTTACAAGTTAATCTGGTAATTAGCAACAGCAACCAAGAACAGTCTTTTCGATTGTTAGAATTGCTGGGCGTCCCTTTTGAAAAGGAATAAATAAAGAGGAAAATTATAATCTATGGCTAAAAAATCAAAAATTGTAAAATCTCAAAAACTATTGAAGAAAAGAGAGGCCTATTTAAAATCTGGTAAGCGAAAAGAAAATCGAGTCTCGACTAGAGGCGTCAATCGTTGTAAAATTACCGGTCGCTCAAGAGGTTACATGCGTTTTTTTGGTTTAAGTCGTTTAACCTTTAGAGAATTAGCAAGTAAAGGCGAACTACCAGGAGTAGTTAAAAGCAGTAAATAAAGTATTAAAGAAAATATGACTGATCCAATTGCTGACATGATTACTAGATTAAAAAATGCGTGTATGGCAGAACGCAAGGATCTTGTTTTGCCTCATTCGCGTGTCAAAGAAGATATTGTCAAAATCTTAAAAGAAAATCAATACATTGAAGATTATCAATTAATTGAGAAAAAACCACAAAATGATATCAAAATTGTTTTGCGCTACGTTAATAAATTAAGTGTGATCACCGATGTGAAGCGCGTATCTAAACCAGGAAGAAGAGTTTATGTAAAAGCTAGTGACATTCCTCAAACCCTCAACGGTTATGGTTTAACTATTTTGTCAAGCAATCGAGGGATTATTGATGACAAAAAAGCTCGTAAAGAGAAAGTAGGCGGAGAGATTCTTTGTCAAATTTGGTAAAAAAATATGTCAAAAATTGGTAGAAAAAATATTAGCATTCCACAACAAGTCACCATCGACGTGGCCAATGATGTTGTAGTGATTCGTGGCCCAAAAGGCGAACTAAAAACTCCATTAGCCAGTGGAATTAAGATGAAAATCGAAAACCAAGAAATCATCTTTGAGCGCAAAAATAATTTAAAGCAAACTCGAGCCAATCATGGTTTAATGCGTAGTTTAATTGCTAATAATATTTTAGGTGTCACTGAAAGTTTCAAAAAAACTTTAAAATTAATAGGAACAGGTTATCGTGTCACTAGTGCTGGAGCTGGTTTGAGCATGACTTTGGGTTTTTCACATCCAGTCATTGTTGATCCAGTGCCAGGAATCACCTTCAAAGTTGAGGGTAATGACACTATCCATGTTGAAGGTATTGATAAACAATTAGTTGGACAAGTCAGTGCTGATATCCGTAGTTTGCGCCCACCAGAACCCTATTTGGGTAAGGGAATTAGGTACAGTGATGAATTCGTAAAAACTAAACCGGGAAAGACAGTTGCCTAATGTTAAATATTAAAAAAACACTTAACCAGCGTCTTAAAAGACAAAAACGTGTACGGGGTAAAATTCATGGTACTAGTCAACGACCTCGATTAACTGTTTTTCGTTCTAATAAGCACCTCTATCTACAAGTCATTGACGACATGCAGGCTAAAACCTTAGCATCCAGCTCTGACATTAAGCAAGATGAAAAAAGCAAAGAGAATAAAACTGAACGAGCAGCACTAATTGCTCAAGAATTATTAAAAGCTTTAAAAACAAAAAAAGTTGATTCTTTAGTTTTAGATCGTTCTTATTATAAATATCATGGACGAGTCAAAAAAGTAGTGGAAATTTTAAGAGAAGGTGGCATCAATATATAAATCATATGGCAAAAAATAACTCACAAAAATTCAATCAGCCCAAGGAATTTGAAGAAAAAGTTGTTCAAATTTCTCGAGTTTCTAAAAAAACCAAAGGTGGTAATCAAGCTGGCTTTTCCGCTCTCTTAGTAGTTGGTGATCGTAAGGGGAAAGTTGGTGTTGGATTGGGTAAAGCGAGTGATGTTTTGTCAGCTATCCAAAAAGGGATTAAAAAAGCCAAACAAAAAATGATTGTTATTCCTCTTGATGGTACTACGATTCCATTCGCCATTACTGTTAAAAGAGGTGCAGGTAAAGTGATGCTTAAACCAGCGAGTAAAGGTACAGGAGTGATTGCTGGCGGTCCAGTTCGGGCTGTGGTTGAAGTGGCAGGCGTCAGAGATGTGGTGGCAAAAATCATGGGTAGCGATAATAAAGCATCTAGCGTTTATGCCACTTTTGAAGCTTTAAAACAAATAACTCAATTAGTAAAAATTAAAGATATTAAATTGCGCTCTATTGCCGAAATCGAAAAAGAAGAACAACAAAGAATTGCTGTTCTTCAAGAACAAGCCAAACAAAAGGCTCAAAATCAAGCAGCAGCTGCTAAGCAAGCTAAAAGCGCCCCACACAAACAAGACTCAAAAAACCTAGTTAAAAAAGTAAGTGATAAAAATCTAAAAAGTACAAGCAAAAAGTAAAAATGTCATTATTTAATCAGTTACAAAAAACTACAAGCAAGTCTGCTAAGCGTTTGGGTCGAGGCTATGGTTCTGGTAAAGGCGGTCACACTGCTGGCCGAGGCCAAAAGGGACAAAGATCTCGCACTGGTTTTAAAACCCCTTTATGGTTTGAAGGAGGTTCATTACCTTTAACTAAACGTCTGCCTATGTGGCGAGGTAAATCTCGTTTTGAGAACTTAAGACCAACAGCTGAATTAACTTTTGATGATATTAATGCCATGGATTTAGAAGAAATTAGTTTAGATACTTTAAAACTTAATAAACTTATTAATCCGGCTTTTAAAAAAGCTAAAATTATCAAAAAAGGTAAACTTAATCGTAAAATTACAGTTAAGGGGATCACACTTAGCGAAGCTGCCAAGAAAGAAATTGAATCTTTAGGTGGCAAAGTAGAGTAAAAAAATATAAAATAAAAGTTTGTGCTAGAACAAATAAAAACAAAGATCCAGGCTATTTTTGCCAACCAAGCTCTAAAAAAAAAGCTCATTTTTACTCTAGTAATTTTTGCCATAACCCGATTACTTGCCTATATTCCGGTACCAGTAGTTGATCTCGAACGTCTAAAACTAATTTTTGCCAGTAACGAATTTTTAAGTTTTCTTAATGTTTTTGCCGGTGGCACTTTAGCTCGATTTTCGATTGTGGCGGTGGGTATCAATCCTTACATTACCGCTTCAATTGTCATGCAATTATTAGGCATGGTTATTCCTAAAATTAAAGAAATGCAGAAGGAAGGCGAAGCTGGTCAAGCCAAGCTTAATCAGTACATGCGCTTTATTGCTGTGCCTGTGGCTGCCATTCAGGCAGTAGCCACCCTTGCCTTGCTTAATTCTCAAAACCTACTTATTAGTACACAAACAAGCATGATGGCTATGGTGATTTTAACCTTGGTTGCCGGCTCAATGTTGATGATGTGGTTTGGTGAATTAATTTCGGAATATGGCATTGGTAATGGCACTTCGATGATTTTGCTGGTGGGTATTGTTAGTCAAATTCCAAGTAGTATTGGTCAATCACTTTTAACTGGTGGTGAGAATCAATTAGTCACGGTGTTAGTCACGCTGGCTTTAATTTTAGCCGTGACCGCTTTGGTAGTATTTTTTAATGAAGCGGTGCGAAAAGTAAATATTCAGTATGCTAAACGGATTCAAGGTGGTCGTCAAGTTGGTGGACAAAGTAGTCATTTACCCATTAAAATTAATGTGGCAGGAGTCATGCCCATTATTTTTTCTGTGTCACTGATGATGGTGCCATCATTTTTAGGTCGAGTGTTGGCTTTAACTGGCAAAGAATTTCTAATTAATTTAGGCGAGAAATTAAATGTCGCATTTGCTCCAACTAGCATTTGGTATCTAATTACTAATTTTGTTTTGGTTTTTGTTTTTAGCTATTTTAGTGCCATTATCTTTTTCAATGCTGAGGATATTAGTGAGGAATTAAAGAAGAGCGGTGCCTTTATTCCTGGTATTAGGCCAGGTGGTCCGACTCGTAAATATTTAGAATTCGTAGTCAATAGAATTACTTTAGCTGGAGCAATTTTTTTAGCCAGCATTGCTGTTTTGCCAACTGTTGCCCAAATGATTACGAATATTCAATCTTTAGCAATTGGTGGAACAAGCTTATTAATTGTTGTTTCGGTGATTCTAGAAACTGCCAAACAAATTGATTCGCAATTACTAAGTGAGAACTACGACCACTATAGTAAATTAAAGTAGAAAAATGGAGGGGATTATGAAATTAGTGCTCATCGGTATTCAAGGAGCTGGCAAGTCAACTCAGGGTAATTTATTGTCTGAAAAGTATAATATTCCTTATTTGTCATCTGGGCATATTTTTCGCCAAATGGCCAAAACCAAGACTGATTTAGGTCGTTTTGTTAAAGAAACGATCAATGCTGGTTTTTTAATCCCTGATGATAAAACTGTAGAAATTGTCATTGAATATTTAAAGAGACCTGAATATGCCAATGGTTTTATTTTAGATGGTTTTCCTCGTACTGTGCCTCAAGCTAAGGCTTTTGAGAAATCTACTTCTGGCGAAGAAATAGTAATTTTAATTGATGTATCAGATAAAGAAGCCTTATGGCGCATTTCTGGTCGCGAAGCTGATCGTGAAGATGAAACTCTCAAAGCGATTAGAAAACGCATTGAGCTTTTTCATGAAAAAACTTCTAAAGTCTTAGATTACTATTCAGAGCGCAAGCATTTAGCTGTTGTTGATGGAGAGCAAAATGTTCAAGAGGTTTTTAATGATATTGTCTTTAAGATAGAGAGAATTAAAAGTAAAGATGAAAAAAATCATAAATCTGGGAAATAGACAGATTTATAAGTGCTTTTTTTTGTTAAATCTGGTATAATGCTCGTTTATGGGAAAGGTACAAGAACACAAACGAGCTGCCAAAGCCAAGCGACAGGTTGATTTTACGCCCTCTGTGGCCAATAGTCAGCTGGATCGTTTTGAGATTGTTGGTGAAGTTGAAAGTTGTTTACCAAATACGATGTTTCGTATTCGGGTAATCGATTCGACTGCAGAACAAATGAAGGGTCGTTTGTTATTAGGTACTTTAGCTGGCAAAATGCGTCTTTATCGCATTCGGGTAATGCCAGGAGATGAAGTAAAAGGTTACGTTAGTAAGTACGATCTAACAAAATGCAAGATTACTTATCGATCAACTGGTAGGCAATCGCACACAAATCAATAAGGAAGCTTAATATTCCGCAATGGACAAATTTAACTCTTTAAAAATTTAGTCCAGTAGGGTATATTGCACGTCTATAATTATGAAAGTTAAAGCGTCGTTAAAGAAAATTTGTAAAAATTGCAAGCTTGTTAAGCGACATGGGAAATTATACGTTATTTGTAGTAATCCCAAGCACAAGCAGAGGCAAGGATAAATTATGCCACGTATTGCGGGTCATGATATACCAGATAATAAAAAGATTAATTATTCTTTACGCTCAATTTTTGGTATTGGGCCTCATTTAGCCGAAGAAATCGTTGCTAAATGTAAGCTTAATCCTGACAAAAGAGCTAAAGATTTAACCGGTGAAGAAATCAACCGTATTCAGGCGGTTCTCGATGACTACCTAGTTGAAGGTGATTTGCGTCGAGAAATTAATGACAATATTACTCGCTTAAAAAGAATTCAGTCTTATCGCGGTATGAGACACAACGCAGGTTTGCCTGCTCGTGGTCAAAGAACTAGATCAAACGCGAGAACTAAACGTGGAGCTAGAAGAACTATTGGTTCAATTACTAAAGAAGCTGCCAGCAAAATGGAAGAAGCAAAAAGCGCTAAGAAATAAAGGTAATTATGGCTGTGACCAGTAAAAAAACGACTAATAAAAATAAAAAAAATAATAATAAACGTATCACTAGAACGATCACTAAAGGTCGTTTGTATGTGAGTGCTACTTTTAATAACACCTTGGTAAGCATCACCGATGAAAAAGGCAATGTTTTGTGTTGGGAAAGCACAGGCGGAGCTGGTTTTAGCGGTTCACGCAAATCTACTCCCTATGCGGCCACAATTACTGTTGAAAATGCTGTTACCAAGGCAAAAAACAATTACGGAATGAATCAAATGGACGTTTATCTTAAAGGGCCTGGTCCAGGCAGAGATGTTGCATTAAGAGTTTTGCGAGCGCAGGGAATCGCCATTAGTTTGATTGCTGATTTAACTCCCATCCCACACAATGGAACTCGACCAAGAAAGGCTAGAAATTAAACTTCTAAAACTACTATGGCAAGACATATCGGTTCAAAACAAAAGCTCCAGCGTCAAATAGGTGAAGATTTAGGTCTAAAAACCAATGCTCTTAAAACAGCTAGACGATTAGCCATTAAACCTGGTCAACATGGGGCCAAGGCACATCGCAAATTATCAGATTACGCCATCCAACTTAGAGAAAAACAAAAATTAAAATATATTTATGGAATTTTAGAAAAACAATTGCATAAAATGTTTGAAGAAGCTAGTAAAAATCCAGCAGCAACTGGCACAGTGCTATTGAGTTCATTAGAAAGACGTCTAGATAATGTGGTTTATCGTGCTAGTTTTACTTTAACTAGAGCTGCGGCTAGACAACTAGTCAGACACGATCATTTTTTGCTTAATGGTAAAAAAATGAATATTCCTTCTTATACGGTTAAAGTTGGTGATGTCATCACCATGAAAAAGAGTAAATCGGCAAAGATTCCTCAAGTAGCAGCCGCTATGGAAGAAGAAAGACCAGTCCCTAATTGGATAGAAGTGAAAGGAACTTCTATTAAAATAATAAAATTACCAGTTAGAGAAGATATTATTGAAAAAATAGACGAACAACTAATAGTTGAATATTACAATCGTTAATAATTATAAATCTAGAAACGGATTCCTCTTTTGAGGGAGGCGAAACAAAGGAAAAAATATGACAGAAAATTTAAATGATCGCAGCGTTATGCATCCCATCTTTACGGTGACTGAAGTGGAAGGTGATGGCTCACGTGCCAGCATCGTTATTGAGCCATTAGAAAACGGCTATGGCCACACTTTAGGTAATGCTTTGCGTCGGGTTTTATTGAGCTCGTTGCCTGGCTTTGCAATAACTAAATTAAGCATAGATGGAGTTAGTCATCAATTCACTACTTACGAAGGCTTAAAAGAAGATGTGGTTGATTTAATCTTAAATTTAAAAAATATTCGTATTAAGTCAGACAGCAATGAAGCTGGGATTTTACGCTTAAATGTTAAAGGTCCTAAGGAAATCAGCGCTCAAGACGTTAAATGTGAAGCTGGTTTTGAAGTCATCAATAAAGACCTATATTTAGCGACTTTAACAAAAGGTAAAAATTTAGATATTGAAATGATTGTTGAGCCTGGAGTTGGCTACAAATTAGCTCAAGAAATAGAGGTTGAAAATGTTGGTCAAATAGCAGTTGATGCTTTGTTTTCTCCAGTTATTAAGGTTGCTTATCGTGTTGAGGCAACTCGCGTTGGTAGTCGTACTGACTATGACAGTATCGTTTTTGATATTCAGACCGATGGTAGTGTGACTCCATCAGAGGCAATCCAAAAAGCTAGTGAGATTTTAATCGCTCAGTTTAAACAAATTGTGAATCCTGTTTTACCAGAAGTTAAAGAAGAATTGCCAGCCATTAGCCCAGAAGAATTAGAGGTGATGCGTTTAACTGTTGAAGAATTAGATTTGCCAACTCGTATAGCCAATGCACTGCGTAAAGGTGGTTTTGAAACTGTTAAAGATTTATTAGCTAGCACTAAAGCTGAAATTTCAAAAGTTAAAAATCTTGGAGGTAAGAGCATTGATTTAATCGAAGAAGCTTTGTCAAAAAAAGGAGCCGTTATATCAGCTTAGGAGTAAGGATATGAAACATCGGGTCAAAGCTAAACATTTTAATCGTGATACAAAGAGCCGTAAGGCACTGTTGCGTAATTTGCTTCGTTCTTTAATTGAGCATGGGCAAATTGAAACTAGCGAAGCACGGGCAAAAGAAGTCCGACGCTTGGCAGATAAAACAATTAGTCGGGCACAAAAAGGTGATTTGGCGACTCGCCGCTTAATTCATCGCTTTTTTGGTAAAAGAGATGTTGTTAACACCTTGTTTGATCAAGTCGTGCCAGCCTTTGGCGAACGCAAAAGCGGTTTTTGTAGCTTAGAAAAATTAAGTAATCGCCGTGGTGATAATATGCCAGTTTATCGTTTAAGTTTATTAATCGATGAAAAAAAATGGCAGGGTTTAAAGAATGAAAACAAAAAATCCCTTAACAAGGACGCTAAAAGCGTAAAAGAAGTCAAAAAAGACAGCAAAGACGCTAAAAAAGTGAGTAAAGACACTAAAAAAGAGAAGGTATTAACAAAGACTGCCAAGTAAAGAATCATGCCAAAAAATAAAACTTTCATTGAAAAAAAAGAAGAAATCAAACGCGATTGGTACGAATATGATGCTAGTGGCCAAGTTTTGGGTCGTTTAGCTACGCAAATCGCAGAGAAACTCATTGGTAAGCATAAGGTCACTTATACGCCTCATAATGATGGCGGAGATTATGTGGTGGTCATTAATGCGGAAAAAATTGAAGTCACTCGCAATAAAGTTAACAATAAAACATATTATTGGCACACTGGTTTTCCAGGAGGAATTAAACAACGAACTTTTGCTGAAATGATTGAAAAAAATCCTAGCAAAGTGCTTGAATCAGCGGTTAAAAATATGTTGCCAAAAAATCGATTACGAGATCTGCGTTTGGCAAGATTAAAGATTATTATAGGTGATCAACATCCCTACAAGAATTTGATAAAGGCAAAATAATATGGCAATTCGCATGAATAAAAAAACCAGTAAGGTTAAAAAGATAATTAAAAAAGCTCCAAAGCTTAATGTTCTTAAAGCTAAAAGTAAAGTTTCAGCAGATTTTAAATTACCAAATACCAAGTATACAGAAGCTATTGGACGTCGTAAAACTGCTACAGCTAGAGTCAGAATTTTTGAGGCAAGCGGCGATTCAGTTGTCAACGACCAGCTTATTGCCAACTATTTTGAGGGAATTCGTAATGCAGCAGCAATCTATATGTTGCCATTTAACTTAACTGGCACAAAAGGTAAATTTACCGTATCAGCTAAAGTTAGCGGTTCAGGTAAAAAAGCTCAATTGGATGCAATTACTCATGGTTTATCCAGTGCTCTAGTCAAGCATAATCCTGAATTTCGGACTTTTTTAAAGCCTGCGGGATTATTGACTCGCGATGATCGAACCAAAGAAACTCGTAAAGTTGGCATGGGTGGTAAAGCCCGTCGTAAACGTCAATCTCCAAAACGTTAAATTTTAACCTTAAATTTTAAATTTACTTATAATAAAAAACCCACCAATAAGGTGGGTTTTTCTTATTTAATTTAGTAAAATTACCAAACTTCTTTTTTAAGAGGTTTGCCAACACGGAAATTAACAACCCGATGGCCTTTAACTAATTGGCGTTTGGTTTTATCGCCAAAAGGCTCAACGTGCTTGTCATTTACTTTACTAACATAGAAAGTTCCAAAACCGGAAATTACAACTTTATCTCCTTTTTTTAGAGTACGAATCACTTCTTCAAAAACAGCTTCTACTGCTTCATTGGCTGCCTTTTTGGTTAAATGTGCCTTTTTGGCAACAACATTAATCAATTCAGATTTGGTCATTATTGATTCTTTCTTTTTACTTAATAATTTACTTTTTAAGTATCAATTAGTGTACTAGTTTGACTTATTAAGTCAAGTGGCAATTAAAGCATTTTTTGTTGATACAACAGTATAGACACCATTCCTAAGAAATCATAAGCGATGTCACGGGTACTGGCATAACGACCCGCAACAAAGGACTGATGGACTTCGTCAGAAACGGCATAAATCAAAGCGATAAACAAGGGTATTAGATAATGTTTTTTTGTCAGCTGCTGAGTTTGATGGGTGCTTGAGTAGGCATGAAACAAGAAATAATAGAGAACAGCGTAAACAAACATGTGTGCGCATTTTTTAAGTAAAAAATCCAATAGAGAAATAGTAAAACCAGGCAATTGTTCTTGATCTGACATGATAAATATCAGGCCTCCCCACAAAATGCTTGGTAGATAAGCTTTTAAATAAAGCAAAAAAGTTTGTTTTTTATGACTTTTTTCTTGCTTCATAACTTAATAAAACAGCTGCTATTATAAGAAGTGAACTTCCTATTATAACATCGACCACGGCCTTTGTAAGAATTTTTTGCCCCAAAAAAACTAAACGTGCTTGGCGGACTTGTCGATCTTTAGGATAGTTAATTTGGAAAGTTTTTTGCTTTTGATAATTGGCAAAATATTGATGAACCAGTTCTTGTTGTGAGATCTTATTTACAGTGTTGCTTGATTGTGCCGAATTTACTGCTCCCGACTTGTTGGTGGTGGCAGCATTGTTAGTAGGATCTGGGCTTGTTGCCAGCTGTGGGTTCGCAGTAGCAGACGGTTTGGGAGTTGGCTGAGGAGTAAGTTTTGGATTGGGGGTGATTGTGGGGCTTGGGTAAGCAAGGGGGTTGGGCAGATTAGGGCTGGGTTCTCCAAGAATAAATAGTGTTTCTTCTTGATTAGCTCTTAACCAACTTAAACCCTTTTCTGTGGCGGTATAATTCATTTGATCAATAATGTTGCTGCTGCTGTCTTTAAGAATCACACTATCTTGATCGTTGTTAAGCCCGGATACTTCGATTACTAAAAAATTATCCGACCAGATTTCATCACCTTGGAAAGTGTAAATGACACGTTTATCGTCACTAATAGTAAAATTGAGATAGTCAGCGGCAGAAAGCTGATCAGCTCCACAATAAAAAATTTCTACCCACTCGCTGCCGCTTACGGGATTAGCAAAAACTTCATTAATAATCAAAGCTGTGGCGCAAATATTCACTTAATTATTATTCACTAGGAATTGAACAAGAATTTGACAATAAAAAAACCAGCCCGAAAGCTGGTTTTTAAATTTTTAAAATTGTTCGATTTAATAGTGATTACTACGATTATCAGAACGATTTCCGCCGTAATTGCGTTGTCCACCAAAGCCACCACGATTAGGACGAGGTTGACGAGGTCGAGCTAAATTAACAATCACTTCGCGCTCACCAATTTTTTGACCAGCCATGCCGTCAATAGCAGCTTGAGCTTCTTCTTCACTGGCGTATTCGACGAAGGCAAAACCCTTAGGTCGGCCTGACATGCGATCAGTGATTAAATTAATATTGGTGATTTCACCAAATTTTGAGAAAACTTCTTGTAATTCTTCTTGAGTGGCACTGAATGGTAAATTGCCAACAAAAAGCTTTTTTTTGTTTTCTTCTTCTTGTCTGTAATCAGACATGCTTTCCTTTTTCTCTTGCAAAATTATTTGCAAAGATAATAATAATCACCCTAAGCTAGGGTCATCTCATATTTTGAACTATGGAGGGAATAATATTGAACCTCAACACGTTTTCAATCTAAGACTTAGCTATTATATCATAAAATGACAGAAAAAACAAAGTAATGTCTAACTGTCCAGGTGTTTTATAATTCTTCACCATGATAATTGACAGGATGCTGAAAGCGATCAACAGGCAATTATTGATGTTTTTTTGCCAACAAGAGCGTGTTTTCCAACAGGGAAGCGATGGTCATTGGCCCAACTCCTCCAGGCACTGGAGTGATATAGCTGGCAATATTTTCAACTTCCTTAAAGTTAACATCGCCGACCAAACCTTCTTTTGTTCGATTAATACCCACATCAATCACCACCGCTCCTTTTTTCACCATGCTTTTATTGACAAAATTAGCTTGACCAATTGCGGCAATGACAATATCAGCCTGAGCACAGGTTTTTGCTAAGTCATGCGTTCGTGAATGACAAATTTCCACAGTGGCATTACTAGCGAGGAGCATTAAAGCAATTGGTTTGCCCACCAAGTTGCTTCGTCCGATCACCACCACTTTTTTACCGGCTAAATCAATCTTATATTCTTGAAGCATTCTCATAATACCCTTGGGAGTACAAGGGGCCAATAGCTCATCTAATTTGGGTAAATACTTCATTAAAAACAATTCGCCAACATTATAAGGATGAAAAACATCAACATCTTTTGCTGGATTGATATTATCAATCACAACTTTTTCATTTAAATGCTTAGGCAAGGGTAATTGCACTAAAATCCCATGAATTTTTGGATCTTTATTTAATTTTTTAATAACAGTTAAGAGTTTTTCTTGGGTAATATTTTTGTCTAAAACAATTTTTTGACTATAAAAGCCGACCGCTTGGCAAGCTTTTTCCTTACTGCTGACATAAACTTGGGAAGCAGGGTCTTCGCCAACTAAAACAACAGCTAGTCCAGGTTTAAACTTTAAATTAGCAACTTCTTGTTTAATTTGGAGCTGCATTTTTTTAGACAAAGCTTTACCATCAATTAATTGAGCCATGGCTTCCTTATTCTCACTCGATTTTTAAGCGAGTGTTAATTAAATTACTGTCGCTTGATAATTAGAACAAGCCTTTTATTACCCCTTGATCATTAATATCAATGTTGTCGGCTGCCGGTTCTTTGGGCAATCCAGGCATGGTCATAATGCTACCAGCAATCACTACAAAAAACCCGGCGCCAGCACTTAAGCGAATTTCTCTCACCTTAATTTTAAAATTTTCAGGTCTACCAAGCACCTTGGGATTATCAGAAATTGAAGCTTGGGTTTTTGCCATACAAATCAGCATGCTCCCTAAATTCCACTTTTCATATTTTTTGATAGCTTGACGAGCTGCAGCACTCCAAGTTACTCCATTTGCCCCATAAACCTTAGTGGCAATTGCTTCAACAGATTTTTCTAAACCTAGTTTAGGATCATACATGTATTTAAAATTATTTTTTTGTTTAACTAGATTTAAGACCTCTTTGGCTAAGTCTTGACCACCCTTGGCTCCTTTGGCCCAAACTTCAGCCATGATGGCATTGACACCGCGCTCTTGACAATATTTTTTAACCAAATTAATTTCTTGAGCGGTATCGCTGCTAAACTTATTAATTGCCACCGTCATTGGCAAGCCAAATTTTTGCATATTTTCAATATGTTTGCCTAAATTGGCTAAGCCAGCTTCTAGCTCACCCTTACCATGATGTTTGAGAGCGCGAATGGTGCCAACTAAGACGACGGCGCTTGGTTGCAATTTGCCAATGCGACACTTAATATCTAAGAATTTTTCTGCTCCAAGGTCAGCTCCAAAACCTGCTTCAGTGACCACAATATCTGCTAATTTGAGAGCGGTTTTTGTTGCAATTATAGAATTACAACCATGAGCGATATTAGCGAAAGGCCCGCCGTGGATAAAAGCTGGTGAACCTTCGACGGTTTGGACAAGATTGGGCTTGATGGCATCTTTCAACAAGACTGTCAGAGCACCCGCAGCTTTCAAATCTTTAGCGGTGACTGGCTCGCCTTTAGTATTAGTGGCCACAATCATTTTTTCCAAACGTTTTTTTAGATCTTTAATGTCTTTAGCTAAACAGAGAATGGCCATTACTTCAGAAGCAACAGTGATATCATAGCCATCTTGTCTGGTTAAACCATTACCTGTGCCAAGAGCAATCACGATTGAGCGTAAACTACGATCACTCATATCCACGCAACGTCTCCAGGAGATTTTACGCAGATCAATTTGCAGACTATTACCGTGATGAATATGGTTATCTATTAAAGAAGCTAATAAATTATTAGCAGCTCCAACAGCATGAAGATCGCCGGTGAAATGAAGGTTGATGTCTTCCATGGGCAAAACTTGAGCGTAGCCGCCACCAGCTGCACCACCTTTAATACCAAAAATTGGCCCCAATGATGGTTCACGCAAACAGATCATTGATTTTTTACCCAAACTCCACAAAGCTTGTCCCAAGCCGACAGTGATAGTGGTTTTACCTTCTCCAGCAGGAGTTGGAGTCATAGCTGTGACTAAAACCAGTTTGCCATCTTTTTTATCTTTTAATTTTTCCCAAATATCTAAATTGATTTTGGCTTTAGTCTGACCATAATATTCTAAATATTTTTCTTCTATACCAACTGATTTAGCTACATCTTTAATTGCTTTCAGCTTAACTCCTTGAGCAATTTCAATATCTGATTTCATGAAAAATCCTTCCTTTTATTATTTTTTGTCTTGAATTAATATTTACCCAATTAAATTAGTATTCACCAAGAATGGGGAACTTTTTACATAATTGAATGACTTCTTTTTTCACTTCTTTAATTTTTTTCGAAGAAGCAATAATTTTTTTACGAGTTGCGCTCTTTTTGATTTGGTCAAAAGTTAATTCTTGTTCACTTTGAATACGCGCAATATCATCAATAATGTCGCCAATCCACTTAGCAAGTTTCACCATCTCTTTTTCTTTCATGCCTCTACTAGTTAATCCTGGTGTACCCATTCTAATTCCAGATGAATAGAAGGGAGGATTAGTGTCAAAAGGCACACTGTTGCGGTTTAAAACGATGTTGGCTGCTTCTAAAGCTTCGGCAGCTAAATTACCCATTACTCCCTTATTTCTTAAATCAATTAAGATCAAGTGAGTGTTGCTGCCACCAGCTACTAAATTAAAGCCCTTGCTTTTTAGCTCTTTAGCTAAAGTTTGGCTGTTTTTGATGATTTGCTCTCCATATTTTTTAAATCGAGGACTCATGCTTTCTTTAAGAGCGATGCCAATGCCAGCAATTGCGTTCATGTGAGGTCCACCTTGTAATCTTGGAAAAACTGCGCTGTCAATAATTTTTGGTAAATCAGGATTTTTCTTTACTCCCTTTTTAGTAACCATAATCATTGCGCCTCTCGGCCCACGCAAAGTTTTATGAGTGGTAGTGGTGATGATGTGAGCATATGGAGCTGGAGATGGATAGACACCAGCGGCAATTAGGCCAGATAAATGAGCAATGTCAGTCATTAAGTAGGCGCCAACTTTATCAGCAATTTGGGCAAATTTACTCCAATTAACTTTTAATGGATAAGCGGTAATACCTGCGACAATTATTTGGGGTTTGTGTTTGAGGGCTAATTTTTCAATTGCCTCATAATCCATTTTGCCTTGTTTATTGAGGGTATAAGCAACTGATTTGTAATAAATGCCGGAAGTTGAAACTTTTGCGCCATGAGTTAAATGACCGCCGTGAGCTAAGTCTAAGCCTAAAATGGTATCTCCGGGTTTAAGTAGTCCAAGATAGACTGCTAAATTGGCAGGAGAACCAGACAGAGCTTGCACATTTGCGTGAGCTACGCCAAAAACTTTTTCTGCTCTTTTTTTAGTGAGATTTTCGATTTGATCAACAAATTCTTGCCCCTGATAATAGCGACGACCAGGGTAGCCCTCGGCATATTTATTGCCCAAACAGGAGCCTACGGCTTGTTGAACAGCTTCTGAAGCAATATTTTCAGAAGGAATCATCATCAAAGTTTCCTCCTGCCTCTTACCTTCCTTAACAATCAAATCGGCCATTTCTGGATCAACTTTTTTAATTTGGGGAATGTAAACTTTCATGAACAACTCCTTTTTTTAATAATTGTTAAA
>CAZBEW010000006.1:0-36353 GCA_964491115.1 uncultured Pseudomonadales bacterium | reverse complement strand
TAAAGCACCAGCCTCTGGCACTTGTATCAATGAGACTTCTATTTGTTGTCAGGAGGCAGACGCTGCAACAGCAGGATTAAAAGCTCTTGGTGAGAAATGTAATGATTCTAGTGAATGTGCGTCTGCAAATTGCAGTGCATCTTACATTAACAATGTAGGTCAAGTAGTTTTATTGGCTGATCGCACCTGTGTCTATTCTTTAGCCCAACAAGATGAAAGTGTAATTCAACAACACCAGAACGAACTGATATATGGCGGTATTGGTGCACTTCTTGCAACAGGTGGTCTTGTTGGAGGAACAGCAATTCCCAGCATTGTTGGTTTAGCAGGTGGTAGCTTAACTGCCTTACCCACAGCTGCCTATGTTTACGGTGCTACCACTTTAGCTGCTGCTCCAGCTTGGCTGCAGATGACCTTAAACACTACAGGTGTGCTTAGTGGCTGGGCAGCTACAGGAGGAGGTGCTTACGCTTGTGCCACAAATGCCAACTCGGCTGCTTGTGATGCCTTTATTGCCGGAATGTTGTCTGACCCCAATGCCATCATGTCGCTAGCTAATGCCACTGATGATTTAATTGCCTCTGCTGGTAATGCCATCAACAATTATTTAAATCAACAAGTTAATCAATCCTTTGGTAATATGAGTAATTGGGGATATGGGTATTCGAGTAATTCTATAGATGATGCTGTTTTCCAGGAGTTAGAGAAGGATAACTTACTTGCATATTATGACTCGCTCTTATCTAATATGGACGATGATTATGTAGAGCTACTTAACGATTTGCCTAAACTTGGTACCTGGCCTCACAAAGACAGTTTACCCACAAAACTTTCCCCAGCAGAATGGGGCGATACAGTCACAGTGTATCGCGGCATTAAGGGTAAGTTTGATCCACTAACCGATCTACAGGTTGCAACTTTATTTAGAGAAGGGCCTACAACTGGTTTAACTCAGGATTTAAGTTTAGATCAAATTAATGCAACTCTTTCTAAAATTCAAAATCAAAATCTTGATTTAGATGCAATTGGAAGTACGCATAAAAAATTTGCAACTAAAAGTCCTTTTTTAGGTTTCACTACTGATCCAGAAATGGCCAAAAATTTTGCTTTAAACAACGTTCTTGAGAGCCGAGTAATAAGAGCAGAGATTCCCACTGATCAATTGTTTGATTTGGAGGCGATGTATAGCAATATCCATGGAAAACAATATAGTGGTTATAGTGGTTATGAAAGCGAAGTAGGGGTATGGGGATATTTAAAACCAGAGTGGATTAAAGATATAACGGTTTTTCCGGCGTTAAATTCTCCTTAGCTTTTTTATCAAGTGGACTTTATTATAAATTAATTTAGAAACACAGTATGGATATAAGAGAATCATCACCAATTGAACAGAACGATAAAATCAAAACTTTAGTCGATGAGATAAAGACTAAGGATATAAATGAGATTAGTCATTTCTCAAAAGCGCTATTTGCTACACAAACTGCTAAAGAAGCTCTTGCTTCGCATGAAATTTCTTTACAAGAATGTTTAGATTTTGCGAATAGCTTAATTGACTACAACGCAGTGCCAGTAATTATTGGTACCCCTGATAGAAAACCATTTCCTATTAAAAGCATAATCAGCGCTCGTCCAGCGATGATCGAGCGTACTAGGCAATTTGTTGCACAGGCTAATGCTGGTGTTGATTTTGATCAACAATGTCAAAAAATTAAAATTCAAGCACAAAGTTTATATGATTGGTTAAGGAGTCAAGATGATTCTGCTATAAATATAAATTCTCCTGAGGAAATTATCAATGAAGCTTTTAAAAAAGCCAAAAGCAATGAATTAGTAAGAGCTTTATCTCCCAATCTTATTCAAGATGATGAAACTTTACGGAAAAAAAATGAAGACCTCGATTATTTTATCAAATTAAATTTTTCTAATTTTGTAGTGGGTCAAGATTTTTTGGCTTTTTTACAAAAGAATTATCAATCAGAATAATTGATATAAATTATTAATTATTCAAGCTCTTCACCACTTCCCACAAATCTCGACTTTCTCCCTCATATCCTAGTGCCCAAATAGCAATTCCAGCCAGGTCTAATTGTTTAGCATAATCTATTTTGTATTGCAGAGATTGAGCATTTTCAAAATACACCAAATAATTGAGTAATTCCGCTTCTTCTTCATTCTCAGTTTTATCATTACTTCCTTGATTTTCTTTGGGACAGTTTAAAGTGGCAAAAGGTGACAGCGCCTCTTCTTGCCAATAAAGATTCAAATTTCGGCAATTTTCCCAACGACCAGTTAAATTTTTGAGTGCCAAAGCTTCTTGATAACTGACAGTGAAACCAGTTCCTGGATAAGTATTGGCCTGAGGATCTATACTATCGGTTTGCCAGCCATAGCCATAAAATGGTAGGCCTAATAAAATTTTTTCTCGAGGAATTTGCTCGAAAAAACCCTTCATTAAAGTATTAATATCGCTTGTCCATAATTCTTGTCCACCGAGCAAAGGCGCTCCTGGCCCAGCTTGGGTCGAATTTTGTCGATGGAAATCATAGGCCATCACGATTAGGTAATCTAAATGGGGTGCAAGCTGCTTGATGTCCCAAAGTAATTTTTTATTTTGATTGCCAGCGCTAGCATAAACATCGATACTTAAATTAATTTTTTCCTGACGAGTTGCTAAATGTTGATGAATACTAATGACTAAGTTAACAAATTGTTGGCGTAATTGATCACTTGCCTCGCCTGGATATTCAAAATCAAGATTAATGCCTGTAAAGGGGTAGGCAAGTAATAAACTGTCAATTTGTTCGATTAGAGTAATCCAAGCCCGCTGGTTGCCTAAAAACTGTTTCATTGTTGATGAATCGAACTGACTTAGCACCAATTCATTTTTAAACTGATTGTTGTCAAGCAAATTTAAAAACTCATCACTATTAAGCTGGCGGTAACCAGGTTCAGTTTCGCCAGGTCGACTGTGGGTGACGATTTGCCCATCTGCGCCAACTTCTAGAGCAAAATAACTTAAATGGGTAAGTTCATCTTGAATTGTGATTTTATTTAAATTCCAATAGGGCAAAAAACCATAAACAATTTTTTGCTGATGGTTTGTTTTCAATTTAAACCAATCTGTCACATTCTTAAAGGAAGAGTTATTGCCAATTGGCGATTTTAAATTGTTTTGCCAAAGCCTAAAGCCCGCATAAAGAATAAGAGCAGAAGCGACGATGCTTAAAAAAAAGAAGAAAAATTTATATTTTTTTATCACCTTATGTAATTGTTAATAACTAATTTACATAATTTTTTTCAAAAATAATTTCGCCAGTTTCTTCATTAATTGGTCGAGTACAATCAGCACAGTACAGGCTAGTGACTGGATCATAATAAAATTGATGCAATTCTAAAACCAAATCATCCGCCTCTTCGCCAACGGCAGGTGGCAGTCCAGTTTCTTTACGAATCCAGAAATCTTTTTGGAAACTGCCAGAATAGCTTGGTAGTGATTCATCCCAATAAAGTTCTTGTGCGCCAGCTTGGCAAGTTTGCGCTGGATCAGTTTCTTGTAAATAAATTTGCTGTTGTTCATTGAATTTAAGCGTTAAATCACTAGTGTTTCTATTCATCCAATCGTTACGATTATTACCCAAACCGCGATCAACTGGCATGCCTGTTTGACAGACATAAGCCATCTTTACATCGGCTGGACGCTCTGGCCAAATAATTTGTTCATTTTCTAAAATATAGCTCATGATATCATTCCAAATTGGTGCGGCACCAGTGATGCCAGAAGCTAGGTAACTCATCGAAGAATTGTCATTATTACCCACCCACACAATGCTTAAAAATTCTGGAGTAAAGCCGACAGTCCAATTATCTTTTAGGTCGTTAGTGGTGCCGGTTTTAGCACTCACTACTTTATCTTTAATCACTAGCTGGCTATTGCTACCAAAGGCCATTAGGCGAGCGCTATTGTCTTGCATAATGTGGGCAGTTAGATAGGCTGGTGCTCTTCGCATGACTCTTTCTAAATCAATTTCTTCAAGGATTTCTTCATTTTCAGTCATGTGGAGCAATGTTTGTTTGCGAGTTTCCAAATCAACATTGCTCAAAACTTCACCTTTATAATTTTTTACTTCTAAAATGGCTGTACTTGGCACTTTAACCCCTTGGTTGGCTATCACAGCAAAAGCAGTTGCCATGTCGACCATTCTGACCTCTCCGCCTCCCAGAGTTAAAGATAAGCCATATTGACTTGGATCAACCCAATTAGTGATACCCATTTTATTTGCTTGTTTAATAAACTTTTCAACGCCAATAGTACTTAAAGCTTTGACTGCGGGGATATTTAGAGAATTGCCCAAAGCTTTTCTGACCGTGACTGGACCAGAAAATCCGCCACTATAATTTTTTGGACAATAATCTTTTTGGCCAGTTACTCTAAAACAAGTGGAGATGTCTAAAAGCATTGATCCTGGATTAAGTGTTTTTTCCTGAAAAGCACTTGCATACATGATTGGTTTAATTGATGAGCCAGGTTGTCTAAAAGCAATAGTTACATTAACTTGTCCATCATGATCCATGTCAAAATAATTTTTACTACCAATCATCGCTAAGATTTCTCCAGTATTTGGTTTAGTGACTAAAGCAGCTCCGTTACTAACTTTTAAATTACTTAACTTATTAATTTCGGCAGATAAAGAAGCTTGCGCAGCTTCTTGCAAATCTAAATCGAGAGTAGTGGTGACGCGCAATCCGCCCCTTTTAACAGTGTCCTCGCCGTATTCTTTTTGCAATAAATCGATTATATAAAAGACAAAATGAGGAGCTTTGATATCGGTTTTTTTTAGGGCATAAGTTAATGTTTCATTTTCAACTTCATTTAAGGTATCTTTATTGATGTATCCGTCTTCAGACATTCGGCGCAAAACCTCTTTTTGTCTCATTTTAGCTTTTTCTGGATAGGCGCCAAAAGGCGAATAAGTGCTAGGCGCTTTTGGCAATCCGGCTAATAAAGCACTTTCGGCAATAGTTAAATCTTTAGCTGATTTATTAAAATATTGATTGGCTGCCGCTTCAATACCAACGGCTGTGCCTCCATAAGGAATGTAGTTAAGATACATTTCTAAAATATCTTCTTTTTTGTAAATGATTTCGGTTAAAAATGATAAGAAGGCTTCTTTGATTTTTCGATTAAAAGTTCTATCTTTAGTTAATAAAGCATTTTTTACCAATTGTTGGGTAATTGTAGAACCGCCCTGAGTGTTGCCACCAGTAATATTATTGATGGCCGCTCTCACTAAACCTCGAATATCTAAACCATGATGTCGATAAAAGTTTTTATCTTCAATGGCAACGGTGGCTTGTAACAAATGCTTGGGTAAAGTTTCAATATCAACAGGAATGCGGTTCTCGTCTCCATAGACTTCATATAGTAATTGACCATTGCGATCAAAAATCTGAGTACTAACAGCGTAATTTTCTGAAGAAGTTAATTTTGTAGGTGATGGTAAATCTTTTAGTAAATAGATTAATACAGCGATTATGATCAACAGCGCAGCCATCCAAGTAAAGCGCCATTTTTTATTTTGCCAAAAATTTTTTTTGATTTTATTTTGCCAATATAAAAAAGAGCTCTTAATCTTCCTTTTCTGGCTCTCAATCTTCTTTTTTTGGTCTTTACTGATAATTTTTTTGCTAAGCATACTCTTGGATTTTTTTAGGTGTTTCAATTATAATCGATATGTACTTTTCTTTAATAGTAAATTATGCAAACCTTTCAAGAAGAACCCTGCTTTCAATATTTAGATTCTTGGCAGCAAAATTTAGTCAAGACCAGCTTTTATTTAAGTGAGCAATTTGTTAATGACACTAATATTAATGATTTCTCTTTTGTGGTTTTTCCTATGGCCAAGGCTTATGAGGGTTTTCTTAAAAAGATTTTATTAGATTTACAATTAATTAACCACAAGGTTTATTATGGTCGGCGCTTTCGTATTGGTCGGGCTCTAAACCCTGATGTCAGCCCCAAACAACGAGATCAATGGTGGTTTTTTGATGATGTTGCTCGGATTTTTAATCAAGAGTTGGCTAGAGAAATCTGGCAAACTTGGTTGGTTTGTCGCAACCATGTTTTTCATTTTTTTCCTAATGGTGAGAAAGTTTTAAGCCTAAGCGAGGCTGTTGCTTATTTGCATAGAATGCAAAATGTCATGCGAGAAACAGTAAAATTATTAAACAAACACAATGAAAGCAAAACGATTGAAAGTTAATATGTCTTCAATAGAGTCTTTAAAAAATATTTATTACAAAAATGTCACAATTTCTGGTTTACCTGGTTGTGGGTCGACTACTTTACTAAAAATGTTAAGCGAAGAACTTAAATATGCCGGTTTTACTGGTTTTTCTGGAGGAGAATTCATGCGCGCCTATGCCAATGAAAAAGGCTTGTTTGATGCCAAATCAAAAGTTCATCACAGTGCTGTGGTTTATAGCGATGATTTTGACCGTCAAGTCGATATGGGAATTAGAGAAAAGCTCCTCGGCGAAGAAGGTTGGATTATTGAGTCTTGGTTGTCTGGTTTTATGGCTCAAAATATCCCGACAACTTTAAAGATATTAATGGTTTGTAGTGATGATGCGGTACGCATTGATCGTATTGTTAATCGCGACAAAATCAGCGTCGAAGAAGCCAAAAATCATGCTTTAACGCGCTATCAAGACAACTTAATTAAATGGCAAAGAATGTACAAAAAGGAATGGGAAAATTGGTTAGTCGAGACGGGGAGGGTTGCTGCGAATGCGGAGCTTGATTTTTGGCGTCCAGACATATACGATTTAGTTATTGATACATATTCTCACAACCAAGAAGAAACTTTAAAACTAGCTTTGCATGCCATCAAAAAAAAGAACCACGACCAAGCGCCAACAAAATAAAAAGCAAAAACATCGATTATTTTGGCGTTTTCTGCTTGTTGTTTTTGTTCTTTGGGTTCTATATCGAATGCTATCGTCTTTCTCTGTTTTTTTTGATGAATTAGTGGCAAAAGCCATTTTTTTTGCACTGCCAGTTTTAATTTATCTAAAAATTTCTGATTTTTCGGCCACCATGGACACCTTCTCTTATAAAAAACTAAAAAAAGGCTTGTTACTTGGCTTAATTATTGGTGGGATATTGGGTTTTGCCCTGTTAATTACCAAAGCTTTCATCAATCCTGGTCCTATCCAGGCACAAGCTTTTTACTTAGCTGAAGATTTTTGGTGGGAGCTTTTTCTAGCGACTTTAACTGGATTTTTTGAAAGCCTATTCTTTTTCAGTTTTGTTATGTTGGTGATTGAAGATCGTTACCAGAAATGGCCTCTAGTTGCGCAAATTGTCTTGGTTGCCTTAATCTTTTTAATCTTCCATCTGCCTAATTTATTTTTACGTTTTAGCACTGAAACAATTGCTGTCCACGCTACTTTATTATTTGCTTTTGCTATTGGCCAAGCTCTAATCTTTTATGTTCAGCGCAATGCTTACACTTTATTAATGACTCAGGCTATCTGGGGAATGATTTTACTGGTTCATTTTTAATCGTCGTCTACTTAGTAGAAACTATGTCTAAATTTCTTAAATCATTCTTACTTATCTTAGCAATTTGCGTATCACTATTTATCTTGTTAACTTCTTTCAATGTTTTTTCTCAGTCAAAAATGACTGATACGCCAAACTTTAAAAGCAGAAAATTCTATGTGCAAAAAGAGATATTACCAGACCACTCCCTATATCCTGTTCTAATGCTTTTTGATCGGCTGCGTTTATCTATGGCAGATCGTGAGCGACGGATTTATTTATTGGTCGCTTATGCTAAGCGGCGGGTTTTTTATGCCAGTCGCTTAATAGAGAAGGAGGAAATACCTCTAGCTCTTAGCACTTTTACTAAGGCTCAAAAATATTACAATCAGGCTTTGCAAGAAGTCAAAACTCTCAATGAGGAAAACACCCACGACCCAACAGTTGAACAGCTAGTTTTTTTTGTTCTAGAAGCCCTTGATGAGCATCAAGCAGTTGTCGAAGAAAATCTCAATTATTTTACTGATGCAGATAATCGAGTGCTTAAGTCATTGCATGAAGAAAGCACTTTGCTGAGAGATCAGTTGCTTCAGTAATTGCTATTGACAGCATACTCACAAATGTGAGATATTTTTATTCCAGTTATTAAAAATACTACATTTTGTGGTCAAAAACTTTTAAACCACAAAATGTTGTAGAATTCGCTAAAAAATAGCGCGATATAGCGATATTAAAATCTAAAAATGTATTGTCCATTTTGTAAAAGCAAAAACACCGAAGTAATTGATTCGCGGGAAGCTGATAACGGTGAGTCAATTAGAAGACGAAGGATTTGCCAAGATTGTGAGCAACGTTTCACAACCTATGAGAGAGTTGAGGGCGTAGATTTGAAAGTAATCAAGAAGGATGGTTCTCGGGAAAATTTTGATCGAGAAAAAATTAAGCGCGGTTTGTTAAAAGCAACCTGGAAAAGACCCATTACCATGTTACAAATTGAACTACTGATTGAAGAAGTAGAGGCTAAGCTTCGACAAAAAAATGTTCAAGAAATTAAAAGTTGGGAAATTGGTAATTTAGTCTTAAATCGCTTAAAAAAATTAGATCCTCTTTCTTATTTATTATTTGCTAGCGTTTATCGAGATTTTGGCGATCTAGCTGATTTTGAAGAAGAGATTGCCAAAATCAAAGAATAGAAAGAAAAAAATATGACTGCCTATAGAAAAAAAATGAAATTCCAAGATCGCCAATTGGCCAAGGGCTTGGGTGAAGCAGTGGCTAAACGCACTATTTTAAGAACCAAAGCCAATGGCGAGTTAGAATCTTGGCAAGATGTGGCAAAAAGAGTTGCTATTGGTAATTCCTCATTATTGCCAAAAGAAGAAAAATGGGCAAAACACCAACAACAGGAGTATCGATTACTAAAAAAACATTTATCTAATGCTTCTTTGCTTTTGAGTGGGCGGCATCTACAACATGGAGATGCAGAACAACCCACTAGAAACATGGAAGTGTTTACGAACTGTAGCACTGCTTCTTCAAGCTTTTTATTATTTTATTTATTGTTGAATGGTTCTGGAGTGGGTCGCGCTTATGATGATGCGCTCATGGTGGTTGATTGGGACTATATGCCCCTCATTCGTTGTGTTTTGAGTGATCAGCACCCTGATTTTGCTTGGGGCGAAGATGAGAGTGTTAAAGAAGCTCGACACAAATATCGTAAAGCTCATTGGTTTGAAGTGCCAGATACCCGTGAAGGTTGGGCTCAAGCAATCGAAAAAATTGAGGTGATGACTTTTGAGAAAAAATATAAAGATGAGCTCTTAATTTTAGATTTTTCCAAGGTGAGAGCTAAGGGTTCGCCAATTGGCGGCATGCAAGGTCGACCAGCTTCTGGACCCAGGCCTTTAATTAAAGCGATTCAGCGCGTGGCCACAGTCAAGGGTGCAGGTCTTAAGCCCTGGAAACAAAGCATGTATGTTGATCATTATTTGTCTGAATGTGTGTTGGTAGGAGGGGCTAGACGAGCAGCTAGAATTTCAGTTAAAACTTGGACTGATCCAGATATTTTTGATTTTATCAGTATTAAAAAAGGTGGTTTTTTATGGTCTGCTAATAATAGCGTGGCAGTTGACGATAAGTTTTGGAAGCAGAATAGTAAACATTCACAAAAAGTCTTAGATGCGGTGATGCGCTCTGCCTATTTTGATCGAACAGGAGAGCCAGGTTTTGTTAACCAGCACAGCTTGGTGCAAAATGATGAAGGCTTTGATGGTTATTTAGATGGGAAATATGCTAGTAGTAAAAAGTTTCAGCCGATGAAGCAAACCCTCAAAATGTTGGCTGAAGTGGCTAAATATGCCAGTTCTAAATATTACACGCAAATTCCCAATCCCTGTGGTGAAATCACACTTAATATGTTGGGAGGTTATTGTGTGATTGCTGACGTGGTGCCTTATTTTGCTCCCGATGCTGATAGTGCTGAAGAAGCCTTTCGCGTTGCCACTCGAGCGCTAATTAGGGTTAATACTTATATGGACAGCTTGTACACCAGAGAGGTTAAAAGAACCAATCGTATTGGCGTCGGGATGACTGGACTACATGAATACGCTTGGAACGCTTTTGGCTATGCTTTTCACGATTTAATAGATGAGAAAAAAAGTCAAGATTTTTGGTTAACTATTGCTCGTTTTAAACGGGCTGTTGAAGATGAAGCTGAAAAATATGCCAAACTTTTGGGGGTAGTCACTCCTCATACCAATACAACCATTAAGCCAGCTGGCACGACTTCAAAATTGTTTGCTTTGTCAGAAGGCGCTCATTTGCCAGCCATGCGCGAATATATTCGCTGGGTGCAATTTAGAGATGATGATCCTTTGGTCAAAAAATATAAAAAATTAGGTTACCCGATTAAAGAACTTAAAAGTTATCAGGGCACGACGGCCGTGGGTTTTCCAACTCAGCCAGAAATATGTCGTTTGGGCATGAATGGCAAGTTAGTCACTGCCAGTGAAGCCACTCCAGAAGAGCAATATCAATGGTTAATGCTACTCGAAAAATATTGGATTCGAGGCGTTGATGAAGCAGGTAAGCCACTGAGTGAAGATAAAGGCAACCAAATTTCTTATACCCTTAAATATGATCCTGAAAAGGTTTCCTACCGTAAATTTTCTAATATGATTCGTAAATATCAGCCACATATTAAAACCTGTAGCGTGATGCCAAAAATTGATGTGACTGCTTATGAGTATCAGCCGGAAGAAGCAGTTACTATTAGTCAATTTATGGAAGTCATCAATGAGATTAGTCAGGAAGATCAAGATGCTTTGTTAGAAGACATTAGCATGGAGCACATGAAATGTGAGTCTGGTGCTTGTCCTATTTAGACGCTTTTTTTCTTCTTGATATGTTAAAATGCTTTTTAGCATGGCAGTCAGGAAAAATTCTCAAGAAAAGCAAAAAAAATATCGCTTAAAGCAAAAAAAAAGAAAACGTGGTCGACCACAATTAGCTTTTCATGTAAAGTGCTATAGATTTACTCTGGAAAAAATTAAAGAAAAGCAGAAAAAAATTAAAAAAAACGCAAAAAAAATAAAAGAGCACTTTTTAATTTTGGCAAAAAAAACTGGAATTAAACAGAGTCCGGGGCGACCAAAGTTAGCCAAAACTGTTAAATTTAAACGTTTTTGGCAACAGCGAAAAAGCAAACATTCTAAATCTCGAAAACAATTTCTTAAAAAGCATCAAGCTCGTTGGCAGAAATTTTTAAGATTTTGTGGTCTAAAAAAAAGAGTGGGTCGACCAAGAAAAAAGAAGACTCATTTTTTATTTTTCAAAAAAAATTACTTAACTAGTTTAAGAAAAATCCTTTTTCAAAAAAAAGAAATTGCTTATTTTCAAACTGGTTTAAAAAAAGTTAAACGCTGGCGCATTAATTCTTCTCTATTTGCTTCAATTATTTTTTCTCTACTTTTTTTATTATTTAGCTATGGAGTTTATGATTTTGTTTTTAAAGATTTGCCCTCTGCCACTGATCTAAGTACCCAGCAGCAAAATCTCACGACGCGAATTTTAGATCGTAATGGACAAGTGCTTTATCGAATTTACGAGGATGAAAACAGGACCTTAGTTCCTCTAAAATCTGTTTCTAAACATTTAATTAATGCCACGATTGCTATCGAGGATAAAAATTTTTATCAGCACTTTGGTTTTTCGCCTGTAGGAATTTTACGAGCTCTATTTACAAATGTTACCAGTGACAAGATGCAGGGTGGATCGACCATTACCCAACAATTAGTTAAAAGCCGTTTGCTGAGCAATGAACGAACTTTGCAAAGAAAGCTGAGAGAATTGTTGTTGTCTTTAGTGGTAGAAGGGGCCTACGAAAAAAATGAAATTCTGGAAATGTATTTAAACACGGTGCCTTATGGCGGTTCTACTTATGGTATTGAAGAAGCTTCTTGGCGCTATTTTAATAAAAGAGCTAAAGATTTAAGTTTGGCTGAGAGCGCCTTGTTGGCTGGCCTACCACAAGCTCCTAGTACTTATTCACCCTATGGGCCCAATCCAGAAATAGCCAAAGCAAGACAAGCAGACGTTTTAAGGAGAATGGTTGAAGATGGATATATTAGTCAAGAACAAGCAGATGAAGCTAGAGTAGAAAAACTGCAGTTTAGCGAGGATGTGATCGATATCAAAGCCCCGCATTTTGTGATGTATGTTAAAAAATTATTGGCTGAAATGTATGGAGAAGATTTGGTGGCAAAAGGCGGTTTAGAAGTCAGAACCACCCTGGATTTAACTTTACAAGAAGAGGTGCAAAAGATAGTTAGTGAAGAAATTAATCTGTTGGGGAATTTACACATTAGCAATGGAGCAGCCCTGGTTACCAATCCCAAGACAGGTGAAATTTTAGCGATGATTGGTGGAGTGAACTATTTTGATTTTGCGCACGATGGTCAAGTTAATGTGACCCTTCGACCCCGCCAACCAGGATCGTCCATTAAGCCTTTAACTTATGCTTTAGCTTTTGAGCAGGGTAAAAAACCCAGTGATTTAATTGAGGACAGCAGCATTACTTACCAAATAGTTGGCAGTCGTCCCTACACGCCACGCAACTATGACGGAAAATTTCGCGGCAAAATTACTTTAAGAGAAGCCTTAGCTTCTTCTTACAATGTGCCAGCAGTTAAATTGTTAGCCGAGCTAGGTGTGCAAAATCTCATTAATGAAGGCCGAGAGTTAGGTATCAGCACTTGGACTGATCCTAGCCGTTTTGGTTTATCTTTAACTCTGGGAGCGGGCGAGGTATTAATGATCGACATGGTTGAAGTCTTTAGCACTTTTGCCAATTTAGGTTATCCAGTTGAAGCCAATCCTTTTTTAGAAATTAGAGATGCCAGCGGTCAGACTTTGTATTCTAATAATTGTGCTATTTCTACAACTAATTGTTACACTTCCTTAAAATTAAGTCCCAGCGTGGCTTATACAATCTCTGATGTTTTGTCTGATAATCAAGCTCGAGCTAGCGCTTTTGGTTTGCACTCGGTGTTAAATATTCCCAATCAAGAAGTCGCGGTTAAAACAGGCACCACCAACAGCATGAAAGATAACTGGACAATCGGTTATACTACGGATCGCTTGGTTGCGACTTGGGTGGGCAACAATGACAACACGCCCATGAGCTATGTGGCTTCTGGAATTACCGGGGCATCGCCAATTTGGAACAAAATTTTTCTTTTACTTCTTGATAAGCAAAATCCTCATCGCTTCGCGATGCCCAGCAATCTTAAAAAAGTTAAAATTTGTGCCACAACGGGGACTTTGCCCTGTAGCGCTTGCCCTAAAGTAGTAGAAGAAATTTTTGTAGCGGGTACCGAACCACTGCAAGCTTGCAGCGATCAATATTTTATTGATTTAGCCGCGGCAAATGAACAAAAACCAGTGGAGGCAGCTCAGTTTCAGGGTGGGCAAATTTTTTAATTAAAAAAATTAATTTAAAAAAAAGTGTAGAGCAAATAGCCAATTATTATGCTGACAAACAATAGGACTGGAGCCAGCCATTGCTGACTTAGTTCTTCTTTTTCTTTTTTTTCTTTTTTTTGTCGACGACGTTTAGCTTGATAATCTTTTTCAATTTTTTCGGTATCCTTTTGCAGTTGAAAGGCTAGCTGCTCGTCGCTCTGATTCTTTTTCATGAATGCTTTGCTTTTTCTTTAATCATTGTCTCAACTTTATCAGCAATTAAAGCGACTACCTCCTCAATATTTAATTGACTAGAGTCTAGAATCCAAGAGTCAGCTGTAGCGTGGAGGGGATCAATTTGCCGATTCATATCTCTTTCATCTCGTTCTTGAACCTCAGCAATCACTTCTTCTAGAGTTTTATCAACGCCTTTGGTTAAGTACTGTAAATGGCGACGTTGAGCTCTAATTGTTAAATCGGCTGTTAAGAATATTTTCAAATCTGCTTCTGGCAAAACCTTAAAAGTAATATCGCGTCCTTCCATGACTACGTTTGTTGTTTCGGCAATTTTCTTTTGTTTTTCCACTAAAATTTGTCTTACCTTGGCTAAGGTAGCCACTTTTGAAGCACCATCACTACATTGAGCAGTACGAATTGCCCAAGAGACGTCTTTGCCATTCAAAATTAAGGTCGTTAATCGGCCATCCATTTCTTTATTCCCCTCAGGATTGCGCATCTCCAAATCGCTTTTAGCGATCAAGTCAACAATTTTATCTTCTTGACTAAAATCTACATGATTTTCTATCGCTAAGAGAGCAGCAGCGCGATACATCGCTCCAGTATCAACATATAAAAAATTAATTTTTTCGGCTAATAGTCGAGAAGCTGTTCCTTTGCCAGCAGCCACTGGTCCATCAATAGCAATTTGAAAGAAATAAGAAGACTTACTCATAAAGAGTTTCCGACTAAATTAATATTATTATTATTTCTTGCGGGCAGTTTTTTTTCTTTTGACTGGCTTGCTGCTGGGTTTAATAATCCATTCTTCTTGATCAGAAGTAATTAATCCACCCAAACCAACTAAAATCATAATTATTGGCCAGAGATTCCAAAACATTTCTGGTAGAAATCCCATGCTTGAGGCCATAGAAATAAGACCCATAATTACTAAGGTAGCAGGCCAAAAAACTCTTTTAGGCATAATTTTCCTTTTTTAATTGATACCTTCTATTAAAAAACAAATCTAAGCGACAAGCAAGGGTGACTTTTAAATTTTTATTTGACTAAGCTTTAATTTTTTACCCATTTCTCTTCTCAAATCCTTTTTTTTCAAAGTTTCTCTTTTTTCAAACACTTTTTTACCCTTGGCAAGGGCTATTTCTAGCTTGATATGATTTCGTTCGAGAATAAAAGCTAAGGGGATAATACTGTAAGATTGTTGCTCGCTACTCTGTAATAGCTCTTCGATTTCTTTTCTTTTGAGTAATAATTTGCGACTTCTTTTAGGATCGTAATCATCATTTTGATTAGCAAAGCGATAAGCATTAATTTGAGCATTGATCAGGTATAGTTCAGCTTGCTTGTTATTATTGGCTAAAGCCTTCACGTAACTGCCCGTTAAGCTGGCATGTTTCAATCTTAAACTTTTAACCTCAGCTCCACTTAAAACAATCCCAGCCTGATACTTTTTTTCCAATTTATAGTCAAAATAAGCCTTTTTATTTTTTAACAATAACATGGCCATATTGTAACAGTTTTACAGTTGGATTTGATAAATAACTGAACCGCTCAAAGCAAAACAGCTTTGACCATCCTCAGCTAAAACAATATCGCTCACACCAGCTAACTCATTACTTTTGATTTCACTAATTAACTGACCCTCCCTGGTAGTGACGATTAGACGATTATTACCTGTGTCTAAGAAAACAAGCTTATCGGCATTTTCTTGAGTAGCTATTAAAAGCGAGCCATTAGGCATTTGTTCCAAACCACTTAATGAAAATTCTTCTTGATAACCTCTGTCAAATTTCATAATTTTAGCGTCTTTAAAAGTTAACCAGAGATTGCCGTCGACATTCATATCACTAATATCGGCAAAATTAATCCCTTGTTTCTCGACTAACCAGCCAATTGCTTCGCTTAATTCGCCGCCTCTTAAAGTGTAACGATAAATGTTGCGTTTTTCTGGATTTAATAGATAAAGATAAGCTTGATAACTGTCAAGTAATAGTGCCTCTCGATCTGAATCTCCTTCGCTTTTTAATTCACTTAGGCTTGTATTTTCCCAATTTAAATATTTAATGCCTTGATTTTTGATAAAAATGTTGAGTTGATCGCTGTTATTTCGATCAACAGTGAAATCTTGAAAATCATTTTCCCACAAGGAAAAATTATTTTGCTCTTTGATGAGTAATAATTGATTTTTTTGATCGTTGGCGACTATCAGACCTTGGGGACTACTCAAGATTTTCTTGCCTAAAAAATTGGGATAACTATCGTACCAATTGCTATAAATGACTAATTGGTCCAGATTATTTTCACTGCTTAATTTTTCCGCAATCGCTTGTAATTGTTCAATTTCATCTTCTATTTTCTTTTTGCCTGTTCGTGAGTTTGTTTCAGTCAATAATTCTTGCAAAGTTGCTTGACTTTTGCTTATTTTTTCTCTGGCTAACACAGGCTGAGTAGCGCTGAGCATGAGCAATTCTTCATCACTGGGAATTATTGAGCTAATTTCTTGCCCAATGCTATCTAGAATTTTGCCTTGCTGATGTTGCCAAATTAGAGTGGCAATTGTCATGGCAACAATAATTACCCCAGCAGCTATAAATATTTTTTGATAGCGTTTTTTTTGTTCTTGTCGGAGGTCTTTTATTTTTCTCCAAAGGCCAGCAAGTTTAGCAGGAATTAATTTAAGCCGATTGATATGGGTTTTTAGTTGAGCAAGCTTTTTTGCCCAAACAATTTTTTCTTTAGCTTGATAGTGCCATAAGACCAAGGCAGTTTTAAAATTATTTTTTAGGTAATCGTGAAGTTTTTCCTCAAGAATCAGCTCTAACGATTGACTTCGGCTTTTTTCTAAAATCACTTGCCCCAATAAATGATTGCCAGCTATTAATAATAATTGGTCGTTTTCAGCATATTGACCAACCACCATCTGTATTTCATTTTGACTACTTAATAATTCTTTAAGGTGTTGGTGACGTTTGAGCAGGATACTCCCGCCTTGGCAGACTAGGATGAGTTGCTTATGCAGCTTTAAGCTAATGGCAAAATTTAATTGTAATTTGTTTAGGCGACATTCCTTATTCAGGTCAAGTAAAGCAAGATGTAGTTCTTCAGCACTTTTAAATTGCCAATCAAGCATTTTTAATTGCAGATCCTTGCCAAAAAAATGAGCATCTGGCCCCTGCAGACTAAAGGCAACAATTAAATTTTCTTGTTTATTATAAAAAGCAGCAACAAAATAGTGGGCTTGGGATTTGGCGAGTAGAGGAAACAAGACTAGTTCTTGCACTACTCACATTTTATCACGCTTGGCAAAACTAGCCGATTTTTAGATTGGGTTGACGATCTAGCGCTTGAGGGGGGTAATTTTTTTTCAATGAGCGAAACTGAGCAACGAGGGCAATCATGGCAGCATTATCAGCACAAAATTTTTTATGATAAGGCACAAAAAGCTTAATTTTTTTCTTGGTAATTTTTTGGTAATTACTTAAAGTTTTTCTAATACTAGCTCGCAAAACTATGTTGGCTGCTACACCGCCACCCAGCCAAACTTCATTAATCTCGGTCACTGGGGCCTGAATTTCTTGGCGCTTAATTTTTTTGAGATATTGTTTATTGGGGTAAGTTGTTTTCTTTAAATCTGGGCTGAATAAAATTCTTTCCAGCTTGAAGTTAATTTGCGCAAAAACTTGTTTTTGCACACAGGCAGCTAGATCACAAATGCTTTGGGCATCTAATGGCTGTTTTGCTGAGAGTTGATTAATTAGTTGATGACCAGCCGTTTTCAGTCCAGAAAAACTAAGATTAAAATTTTCGACAGCAGTCATTGCTAAAGGCAAAGGCCAGCGATTTTGGTCTCCTTTTTTTGCTAATTTTTCTAAAACTGGTCCTGCTGGATAACCCAAATCGAGCATCCGACCAATTTTATCAAGACATTCGCCAGCGCTATCATCAACAGTCCAGCCGAGGCGCTCATAATCTCCAATTTTTTTAATTAAAATAAATTCACTATGACCGCCAGAGATCACGAGAGCTAAAACAGGAAAATTTACTGCGCGCGGTATTTGGCAATTTTTTGGATTAAGCAGTGGAGAAATAGCGTGCGCTTCGATGTGATTGATAGGAATAAGAGGAATCTGCCACTTTTCAGCTAATTTTTTAGCATAGTTAATGCCGACCTCTAAAGCTGGAGCAAGCCCTGGCCCAACAGTGACGGCTAAAGCGTCCAAGTCAGTTTTTTGTTCATTACTATTTGATAAACCAGCTCTTTTAAGCGCTAAGTCTACACAATCAGCAATATGTTCTTGGTGGGCTTGTTTGGCTAAAGTAGGAAACACTCCGCCATACTGCTGATGAATATTAGTTTGAGATGCTAGTACATTAGATAAGACGCGAGTGCCAGCCAGCACCGCGACACTGGTATCATCGCAACTAGTATCGATAGCGAGAATTAATTTTTCTTTTTTTCCCATAATTTAATTTTACGCCAATTGTCATGACCACTTAACTCTAGAACAATAGCTTCTTTTTTGATTTCTGCTGCTAAGAAATCGGCAACCTTATCCCACCATTCGATTAAGATAACATTGTTTGCTTTAAGTAAGTGATCAATTTTTAGTAAAGCAAATTCTTCCTTTTGATCAATTTTCCAGGCATCTAAGTGATAAAAAACACCCTGAGTGTTTTCTTTTTGAAAGGCATATTCATTAAGATAGCTGTAAGTTGGTGAAGTGATTTCTTCTTTGATCTGTAAAAATTTGGCTATACCTTTGGCAAAAACTGTTTTACCCATGCCCAGTTCACCATTCATGACAAAGAGTAAACCTTGTTTTTTAAGTTTGTTCCAATTTTTAAGCATCAAGCGCTTAGCTAATTCTTGAGTTTCATCAGCGCTTTGTGAATTAAATTCAATAAAATCCGCTTGTTTGTCTAATTGACCACGTATAGTTAGTGGGGTTGATAAAGTAGTGTCGATGACTACTGATGGTTCATTTTTTTCAAGTTGGCCAACATCAATAATCAGATCGATTAATTTTTTCTGCCTATCGCTAATGTTTTCTAAAATATCTTTAATTTGATAAGGACGTTTTTTATCAGAGGCATTAGCGCTGGTCGCAGTAATGGCATGGCCCAATTGTTTAACTAGCTCTAAAGTGAAAGGATAGTCGGGAATGCGAATGCCCAAAGTGCCAAATTCACTAGCCACGCGCTGATCAATGCGACAATTAGTTTTTAATTCCGAAATGACGGTGTATGGCCCAGGCAAAAAACGTTGATAAAAATTTTGGGCTTGATCATTAATTAAAACATATCTTTCAGCCATGGCAGGATCAGCAACAGCTAGCGATAAAGGCTTGCCTTCACGACGACTTTTATATCGAAGCACTTTATCAACCGCTTGTTGATTATGCGGATCAGCGCCAATGCCATAAGTTGTTTCAGTTGGATAAATTAATAGACCTCCACCATTAATTACAGCAATGGCCTCATTAATGGCTTGAGTAATCTTCGCTTTTTCTGCTAGTGCTAAATTTAACTTTATAATTTTCATTTTCTCTAGTATGATAAAGGCTCTTAAGCTGGCTATTATACCTGAAATATGGCAAAAAACGATTATTTACGAGACTTATTAAATGAAATTAAATTGCGTTACTCATTAGATGAGGAGCAATTTGCAGAGTCTATCAAAACTTTATCTTTAAATGAGCAAGCCGATGATTATCTCGAAGGTCAGCAGTTGGAATTTAATTTGCAATTAAAACTGCTTGAAGCGCAAAAATTAACAGCATTTTTAGAAAAGATTAGCTTTAAATCGGAGAAGGAGAGGTCTCAGTGGTTGGATCGGCACCAACAACTTGTCATCCAATTGGGTGAATTAATTATTCATGATTCTAATTTATCTTTAAACGCGCTAAGAGTTGCGGGCGAGCATTCTCAGCTCTCTCTGCAACTGGCTGACGAAATCAACAAGGTAATTAACTTGATGAATACGATTTTTTTAATAAATAATCAATCATCGATAAATTAGCAGTCTAATTCGCCACTTGCTAAAATTGCTAATTCGTGTTAACTTTTATTCGCTTTGATGACTTAAATTATTCATCAAATTTAATAGCTACTAAAAATTAAAATACCGAGAAAGGTTTTTATGTCAAAATTAGAAGTAAGCAAATTACAACCCACTGCTGGTTACATTTTAGTTAAACCAGCTGAGCAAGAAAAGCAAACTGCTTCAGGAATTATTTTAGCTGTTAATGATAGTGAAAAGCCTCAGTATGGACAGGTGCTAGCTGTTGGCGCATCTATCCACGACGATGGTCATGAAATTAAAGCTCCTGCTAAAGTTGCTGATAAAGTGCTTTACAAAAAATGGGGCGGTAACGAAGTGACTGTTGATGATATTGAATATCAAATTTTAAAATTTGAGGATATTTTAGCAATTATTAAATAATTAATTTGAACAATTAAAGATAAAAAGGAGAACTATGGCAGCAAAACAACTTATCTTTGGCGATGAAGCCAGACAAAAAATGTTAATTGGTATTAATAAACTAGCTGAAGCGGTGACCACCACTTTAGGGCCCAAGGGACGCAATGTAGCCTTGGAACGCAGTTGGGGATCTCCTCAGGTGATTCACGATGGCGTCAGTGTAGCTAAGGAAATTGAGCTAGAAGATAAATTCGAAAACATGGGTGCTCAATTAGTAAAGGAAGCAGCTGACAGAACCAATGAAGCCGCTGGTGACGGCACCACTACTTCTACTTTATTAGCCCAAGCGATCGCTAATAAAGGTATGAAATATGTCACTGCTGGTGCTAATCCAATGATTATGAAAAGGGGCATAGATCGAGCCGTTGAAGCAGTGGTTAAAGAAATCCGTCATTTGTCCGACGTGGTGGTCGAAGCCGACTGGCAAAAAGTGGCTACTATTTCTGCGCAAGATGAAACAATTGGTAAAAAAATTGCCGAGGCGTTGAAACTAGTTGGTAAAGATGGAGTGGTTGAAGTCGAAGAGGGCAAAACCATGGAAATTACCATTGAGCACAAAGAAGGTATGGAGTTTGATAAGGGCTATGCCTCTCCTTATTTTGTCACTGATAATGATGGCATGGAGGCTATTAGCGACAAACCATACATTTTGTTGACTGATCAAAAAATTAGCAACATCAAAGACATTTTGCCTTTACTTGAGTCAGTAGTTAATTCCAGTCGCGAATTAGTCATTATTGCTGATGATCTAGAGGGCGAAGCCTTAACGACTTTAGTCGTCAATAAATTGCGTGGCACATTTAAGTGTTTGCCAATTAAGGCTCCCGGCTTTGGTGATCGACGAAAAGCGATGTTGCAAGACATTGCTATTTTAACTGGGGCCAATTTAATCAGCGAAGAAACTGGTTTAAAATTGACCGACGCCAAAATTGAAGACTTAGGTCAAGCCGACAGTGTTCGTTCTAGTAAAGACAGCACCAGAATTGTTGGAGGCAAAGGCAAACAAAGCGATATTGATGCTCGAGTAGCACAAATTGAGCGAGAAATTGCCAATTCTACTTCTGATTTTGACATTGAAAAATTAGAAGAGCGTCGCGCTAAACTAACTGGTGGTGTGGCAGTGATCCAAGTTGGAGCAGCTACCGAAATAGAAATGAAAAACCTTCAAGAGCGAGTTAAGGATGCTAAAGGAGCTACCAAAGCAGCCATCGAAGAAGGTATTATTGCTGGTGGTGGCGTGACCTTAATGCGAGCTGGTAAGGTTTTGGCTGAAGTTGAGAAAAAAGCCAAGAGTGAAGACGAGAAAACTGGCGTCAAATTGATTGCCGAAGTTTTAGAAGAACCACTGCGCATGTTGGCAACCAACTCTGGAGAAGATGCTGGTTGGGTAGTTGGCCGAGTCAAAGACAAAAATAAAGACAATTGGGGCTTCAATGCTTTAACTAATGAATTTGAAGATTTATTAGTTGCAGGAGTGATTGAGCCAGCCAAAGTAGCCATCGCTTCTTTAGTGAATGCTGCTGGTGTCGCGTCAATGATTCTAACGACTGAGTGCTTAGTAGCCGATCTACCTAAAAAAGATGAACCAGCTATGTCAGCTGGAGGTGGCATGCCAGGTATGATGTAAAACTAAGCATGATGTAAAAATTGTTACCGCTGAGATTAAAAAGGGAGTCTAACGACTCCCTTTTTGAATATTTATTTTTGTATTTGTAGCGAGGGTGAGAGTTGAACTCACGACCTTCGGTTTATGAATCCGATGCTCTAACCAACTGAGCTACCTCGCCGCTAATGCTTTTTATTTATATATTCTGTTAATCGGGGATATTTTAAGGTTTTTTCCCTTGAAAAACAAGCATGGTTTAGGATATAATAGCAATCATCAAAACGCGGGATAGTGTACGGTGCACGTGGGGCTCATAATCCCACAGGCTAGGTTCGACTCCTAGTCCCGCAACATTATTTAGTCTTTATCCTCAAATTTTTCCAAAATTAGATCGCTGTCCAGCCACCGTCAACGGCAATAGTTTGACCAGTGATATAACTGCTGGCTTTGTCAGCTAGAAAAAGCAAAGCGGTGTTTAGTTCTCCAGCCTTACCAACTCTTTGCATTGGACAACTAATGGCCACATATTGTTGAAAATCTCCGGTATCAATAAAAGCACCTGTCATTTCAGATTCAAAAAATCCTGGTCCAATAGCGTTGACTGTAATATTATATTTTGCCCATTCTGCAGCTAGCGCCCGTGTTAAATTAACGACTGCGCCTTTGGTAGCATGATAATTGGCGACTGTGAAAGCACTATTAGCCACCAAGCCAAACATCGAAGCAATATTGATGATTCGGCCAATTTTTTGCTCTTTCATTAAAGCACCAGCATGCTTGGCTACCAGGAAAACGCCAGTTAAATTAACGTCAACCACTTTTTGCCAATCTTCTAGTGACATTTCTTCGGCAGGGGATATGGCTGATGTACCTGCGTTGTTCACCACAATATCTAGTTTTTGCCACTCGCTTTTCACTTTCGCAAAGCCAGCAGCAATTTCTGCTTCTTTGGTGACGTCCATGACTAAGACTAGGGCTTTTCGACCAAGAGCTTCAATTTCTTTGGCTACTTCTTGAAGCTTATCTTCTCGGCGAGCAGCAATAGCCACATCAGCTCCAGCGCTAGCTAAAAGCAAGGCAAATTGCTTCCCTAAGCCACTCGAGGCACCAGTTACTAAAGCAGTTTGGCCTTCAAAGTTAAAATATTGCATATTTTTGACCTTTCCCAGACTAATTAATAGTTAGTAATTGCCACCAGGATTTCCAATTTTGCACTCTATAATCAATTTTTTCTGGTGTGCTTTCTTGATTATAATTTATTTCGTCAAAATTTGCTTCAGGTATTAGTATAACTGTTTCGCCCTCTTTATTTTTAACCAACTCGTTTCTTCTTAGCCTTTCTTTATATAGGTCGCTTTTTGTTTGTTCATAAAAGGCTTCTTTTTCCATGACTGTTTGTTTAAAAAGTGCCACGTGTTCTTGGTTTTCTTGCAAATTTTGACTACTGCTTTGTGCTTTTCGCTTGTTTTCTTGTAGAGAGAGGATTAATAAAACAGCCAAAATGCTGATTAAAATAACCATCAATGGGTGTTCAAAGATTTGTTTAAGATTTTTATTCATGTTGTTTATTTGTGAATTGAAAAAAATCCTAATTTGTGTTACTATAAGACACTTAATATAAATATAACAATTATTTTAAGCCTGTTCTAGATTAATGATATTATGCCCATAAATCTAAATGATGCGCAAGTAAAATTTACTGAGCATCTAAAGACTAGCGCTAAAGCCGAGTCAACAGTGATTGCTTACAGCAAAGATGCAGAGCAATTACTTGATTTTGTTGCGAAACGTGGCAAAACCACTATCAGTGAAATATTGCCAGAAGACATTGATGAGTTTAAAGAATTATTAAATAAGCAACGTTATACTAGCAAATCTATTTCTCGAAAAATAAACTCCATTAAAGCTTTTTTTCGTTTTTTAACTAGTGAAGGCTTGGCAGATACTAATCCCACCTTGAGTATTAGTCATCCCAGAATTGAAAATAGTCCTCCACGAGTTTTATCTCGTCTTGAATATCGAGCGCTACGTGATGCTTGTCGAACTGATCCTCGCATGTATGCCATTGTTGAATTATTGTTACAAACAGGGATGCGTATTAGTGAATTAGCTTCTTTAACCCTTACCGATTTAGATATGGAGCGAGAATTAATTCATATTCAGGCGCAGAATTCTCGAGATGCTCGTCGTGTGCCAATGAATAGTGCCGCGAAAAATGCCATTTTAGATTATTTAAAAGTGCGACCCAGAGCAAAAGAGAAAACCTTATTTTTAACTAAAACTTGTCGACCATTTTTGGTGCGCAATATTAGAACTGCTATTGATCGTTTTTTCCGTTTAGCGGGCATTAAAGAAGCCAAAGTTAATGATCTACGTCATACTTTTATTGTTGAACAGCTTAAAGCAGGCACGCCTTTAGTTTATGTTTCCCAGCTAGTAGGACACAAGCGCATTACGACCACGGAAAAATATTTAAAACTAATCGAAGCGCCCGACATGCAGCCCAATGTGAAAATCGAAGAGCTGTAATCTTGTTTTTTTATCCCATTAATTGATCTCTTGTGTTAAGATTAGAGGTGTTATGTCAAAAACTAAACAGCGAGTTTTGTCTGGTATTCGTGCTACAGGCCAATTACATTTAGGCAATTATTTTGGTGCTATTAAAGGGATGTTGGCTTTGCAAGAAGATGCGCAATACGAAACTTTTTACATGGTGGCAGATGCTCATTCGATTACCACTCCTTATCAGGTAGAAGATTTACGTGCTAGTCGTCTGGCAGTGGTTTTGGATTATTTGGCAGTTGGTTTGGATCCTCAGCGCAGTGTTTTGTTTTTACAATCTGCTGTGCCACAACATTTTGAATTGTCTTTTTATCTTTCTAGTTTGGTGTCGGTAGCTAAAATGCAACATTTACCCACTTTTAAAGATAAAGTTAAACAACACCCAGAAAATGTGACCATGGCCTTATTAAGTTATCCAATATTGATGGCAGCTGATATTTTGCTGTATAAAGCCAATCAAGTACCAGTCGGAGTTGATCAAAAACCTCATATTGAAGCAGCCAGAGAAATTGCTCGAAAATGCAACAGTTTGTATGGCACAACTTTTCCTTTACCTAATTTTTTTAATATTGGCGGTGAATACATTCCATCTTTAACCGGTGAGGGCAAGATGAGTAAAACAGTTGATGGTAGTTATATTAATTTAAGTGATGATTTAGCCACAATCGAAAAGAAAATTGCGAGAATCCCCACTGATTCTGGTAAGGGTCAGGTCAAAAGTTTATCAACAGAAAAAACCAAACTTCATGACTCAGTATATTTTGATGCTAATGGTCAAGAATCGAAGGGCGTTAAAACCCTGATGATTTTAGTTGAATTATTTGCTGGCTCATCATTAAGAAAAGAATATGAAGCTAGTTATCAGAAGCAGGGCTTGCGTTATGCAGAAATTAAGAAAGATTTAGCTAAATTAATTTTTGAAGAATTAATGCCAATTCAAGAAAAAAGAGCTCAATTAGAAAAGCAAAGTGATTACGTCAGTGCTGTCATTGAAGAGGGCAATAAAAAAGCTCAAGCTGAAGCCGCAAAAACTATTTTGGAAGTAAAAGACAAATTTGGTTTCAATAGTTTTTTCTAGTGTTACAATAGTGCAACAAAATATTTAATTAATTTAATTTAATCAATTTTAGGTAAGGATCTATGTCAACTAAAAAGAATTCTAATCAGCAAATACCAGGTGCTGATCCAGCCAACAAACAAAAGCAAAATCAAAGTAATGAACAACAAGCTGAGACTACTGCTGGAAAAATGCCGACAGAAAAAACTGCACAAGAAAACAAGGCTAACAAAAGCGCTCCTAATTTGAATCCAGAAATGCAGCAATTTGATTTGCGCATACCTTTAATTAAAAGTAATCAAAAAAAAGTGATTAAGATTAATTTAAATAAACTTATTTCCAAAATTGTTATTTACTCACTGATTTTATTTTTATTTGCACCATCCCTATTGGGTCTTTTTGGTATCAAGACAGCGAGAGAGTCCATCTCAGTTAGTCAAATGGTCAGGGATGTTCGAGACAAGCAGATCAATGAAATTGAAGTGCTTGGTCAAGAAATGCGCCTATCTTATCAAGACGGAAGTGAAAAAGTCACTAAAAAAGAAGAGGGTCAACAGGCTCTAGATATTCTCTTGGCTAGCGATATTGATTTAGCAGAATTAGATTTGGCAGTTCGTGATGCTAGTTTTGGCCAGCTGTTTTGGGAATTAGTAATTACCTTTTTGCCGATTATTTTGATGTTTGTGTTTTTTATTTTTATTTTTAGACAGGCAAGAGGTGGACAAGATGGAATTTTGGGTATTGGCAAAAGCAAGGCAAAAGTTTTTATCAAGGGCAAACAAGACATCAGTTTTAAAGACGTTGGTGGAATGGATGAAGCAAAACGAGAACTAGAAGAAATTGTCGACTTTCTAAAAAATCCTAAAAAATATCAAAAGGTTGGAGCTAGAACTCCTAAAGGAGTACTTTTAGTTGGTCCAGCAGGCACTGGTAAAACTTTATTAGCCAGAGCCGTTGCTGGTGAAGCCAATGTTCAATTTCTTTCTATAGCTGGTAGTGAATTCATGGAAATGTTAGTTGGCGTTGGCGCATCTCGAGTGAGAGATCTCTTTGACACAGCCAAGCGTTTGGCTCCGTCAATTATTTTTATTGATGAAATTGATGCTATTGGACGCGCTCGAGGACGCAATAGCTTTAGCTCTCATGATGAAAGAGAACAAACGCTTAATCAAATTTTAGTCGAGATGGATGGTTTTACGCAGAACGACAATGTGATTGTGATGGCCGCGACTAATCGAGGCGATATGTTAGATCCAGCCTTGGTGAGACCTGGTCGTTTTGATCGTCGGGTGCAAGTCAATTTACCAGATTTAGAAGAACGTAAATTTATTTTAAAAATCCATGCGAGAAACAAAGCCTTCAGTAGCAGTGTTTCTTGGGACAAGGTGGCCAAACGCACAGTCGGTTTTTCTGGCGCTGATTTAGAAAATATGTTGAATGAAGCGGCTATCGCGACCGCTAGAGAAAACAGACAAAAAGTTAACATGGAAGACATCGAAGAAGCTTCTATGAAAGTCAAATATGGACCAAGTAAAAAGCGTCTTCAAGATGATTTAGAAAAGAAAATGACCGCTTATCATGAAGCTGGACACGCAGTCTTAACTCATGTTTTGCCTTATACTGATCCTGTTCATCGCATCTCGATTGTTTCGCGAGGCCAGGCTTTGGGTTATACTTTCACTCCTCCAGAAAAAGACAAATTACAAGTTTTTAAATCAGAACTATTAGAAAATTTAATAGTCATGTTTGGTGGACGTGCCGCAGAAATGTTAGTGTTTAATGAGCAGACCGCTGGTTCATCAAATGACATTGCTCAAGCAACCAGAATTGCCCGATCAATGGTGGTTCGTTATGGGATGAGCAAATTAGGCCCAATGTATTTTGGCTCAGAATATTCCGACAATGATTATAGTCGAGGCTGGGGAGAACAAGAACGACTTTCTGATAAATTAACCGAAGCCGTTGACAATGAGGTGTTATTGATCATTTCCAAAGCCGAAGACCAAGCTCAAGAATTGCTCAAGAAACATCGCCAACAATTAGACAAAGTCGCTGAAGCACTTTTAGAAAAAGAAACCCTAGACTCTGATGAATTCACTAAAGTCATGGGCATAGAAAAAGCTAGAAGATAAAAATTAGTGCCTTTGTTACAATAAACGCATGTCTCGTCGTATTTTTCTCTTAGTTGATGCACACGCATTAATTTATCGTGCTTATTATGCTTTACCAAATTTAACTGATCCACAGGGCCATTTAGTGAATGCTGTTTATGGCTTTGCACGCATGTTTTTAACAGCACTCAATCATTTTGAACCAGAATATAGTGCAGTTTGTTTTGATCATAAGGGAGAAACTCTAAGGAAAAAGCAATATCAAGCCTATAAAGCCCAACGAGCCAAAATGCCCGATGATCTCATTCCGCAAATTTCCTTAACCAAAGACTTAGTTGATGCCATTAACATTCCCCGTTTTGAAATAGAAGGATACGAAGCAGATGACTTAATTGGGACCATCAATCGACAAGTTGAACATTTAGACAGCAGCCTATTAACCGTCATAGTCACCGGCGATCAAGATATGTTTCAGTTAGTTGATAACGATACCAAGGTATGGATGCCCGCCAGAGGTCGACAACAAGGAGACATGTTATTCGATGCAGACTTAGTCGAAAAAAAGATTAATATTAAGCCAACTCAAGTAGTAGATCTGAAAGCCCTAAGCGGCGACGCATCTGATAATATACCAGGAATTCAAGGCATCGGTCAGAAAACAGCCTGCAAACTAATTCAGCGCTTTCAAAATTTAGAAGCAATTTATCAGTTCTTGCAAAAAAACCCAGAAGGAGATGATCTAATCAAGGGAGCATTACTTAATAAATTGAAAGATGGCAAAGAAGCTGCCTTTTTAAGTCAAGAATTAGCCACCATTAGTACTCAAGCGCCAATCGATTTTGACCTAGAAGCTTGTCGAGTGACAGCTTACGACAAAACTCAAACCATTCAATTAATTAACAAATTAGGCTTTAAATCATTAATTAGCTTATTACCAACCGACGCCTTTGAGAACTCAGTCCAGGAAGCATTGTTCTAAATAAAATAAAAAATTAATTAAATAAATAATTGAAAAAATTATTAAATTGAAAATATTTGAATAAAATTAAAAAATTAAGGTTTAAAATAGTTTAAGGTTTAAAATATGCCTAAAATTGCTTTAATTCACGATTATTTACGAGAATATGGCGGTGCAGAACGGGTTTTGGAAGAATTACATCAACTATTTCCAGATGCACCAGTTTATACTGCCTTTGTTGACCAGCAGTCTTTAGGCAATAATTGGCAACGCTTTAGCGACTGGGAAATTCGTGAAACTTGTTTAAGTAAAATTCCCTTAATTAAAAAAACTTTTTCTCCCATGAGAATATTTGCAGCGCGCGCCTTTGCCAAATTAGATCTCAGTGAATTTGACATCGTGCTTTCTTCCTCCAACGCCTATATGGCCAAAGCGGCGCGCGCCACTAAAGATAACGCTAAACATTTTTGTTATTGTCATACGCCGCCACGAGTTTTATATGGCTACACAGCCAAAAGTCATTGGCGCGATCGAGCCATTACTCGTTTTTTTGGCGAGCTGATCAATCATTACATGCGTTTTGTCGATTTTAAATCTGCTCAACAAGTCGGCGTATTTATTGCTAATTCAAAAGAAACTCAAGCTAGAATTAAAAAATTTTATCATCGTCAATCAGAAGTTATTTATCCGCCTGTCAAAATGGTCGATGTGGCGCGCGACTATCTATCGGAGCATAAAAAGTTTCATAAAGAGGGCTACTATTTATATGTTAATCGTTTAGCTTGGGCTAAACATCCAGAAATTGCTGTTCAAGCCGCGACTGATTTAAATTTAGCACTGAAGGTGGTTGGCGGAGGAGACATGTTACCTTCTCTCAAAGAAATGGCTGGAGAATCAGTTGAATTTTTAGGAGCTGTTGATGATCAATCTTTAGCTGAGTTATATCGGGGAGCTAAGGCTTTAATTTATCCTGTTGAAGATGAAGATTTTGGTATGGTGCCGATTGAAGCCATGGCTTGGGGCACTCCCGTAATTGCTCATTTTTCTGGGGGTCCAAAAGAAACAATTACTAATGCTAAAACTGGTTTATTTTTTAACGATCTCAATGTTGAAGCCCTTAAACAAAGTATTTTTGATTTTGAAAAAATCGAATTTAATGCTCAAGAAATTCATCGCGCTAGTTTAATTTATTCCCCGGCAGTCTTTCGCAAAAAAATCAAAGATTTAATTTTGACTTGACAAATTAGCAATAAGTTTCTATGATTGCTAATATATGATTGACCTTGTAGCTAGACAAATTCAAATTTTAAGAGCTGTTATTGAAGAGTTTATTGAAACTGGTGAGCCTGTTGGTTCAGAAACAGTTGATAAAAAGTACAATATAGGCGTTTCTCCTGCCACTATTCGTAATGAAATGGCTTATCTCACTAAACAGGGATATTTAATCAAATCTCACATTAGTGCTGGTCGAGTGCCAACGGCTTTAGCGATGAAGCTTTATATTAATGAATTGGTCAAAGAAAAGGATTTATCTGTTGCTGATGAAGTCAGTGTTAAGGAAAAAATTTGGCGTTACCGCAATCAAATGGAGGACTTACTCCAAGAAACAGCTAGAGTATTAGCAGAAAAATCTCATGCCTTAGGTTTGGCAATTACGCCAGATGGCAACATCGTGCATTCTGGTTATGCTAATTTATTAAATATGCCAGAGTTTTATGATATCAATTTAACGCGACGGGTTTTGCAAATGATTGAAGAGTTTTCAGTCATGAATGAAATTTTTGATAAATCACAAAGTGAAAATCCGGTCAAAGTGGTCTTTGGTCAAGAATTAGGCAACAAAGAATTAGATCCAATTGGCATCATGTTTGTCGATGTCGATTTATCTGAACATCCTTGTCGTTTTGCTGTCATAGGCTCAACGCGTTTTAATTATCCTTATATTTTGCCAATGATGAAATATTTCAAAGGCCTAATTGAAAGCATGGTGGATTAGAAGGGCCCAAAGTGAAGAAGCAAAATGTAAATAATTCATCTCCTGAGCTTGATAATTGCCAAAACGAGATTAAAAATTTAAAAAAGACGATCGCTTTGTACCAAGAAAAAGAGCGACGAGCCTTAGCCGATTATCAAAATCTTCTTCGTCAGAGTCAGCAACAACGAGCTCATGTAATTAAGTTGGCTAATGCTGATTTATTACTGAGCATTTTAGAACCCATGGAGCATTTAAGGACAGCCAGTCAACAATTGCAAGATCAGGGTTTGGAAATAATCACCAATCAGCTTTGGAAATCACTGCAAGCAATTGGCTTAGAAGAAGTTGAGGTTTTAAATAAAAAGTTTGATGTCAATACAATGGAAGTCGTTGACAAAAATGCCAAGGGTGAAAAGGTGATTGAGGTATTGCGCAAGGCCTATCGCCTCAATGGCGAGATTATTCAACACGCACGAGTAATACTTGACTAAATTGCTACTAGCAGTCAAAGCGTTTGTCTGCTAAAATGGACACTTCGTGATCAATTAAAAACAAATGAACACATAAGAAAGGATTAATAATTATGTCAAAAACAATTGGAATTGATTTAGGAACTACAAATAGTGCTATTGCCGTAATGCAAGGTGGTCAGCCAACTATTATTCCCAGCATTGAAGGTCGAAATACTTTTCCTTCTATAGTTGGTCTAAAAAATAAAGAAGTTTTAGTTGGTGACCCAGCTAAAAGACAAATGGTGCTTAATCCGAAAACGACAGTTTATTCGGTCAAGCGCTTCATGGGTCGTAAATTTAAGGATAGCGCGGTGCAAAACGCTACCAAACATGTTGCCTACGATATAGTCGAGGGCAAAGACGGCATGACGGTAGTTAAAATTAATAATAAGGAATACACTCCACAAGAAATTTCTGCCAAAATTTTAGCCAAAGCTAAGGCCGATGCCGAAGCATATTTGGGTGAAACCGTAGACGCAGCAGTGATTACTGTGCCTGCTTATTTTGATGACTCACAAAGACAAGCCACCAAACAAGCTGGAGAAATCGCTGGGCTTAAAGTCGAACGAATTGTTAATGAGCCAACTGCGGCTGCGCTAGCTTATGGTTTAGATAAAAAAGGCAATAAAACTATTGCGGTTTATGATTTGGGCGGCGGCACCTTTGACATTTCGATCTTAGAAATTGGCGACGGTGTTTTTGAGGTGAAAGCCACCAATGGAGATACCTTTTTAGGTGGCGATGATTTCGATAATGAAATTATTGAATGGATTGTCGCAGAATTCAAAAAAGAAACTGGCAAAGATTTGAGTAAAGATGCTCAAGCCATGCAGCGTATTAAAGATGCCGCAGAAAAAGCCAAAATTGAATTATCAAGTTCTCAACAGACCGAAATCAATCAACCTTTTATTACTCAAGGTGATGAAGGTCAACCACTACACTTAAGCTTAAATTTGAGCCGAGCGAAAATGGAAGAACTGGTGGATCATTTGATTCAAAAATCTATTGAGCCAGTGAAAAAGGCCATTAAAGATGCCAAACTCACGGTTAGCGATGTTAACGAAGTGATTTTGGTAGGTGGTATGACTAGAATGCCCAAAGTCCAAGAAGTGGTTAAAGATTTTTTCAAAAAAGAACTGCACAAGGGTGTTAATCCCGACGAAGTAGTGGCAGTTGGCGCTGCTGTTCAAGCTGGCGTGATTGCTGGTGATGTGACAGATGTTGTGTTGTTAGATGTGACGCCTTTAACTCTGGGTTTAGAAACATTGGGTGGGATTCGTACTCCACTAATTGATCGTAATACAACTATTCCAACCAGTAAAAGTCAAATTTTTTCGACGGCCGCTGATAATCAAACTCAGGTAGAAATTAATATTCTACAGGGTGAGCGAGAAATGGCCAGCGATAATAAGAGTTTGGGTCGTTTCGTTTTAGATGGTATTCCACCAGCTCCTCGAGGCATGCCGCAAATTGAGGTGACTTTTGACATTGATAGTAATGGCATTTTAAATGTCAGCGCTAAAGATAAAAATTCCGGTAAAGAGCAAAAAATCACCATTCAAAACAGCACTAATTTAAGTGATGAAGAAGTAGAAAAAATGAAAAACGAAGCCGAGAAATTTGCTGAGGCCGATAAAGCCAAACGCGAATTAATCGAAGCTAAGAACAAGGCTAATAGTGTGGCTTTTGAAATTGAAAAACAGCTTAAAGATTATGGTGATAAGTTGGAAACAGCAGATAAAGAAAAAATTGAAGCTGATGTCAAAGCCCTCAAAGATTTAAGCGAAAAAGATGACACAAGCAAAGAAGAAATTGAAAAAGCTATTGAAGCCACCTTTGCTAGTGCGCAAAAAATTGGCGAAGTGATGCAAAAGGCACAGGCAGAAGAAGCTAAAGCAGCTGAAGCAGCGGAAAAAGCCGAAGCAAAATCTGCGAAAACAGACAAAAAAACTGCTAAAGACGAGCAAAAAGATGATAAAAAAAAGGACGCTGAAGAGGGAGAAGTAGTCAATTAAACACTTATTTTGCAGCGATAATAAAAACCACTGTCAGCAAAAAATGGCAGTGGTTTTTTTGTAGAACACAGCATTGTTCTTGCATTTTTATTGGTTTTTCCAGTCATTTGATGTAAGATAATTTTAGTTATTTAAGCAGCATAATTAGAAAGCTTTGTGAAAAATCGCCGACTAAAATTGTATTTTATTGTATTATTTTTTTTATTGATTTTAATTTTTTTTGGCAAAGGTTTAAATAATTATTTTCTTGGAGACGATTGGTTTCATTTAAATATTACACAAATAAACAATATTAGAGAATTTTTTAATTTTTTTAATCCATTTAAAAATCCGCAGCAGACGGCTTTTTATCGACCCATACCCAACCAATTATTCTTTTTTTTAAATCAGTCTTTGTTTGGCTTTAGACCATTTTACTATCATTTATCTATTTATTTACTGTATATAGCAAGCGTTTATCTCTTTAATCGTTTGCTAATTATATTAAATTTTTCCCAAAAAAGTCGCCATCTAGCCATATTGCTTTTTGCTTTGTCTGCAACTCATTTTACTAGGCTTTTTTTTATATCTGCCGGTCAGGAAGTCTTTATGGTGTTTTTTGTTTTGCTTTATTTAGTTCTTTTTTTGACAGAAAAAAATCGTTTAAAAATTAAAGCCCAACTTTGTTTAGTACTCGCGCTTCTTTCTAAAGATACAGCTGTAATTGCTCCAATAATTTTATTTTTTTTAAAAAATAAAGATTTATTAATCAGCAGAAATGATCTTAAAAGCACTTATAAAATTAAACAATTTATTATAAAAAATTTAGATTTTTTACTTAGTTTATTTTTTGTGTGTTTTTATTTGTTTATTAGATTTTATTTATTTGATCAGCACATGCTAGGAGATGAAGCTTATCAATTTAGTTTTTCAATTAAAGAAATGGTAACTAGCATTTATTTTTACTTTTGGTGGTTGTTGGGAGCACCAGAATTAATTCAAGATTATATGCCTAAATTTTATCTTTTTTTGCCAAGATTTTTTAGCGATTTTGGCTGGTTTGCGTATTTAATAATCATTTTATCCATACTATTACTCGTTTTATTGATTATTAATTTTGTCATCAATTTTAAAAGTTTGAAAAATTTATCAACATTAAAAAAGATTTTCTTTGCTTTTATTTTTATTTTTCTTGGTTTATTACCAGTCATATTTTTGCCAAAACACAGATTCACTATTCAATTGGGATTACCCATACTTGGGATGGCAATGTTGTTAGCCACAATTTTAGATTCTCACAAGAAACATTTTTTAACCATAGTTACTGTATTGATTTTTTTAGCTTTAAATTTTGCATCCATTAAAATGAGCGAAAAAAGTCATTATTCTATAACTAGAGCTCATATTGCGGAAAAAGCTGTTGATTATTTCACAACACATTATCCCCAAATGGAATCTAACTCTATAGTTTTTATAACTAATGGTCAAACTGTGGGCCATGACCTTGCCAGTTGGGGTTCAAGTCGTCAAGTAGCTTTCGCTCTGTGGCATGATAATTTTATTCAAGCGCTATATAAAGATAAAACCCTAAGAATGGAATACGAGGATCTACCCAAAGATGATTTGGCAGACGTATTAGGTGATGAAAAAACAATATATGTCTCAGCAGAAGAATTTCTCAATTAGCAATTAATGGTTTTGATTGCTGATTTTTTCTTTTTTTAGTGTACAATTAATAAGTTTTATGTCAGCTAAACGTGATTATTACGAAATTTTAGGTGTAGAAAAAACTGCCAGCGAAGCAGCTATTAAGTCTGCTTATCGCAAGGCAGCTTTAAAATATCATCCCGATCGCAACAAAGCACCAGACGCTGAAGAAAAATTTAAAGAAATTAATGAAGCCTATCAAGTGCTTTCAGATAAACAAAAACGCCAAACTTATGATCAGTTTGGCCACGCAGCCTTTGATCCCTCAAGTGGCATGGGCGGTGGAGCTGGGCCCTTTGGTGGATTTGATTTTTCTGGATTTACTGGAGCTGGCGGTCAGGGGCCATTTACTTGGTCGTCCACAAGGGGTGGAAACGCTGACTTTGATTTTTCAGATCCATTTGAGATTTTTGAACAGTTTTTTGGAGGCGGCTTCGCTAGCGCTCGCCGCCGCCCTCGTTACGGTATCAACATTGATTTCATGGAAGCCGTTGACGGTTGTAATAAAGAGATCACTTTAGACGATGGTAAAAAGAAGACAATTAAAATTCCTGCAGGAGTTGATAATGGCACAAGAATTCGTTTCGATGATTTTGATGTGAGCATTAGTGTTGGCACTCACCCCCGATTTAAACGAGATAATGCCGATGTCTTTGTTGATGAATATATTTCTTTTAGTTTGGCAGCTTTAGGTGGAGAATTAAAGGTCAAGACCCTACATGATGAATTAAAGATCAGGGTTAGACCAGGCACCCAGTCTCATACATTAATTAGGTTGCGCGGAGAAGGTATCAAACGTTTGAGGGGGCGCGGAGCAGGCGACCTGTATGTGCGCCTAATTGTTCAAGTGCCTGAAAAACTCACTAGAGAGCAAAAGCGCTGGTTAGAAAATTGGCGTACTTTAGATCAACAATAATTTTTTAGATCAATCATAATTCAATTGAATTTACAAAAAGCTTTTTCACTGGTATAATAGTCTTTTGAAATTAAGGTGGTTTGGTAAAGGACTGATCTTGACGATAAGTCCTTTTTTATTAATTGTCTTATTTTCTAATTTGTAAGAAAAAGGAAAATTATTATGTCAAGTGTTCAATCAATTGTGAGAACAGATTTTGCCGCTGCAGTCGCGCAAATTGCCGAAGAACGTAAAATTGAGGCCGAAGATATTTATGAGGCTATTCGCCAGGCTTTAATATCTGCCTATCGTAAGCAAATGGGTGATCTAGATAATGCTTATCATTTCTTTGTCGAACTAGATAAAGAAACTGGATCAGCAAAAATTTTTCAAGCTCCAGCTACAAAAATTGATGAAGAAACTCAAGAAGTTTTAGAATGGGATGAAAGTAAATCCGAAGATGTAACGCCGGCCGGTTTTGGTCGCATTGCTGCGCAAACTGCCAAACAAGTTATTTTGCAAAAAATTCGTTTAACTGAAAGAGATACAGTCATTGCTGCTTATCGTGAGCGACTTGGAGAAATTGTCACAGGACAAATTTTACGGATGCAAGGCCCTAATGTTATTGTTGATATTGGTCGAGGTCAAGGATTTATGCCTCCAGCAGAACAAATGCGGGGAGAATTTTATCGCCTCAATCAGCGCATTGCAGTTCTCATCAAAGATATTGAAGAAAATAATCGTGGCCAAC
>CAZBEW010000005.1:0-59129 GCA_964491115.1 uncultured Pseudomonadales bacterium | reverse complement strand
CCCGAGACCTCAGTCTTACCAAGACTGCGCTCTACCAACTGAGCTACAAAGGCTAGTGGTTCAACTAACAAATCTACACTTAGCCAAACAATGCTTCATTATTATATTGAAAAAACTTAAAAAATATAGTCCTACTCAGAAAAATACAAAATCCACCCACTTGTGCAAGAAGCCAGCGTCTTTCCCCTGGATAACCAGGTGGGCAAGGCGAAAATTTTTCCACGGAAAAACTTTACAACCCATCAGCCCATAGAAAAGCTGTTGAGGAAAAAATGCTATAGCTCCCTGCAAAAGAAGGTGGATTTTAAAGAACAATTTAAGATACAAATTTATTGTAAAAAGTTCAACAAGAAAAAAACAGCTGTTGCAAAGAGCAAAAATTTGCTAAAATGGAGTATTGGCTCAAAAAGCCTTTTTTTTAACAAAATTTTTAACAAAATTGAGTCTTTACTGATTATTCTGATCTATAAAACGCGATTTTAATCTAATTTTAATCTACTTGTCCTTGAATTCTTTTAACCAAGTCTTAATTTTGCTCCCATATTTCTCTTGTTCGACCACAAATTTAAGATGTGCTTTAAAATAATTTTCTGGATCGCCAGTGGTCATCCACTCCCCTTTTGATTTTTGCACTAGGACTTTGGCTCCTGTTTGATTTAACTGACCAATTGCGTCAGATGTCCATAATTCATCATCTTTGCCTGTATTTTGTGGCGCTAGAAAATCGAAGATTTTTTGCGTAAACAAATAGCGACCATAAGAAGCGAGATGCGTTGGTGCTTTAGCCGGATCTGGTTTTTCGACAATATTAGCTAAAATATTGGGCTTGCCATCTTGATATTGACCATTTTTTAATGAAACGGCCGCATATTTGGCTATTTCATCGCCAGGAATTTCTTTAACCATGATAATAGCGTCGGCGTCGGGAGTTTTTTGATAGGCTTCAAGCAAGGTTTTGGCATCACCTGGCTTACCAAAAACAACATCATCACTATAAAAAGCTAGAAAAGCCTCTTCATTTTCGACAAAATTTTTAGCACTAGCAAAGGGCGAGCCGTTGCCATAAGGCAAGCTTGGATCTTGAGTGATCACCAACATTTTGGGAAAGTTCAAGACTTCTTGAACTGGCACATAACGATCAGCTTTACCCTGAACATCGAGTTGTTTACGAATACGATTGACATTATTGTTGAAATAATCTTCGTAAATTGGTTTACCTTCTGGGGTGGCTACCACAATAATTTCTTCAATCCCCGCTTCAATACATTCTTCAATAACCAATTGCATAATCGGTCGATTACCCAAAGGCAACATGGCTTTAGGAATGGTTTTGGTAATTGGCAGATAGCGACTGGCGAAGCCAGCATCTGCAATAATAGCTTTTCGGACTTTCTTTTCGCTCATAATGTCAAAGAGTATAGCATATTCACCAATAAAAATCCCCTTAGCACTTGACCTCTACCCTGTAAATTTAGTATGCTAGATTAATGGCTAAAAAAACTCGATCTTATCCAAAATATATCAAGAAAATGGATTGGCCTGAAATTGTTTTGTTGTTATTTTTGGTCATCTTTTTTGCTGGGCTGACTTGCAAACACTATGTTACTAAACAACAGCAGTTGCGTTGGCAAGAATGGCAAGATATCAAAAATTCAGAAATGAATAAGGCTGTTGACATGGAGATTAGTGATGAACTGCTCAGCAGAGCTGATTTAAACCAAGACCAAGAAATTAATCAAACCGATGTCCAGATCATGGAAGAGGCTTTTTTAGCCATTGATAGCGAAAGTTTACAAGCTGATTTAAACCAAGACGGTCGCGTTGACGCCAAAGATTACGCAATCTTAATACATATTATTGAGTCAGAAGAAGAAAATTAAGCAAAAAAATAAAAAAACAATAAAGAGCAATATGGAAAGCAATTTTTTACAAAAATCAAGAAAAAAACCTTTTTGGTCTTATGCCTTTTTTGTTTTTGGCGTATTACTGCTAATTTTTATTCTCAGTGCCACTCTTTTTGGTTTAATTTTCTTGCAATCTGTTGATGAAAGCCTAGATACTCGCAAACAAGCTCAAGAAATTAAAAAAAGAGTTGATTTTAATACCTATCCTTTTAGCCAAAGTTTTTTCCAGGTTGGAGAAAGCAGTCGGCTTGAACTCCAAATAAATACTTTTAATCACTTTGTTGACGCTTTAGAACTTAATTTGCTGCTCAAAACTGATCCTGGGCTATGGCAAGCCAGCGATTTAAAAATTATTCCTCCTCAAGATCAGGGCTTAAAACTGGTGCAAAGCGATCTGCAACAAACAGAATGTGAGGATCAAGCTGATTGCTACGTACTCACCTTGTTGTTGATTAGCCAAGAAACAGATAAGCCTTTTACCAGTCATAATTTATCAACTTCGATTGCTAGTATTGAGTTTCTTCCCCTCAAAGAAGGAGCAATCAGCTTAGAACTCACAACTACTAGCCAGGCTATTGCCCACGACACTGCGCAAAATATTCTGCAACACCCAGGTGTTAATCAATTTAATTACTACATTAGTGATAATGGCATTGATTTTGCCCAATGTCGCTATGTTTATGATGACTGGGGTGACTGTCAAAACTTTTGGCAAACTCGCAATTACCAGGTAGCCCCACTCAATTGTCACTGGCACCAGCAAGAAACTCTTGAGCCTCTGAGTCAGCAATGTCTAACAAATAAAGTTGAAGCTAACAACATCTCTTTAGCAGCAGCAAATGATTTTTTCCTCCACTATTTTGCTTCTTGTTTAGCTGGTCCTAATTCTGGAGAAAAATTTTATTTAGTCTGGAATACAGAAAAATATGCTGGTTTTGCTTGGCTAGATGTGAGTCTTGATCATCAATTTACTGATTATTACCAAAAATCAATTAAAAAGGTGCAAAAAGTTGGTCCTTATGCCATTATCGATCTAACAGGACTAACTGGTTTTTCCCAAAATATACAAGGACAAGTCCTCAGCTTTGAGGCCGATCAAAATTATTATTTTCGCCTGTACAACGACCAAGCCGAGCAATTTGTGCTAGGACCCAAGCTCTATCTTAATTATTGCGTAGCCAATGCCAGTCAAAATCTTAACTGTCAAGATACTTGTGTTCAGACTCAGCAGGGTTCTAGTTGTGCGGCTGGCCTCGCCTGTATCGACAGCAAGTGCCGTTTAGAAAGCAATCCAGAAAACCAGTGGTGTTTTAATGCCGACTTAGTTAGCGAGACTTTAAGTTTGGGCAGAGTGGCAGGTGTGAGCACGCAAGTAAGCGATGCCTCTTACATCATCAAAGGCCCATTTTTGCCTAGCGAAGCTTATGACATCACCACCTACGCTTGTAACCATGGTTGTAACACCAATCGTGATTGCATGGCTGATTACCGCTGTTATCAGGGTCGTTGTCGTTTAGCCAGTAATCCAGAAAGTGCCACTTGTGACAGCGCTGATATTAAACCAAGCCCTCAACCGACTGCACAAACCACCGTAGTCCCTACAGAACCTCAGCCAAGCATTGAGGTAAGTCCAAGTGTCTCACCCACTCTTGCAGTTGTTGATGAAACAGAAACTGACTCAGAAAATTCAGAAAATGAAAATATTGAAGAAGAAGTACAGAGCCCCGACCCAAGCCCAACAATTGTTGAGGAAGAAACAGATCAAGACCAAGCGTCAAACAGTTCTTCTGTTTTTGCTCAGTTTTCTAGTCGTTTTAATTGGCAATACTTAGCTTTAGCTGGTTTGCTGATTATTATTGCCATCGTCTTTATTGTTCTGGGTTTAAGTCGCAATCCTGGTCAAGATAAAAAACCAATTAAAAATAAAAAAACTCAGCCAAGTGATCCAGTTGAACCAGAAAAAATAGAAGACCCAGAAGCAACAAAAGCAAGTGATATAGAAAATGAACTAGGCGCTGGGTATATAGAAGCTGAAGATCGAGAAACTGAAGATCTAGGCGCTGGATACATAGAAACTGAAAATCGAGAAACTGAAGCGGAAGAATTAGAAAAAGAAGAACAAGCAATTCCAGAAAATAAAAAGCTTGGTCTGTGATAAAATGCCAGTCTATGTTGCAAGCAATTAAGAAATATTTATCTGAGGTAAAAACTGAACTTAGTAAAACTACTTGGCCCAGTAAACAGACTACAAAAAACCTCACCATTTTAGTGGTGATAGTCAGCCTCTTGCTTGCTTTATATATTGGTGCTCTTGATATTATTTTGCAAAAACTTATAGCACTTTTCATTTAATCTGGTATAATAACTTTTCGCAAAAAACTCTAAAGGTATTTATGGCAAATCGTAAAGATAAAAAGACTCAATCAAAAAAAGATCAAGTTCTTGCAGTTGAACCAACTCAAGAAGCTGAGCTTAACGAAACTCAAGAAACTGAGGCTGAAGAGCTAAAAGTGGAAAAAAGTGGTAAAAGCCTTAATGAAAATCTAATTGTTATTAGCGAAGATGTTAATAAAAAGGCTCGTTGGTTTGTCGTGCACGTTTACTCTGGTCATGAGCGCAAAGTGGCAGAAGCGCTTCGTCAACGAACTGAAACATTACATTTATTAGACAAGATTTTGCGAGTTTTTATTCCTACTCAAGACAAAATTCAAATCAGACGCGGTCAACGTCGTACGGTTAGTGAAAAGATTTTTCCAGGTTACATTTTGGTAGAAATGGAAATTACCGACAACGCTTGGTTGGCTATTCGCACCACCGAAGGTGTGACTGGTTTTGTAGGCATGAGCAGTCGTCCTACCCCACTTCCCAAAAGTGAGGTCGAGGCAATCATGAAATATGCCGAACAAAGTGATACTCAATATAAGGCTGATTTTGTTGATGGCGAAGCGGTGAGAATTACTGACGGGCCATTTAATGATTTCTTGGGCAGCGTTGATAAAATCGATGAGGAAAGAGGTAAAGTTACAGTCTTAATCAATATTTTTGGTCGAGAAACTCCAGTAGAATTAGATTTCTTACAAGTCAAAAAAGTGTAGTAGAAAGAATTAATCATGGCAAAAAAGGTCAAACAAATCTTAAAGTTAAATTTACCAGCTGGTAGTGCTACTCCCGCTCCTCCAGTTGGCCCAATTTTAGGTCAAGCAGGTATTAACATGATGGATTTCATCAAGCAATATAATGATAAAACCGCCGACAAACGTGGGCAAATTATCCCAGCAGAAATCACAGTTTATGAAGATCGTTCTTTTACTTTCGTTTTAAAATTACCTCCAGTAGCCGATTTAATTAAACAAAAAATTAAATTAAAAAAAGGCAGTGCTCTACCTGGTAGAGAAAATAAAGGTAAATTAACAAAAGCTCAAGTTCGAGAAATTGCCGAAGAGAAAATGGCAGATCTTAATACCAAAGATATTGAAGCAGCCAGCCGCTCCGTAATTGGCGCTGCTCAAAGCATGGGCGTGGAAATTACCGATTAATTAAAATTATCAAAATAATATTAACGTGGCAGACTCAAGCTTTTCCCCAGTCGTTTGCACCACGTTAACAGAAAGGAAATATGGGAAGCAAAAAAAATGTTGACATGACTCAAACTGAGACTACTGTCAAAATTGTCAAAGAAGAAAAAGCTGTCACAAAAAAAGTGGTCGCAAAAAAAGCAGCGAGCAAAAAAATCAGCGCCAAAACCCAGGAAAAAAAGGCTGCAAGTGATAAAGATCAAGCAGCTAAAAAGCCAGCGAGTGAAGTTAAAGAGCCCGTGAAGGACATGAAGGAAGCTAAAAAGCCCGCCAGTGAAGATAAAGAGCCTGCTGAAGCTAAAGAACAAGCCAGTGAAGAAAAAAAGCCTGTTCTGCAAAAAAAATCAAAAAAAGTCAGGGGTAAAAAATATCAAGCCGTCAGAGCTCAATTAGATAAAACCAAAACCCACGACCCTGCCTCAGCCATTGCTTTGGTCAAAAAATTTTCTTACAGCAAATTTGATGCTTCTATCGAAGCTCATATTGTAGTGAAAGAAATCGGCACTAGTGTTGATCTAACTTTGCCTCACAACACTGGCAAAAGCGTCAAAGTGGCCATTGCCGACGAAGCATTATTAGCCGAGGTCGAACAAGGTAAAATTAATTTTGATGTGCTATTAGCCTCACCAGAGTTCATGCCAAAATTAGCCAAATTAGCAAAAATTTTGGGACCAAAAGGCTTAATGCCTAATCCTAAAAATGGCACCCTCACCCCAAAACCAGAAATAAAAAAGAAAGAGCTAGAAGCTGGAGCCTTTACTCTCAAAACAGAGAAAAAAGCTCCACTCATGCACCTGGTAATTGGTAAAGTGAGCATGGACGACAAAATGCTGGAAGAAAACATTTTAGCCGTTCTTAAAGCATTAAAGAATAGAATTCTCAAAGTCGCGATTGCACCAAGCATGGGCCCTGCTATTCGTCTCAACTGGCAAATAGTCGAAGAGAAAAAATAAGCTATTCAAACTCAGGCAAAATTTTGGCAACATTAATTATTTGTTCTAATGTTGTAGGACCTTCTTTTAGTAATCCCTCAGCTTTACCTCGAGTTCGTAAGCTCAATTCTTCTTTAGCAACTTCTTGATCGCCAATAATTAACATTAAAGGCACTCTTTCTGTTTCAGCTTGACGAATTTTAGCTTGCAGACGTTCTGAACGATCATCAATGGCCACCCGCACCCCAGCGATTAATAATTTTTTCATCACTGTTTGGGCGTAAGCGACATGACGATCAGCAATGGGCAATAACTTTACTTGAATTGGGGCAAACCAAAGAGGAAAATCGCCACCATGATGTTCAATTAGAAAAGCAAAAAAACGTTCATAAGAACCAATTAAAGCCCGGTGGATCATTAAAGGTCTTTGTTCTTCACCTTGCTCATCAATGTAAGTTAGAGCGAAACGTTCTGGTAAATTAAAATCAACTTGAATAGTTGAAATACTGTCCTCTTTGCCAAAAACATTGATCGCTTGCACGTCTAGTTTGGGTCCGTAAAAAGCCGCATCGCCTTTTATTTCTTCATACTCTACTCCAGCCTCATCAAGAATTTCGCGTAAAGTATTTTCTGCCTTTTGCCATTCAGCTGGTGAACCACAAACTTGAAATTTTTTATCATTGGGGTCAGAAATTGATAAACGAAATTTGTATTTATCAAAACCCACTGCCCGATAAAAGATTTTGAGCATTTGCATCACTTCTAAAAATTGCTCTTTTAACTGATCGGCTGTACAAAAGATGTGAGCATCATTTTGCGTAAAACCACGCACCCTTTGTAAACCATGCAATTCTCCAGATTTTTCCCGACGATAAACCGTGCCAAACTCGCCCATTTTAATTGGCAACTCCCGATAGCTATGAGGCTTCAGTTTATAAATCATCATGGCCGCTGGACAGTTCATTGGTTTTAAATAATATGTTTCTTCAAGCACCGAAGCATCCCCCTCCTCTTGATAGCGTAATGGTGGATACATATTTTGATCATAAAATCCTAAATGTCCTGATTTTTCAAACAATTCTTTACGATGAATATTGGGGGTAATAACGTGACTATAACCAAAACTACGCTCAAATGTCACCATATAATCTTCAAGCGCGCGACGCATAGCAAAGCCATTGGGTAACCACACTGGCAACCCTTGACCGATCTCTTTAATGATCGCAAACAGCTCCATTTCTTTACCAATTTTGCGATGATTACGCTCTAAGGCCATTTGTCGATTGTGTAAGAATTGATCTAAATCAGCTTGATCAGCAAAGGCCGTGCCATAAATACGCGTGAGCATTTTATTAGCTTCACTCCCTCGCCAATAAGCACCAGCAATACTTAATAGCTTAAAGGCTTTAATTTCACCAATGTTTGCTATATGAGGACCTTTACATAAGTCAACAAAACATTGTAAATCAACCCGACTTTGAGCCGTGCTTAATTTATTAGAAATTAAACCTTGAAGCAATTGTTGGTCAGCTTGGACTTGATCTTTATTGCCAGTCAAATAAATGCCAACTATTCCTGCCTCTACCAATTCGTGCTCTTGATCTAAACGCAGGGAAACTGGATCGACTTTGGGGTCGTGAGCATCTAATTCAGCCAAACCATCTAACAATTCCTGCTTGTAGGAATTGTCATAAAAAATGGCTCGAGCTAAATCGATTGGGATTTCCATTTTGTGCATGAGCAAATTTTGTTCGATGAGTTTTGCCATTTCTTTTTCAATTTTAAGTAAGTCAGCTTCAATGAGGCGAAAACCTTGTTTTTCTGCTTCTTGAGAGATGTCAAAGTCAAAATAAAAACCATCAGCAATCGCTGGTCCCATTGCCTTGATTATTGCTGGCTGAGTTAACTTATATTCCCCGCTGGCTGTTTTAATCTTGCCCTGATTTTTTTTATTGGGCGAATACAATCGCTCCATGGCCATTGTTAACACATGTTCTGCGCTGTGACGGAGAGCAAATAATTTTTCTTCTCGATTCATAATTCCTTGTTTGTTTATTATTTTAATTTTAATGAATTTTTCAGATAATTGCTATTAAAAAACCCGCCTTGATCGCGGGTTGGTGTTTTTGGCAATTATCTGAAATCCAACACACAACAACCCGCTAGGGGCTAGTAGTAGTGCTGGTAGTTAAGATAATTTTTAACATTGAAGGACCATTATAGCATAAGAATTTTGGCTTCACTATTGCCGAATACCAATCAAATGCTAGTGCTGATGCTAATTGTTAATGCGAAATTTATCCAGCGCCGCCGCCTCCGCCGCCGCCTCCGCCACCGCCACCACCAGAAAATCCACCACTTGAACCACTGCCACCTGAACTACTGCCGCTTGCCCCATAACTATGCGAAACACTACTGTTAATAGTCTTAAAAGCACTACCCAAAGAACTAAGTGAGTGAGTAACGCTACCCAAATCAAAACTCTTCATATCAGCTACAGCTGATTGACTAAGATTAAAGCTCGACATTCCCCAATAATTTACCAGATTTCGTTGGTCAGCCTCCGACCAATCTTTAAATTGAACAGGTAATTGAGACAAAGCTTTCATCGATACCCCAAATAAAGTGCCATAAATGAGATATTTTTCCCAAAGAATAATTGAGTCAATGGCATAGTTTTTGGTTTTTTTATAATCTTTTAAATGTTGTTTAAAAGACAACCATTGTTCTGCTTCGTTGTGACCCTTTTCACTCCTTTTTTCGCTATTAGCTTGCAAAATCAACATCACTACCCCAGCGTTAAAGCCAATTAGTAAATTGCCTATGAGGAATATCCAAGTGACACTAATCCAAGCCTCTACGATAGATGAATCGGTATTTATCGAAAAATTACTCAAGACCATCACCAAAACAAAGCTAATCATAGGACTAATAAATAACTTTAAACTACTCAAACTAGTCGCAAAATGATGGACATCTCGATCAAAATAACCTTTGGCTAGATTATCTTTAAAAGCGATTGTTTCTAACTTTTCAAAAAAAAGATAACTGCTGCTAGCATAGCTTTTAGTGTATTTACCTATATCTTTAAGATTCAAATTTTTTCGAGTTTTTTCTTTAGCTAAGGCCAGAGCTTCCCGATCACCTTGTGGATTTGCCTGGCGCCACAGTTGATTAAACTTTTGTTCAGTGACCCACTCGCCACTCGCCTTATGATAATATTTGGCATAATAATTTGAAACGGTGATAAACAAAAAATTAAACACCTCTTGCTCTACTGGCGATGAGGGCACTTGCCCCGCTTTGTCACTCAATTCTAAGAAATAACTGTAATCTTTAGCAATTAAACCTTCTTTTTCCTCACTGCGCACGATGCGACACACTTTTTTATGCACTAGAGACAACACTGTGGCAGTAAAAACCGCGGGCGTGAGCTTTTTCGTCTTAGTCATAAGCTGCTGAACTAAAGCCGGTTCTAAATCGCTAGGCGGTTCCCACACACCCGGCAATACTTGCAAGCGTTCTTCTTTAGCCACTTTTAAGTATTGAATTAAATTTTGCACAAAGTAGAAAATTCCCAAGATACTGAGCCCTACAGAGACCACAAATAACAACTGGGCAATTCTTTCTACTTTTCTTACTAAACCAATGGTTTGCTCAATGAATCCTTGTTCTTGGGCTAGAATTTTTTGTTGATTAAGCTTGCCCACAGGCAACTGTTCAACAGCACTCAAACTAGATATAGGCAAAATAATTCTGCCTTCCAAAAATTGGCCAAGCTTGACCCTGGTTGCCTCAAAATGAATACCGTATAAACCATTATCACTGCTTAAACTATCAATACTAACTCTGCCGCTTAATGGACCGTGCCCCCAAGCTTGAACTGCGTTGAGTTGAGAGGCTAAGAAATTTTTTAGCAACCAAACATTAATCTTCACAGCCTCGTGAGGCACCTCCCAAGTATCGCCCACAAATTGCCAATATAATTCTGCCACATTGTCTTGTTTGCTTAATAAATTATCGATTTGATAGCGCAATTCAAAAACCTTAGTTTCATCATTGGCTTGATAGTGCCATTGCAAATAATACTCAGTATTCCTCTGTTCAATATAAAAAGTATTATCTGGATTATTACGAGGCTCACTCAAATTGACCTCATTACTTTCTAGAGCCCGATAACAATCATAAGAATCCACTCCACTAATCTGTTTTACTTCACAGAGTTCAAAATTTTGCAGCAAGTAAGGCTCGCTTCGCCCAGTATCAGTAACAGTTTGACTATTTTGCAAATTAATTTTTTGATAAACAAAACGATAATCTCCCTGAAAATTAAAAGCTCGTCGCTCAATCACTTTGGCTGAACCATCTTCTTGCAAGAAAAAGTCAATGTCACTTTGATCAATGCTGTAGCTTCTAGCCAAGACTGCCTGACTAGAAATTAAATTTAGAATTAAGAAAGAAAAGAAAAAGACGATTACTAAAAAAAATTGAGAAAATCGTTGCTGTTTTTTCATTAAAACTTATTATGGCTTATTAAGCCTTGATTGTAAATGTAGGCCTTGGGTTTTTTTGCGCCTTGTCAGTCGACTGTTGTCTGCTATAATTCTGCTGTTGTCCAAAGACAGTGTGGGCTGAAAGGCTTAATCATCACACCGAGGAAGTAAACAAAGCGTTTCCCCTTTCTCTAGTTTTTGGCTAACAAGTAGTAAAGTTAATTTTTGTACTTAGTCAATATTTTTATATTTTTTTAATAAAAAAATTAAACAAAAGGACCTATGCCAAGTAAAAGTAATATCGAAGAAATCAAAATTATCCAAGAAAAAATTGACCGTGCTAAATCTTTAGTCGTTGTTGATTACTCTGGAACCAGTGTTAACGATTTAACTACCCTGCGCGATGCCTTGAGAGAAGCAGGTGGCGAAATGTTTGTCAGCAAAAACACTTTAATTGATATTGCTGTTGGCAAAGGCAAATTAAGCGAATCACTATCTGGCATGAATGCTCTTGTTTTTTCTTACGATGATGCTGTTGCTGGATTAAAAGCTCTTTTTGATTTTCATAAAAAATCTGACAAATTGAGTATTAAGCAAGGCTATTCTGATGAAAAAGTGCTATCAATCGCTGAAATTGAAGCCCTAAGTCAATTGCCAAGTAAAAATGAACTAGTAGTCATGTTAATTCAACGTCTTAAAGGACCAGGACAAGGCTTGGTGAATACTCTCAGTGCTAAAAGCAAAGATTTGGTTTATGTACTGAAAGCAATTGCCGACAAAAAAAATTAAAAATTAAAAAATATTAATAATTATTAAAAAATTAGTTAAATCACTAATTAACAGAAAGGATCACAATGGCAGAAGAAGCTAAAAAACTAAGCGCCAAGGTGCAAAAAATCGTTGACGCAGTCAAAGAGCTTTCCCTAATGGAAGTGTCTGAGCTAGTCAGCGCTCTTGAGGAAGAATTTGGTGTCAGCGCTGCTGCTCCAGTCATGATGGCCGCTGGTGCTAGTGCAGCTGCAGCCCCCGCTGCTGAGGAAAAAGATGAATTTGACGTCATCCTCAAAGAAGCAGGCAATAATAAAATTGCCGCTATTAAAGCAGTGCGCACTCTCAAACCAGAACTTGGTCTTGGAGATGCTAAAACCTTCGTGGAATCAGCACCCAAAACAGTTCTAGAAGGCGCTAAAAAAGAAGATGCCGAAGCAGCCAAAAAAGCTTTAGAAGAAGCAGGCTGTGTCGTTGAACTTAAATAAGCAAATTTATTGAGTTTAAATAAGTTTATAATCTGTTTTACCCCGCTTCATAGCGGGGTTTTTGTAGTTTTTTAATAGTTTTAGAGACCAATTTGCCATTGTTAAAAATTATATAGGATATTTTTTTACAGTTTTGAAAAATTATAGGATATTATGTTGGTGAAGAATTCTCCTAGTTGGTTAATAACAATTAAAATATAGCTAGTTTGCCCAATTATGATCTATAAATAAAAATTGCTTATTGACTTGTTTTGTTTTATTCTGCTATTGTTAGGTATAGGTCATAATAGATCGAACAATTACTAAATTTAACAAGACTTATAGGCCTAATAATTTAGGTCGCAGAAAGGCAAAATGAGCGATAGTCCAGGCTTTAATCCAATGCAAACTGATGGTGAAGAAAAGAAAACTGGTCGAGCTACCGATGCTGCCAAGCTTGATATTAAAAACTTACCAGATCTACTAACAGTTAGAGAGGTGGCTGACTTGTTAAGAGTCTCTCCCCTAACAATTAAACGCTGGGGCAAACGAGGTAAACTCCCTGCCATCAGAATCAACTCACGCGGAGATCGACGCTATAAGAAAGAGGCCGTTTTATGGCTTTTAGGCGTTAATCCAGACGAATTAAAGGATTAATAAGGGATTAATAAGAGACTGATCATAAAAAATCAACTCTTTAAGCTCGACTCAATTGAGCTTTAGCCATTTTTTGCCAACGTTTGGCTTCCTGTCTCACTAAAGCAAGAAAGCGGAATAAACGTAATTGACGTCGCCAGCGCCATGGTTGCTGGACCAAACGCCACAACCACTCTAAAGATAGTGCGCGGATTAAACGAGGCGCGCGCGGGACCTGGCCAAACAACAAATCAAAAGAACCCCCCACCCCAATGGCTACCAAAACGCCCGCTTGCTCGAGGCGCGCGCGCCATTCCAGTAACCACTGCTCCTGTTCTAAAGAGCCAAAAGCAACAAATACTATTTGTGGTTTCAATTTCTTTAAAATTTTCTCCAAAGCTTGATCTTCAACTGGCAAAGGCTCATTTTTGTCTTGATAGGCTTCAGTCCAATACAGGTTTTTCTTCAATTGAATAAGACTTTGTTCGTCCTCAAAAATTTCTCCCTGATACTCGCCTCCAGATTTTCCCCAAAAATCAGCATAATTACGCCCGCCAATAATTAAGGTGACATAATTTTTTTTGGCTGCTTCTACTAGTAATTTATCTGCCACATCAACGCCAGTGATTTTTTCTTGAATTTTTTTTGGCTTCGCTGCCTGACGAAAAGGAAACAACAGGCTTTGGCGACAGCGAATCCAGCGATTGGCCATGATTAAACCAACTCCATCTGGTAATAAAATGTCGGCACCTTTAAGTACTTTACGAAGAGCCGGATTTTGCTCGATTTGCACTAATATTTCTGGATTGGGAGTAAAAATTATCTTTAAGTTCTTGGGCTTGGCTGTTTCTAAGTGATTTTTGAGCAAATGCCAAAAATCTTGCCAGCTATCAGAATAAATTGCTAATTGAAAAATTTGTGAGTCCATTTTTTAATCATAACACAAAGAATTTTTATCATCCCCCAAAGCTAGAGTAAAATGTTAAAATATATTTGTATGTCTGACTTGGCTAACGGGCGCATTATTATTTTAGGTCTTGGCAGAGAGGGCTTGTCAAGTTATCGTTTTTTGCGTGAACAATTTCCCGATCAAGAACTCACCCTGGCAGATCAATCACCAAGTGATGTTTTGTTAATCAATTTCCCCGAATGGAAAGAAATTAGCCAAACAGATCGAAAATTAATTTGGCAAACTGGTAATCATTATTTAGAAAATTTAGCTACTTACGATTTTTTAATTAAAACTGCTGGTATTCCCATTACCTTGCCCGCTATTCAACAAGCCCTGGAGCTTAATCCAAGTTTGCAAATTACTTCAAATATGCAATTGTTTTTTGATCGTTGCCAAGGGACGATTATTGGCATTACTGGTAGCAAAGGAAAAAGCACTACTAGTCAATTAATTTTTGATATTCTTAGTCAAGCTGATTACAAAAGCGTCTTGTTGGGCAATATTGGTCGTCCGGCTCTTAATTATCTATCGGTAATTGATCAAGAAACTTTAGTGGTGGCTGAATTATCTTCTCATCAATTGGCTGAACTCAAGGCTAGCCCCCAAGTCGCAGTCTTGCTTGATGTGACTCCAGAACATTTAGATTATTTTGTCAATTTTGACCAGTATGCTGCCTCAAAAACAGCTATTACTCGCTACCAAAGCCCCAATGATTGGCTGATTTACAATCCAGAACTGGCTGGAGCCAGCAAATTGGCAGATTTAAGTGCAGTCAGACCAAATCATCAACTCAAACATTCCCTGACAGATAAAAGTGATGATCAAGATTACCAGGTGTTTATTAAAGATGAAGAAATTTATTGGCGAAAATTAGATAATCCGAGCGCCTTGCAAAAATTAATGCCAGTTGCTGATATTAAATTACTAGGCAGACACAATCTTTACAATGTGCTAAGTGCCATCGCTGTAGCGCAAATTTTTCAAGTGAGTGAAACTAGTTTGCGTCAAAGTATTAGTAATTTTCGGGGACTAGCTCATCGCCTAGAATTTGTCGCCGAATTGGACAAAGTGAAGTATTATGATGACTCGATTGCTACTAATCCGACTGCTAGCAGTGCTGCCATTAGAAGTTTTCCTCAAGGAAAAGTCATTTTATTGGCTGGCGGTTCTGATAAAAAACTCGATCTGAAAGAATATTTTATAAGCATTATCGAACAAAAAGTCAAAGCCCTACTCCTTTTTCCCCCCTTGGGTGAAAAAATTTTACAAGAGTTAAAAGAAATGTGGCAAGAGCAACAATTAGATGCAGCAACTTTTCCTAAATACCAAATTTGTCAATCGATGCCTGAAGCCGTTAAGCAAGCCCAGCTTTGGGCCCAAGCTGATGACGTGGTGCTACTCAGTCCAGCTTGTGCTAGTTTTGGCTTATTTAAGGATTACTCTGATCGTGGCCAGCAATTTCAATTGGCTGTCAATAATTTAGCAAAAAAACAAAGCAATAACACAGAACTTAAACAAGCATGAACATTAAACAAAAGATGAGCCCTTTTGCCCTTGCCTATCTGCGTTTTTTTGCACGATTACAATTACAAAAAAATCGTCAAGCAAAAATCGTCGGCATTACTGGCAGTGCTGGTAAAACTAGCTGTCAGTTAGCGATTTTGGCAGCTCTTGGCAACAATAAGGGCCGATTAAAAATTAAAATTAACAAAAAAGCCAATTCTGAAACAGGTATTCCTCTCGATATCCTCGGTTTGCAAGTCAAAAATTACAGTCTCAGTGATTGGCTAAGATTAATGCTCCTAGCTCCCTGGCAACTGTTAACTAATTGGCAACAATTTGATGTTTACGTGGTGGAAATGGGTATTGATAGTCCTCATTCGCCAAAAAATATGGATTATTTACTCAGCATTATCCAGCCACAAATTGCTATTCTGCTTAACGCTAAACTTGTTCACAGTCAAAATTTTGACCCACTAGTTAAAGAAATTGATCCTAAAAAACGTGAGCAAGCCATCCTCAGCCTGATTGCCCAAGAAAAAAGTAAATTAGCTTTGTCATTGGGCAAAAATGCTTTGCTTATCGTTAATCGAGATGATCAATTACTCTGGCAATTTAGTCGACAGAGTTTGGCTGAAATTAATACCTTTAGTCAAGATAGCTCCAATCACACTCAAGACGTTGATCTGCGCCTCCGTGATTGGCAAGTTGATTTGGATGCAAGTCAATTTAGTTTTGAAATTAATAAACGCATTAAACTCAGCAAATCAGACAATAAAATCTTAACAATTAAACTTAACAATGTGGTCTTGGGCCAACACTACGCTCCCGTTTTAGCCAGTGCCATTCTTCTAGGCCTTAGGTTGGGTTTATCAAAAAATGAAATTAAGAATAATTTAGAAAAGTATTTCATTGCTGAGCCTGGACGCAGTTCCTTGCTGCAAGCTCAAAACAATAGTTATATTTTAGACAGCTCCTATAATGCCTCAGGAATGCTGGAGATGCTTGATTTGGCTAAACACTTGGCCACTAAAGATCAGCGAGTTAAGCGTTTGCTAGCAATTTTGGGAGACATGCGCGAACTAGGTGAAGAAACTGCTTCTCTTCATCAGCAAGTAGCAGCTAAAATTGCCGAAGATTTTAGCGAAATCTATCTAGTTGGCCCATTAATGAAACGCTATGTTCAGCCAATCTTGCAAGAAAAAATTAGAGAGGGATCAAGTACAGTCCAAAAACTGGAAACATTTGACGACAGTCGTTTAGCTGGTGAAGCAGTCTTAAAAAACTTAAGAGCTGGCGATTTAATGTTGGTTAAAGGTTCGCAAAACGAGATTTATTTAGAGCAGGCCATTGAGGTATTGCTGGCAGATAAGACTATTGCTAAAAAAGTACTATGCCGACAAAGTGCCTACTGGTTAGCAGTAAAAAATCAAGCAAAATGCCCAAGCGACTTAAAGAAAATTACTTCAGCAGGCAAATAACAGATAAATAGCAGGCAAATAGCAGATAAATAGCAAGCGAAATTAAAGATAAGCCAGACTAGCCTTAAATAATTCTATATTTTCCAAAACCGTAAGCGCACCAGTCGCAGCCGCTAAATCAGGATCTTCAACCACTGCCACCGGCATTTTTAACGATCGAGCCAAAAAGCGGTCTAAACCCTTTAACTTGGCTAAATTACCAGATAACAATATACCCCTATCCAGTATGTCGCTTAATAAAGCATTGGGCATTTCTTGCAGAAGTTGCTCAATTAACAACAAGTAGTCTTTAATGATTGGCTCAAGCGCCTTAACCAATTCTTGATTACTAACATTAATGGTCTTAGCTTTTTTGCTCAGCAAGTCTTTACCAATCAGCCTGAATGATTTTTGACTAGCAAGCTGGTCTTCTTGAATCAAGTCTAGATCAATTTGTTTTTTAACTTGCTCACTCGCTTCTAAAGTGATTAATAAGTGATGTTTTTTAACTAAATAGGCGCGCAATAACTCATCTAGTTCCCAACCAGCTACTGTTCCCGTCCACAGATTGCTTTGAAAACTAACCAGTGAACCTAAAGATAAGGCGGCTGCCTCTACGCCCGCTGCCCCCATTTGCACCAAGAGCGCTCCGTTTGTATCGGCGATTGGTAAGCCGGCACCGATGGCAGCCGCCAATGGCTCCACCAATAAATGCAGCTCACTGACGCCTAAATCATAAAATAAGCGACACAAGTTGCGTCGCGAAAACTCACTACTGCCAGCTTTCACCGTGAGCACGATCACTGGACTGATGACAAAGGGTAAAATTCGATCAACTCTGAGTGCTCTTTTGAGTAATTCTTTGACTAATATTTTGGCTAATTTTTCATCAATGATCCTCCCAGCGACTATGGGAAAGATCACGTCGACTTCTTCGCCAAATCTTTCACGCATCTCTAAAGCATCTCTGCCAATGGCCAAGACTTTGGGTTGTTGTAAACGACTTGTTCTTTTGACAGCTACACAAGCTTGGTCAATATTAAGAATTTCCATTTGCTCTTTTTTGTGTAAATTTACCCGAAAAATGCGAATTTCATTGCTGCCTAAATCAATAGCCAAAGCCTGGCGCCAATCAAAACGTTGCCAAAATGATGGCCGTTCACTCTTTTGCAAAAAATCAAGACTTTTAGTCATCTAATTGATATAATAGTCAAAGACCCACACAAGAACAAGGCACAAAAGTATTAATTAAAGAATTGATAATCTAATGACAAAGAATAAAAAGAACAATTTTTTCAAAAAAACGCTGGCTTTAGTTAAAAAAATTTTCAAAGCAGTTTTTAAAACCAGATTGGGATATGCCCTCTTTTCTTTACTGATAATTGTGCTTGGTAGTGTTATGGCAATTCGCTATGCTCGTGGCAGTTGGCGTTTAACTAAAGAAGGCATGGTTGCTAACACCGGTTTATTAAATGCTAATTCTTTTCCGACTGGTGCTCAAGTTTTTATTAATGATCGCCTAGTCACTGCCACTGATGACACCATCTACATTGATCCAGGAGAATATTGGGTAAAAATTGTTAAAGAAGGTTATTCGCCCTGGCAAAAAAAATTACTGGTGCAAAAAGAGTTGGTTAGTCAAACTAATGCTACTTTATTTCCTACAGCTCCCAGCCTCTCACCTCTGACTTTTACTGGCGTGAGTAATCTCTACCCTTCTCCAGATGGGCAGAAAATTTTATTTTTTGTTAACCAAGCTAGCTCAGTGGCCAATAATGGCTTCTATTTATTAGAGCTAAATAGCAATTTTTTATCATTACAAAGTGGACCTCGACAAATTACTGATGATATTCCTGCTTTAGAACTAGAAAAAGCGCATATTATTTGGTCTCCTGATAGTCAAGAGGTAATGATTCTAATCGATGAAGAACTGGGTGGAAAAGAATTTTTAATTTCCCTTAGTAAAAAAACTGCTTTGCTAGAACAAAGCGATATTTCTTTTTCAAGAAGTAAAACTTTATCAGCTTGGGAAGAAGAAATTTATCAAAAAGAACGCTTGTTCTTAGAAAAATTTCCTGAAGAAATTATCCAAGTTGCAACTGAATCTGCAAAAAATGTTTATATCTCTCCAGATAAAAAGAGATTACTTTATACTGCTACTGCCGACATTACTTTGCCCGAAGACTTAGTTCCTCCATTACCAACCACTAACAATCAAGAGGAAACAAGAAACCTGACTGCGGGAAATATTTATGTTTATGATCGAGAAGAAGATAAAAACTTTTTGGTCTTAAACGAAGAAGTTCGTCCCAATTTTCCTTTACAAAAGTTAGGAGTTGTTAGTGATGAGTCGGAAAATCAGCAAAAGCCAACTAGCACACAGGCTCAAGAAACAGCATCAACTTTCCTCAATAAACAATTGCTGAGCGACGATTTGTTTAGTGAGAAAGTACGCCAATTAGAAGCTTCTCCAGAGTCTTTCTTGCGTTTACAAGCCGATTTGGCAATCGATAAGATTACCACCACAGCTAATTTTGCTAATTATTATTCTGGGGTTAGTCTAAATAGTTTGCAGTGGTTTCCTGATTCTAAACATTTACTCTATGTTGCAGATGGCAAAGTGCAAATTATGGAATATGATGGCCAAAACAATACGGTTATTTATTCGGGTCCGTTTATTGACGAATTTGTCTATCCCTGGCCAGACGGCAGTCAAATTATTATCTTTACTAGCTTTAGCCCAGATTCACCATTCAATCTATACGCGATTAATTTAAAATAAAGCTGGCAAAAGATTAAAAGCAATTAAAAAATTTGGTAAGTTGTTTGACAAGTGAGAATTAATTTAGAACCGGAGATTAGCTCAGATGGCTAGAGTGCGGCGTTCGGGACGCCGAGGTCGGCGGTTCGAGTCCGCCATCTCCGACAAAAATATGAAACGTCGTTTAATTGTTTTTCTAGCCATTTTAATTCATCTTTCTTTCTACTTTTCCGCACTAAAAACTCATTATTTTGATATTTTTTTTGCTCACGGTAATACTCATGAGTTGCAAGGTTTGGATTTTTTTCAAGTGCCAAGCGGAGCTTATGCTTGGTTGAGAGGCGGCTCTCTGACTGGCGAATTAGCGGAAAACACCAATCAGACTGCTTACGCTCCCTTCAGTAATAGAAATGTTTATCATCCCTTTTTTACAATTGTCCTGGGCGGTATTTTACAACTTTTCCCAGCGGCAACTGCTTTTAAGCTTTGGTTATTTTTTCGTTTATTGATTACGATATTGCTCACAATCCTACTGTACAAAAAATATCGTTTACATAAAAATTTTCCTGTAGCAGTTTGTTTATTAATTGCTCTTTTCCCACATTATTTAGAAATTTGGAATGGCCAGTATCAATTTTTATTAGATTTAACTATTTTTATTATCTTAATTGGATCTCTCAGCAAACATCCGCCCAGCCAAAAAACTCAACTAGTTCATGGAATTCTATATGCCTGTTCTTTATTAGTGAAACCCATTGGTTTACTTTGGACAATTCCACTTTTTTTTAAAAAACGTTATCTAACTTTATTTTCAGGTTTGTTGATTTTTATGGCCGTTTCTCTCCCCTTTGCCATCAATGGTGATGGCATGTATTATTTTTCAAATTTATTTAATCGTTTTAATCAACCAATCGGCGGACCGCCAGGAATTTTTACTTTAGACGCTATCTTTAGGCATTTTGCAGCTTTAGAGCCATATGCTAATCTATTAAAAATTGGTGTTGCCATTCTGCTGTTAGGCGTCCAAATTCGTATTAAACCCAATTTTTTTACCAGCTTGTTTATGTGGACCTCCTACTATTTGCTATTTTACGATTTAGTTTTTGAGTATCACTACACCAGTTTAGCTCCATTTTTAGCTCTGGGGTTTCTTAGTCAAAAAACTTTTAATAAACCCATGGTGAAAATTAGTAGTCTGTCGTATTTGTTACCAACGCCCTTTATTTTATTTTATCTCTTGCAAGTTGGTGCAGAAGGGCGCTTTGTCACTGATTCTGGCTGGGTTATTATGGTTTTATTTAGAGTCATTCCATTAATTATCATTAATTACCAGCTAATAAAAGCCGAATTCTATTCAAATACAGATTCAAATGATAAAATTGCAGATCAGAGAAAAAATTTGTTTAATGTAAACCATGCTAATAGCAAGACCTAGCCTCTATAGTTCAACGGATAGAACGAAGGTTTCCTAAACCTTAAATCCAAGTTCGATTCTTGGTGGAGGCACTCAAACTTATAAAAAGTTGTTATAATTTAATTTATGATTAAAAAAATCTTTTTATTGGCAGCGATTATTTATTCTATTCTTATTCCAATCACTTATCATCCAGACAACAAATTAGTTTTATATTGGGGATCCTTGAATGAAGGCAAAGTTTGGAATATTTATGAATATGGTGAAAAACACCTTGTCGATCTAGGAAAACAGCAATTCAATTATCCTCCTATACATTTTTTATTAGTTAAACTTCAATACCTTATAGCTCGTCCAATTGGTGGACCAGAATATGCCGATTGGTTAGAATCTCCCAATGAACTTGATTCCCATCAACCTTTAATATTTCGCTATGCCCTGGCCACGAAACTTATTTTGGCTTTAGTAACTTTAGTTAATGGTCTGCTAATTTACACCATAATGAAAAAGTATAATAAAAGTGAAAAACAAGCGCTACTAGCAGCTGCTCTGTGGTGGTTTAATCCAATTGTTTTGTATAGTGGTGTGTTAATGGGCCAAAACGATGTATTGGCTGTTTTGCCGTTTTTAATTGCCTGGTTGTTTCTCGAATCAAAATGGATTTTAAGTTTAATTTTTTTTGGTTTAGCAATATCTGTAAAAAATTATCCCCTCATTTGGATGAGCTTATTAGTTATCACGGATCCTGTTTTAAAATGGGCTAAAAAAATTACTGTAATAATAGGCTCAATTTTTGTTTATTTCTTGACTATTTTACCATTTCTTAAAAATACAATTTTCCAGCAAGAGGTTTTAAATTCCTCAATCACGGATCGGTTTTTTATCGCTACTATCAATTTGGGCTTGGGTGATAGGGTCATAATTGTACCAATTTTATTAATAGTGCTTTTAATTTTTGCCATTAATTATTCAAGAACTAAACTGCCCCTCAGTTCCCGTTCTTTTATAATCATGGCTTCAAATCTGGTTTTGTTGGGCTTCACCCACTTTCATCCTCAATGGTTTACATGGATTATTCCTTTTTGGGCTATTTGGGCAGCAGCACAAATTAGAGAAAAGAAAGAAATTGAAATTGTTTTAATGGGTTCTTTAGTTTTTCTTGCTTGGCTAATAGTTGTCTTTTTATTTAGAGACACCTCTTTGTACTGGGGAATTTTTCTACCGATTAATCCAGATTTGGTAAATTTGCCTTTTGTAAGCGAATACTTATCAGCTCGTAATGTGGGAGTTGAAAAAATAAACAACCTTGCTCATTCCGTCTTAGCTGGGGTAGCCCTAGCTAGTGTAATTGCAGTAAGCAAATTAGAACTCTTAAAAAAACATGACAAAATGAAAAAAAATGAAGCATTAGCACTCGGGAAAAATAAAAAATTTTTTTCCATAAATAAAAAGCTAAAAAACCTATCGAAGCTGAAAGCTATGGTGTTAAGTTTTATTCTACCTTTATTGATTTGGGGCACTTTGTTCTTCATTATGAATTTGGTACCTAGCTTAAAAAAATCTACTAATTATTCAAAAATTATATATACTGATCTTGAATACACTCAAGACATAACTTTCAGTGCGGAGTTTAATTACTTAAACAGAGTTGACCTTTGGATGAGAAATCCAGAATTTGCCAGTCAAGAAAAATTGAAAATTACTTTAATAGATCATAACGGTGAACTATTGGCTGAGCAAGAATTTTTTGGAAGCAATATTGGTGATCCCGGGATAATTAGGCTGGATGTTCCCACTCAGATTAGTAGTCAAAATCAAAAGTACACAGTTAAATTAGAAGTAATTAATCAACCTCAACCTATATTGCAAGTTGGTACTGAAGAACAGAGATTAACCATAGACCATTATTATCACCCACCAATACATTTAAAAACAATTTTTAACAATACCTACAACCGTTTCGTTAAAATGTTGGGACAAATTTGGTATTGGTATTTATTGATTGTAATTCTGATATACCAATTCCTCAAACCTATAAAAAATTGTCAATTTCACCAATAAAAACACAAATAAAAAAGAAATTCAGACAAGCATATACTATAATCTTATTATGCCTTTTGAAAATCAAACTTCCACAGAGCAACTTACTAAGTTAAACCATGATGAGCATGATGAGCATGATGAGCATGATGAGCCTGCTGCAATCAAAGACAATCCAGATCAGCAAAAATATAATAAACTTACAGATATTGCCAGAAACACAGTTGAGACTTTGACCACTAACCTTGATAACATTCTTGCAAGAAACCGTGATGTGATTGCCAAAACCAAAAACAGGATTAGTAAATTAGAGCAGCAAAAGGCAGAGGAGACAAAAGAGTGGCGAGTTGACTGGTGGGTACAGCGAATTGCTGATGCAAAGAGAACACTGCGCATTCAAGAAGCACTTGTCGAATTTGCTAGGATTCCGACTGTTGAAGATGTCGTATACCGATATGATGTTGTAGAGTGGTTTCCTAAAAAAGTAAAAGAAGTAGTTCCAGATAATTTACCGCTTGTTTTTCATGGAACGAGGAATTTTGGACAATTGAGAGAGATAATCAGAACTAATGGCTTGCTTACTCCAGAACAAAGAGGTGAAAGTATGACTTCCTTTGCGGCTCAGATCGATGTTGGAGCAAAGACCAATGTTAGCGTGCCATGCGAGTTTGCCGAATCACACCATTATTGGATGCCATATGGAGCAATATTTGCTTTTATGCCCAGACCAGAAGAGATAGATAATGTCAATCAAACTAGGGACTCTACGGAAGTTTTTGGTGGAGTGGATGGTGTTAATTTTCGACAAGAGCCAGAAAGACTCTATGGCATTATCACTACTCCAGAAAATATTGAACAAATAAAAACTTGGTGCGAAGAATATGGGCTTGATAAAAATAAGGTGATGACGCATCAAGATTTTATAGAATCTATTGCTAAATATAAATAAAATAAACCAATGAAATTATTTTTTAAGAAGCTGTTTAAGCAAAATAAAAAATTATTTTTGTGCTTAATTTGTCTTGACTCGCTGGTGCTGCTAATACACCTGTTCTTTGGTAAATATAATTATTTTTTTCATTTAGATTTTGAACAAAACCTGCCAACTTATTATCAATCTTTCAAACTAATCATTTTTGGTCTCTTGTTCTTAATGGCTTGTTTCTCAAAGTTACTAAAGGGTAATTTGAGAAATTTCTTGTTGCCTTTGTCGATTTTTCTTATTTACTTGGGCCTGGATGAATTACTCCAAATTCACGAAAATATTTATCGAGTTTTTGAATATTTTGATTTTTTTCATCCTAGCAGGATAGTTGAGGCTTCAATAAAACTGGGATATCGATCTTCCTTGTGGATTCTGTATTACTTACCTTTCATCCTCATTTTTGGCTTTTGGTGTGGTTATTGGTTAAGATATTTTCAATCCCGAATGAAAGACAATTTTTGGATTTTAGCTCTCAGCGCTTTTAGTTTATTCACTATCTTATCCGCTGAAGTTTTTAGCTCAACAGGAGCATTAAACGAAAATACCTATTTTTGGCTGATTACAGTTGAAGAAACTGCCGAAATGCTCTTGGCCTCTACCCTAATCCTTGTTGGTAGCAAAGTGATTAATAAAGCCAAACACTAGATATTTTAATTTTTTGTGTGATGCTTGCACCGCGCCAAGACTTTAATTGAGCTTTCAATAATCCTATTCGTAGCGTAAAGCATTCAAAGCTGAAATATTTGTTGCTCGACGAGCCGGATAGAAACCAGTAGCTACCCCAATAATAAAAGAAGCTCCAGCAATGACAAAAGCTAAATTAAAAGGTATGTGTGTGGCAACTATTGGAGCAAAGCCATTGGCAACAGCGATGCTACTCAAAACAATATTTAAAATTTGACCAGCCAAAAAACCAAATAGTAAACCCAACACTCCGCCCACAAATCCCATAATAACTGATTCGGCTAAAAACAGCATTTTTACCTCATGTGATTTCATACCAATCGCTTTCATCAAGCCAACTTCTCGAGTTTTTTCTAACAAAGATACTGTAAGGGTGTTGAACATTCCTAAAGCTGCAATACTCAGGGCTACTAAACCAAAAACTAATAAAACTAGTCTTAAAGAATTAAATAAACTATTAATTCTCTCCACCGTATCAACAACAGAACTGGTGCGAAAGCCCATGGTTTCTATGGCTTGCCGACTTTGACTAAGTTTGTTTTGATCAGCAATGATAATTTTCGCTTGAGAATAATTACTAATGCCGGTGCCCTTAACATCACTAAATGGTAGATAAAAAGCTGGAGTTTTATCATCAGGCAACACTCCAGCAATTGTCATTGTTACCTCATCAGATTCGACTAGAGATTCAAATTGATTAAATAATTTCCCATCAAACACTAAGGTCGCACTAAATTTTTCTCCTAGGGCGGCATTTTCATCAATGCCTAATAAACTTAGCATTGATTTATTCACTAAAACAGTTTTTTTTGCATCAGTTTGGAAAGGCATAATGACTTTTTTAATCCGATTCACTGATTCTATTTGCGAAATTATTTCGACCAAATCAAGATCTTCATCCTCGCTGAATTCTGCCAATAAAGTTTCAATGTCAGCTGTTCCATCATCAACCCTATTTACTGCTGCCGAACCAGACGCATCTAGCATAGCAACTGATGAGGCGGAAGCCGAAAACAAATCTTCATCAGTGGCAACAGTGCTCTCTCCTAAAACCATGCCTCTAGAGAGATTGTCTAATAAATTTAATAATTCAAGATCTTCTGCTCGAATAAACGCAGTCATTGTTGTTTGTTGACTGTCCCCATCTCTTTGAGTTAAATAAGATTCCTCACAACCCTCTCCACAATCAAGCTTTTCCCAAACTGGCCATTCTGCTTTTAACCAATAACCTAATTCTCTACCAGAAGAATTTTCTGCCATTCTGCCATATTTACCATAATACATTTCTCCAACCACCAGCTCTGCTTCAATGGTTGTTGGCACGATCTCGGCTTTGGTGAACTTTAATAATAATTCGGCAGATTTTTTTGGCTCACTATAAAGTTGATGCCAATTATTGCTATTAATTTGCACTTCTACCTTACCAAAATTTTCTCCCTCAATATAAATAGGATTATTCACCGAAACAACATTAAATCTTTCAAGAGTCACTTGGTCCTCGGTAATATAAGCACTCTTAATTACTTGTCGACCAGCATTTTTTAAAATTTTATATTTTCCATCTATACAGTCTGCTTCTTGCATTGAACAATCAACTCGCTCCCACAAAGGCAATTCATCATAAATCCAAGAACTATATTCTCTACCACTTAAATCTTGGACCAAATTAGCATTACCGTTGGTTTCATAAACATGACCCCACACTTCTCGTGCTTGTTGTTCTCCAGCCTGGCGTTTGGTGTAGGCAATGATTTTAGCTTTGGGAGAAGGACTTTCATAAACAGGTTTCCAGACCAAAGGATAGATTGAATACTTAATTCGCGCACTTTCTTGACCCAAAGTCACACCGGCATTTACCTGAATATTTACTCCGGCTACCTCCCCACTTTCATTATCATCTTCTTCTAGAGCATTAAGTTCTTGATTTTTTTCTACAAATTCTGCTGCAGAATAAGATTCATTTTCAAATATTTCACCCTTGATGGGTCGAATAGCTGATTCAGTTAAAAAACTGGTGGTCACCCCATAAGCAACCACATCTGACACCGAATTTTGGTAACTGACTCGAGCTACCGAAGAAATAATGGGCAAGGCTTCTTCAACTGCCTCCACTTCTGAAATCTTTTGCATGACTTCATCGCTAAAAGAAAGAGAGCTAGCTTGACCAATACTTAAATCAACTTGTTTCATTTCTCCAAGATCAGCAACTTGAGAAATCACTAATTTTTCAAAACCGTATCCTAAGGATAAAAGAAAAATAATCGAACCAAAACCGATGGTCATACCCCCAATGGTAATGGCAGTTCTGGTTTTTTTAGCTTTTAAGTGTTTGCCTGCTAACTTAATAATATCTCGCCCAGTCATTTCGTTTTCTTTGGCATCATCAATTGCATCTAAAATTTTCTTTCTGAAAACGCTGTCTTTATTTTTAATTAGTTTTTTTAACCCAGGGGTAATTAGCAACAATTTCTTCAATAAATCGACCAAAGAAAATACAGACATGACTGCCAAAAGCAAAAAGAACTTGATTAAGATTAACAACTCAACGCTAAAAGCTTTAATTGCTTTAACTATTTTAGCTGGCTGAATATTAATTTTCTTTAGCATTTTTTACTATGTAGTTTTTTTAACTTTTCCCGAAGCATCAATTTTGCCTCTTTTCGAAACAGATAGCTTTTTCAAACTTTTAGAATTAGCTAAATGTTCTGTTACTACCTCTCCATCAGCAATTTGAATTGCCCGAGAAGCATATTTTAAATATTCTAAGTCATGAGTAACCATCACCACCGTGTCACCACGCTGATTAAAATCTTTAAATAAATTCATAATTTCTTGACTGGCTTTTGAGTCTAAATTACCAGTCGGCTCATCGGCCACCAGTAGGCTTGGCTTAGTGATTAGAGCTCTAGCTAAAGACACCCGCTGCTGCTGACCAGCTGATAATTCAGTGGGCACTTGATCTAAAGCTTGAACCATTTCCACTAAACTCAAAGCTTCTTTGGATAGCTCATTGCGTTTCTCCTCATCAAGACCTTGTAGCATGAGGGGGAAGGCAACATTTTCCATCACAGTTAATGATTTTACCCAATTAGACTGCTGATAAATCGTACCCACTTCTTTTTTCCGTAATTGAGCTCGTTCGTCCTCGGACATTTTATATAAATCTTTATTTAAAAAATTAACTTTCCCCTTAGTTGGAGGCTCTAATCCTAAAAGAATATTTAAAATAGTGCTTTTACCACAGCCAGATGGTCCAAAGATAATAATAAAGTCACCTTTTTGTACTTTAATACTCACCCCTTTAATAATTTCTAGTTCATTATTACCAATGTTAAAAGATTTATAGACCTCATCTAATTCAAGAATTGTCTCCCGATTGCTAGTTCTTTCTCTAATAGCTGGATTTTTCATGGTAAAAGCTCCATCTCTAGTCCCATCTCTGACTCCATCTCTGGTTCATAAATAATTTGTCTAATAGTTGGGTAATACCAAAACGGATCGTCTTCATTGTGGAGACTAATAAATAAACCATCATTTGGTATTTCTTCGACAAGTACTGCATGAATATGGCTTGCTTCACTACTAGTTTGATAAATGCTTGTTTGGCGACGATGTTTTTTTTCTCCAACTTTTATATAGCCCAGTGATTGAGTATCAGTTTTCCAAAATATAATCGCCTGATGAGGGCTAATAAAAGTTATTTCAACATGTCTTTCAAGAGCTCGCAATTTTTTATTGTGAACTAAAAAAAATAAAAATACAGAAAAAATTAACACAATAATTAGTGATACTTTCCAAAGTTTTATGAATAATTGTGTTTTATTTTTTTTCATTATTGACCAATATTTAAAAAGCCAAAGGTTAATTGCAAATTACTAAGTACTAAATCTAGGGCATTTTCGGTGGCTTTTGGTGTGACCACTACTTTGTCTAAAGATAAACCAGAATTATTTGCTGAATCTTTGGCTATTGCCCGCAAATGATAAATTTTAGCTGGGCTTAATCCAGAAATTACGATTAAATGATTGGTTTTTAAGGAACCATCTTCTTGCGTTTTTTGTGAGTAGTTTGAACCAGTCCCCTCACCATATTCAACTTGAGAACTACTTAATTCATCAGTTTTAAAGGTAACAATTAATTGAGCCCTGGCATCTTCGCCTTCGCCAATTATTTCTGCTTCGACATTCAGATCGTAAACTTGTGGCGGTCTAGTGTCAGCCACTGTTGTTACCATTTGAGGCTCACTAATAGCTTCATTGCCGGCTACATCAGTACCTCGAACAATAATTGTATAGTTGGCACTTGGTTCTAAATTATAGAGGATCATTCGATGCCCTCCACTTTTTAATGCTATATTAACCTCATCTCTAGCTAAATCTGGCCGATTACTTGGATAATAGGTCACGATCGAATTAATCTCAGTATTTGCTTCCCAACTCAACAGAAGAGTAGTTTGAGCAGTGCCTAAAACCTGAGTAATGTTTATATTCGACACTTCAGGTCTGGGTAATGTTTCAAAAGAATGAATTTCTCCTTCATACTCTTCTCCATCGATATCAACAGCATTAATTTTGTAGAAATATTTTGTCCCATCAAGCAGGCCATCCAATTCTACGGTATGAGTTGTTTCTGCAGTGCTAGTGTAAATTTCTTTAAAACCTCCAAAAGTAGAACTTTCACCGTAATACACTCTAATTTTGCTGGCATTTTTTGAAGTAAATTCAATAATTACTGATTCTAAACCAATGCTTTTAGCACTTGGTTCCAGGGTGCTAGGTGGAGGATCTGTGCTAAAACTCATTTCTTCAGATTCTCCCCGATTGCCATCTTCATCTACCCACCTGACAACATAGTAATATTTGGTGCCAGGGGTTAAATTATTTAAGTCTAAAACGTGATTAGAAACGTGCTCGGAACTTGATACTTCTGCCTCAAAATATTTTCTAGAACTGGTGCCATAAGCTATTCGTGAGTCGCTAGTGCGAGCAGTCGCCCAGTTAATAGTGGCTTTTTTGGTGGTAATAGAAGAAACTGATGGGCCAGAAACTAATTCTGCTGCTTCGGTGTAACGTCCATCTGGATATAAGCTAACAATGCTAGAAGAAGCTCCACAATTATTAGTACTATCACAAGCTTTAATCTGATAATAATAGGTTTGTTGACTTAATTTTGTATCTACTAATGATGTGCCTCTGCTTGATGAGTGAAGGGTAAAATTTTTACCATCCAAAGAGCGATAAATTTGATAATTATTGACCCCACTGCCCAAATCTGTTGGCTCATCCCAAGAAATAGCTAAGCGCCAAGAAGCAGTACTTTTCACAGATACATCAGCTATTTCAACATCTAACGGAATACCAGGCGCCACAGTATTAGCAAAAAATGAGACCTGAGCGTAATTGGCATAATTAATATTACCTGCCTCATCTTTAGCCACAATGTAAAAAATATTTTCCCCAGGTAAAGTTGCATAGGCGCCAGGATTTAAATATTTTAAACTAGTTGCTGAAGTACTAAATTGACTCGGTAGCGCATTGACACTGTAATAATATGAGAGATTTGATTCTGAACCTAAAAATGTACCAGCAGCTGGTCCATCCCAATGAAAACTAAAAGAATTCTCGGTGTTACTCTCTGGTTCAACCCTTAAATTACGTGGAGGAGCTGGTGCAGCACTAATATCAGCATAATAATAATTAATGCTTGCATATTCACTAAAATTACCTGCTTCATCTTTAGCTCGAACATAAAAAGTGTTCGTTCCAACCCGATAAGCAGGAATCGAATTAATCTCAGTGCCAACAATGCACTGGTCACTAGCATATTCGCCCTCAGTCGCTCCAGTTTTATAACAATATTCACTAATTTGTGCTCCGTTTTTCTCAACTAGCGACCAGGAAAAATTAAAACTATTGGCTGAAGTAAAACCAGCTGGATCAACGCTTGCATTAGTTGGCGTACTTGGTGATTGATTATCAAACTGATATGTAAAAGCTTGCCAGGCTTCTGTTGCTACATTAGCCGCCTCATCACTAGTTTTAATCCGCAGATAGTAAGTCTCGCCTGCTGTTAAATTACTGGCTGTGTAATGCTCATCAACTTGCCAAAGCCCATCTATCTCAGGATCTGCTTCTTCATTGGGGCCAAAATAAACATAATAACCAGCCACTCCAGAACCACTAGCTCCATCACTTGCTCCATAGGTCTCTTCTGCCTCTGGCCACTCAAAATAAGGCTCGAGGTGTTTGCACCATCCAGACACTAGAGTTTCACCATTTTCTTTTTGACTCAATGCTTGTAAGCCGCCAGTGACAGGGTTACTTGGTGGATCTTCATCTTGATAGTAATCAATGGTGTATTGACTTATATTTGGCGAAGAAACACCATCTGAAGACAGTAAAGAAAATTTAATTTGTAAATAAGGTTCAGTTGGAGAGTTAATTCGATAAGTAGTATTATTATCCAATTGTTTAATGAGAGAAGTTTTTTTCCAATCACTCCAATTTGAGCTATCATTAGACGTTCGAGTTTCAACAATTACATTGCTGTTAGCCGGCTCATTAAATTGCACAGTTAAGCCTGCCCAACGATAAACACTAGTTAGATCATGGACTTGCGAAATATAATCACCTTCTTGAACAAACCCAGAATGATTAGTGGATAAAACATAGGTATAAATAGCATCACGATAGGCATTAGTCCCAGATCCTGGAACAACAAAAATTTTATTGTCGAAGTTGCTTTGACCAGCACCTCCAATATACACTTGAGCGGGCACATCAGGTATTTGTTGCCATTCATTATTAGCTATGGAATAGCGCCAAAATCCATAAGTATTGTTACCGGTTGGAGTATATAAATAGCCATCATTACCATTAGCCAAAAAGCTACCATAATGAATACGACCAGGAAATTTTGCTAAACTATTGATACTACTCCACCCTTCGACTCCACCAAGATCATAACGAACCAAATCGTTGTTATCAGTATTGTTTCCTCTAAGGCCGTATAAATAACCATCGACAATGGCAAGTTCTGATCCCCAACCAAAAGTCACCGTACTATTGGTGATTGTTTGCCACTTGGTGCCAGGACTGTCTGATTGCGTATCAAAGCGAGCTAAGTTAGCTGTGTTGTTACCCCTCGACCAATAAATGTATCGTTCGCCATCGTAAATTATTGATGAGCCACTACCTGATGTATAGGGAGTTGGATCAGCACTTTCTTCAAACCAAGTGTTAGTAGCAATATCATAATAATAAAAATTACTTACATTCGTCCCTGATGATAAATAGATACGACTTTGATCTGGAGCTAGCCCATCTTTATCTGGTACATAGACTAAAGAAGCATCAGAATAAAGTCCTATTGGTAAGTTAGCTAAATTTGTTATTTCTCCAGTTTTTTGATTCCAGCGGACAAATTCATCTCCATAGTTACCCCTGACTAGATAAAAATTATCTGCATCTCCCATAATTAGATCGGAACCATAGTTAAAGGGCAACAGCGCAACTCCGTTTAAGCTATGACCAAACATGTTCATGCTAGGAACTAACCAGCTGTCTTTAGTAATATCATACTTATACATGGTATTGGTATTCCCGCCCCGAAAAGCAATTAAATAATCTTCTACTAAATGTACGCCGCCGCCATAAGCGAAACTGTTGGGTGATGGACTCAACTCTACCCACTCGCTTTGATTAATATCAAAGCGATAAAAATTTGTTTGATCTCCACCCGCTGTACTGTAAACAGCTTGAGTGTGAGGATCATAAGCCACGCTTGATCCAGAACTTGGTAAGGTTGGTAAGCTAGGCAAAACTGTCCACTTAGCAGTATTAATATCAAATACACTAAATCCTGGATTGTAGTTGCCTTGGATTGCGTAAATAAGTTGATTTTCTCGATCTATTGTTAAATCTCCTCCCTGTTGTATATTGTTGGTAAAATTTTTGGTGGGAGCAGCAAAATCTACCACACTCTCTACACTCCACTCATCATTAAAGGTGTCATATCTCCAAAAAGCATTGGTATTATTTCCTCTGGTGGCATAAATATATTGTTTACCATCAAAAACCATGTCTCCTCCATAACCAACAGTTAAAGGGACATCGGCTACTTGGACCCATTGATCTTCGGTAATGTTATAACGCCAAAAATCAGTAGTTAAGCCGCCTCTCGTAGCAAATAAGTAACCGTCTGGGGCATTGCTATCTTTGGGCCCTTCAACCACTGCCCCTCCATAGGAAGATGCTGAAGGAGTTGAAGCTAATTCTGTCCAAATATTATTGGCGACATCATACTCATAAAAATTAACTGCGCTTCTGCCTGCCCCTCGAAAAACATACAGCTTATTATTGCTCTTTAAATATGCGGCGTTCTTGCCTGTCCATTGAATAGCGGCTGGTGCAAGAGCGATGCCTTGTTCTAGCCAAAAACCACCTTCTTTATTTATTAATTGCAAATGATTATCAAGCTTGACGGTATTACTAAACTCTCCAAGAAATTCACTAGTGCCACTAATATTTAAACTTTTTGCTGGCGAAATTCCAATATAATTGTATACAAAAAGAGTTGCGCTAGACGACTGATTGCCCAATAGATCTTCCGTAGCAATTCGCAGATAATTAGGTCCGCGGTTGAGAGCAGTTTGCGCTACATAATTAGGGCTCGTTTGAAATGAGCCAACTTCGACCGCATCAGCACCTTCATCAGGACCAAAATAAACATAATAACCAACCACCTGTGTTTGATCATCACTAGGAATTAACCAAGTAAAATAAGGATTGAGGTGACGATATGCCTCACCACTAATTAGTTCCTCACCACTTACTTGCTGTGAAAAAGCAGTGATATTTTCCTCAGTTACATTATTAGGGGCTGTTGTATCGCCTTCGTACTCAATGTTTAAATCACTAACCACTGGCGTGTGTTTATGATCATTACTTGAAATAAGGTGAATTTTTAGCTGTAAAAAGCGAGCTGGCGGTGAACTAATTTGGCCGGCACTTACTTCTTGCCATGTAGACCAGGTTTCATTGTCAGCACTACTTCTGGAATAAATTCTAACACTAGAGCCTTCTGGGGTATCGGCTTGCAAACTTAAACCTGTCCAATTAGCCACATACTGCAAATCAAAACTACTGGATGTCCAGATACCCTCTGCTTCATATTTTTGATCTGTCTGACTACTATAGACCAATAACTCTGGTCTCCCCCCTGCCCTAGTCACATAATAATTTTTTTCATTGGCATCATATGCTATAGACGCCCCACTATACGGGCCACGATCATCGGCCCCAAAACTAGCTAGTGCTTTTATTTCTCTCCAAGAATTGTTGGCAATATCATATTCATAAACATTACTTTTATACTGGCCTGCTAGCGCTAAAATTTTGCCATCGCCATACGCTGTATCTGTACCATAATAAGGAGAAAAAGGTAAATCAGCTAAGGCTTGCCATTCACCACCCTCAGGAGAAATAACAAACTTATACATTTTTTTAAAACCTCTACCTGCGGTAAAAAATATATCTGTGCCATCAGATAAAAGTGTTGAACCATAAGAAGCAACTATTGAATCAGGAATATTTGCTAAATCAGTTTGCCAGGTGTCAGAGGGAATATGGTAACGCCAAAAAGTGCTAGTGTTATAACCTCTAGTGGCATACAGATAGTCACCAGAACCAGGGTAAGCTAGGTCCCCTCCATAATAAACTGATAAAGGAGCTTCTGCTAGAAAAGCCCAAACCTTGGTGGTGATGTTATAACGCAACAAATACTTAGAACCACTACCCCTAAAAAAGTATAAATTATCACCAACCACCACCCCTCTTGTATCATCAGAGAAAGTAGTACTGGGACTGGTAGGAGATTCTGGGAGTTGTTCCCATTCGTTTAAATTTGGGTCAAAACTATAAAGATTTCTACTACTTGAACCACGCGTCAGATAAAACTTGCCCGTGGCAGCATGAAAAAGCATGTCAGAGCCGGTAGAGAGAGTTTCTGGAGCGTCTTTTGGACCAACAAATTTGTTATTTGCAATATCATATTTCCAAAAATTTTGAGTAGCATTGCCTCGAAAAAAATAAACGTAGCCATCTCCAGAAAAATATTGCACTCCTGCGTATCGGGAAGCATAAGGTGCAACTGTTAATTCAGTCCAAGAATTACTAGCAATATCATAGCTCATAAAAGAGTTGGTACCTTGTTGTCTAGCAAGAAAAATATGCGAACCATTGGTCGTAATATCTATATTATCACCGAGTTGTAAAGGCACATTGGTCAAAACCTCCCAAGTATTATTCGCTATTTTATAACGCCAAAAAGTATTGGTACTTTGCCCACGAGGAGTATAAATATAGCCATCAACATAAACTAAATCAGCACCAACACTGACAGTGGCTGGAGTCGGAGCTAGTGGAGCCCAAGTGTTAGTAGCAATATCATAACGATAAAACTCTTGGCTGCCATTGCCCACTATTGCATAAATAGATGTTCCATCGCTAGTCAAAGAAGCCCCCTGATAAGTAAAATTGGGTATGTCAGCTAACATGTACCAACGATTGTCAGCAATTGAATAACGAGCAAATTCCTTTTGATATCCACCAAAAATAGCATATATATCACCTTGGTGGGCTTGTAAATCTGCTCCATAATAAATACCCCTCGGTGCTTTACTTAAATTTTCCCACTGATCAGTGCTAGGCCGATATCTCCAAAAAACTGTGTCTCCTGCTCCTCTAAAAACATAGATGTGAGTGTTGTCAGCAGTGAAAGTACTTCCAACAGTAATGCTTTTTTCTGGCGTCTTCCAACTTTGCGCCCCCCAAGCTCCAGTAGATTCAAGCCTTAACTCTCCCTCTTTAGTTCGAGTTTCAATATTTGAAAATTGACCCAATTGCCAATCAGCAGATGTTTTAATAGTGAGATTTTTTGCTTGAGATTGGCTCGTAGCCTGATGCTGATAAATTAAAAATAAAGAAAATAAAAACAAAACAATCAAAACCTTAGCGATGAAATTAAATCTAATAGATTTGGGCAGTTTATTTGTTTTCATTAGCCTTTGTTTTTACAATCCTTTTAAGTGTCTTCACAACACAAGACCACCGCCAAAAGCAGTGGTTTTTTGATCAAGAATCATTATTACATATTTTGACTAGCAAATGCAAAGGCTAAATTAACATAATTTAGTCAAGACTCTTAATCCTAATCACAAAATTATAGTGATAAAAAATTAAATGATTGAAAAAAATATGACCAGACTAACTTAAACCATCAATTTAGGCTTCATTTTCGCTAGGTTCAACTTCGCCTTCAGCGTAAATCACGGCCTCAGTAACTCCGTGATAATTAAATAGTTCGTCTTTGCCGAAAACTATTTCGATTTCGCGCTGGGCATCTTCATTACTTGAAGAAGCATGAATTAAGTTCATCTGCTGACTCATGCCAAAATCGCCTCGAATTGAACCACCTTCAGCTTGCCTCCCCAAAGTGGTACCAACCAATAATCTAACTACTGGCACAGCATCAATACCTTCCCAAACCATGGCTACTATCGGCATTGAACCCATAAAAGTCTTGAGATCACGAAAAAAAGATTTTTCTCTGTGTTCGCTATACCATTGGTCAAGTTGTTGATCATCCATTCTTAACATTTTTAAACCAACGAGCTTTAAGCCCTTGCGCTCAAAGCGGCTGATGATCTCCCCAATTAAACCTCTTTGTAAACCATCTGGTTTAACCAAAACTGCAGTACGACTCGTTTTCATAAGACAATTCCTTTTTTAAATTATAGTCTACTGCCGATTATCTTAAAAAATTGCATAAAAACCAAGTGCAGTTTTTTATTGCCTAAACAACGCTTAGATGTGTCTAAATAAACAAAAATTTCTTCAATTTATATATATCAATTTATTAAATAAAGTATCAAAAGGTTAATTAATACATACAAAAAAAGATGATTAAATTGCTTGCCCGACTTTAATCAATCTAAATATTAATTAATATATCAAAAAGCAAATATTATAATCAAAAATAAGCGAATTAAATTAAGAGCTCGCAAAAAAATCAGCACATTAATTAAAGAAAAATTTAAGGAAAATTATGAAAAATATAGCTTATTCTAAAACCCACTGTTGAATTTCTTTAGCATTAGAAAAATTGCCAATAATTGCGAAACGTAATTGTTCCTTTTTGAAAATAAGTTTAGCCAATCGCTGAAGATCTTTGATGGTCACGGCTTCAATTTTAGCTATAACTTCTTTAGGTGACAAAATTTTGTCGTTTAAGAGCTGTTTAAAGCCGTAAAATTGGGCCACATTATTACTTTCCTCTAAATTGAGCAGAGTCGTGCCTTTAAGGTAATTTTGCGCACGTAGCAATTCTTCAGCGCTAATTAAGCCAGTCTCTCCTACTTGGCCTCGTTCATTAGCCAAGTTATAAAAAACATCTTTACTTGCCCGAATAGCTTCTCGTAAACGCTGTGGATCAACACCGGCACTAGCTCCTAGATAACCACAATCATGATAATATTCAGAATCACTCCTAACGTAGTAGCATAAACCACGTTTTTCGCGAACTTCAGTAAATAAGCGAGAACTCATGTTGCCGCCTAAAATTACAGCTAAAACTGACAAAATATAACGATCAGGATGATGAAGATCTAGCGCTGGCCAGGCCATCACAAAATGGGCTTGTTCACTAGCACGTTTGACAAGTTTGAATCGACGCTTAGAAAAGGCGCTTTCATTGACCATGGTGGGCTTAGCGTCCTTGTTTTGTTTAGCTTTTGGCACTGCTAACTTTTGATTCTGCCCGCGCTTATTATTTAATTTGTTAAAAGTAGCAGCAACTTTGGCTGCTAAAAGTTTTTGCTTTTGCGCAATTTTATCTAAACCGCCAGCAAGCACTAGAAGCAAATTTTCTGGACCATAGAAATTATTTAGAAAATTTTGAAAATCAGCACTGGTAAGCGAGCGAATACTGGCTTTATTACCAATAATGTCGTGAGCAAGTGATTCTTTGGCAAATATCAGTTCTTCAAAAACATTAGCAATATGAGCTTGAGGCGTGTCTACATACATGTTCAATTCTTCAATGATGACTCCCTTCTCCCGATCAATATCTGTTTGTTTAAGCAAGGGAGCAAAAAGCATATCAGACAACACATCTAGAGCTAAATCAAAATTATTAGCTGCAGATTTGACATAATAACCAGTGTATTCCTTGCTGGTAAAAGCATTAAACTCAGCACCAACACTATCCAGGGTTCTAGCTAAAACTTGTGCGTTTGGATAATTAGCGGAGCCTTTAAAAACCATGTGTTCAAAAAAGTGAGCAATCCCCTCTTTGCCAACGGGTTCATAACGCGAACCGGTATTAGCTAAAAACATCACCGTCACTGACTCAGCAGCAGGTAAGTCAATCGTCAGCAATGGCAATTGTTGATTAAATTTTTTTAAAGGAATGTAAGTTAATTGATGCTTAAACATGAGCCTATTGTAGCACTAATGAAAATTGGCGAATTTATAATTTGGCTAATAAAAGGCGAATGCTTTTGAGTATATTTTTTACTCTTAGCATTTTTTTAATGAAAGAAATTAATCCTTGTTTTATGACAAAAAATATTTACTCAATTTTAGCATTTTAGCAAAACGCTGGCTTTTGTTAATTCGGAGGCTTTTCGGTCATAGCTAGCGCCTTTTTGCTAAGAAATTTTTCCTCAAGTACCAGGTTTGAGCTGATTTTTGAGATCTCTAGAGTAAAATTTTCTTTAATTTCCCCTCTTTTTTTTGAAAAGCAGCACTTTTGACAAAATTTGATGGTTTAAATAAGCAACATTTTTTAATAAATTTCAATTATTTTTTAAGTCTTTTTTTTGAAAAATAAAAATTAAAGGTCTTCAGCTTTTGCTCAATTGGCTTTAGTTTTTTGCTTAATTGGCTATATAAACTCACAAAAATTGAGCACATTTTTGCTTGGCTTTTTTACTACAATTTTTTAAATTGAACACAAAACTTGCATTTTTTTACAAATTGTTGCATAGTATTTTGTGAGTAATAATTTGGCAATTCTGCCCACATTGCTAAGTTGTTAACAACAGTTAATTCTGTAACCTGCTCAAAGAGTTACTTACAGAAAATTGTTTTTTTTGTTTAAAAACAGAAATGATCCTTAAATAATTTAATTTTGACGTCCCCATTTTGGTCGGTACGCACAATTTTGCTAGAAATAGCTTGAAAATTGTCTAAAACCTCTGGTGAGGGATGATTAAACTTATTATTTTTACCCACAGAAATTACAGCCAATTCGGGTAGTACTTGAGACAAAAACACCCCACTACTCGAGGTTTTAGACCCATGGTGCGCTACTTTTAGGATGTCTACTCGATCTATCAGAGCCGATTGCAGAATGCTAAGTTCTCCACCTTCCTCAAGGTCACCAGGCAAGAAAACCCGCAACTGCCCATATTCCATTAATAGTGCGATAGATCGGTCATTTGTGCTTTCTGTACTTGAAGAATTTGCCAGGTTTTTCGGATTATCGGCCGATAATAGTGTTTCGGGTAGCCTGGATTCCGCCTGGAAAAAATTGATATTTTCTAAAAAGTCATACTCGAGGAAAGCGGGATTTAGAAAAGTAAGCAAGATACTGGGAGCTGAATCTTCCAGGCTAGAATCCCGATAAGCTATTTGTTGCCCCAAAATCGGCTGTTTCACCCTAGTTCCCTGCATTATCATCTGCGAAAATAGCTCATTTAACTCGAGAAAAACCTCACTTTCCTTATAATCACTTAGGGGAGCAAAAATGTTCGCAATTTGGTACTGCTTCGCAATAGCTGCAAAACCGCCAATATGATCGCTATCATAATGGGTTAAAACCAATACATCAATCTTTTTATCAGTAAAAGGCAGATATTTCTCTAAACAGCTAGTCACTGACTCGTCTGGGCCGGTATCAATTAAGACTTGAAAAAAACCTTGTTGAATTAAAATCGCATCACCTTGTCCAACATCACATGCAATTAAATAGGCTGATTTATCAGGCATTTTTGTCATTAATTGCCAGATAAAATAAAGAAAAAGAAGAAAAACTAAACCCTTTTTCATGTTAGGCTCTCCAATTGCTCCATTTAGTAAATATCCTATATTTGTTTTTTTGATTTGTTAATTTTTTATCACGCAAGATCAAGTACATTAAAACTAAGTGAATAAGGAATAAAGCCCCAATTATCCAGTATTTATTGTCATTAATTTGAATGGCTTTAGCCGGCAACTTCTCTAGATTAGCTAATAATTGAAAAAATATATTGCACGCTTTGTATATCAAACTACTAATAAAATCAGGCAAAAAAGCCAAACGAAGGTTTTTAAGAAAAATAAATAGAAAATATAAGACCGTTAAAAACTCTACCAGAGGTGTAACTACGATATTGGCTGGTATAGCAATTAAATTAATATCAGAAAAATAAAAAAGTAAGACTGGCCACATCAAAATTTGGATTAAACTATTTAGAATAATGTTTGATTTACCAATCTTTTTCTGAACAAATGGCCAGTAAAAAAGAATGATGTAGCTCGCCAAAAAACTCAATTGAAAACCTAAGGATTGTATGTATAAAGGATTGATGAGTAGGCATAATATGCCAACCAGCAACAAAACATTGAGCCGATTAAAAGCTAAATTGAACAAAGAAGCGGCAGCAAGAATTAAAATAACAGAAAGCGAAGCTCTTAATATTGAAGGACTGGCGTCAATAAGATTAAAATGCCCATTTATCAAGATAAAATAAAGAATGACTAAAACTATTTTAGCAAAACAAAGGCATTTTTGACCAAATAAATACTCAAGTGGAAAAAATAGCGGCTGGAAAAAATCCAAAATTAGGTATATATTGGCACTAGAAGCGGCAACTAAGTGCAATATCCCTATAACTTTAAAAGAGTGATAGATGCTCTCGGGAGCGCCAAACAGGTCAGCGAAGACAAAAGCTTTGCCCAGAGTAGCTTCTCGAGAAGAGAAATTCTCCTCAAGTAGCCAGACAAGCTTTTCCCGCATAATTAAAGCAAAATTTTTAAAGATAAAAAACCGATACTTTAACGAATTAATAAGAAGAGAGACTAAGACTTTTACCCTACTCATAAAGCTTTTTCCACCTTGAATAATCTCTAACACTCGAGCATTTACCTTGCTAGTTGATATATTGTGTATGTGTTTGTAATACTCTCTAACTCGAGGTAAAATGCCTAGAAAAGAGGCTGAATTCCCACTGTACTCGCCTGCATAAATGACACTTTTCGCCATATTTTCGTTTTTCGGCTTTTTTTGCGAATATTCTCTTTTATTTTGGATTATTATCGGGAAAAATGGTTTGTTTCGGGTGTTTAATATTAATTTAAAATTTTGCATTAATATTAATATAATTAAAAATATCAAAAGATTTCTTTTTATTTTATGTATTTCTTTATAAGTCATACTTTGTATCGATACAGAATGTTCTAGTTGCTTAAAACTTTTTAAAATTTAAGGATTTTGCTTGTTTTGCGTCGTATTTTTGCAAATTTACTAGCAAGAAGACTGCTCTTTTTTACTGCCTTTTCAGCATCGAGAATCTTATAATATTTTACAAACTAATTAACTTTTCAATTGTGTCGTAAATTTTTTGACTAATTATTTTTTTATTTAGTAACTCATTAAGACTGGCGTAAGGTCGGTTATCGATAATATCTTGCGCCCGCTTTTCCCCTATTTCTGGCAAGGTTTGTAGTTCTTTTATAGTCGCCGCATTAATCGAGATTAAGCCACTTGCAGACTCGCTATTTACCTGACTTGTTGCATTGCTAAGCTCACCAGATGAACCACCCGTATTATTGATCGCTTGCAACTGCCATTGCTCTTCCCAGGCATAAGGAATATAAATTTTTTCGCCATCGGCAACTACCGTGCTCAAATTAAAGCTCTTGGCCATATGTATTAAAGAAGCTTCTGGATCTATACCACCAGCCGCTGTCAACAAATCCGCGCGTCTTTGCCCCAAAGTTAGTTCATAAACACCGGGTTTTTTGACCGCTCCCGCAATTTCTGCTTTAATCAGGCCCAAAGCTTGTAATCCTGACTCAGGCAATAAGTCTTCTGGACAGCTTGGACAGTAGCACTCCAAACTCTCTGCCGAAGCGTGCAAAGACTCTAAAGCAGGCTTAATGATGACAATGGCAGCAATTATCAGGCAGGCAGGTAGAAAACGAAATATCAAGTAAAAAAGACGTTTAGGAAAATGTTTTGAATTCATTGATTAAAATAATGATATAAGGCGGAAATGACAAATAAATGACATGGAAAAAAGTAGCAAACGAGCCAAAAAATGACAGAGAGCAAAGTAGCAAGCGAGCAAAAAAGTGCTATAAATAGCAAAAAACAAGTAAGCGCAAGAAATAAAATCCACTAAATTAAGCAGCCAATAAATTAAGCAGCCAGCACCAAGTTCACAATTTTACCTGGAACATAGATTTCTTTGATAATTTGCTGACCCATCAACCATTTTTCTAGGGCTGGCAAAGCCTTGGCTTGAGCTAGAACTGTTGCCTGATCGTTGATCAAGTCATAATCAAGTTTTAATTCTGCGCGAACTTTGCCATTAACCTGCACTGCCAAAGTGATTTGCTCACTTTGCGCGAGCGCGGGATCATAAGCCGGCCAAGTCGTCAAATGAATTGAGGGAGCAAACTCCAGGCTTTCCAGTTCTTGCCGGCGCGCTCGCGCTCTTCCTGTTTCACACTTGATTTCTCCAAGAGTCTGATCGGCTAGATTCTGCCAAGCGTACTTGGCTTGTCCATATAGCTCCTCACTTAAAAATGGCGCTAGTGGGGCTAATAGGGCCATTAATTTTAGTAATTCCTCTGCACTTAACAGTAAATATTGAGTATTGGAAGTATTTTTTGATAAGTCATTAAGCTTATTCCTTGATAAACTTGCTTTTTCCCAAACATTGTTGAATTCCATTAAGGAGGCAATGGCTGTGTTAAACTTCAACTTGGGCAAATCCTCGCTGAGTTTTTTAATCGTTTGATGTAATTTTTGCACCAAGGCTTTTCTCCCCACAAATTCAGGGCTGCTCAGCTCAACTTCACTATTTCTAAATTTTTCATTCATGCTGTCTTCGTCTAGCACTGGCCATAATTCGGCAATTAACTCTATTTCCTCAACTGCCAAACGATGCAACTTACGCAAAAAACGAGCTACTCCAGCAACTGCTCGATCGTCCCAAGGCTTATCAGCTTCAAGTGGCCCCATAAACATTTCATACATTCGTAGAGTATCAGCCCCATGCTGATCGACTATTTGGTCTGGATTAATCACGTTACCCTTACTCTTGCTCATTTTTTGACCGTCGGGACCTAAAATCATTCCCTGGTGGCGCATTTTGGCAAAAGGCTCGCTAATTTTTAAATAACCTTCATCTCGCAAGAATTTAGTAAAGAAGCGCGAATAAAGTAAGTGTAAAACGATGTGCTCTGGACCAATTAAATAAAGATCAATCGGCAACCACTGCTCTAAACGCTGGGGATCAGCAAAGGCTTGCTGATTGTGACTGTCGCAGTAGCGCAAAAAATACCAACTTGAATCAACAAAAGTGTCCATGGTGTCATACTCGGGAGTCCAGCCTTTGCCATATAGGCGCTCTACCCGCTCTTGAAATTCTTTTGAAGATTTAAGGGGCGATTCACCAGTTGGTTTAAAATCAACATCGTCTGGCAAAGTCCAAGGCAAATGCTCTTCTTTAACTGGATGAACCTTGCCCTCTGGATCATAAACAATGGGAATAGGTGTTCCCCAATAGCGTTGTCGGGAAATTAACCAGTCTCGTAATTGATAATTGACTGTACGCTTGCCAAAGCCTTTTTCCTCAAGATAATCGAGCATCTTCTTGATTGCTTCTGGCACACTGAGATCGTTGAGAAAATCTGAATTTATTAATTGGCCTTCCCCACTGTAAACTTGCTCAACTTGAGTAATCGCGTCTTGATTGCCGTCTGGGCCACTCACTACACGAATCACCGACAAGGGTTCTCGAGGATTTTGCCGATTGGCAAATTCTACAAATTCGAAATCTCGTTTGTCATGGGCTGGCACGCCAACTACTGCACCAGTGCCATAATTGGCCAAAACAAAATCAGCCACCCAAATTGGCAATCGTCGCTTGCTTAAAGGATTAAAAGCATAAAAGCCAGTAAAAGCACCACTTTTCTGCTTGCCTTCTTGCTGGCGCTCGAGCTCTGTTTTTTTCTCTGCCTTAGCCAGGTATTCCGCCACAGACTCATTTTTCTCTGCGATCTGCTTGGCAAAAGCGTGCTCGGGCGCCAAGACTACAAAAGTTGCACCAAAATTAGTATCTGGTCGACTGGAAAAACAGGTAATTTCACCTACCTGCTTAGCCCCTGCGTCTTCACCCTGATTAAGCTGCTCTTCAGCCAAGCTATTTCCCTCTTCAGCCAGGCTACTCTTCTCATCAGCCAAGCTATTTCCCTCATCTGGATAAGCATAAACTGGATAAGTAATATTAACGCCCTCGTGTCGGCCTATCCAATTGAGCTGCTGCTGTTTGGTGGCAGTCGGCCAATCTAGCTCATCAAGACCACTAATGAGCTCATCCTGATAAGCCTTAATCTTAAAATACCATTGTTTGAGATCTTTCTGGACAACTTCACTGCCACAGCGTTCGCACAAGCCATTAACTACTTGCTCATTGGCCAAAACTGTTTGACAACTTGGACACCAATTGACTCGACCCTGTTTTTGATAAGCCAATCCCTTTTTGTGCAGCTGCAAAAATAGCCACTGTGTCCAGCGATAATAATCTGGATCATTGGTGGCCAGCTCGTTGGCAAAATCATAAGAGATCGCCAAACGCTTGATTTGCTGTCGAAAAGTGTCGATGGCTGCCTTAGTCGTTTGACTTGGATGAATGCCGGTTTTGATCGCATAATTCTCTGCTGGTAAGCCAAAAGCATCCCAACCAACTGGAAAATACACTTGCTGACCGTTCATCCGTTGAAAACGAGCCAAAATATCAAGAGCGGTTTTGGCTTCAATATGGCCAACATGTAAACCAGATCCACTAGGATAAACGAAGGCAAACAGTAAAAAGCTTTTTTTAGCTAAGTCAGCTGGCGCTAAATCTAGATTAATATCTTGAAACAAAGCTAATTCGTCCCAATAACTCAACCACTTTTTTTCAATTGCTTGATGATCATAAAAAACATTTGACATAAGCATATTTTAACTTAAATAGAGACATTAAAAAAGAGTTCACGCTAAAATCCTATAACATGTTTAAAAACTAGTAAAAAAACAGACAATATAATAAAAGCAATCCAAGCAAAAATATACCGAAGGCAAAAAAATAGATAATTAAAAAAAGCAAAAAAAAGCACCCAAAACTAAGGCCAAAAAACTAAGAATTAAGCAAAGTTATCACGAAAGAATATAATAATTAAGCAAAGAGATATTCAAGCATATTTACAGCATTATTAACGCATACTCAAGTATAAGGATTACCGCAAACCAGGGTTTCGGTAGTATAAATATATCCTAAGCTATCAATCTGCTTTGGGTAATTAGTTTGCTTGCTACTACCCAAATTGCTGAAAAATAATATTTTCAACCCAAAAGATTTACGAAATACAGTGAATAAATGGCTGTACAAGGGTGATTTTGTTTAAATTAACCAGGCAAAAACCAGACGAAACCTTGCTAATTAAAGCGAAGACAACCCAAAATCCTATATTTTGAGGAGTTTTTGCAGCTTTGAGAGGATTGTTAGTGTTCCTTCTACTTGAGGGAAATAGTGTTCAGTTATGCCACTATCTTCTGCCAAAAAGCTAGTGAACCGATTATAAATCGAATAAAAGTCCACTTTTTGCTGATTGCTGAGTTTTTTTCTTGATCCAATAATGTCTATCAGTTGGTTAAGCTCTTTGCTAATGCCAGAGTAAACTTTTAAACTATCATTTATGGCAATTTTCTGTCCTATAGTAATTTGCTCGTCACCCACAATACACTCACCCAACTCGTATACCAGCACTGCCTGGCGATAGCGACTATTTAACTCGACAGAAATCAATTCACTTAATTGACCAGGATAAAGAAACACTCCACGATTAAGGGCCAAACAGCCATTTTTTAACAAAAACCCTCGCAAGTAACGAAAATTTTGATCAGTTTTGATTGCCTCCAAAAACAAAATCATTGTCCAACGACCTTGCCAATTGCGTCGTGCTATGGAAAGAGCCGGAAACTGCCCTTCTAACTGCTCTTGACCATAATTAGTCAAGCCATAGTGAGCTTCGTCGTTTAAGAAATGTTTTACCAGTAATTCCTTTTTTTCTAAATAAAAGAGTAATGATTGCAAGCCAGTCAAAGATAAGTCAGGTAATAGGAAACGGATTTGTTGAAAGTTAAGTAAAATTTTTTCCTCTGGAGTATCTGGTGAAGATCGCCCAGTCGGATACAAGAACAGCAATATTTTTCGAGTATTTTCTTTCATTATTGTAATAAATTCATTAATATAAAGTGAGCTTTAAAATACAAATTTTGACTTTTCCACATTATTTTGAACCCGAACTGTTTTTTTTGAGCAAAATAAACAAGAAAAAATTATTTTACTCAAGAAACAACCCCCTTAAAACCCATATTTTTAAATACTACTTCACATAATACTACATTGCTAAGTAAATTCACAACTAGCAGTTTTGTGAATTGTTTTGGGGATAATGAAAACTAGCTTTTTGCCTACTGATAGGCTTTGACTACTTTTATTATGCTTTGTTTGTCATGAAAATTAGTGAAACAACAGTCCCTTATATATAGTGGTTATGCCTGGTGTGAATATTTTATTCAATCGATGAAAACCCGAATAAAAACTGCTGCTTGCTTCGCCTCGACTCCTTATCTAGACTAAATAAGATTAAAAAATACGAAGCCAAAAAACTGTCTAACTCATCTGGATTAGACAAGTAAAAAAGCTCGAAAAATTAATGCCTGCCAAAATAAAGCAAAATACTAGCCGTGAAGTGCAAAAACAAGCAAAAAGTGCTTTAGCTGAGAAAAAGTTCTTGGAACTTTTACAAAATGGCTCAGTTAAAGAAGCCGAAGAAACAGAGAATTTGCAAAAAACTGCCAACAATAGCACAAAAGAGATCGAAAAAAATCTCAATGATTACCTTTTAGCAGTCAAAAACACTGGCTGCTCAGCTGCTACCATTCGCAATTACAAAAGTGATATCAAGCAATTTTTAAATTTTCTAGGTGAAAGTAATTTAGATGCTTTGGGAAGCAAACCCAAACTACTAGCTTTTGCCAAATACCAGAGGGAGAAGGGTCTTAAAGACAGTTCAATTAAACGCAAAATTGTCGGCATTGGTCAATTTAAAAACTGGCTAAAAGCCGAGGGCTTACTCAAGTCGGAAATTCCCCTTAGCCCAAAACAGGTAGAAAATGCCTTGAGTCTTGACTTAAGAGCTATTGATTTAAGAAAAGCTCAAGATCAAGAAATAAAAACTCAGCAATTACTTGCTCAACAATTATTAGCCAAACAAAATCAGGCCCTAAGAGACGAAGATTCAGCAAAACTTAGTCAAGAAGCAAAGAAAAAGCGAAACTGGTTTGGCAGAGCTAAAGAAGACGATGCTTCAGCTCGTCGTCGGCCAAACAAATTAAGCCTTATTTTAAATATTATTGCATTATTATTTTTTATCGGCGGCCTAGGCTATCTAGCCTATCAACAATTCGGTCAAGCGGTCCTGTCACTTGCTTATCCGAGCCTACCTACCAATCCAAATCGGATTCTCTCTTTCCAGGGACGCTTGACCAACACCGCCCGCACCCCCATTGCCACTGAAACTGATATGACCTATGCCCTTTATGATGATGTGACGGGTGGCAACCTACTCTGGTCTTCAAATACTTGTGCCATACTTCCAGATCAAGATGGGATCTTTAGCACCAACTTAGGAGCCGGCAACGGGGATGGCAGTGATGATTTAGATTGTGGTGGCACCATTGATGACAGTGTATTTACCGAAAACAGCAATGTTTGGCTCGAGGTATCAGTCGGTACTTCCCCAAGCGCTGAAGTGCTTAGCCCTCGACAACCAATTCGTACGGTTGCTTATGCTATTAACTCTGAAACCGTGCAAGGTATACGCCCTAGCCTCGTTGCCACTCACAGCACTTTGCTAATGCTTAACGATCAAGGACAATTAGTTCTTGGCACCGATAATCCAGAAATTAAAACTGTCTCAGGTAGCGATTTGACGATTGAAGCCAATTCAATCATGATTCAAACCCAAGGTGGTAGCAATGGCGACATCATTTTATCTCCAGATGGCACAGGTAATGTGGGAATCGGAGGAGCAACTGACCCTAGCGGTACCCTGCACACGGCTGGTTCAGCTGTTGGCAGCAACTGGTTAGGGCTGTTTACTCAAAGTGGGGTGACTCCAGAAAACTCATCAGTAATTGCTTCTTCACAAAATGCCGCTGTTGCCGTTCAAGGGGCTGGAAAAGCTTATTTTGTTGGTAGAGATGTAACAAATGACATCGAATTTATTATGGGCACATCTAGCGTTGGCGGAGCCTTTGCTGGATCGATGACTAATCATGATTTTTGGTTAAGAACTAATAATGTTAATAGAATGACCATCCAGGCAGGAACAGGCAATATTGGCATTGGCACGACTAATCCCTTGTATAAGTTAGACGTAGCTGGAGATATTAATTTAACAGGAGCCTTGAGAGCCAATGGTAATGCTGGTAACAGTGGTTATTATCTGCAAAGTCAAGGTGCGGGAGCAGCCCCAATTTGGACAGATTTGTCACCAGCTTTATTACCAACGGGCATTAGTGGACAAACCTTAAGACATGATGGGACTACTTGGGTAGCTAATTCTCTACTATATAACGATGGCACAAATATCGGTATTGGTACGACTAGCCCCACACATAAACTGCAAGTTCAAGGCACTGGCCACTTTGAAGATATCCTTGTTGAATCTCCTTTAGGCGCCGGCCTCATTGAAATTGGTGGAAAAAGATATGCGGGGATTATCTCAATCCCCACTGAATCAACTACCACCATGGGAGGAATTGAATCTCCTTGGATTAAAACTGGTTATTATCAAAACTTTTTAAGATATACCGAGCAATTTCAAAGAAATGGTGCTAGCGATTGGGTGAGAACTAATATTACCTCTGTTACTGCCGATACTCACTCTGCCCCTTTAGAGAGTGCTTCAACCGCTGACACCATTGTTGGTAATAGTGCTGGGTCAAAGCTAGTCCAAACTGTTGCCACCTCAGCAGCGGGAGTGGATGCTACAGGTGACTGGGTGTTTAGCGTCTATCTAAAAACAAACAGCGGCACTGCTACAGTTGGTCTCAGAATAGACAGTGATACAGAGAGTGGAACTACAAAGTCTGTAGAGATCAACGAAAGTTGGCAAAGATATGCAGTTACTCAAAAATTTTCTAACACTAATACTCGCAAAATTGTTACTTTAGAAGTAGGCAACAACACTGTTGTTGCCTGGGGAGCTCAGTTAGAGCCCAATGCTTATGCCAGGCGATATTCTGAAGCGAGAACCACCAGTCTTGTTACCACCAACACTAATAATACAGCTAGGATACCAACAGCACTATCGGTGGGTGGAGCAATTTCTGGCACAAGTGGTTCATTTTCTAGTTCGGTAACTTCGACCAGAACCACCACTCCCACTGCTCCTCTGGAAGGCTTTATTACCAACACTGCTGCAGCCACCGCTGCTATCCCAGTTCGCCCTTCCCCAAGACTAACCATGAGAGGCACAGCCTGGAATACAGCCAGTAGCGCAACCAACACTGTCGCCTTTTCTATGGAAACACTACCCATATCTGGCAGTGATACCTCTGGTAGATTAAGATTTTTATATGGAGGTCACGGGACAGGCATAGCAGATTATGATGAACTAGCCACCCTCACCCATACGGGTAATTTTGGGATTGGCAATATAGATCCCTTATACAAATTAGACGTCACCGGTGATATCAACACCACTGGTACTTATAGAATGGCAGGCATAGATTATGGTCAATATTTTATTGACTCTGCTGGTAATAATGGCCAAGTTTGGAAAAGTGATGGATCAGGTCGAGGTTATTGGGCTGCTGATGATACTGGCACTGCTCTACCAACAGGTACTTTAGCTGGTCAAACTATTTACTGGAATGGCACTAGCTGGACTTATTCAAGTAACTTGTTTAATAACAATAGTAATGTTGGCATCGGCACCACTAACCCTTTATATAAATTAGACGTAGCTGGTGATATTAACTTTACCGGCGCTCTTCGAGCTAATGGCAACAGTGGAACAAGTGGTCAGATCTTAGTATCACAAGGAACTAGCACTCCAGTTTGGTCAAATGTTAGTGGAGTAATTGATGATTATGCTTTTATTCAGGGTGGTAATAGTTTTGGAGCCACTGCTGTTCTTGGAACTAATGACAATTATGATTTACAGTTTGAAACTAATGGTTCAACCAAGATGACCATTGGAGCTGGTGGCAATGTAGGGATTGGGACAACCAATCCAAGCCAAAAACTTTCAATAAATGGTGGTCTGGAACTTATTGATTCCGTTTCAGGCGATTCGGTAAATCAATATTATTCTCAACCTTATTATGGAAGACTGACTTATGCAGCTGAACCAAATAATGGCAAATCAGAAGTAAAGTTTGTAAGTAAAGGAGCAACCGGTGGCAATGGATCAACATATTTTGTTATTGCCTCTACTGAAACAGGAGACACTGGCAATAATTTGTTAATGGGAGTTTCAGCTGGTAGAGCTTTTTTGACAAATGCTTACAACTACAGCACAGCGGGAACTCTTCATTTGGGCGGTTATTCATGGAATCAAAATGGTGTGATGCAAATTTCAGGAGATACTAGTCTCGCAACTGGTCAAGTAACTGTTGATGGCAGCGTCGGCATCGGCACCACTAACCCTTTAGCTCTACTCTCAGTAGGTAATAGTTCTCAATTTAGAGTAGATAGTAGTGGTAATCTAACTAGGATTAATAATGTAGCTTATTCCTGGCCTAGTAGTCAGGGAGCTGCTAGTACAGCTTTAGTTAATGATGGAGCAGGTAATCTATCTTGGACTAGTGCTGCTTCATTAGGCACTAATTACTGGGATTTAGAGAATCAAGGTTTGTCCCCCACTAATACTAGTCTTAATTTATATGTTGGTGGTGATAGTACAGCCAGTGCTAAATTTATAGCTGATGGCGCTACTGGTGATGCTTACTTTGCTGGTAATGTAGGAGTTGGGACGAAAACACCGAGTGCAGCTTTAGAAGTTAATGCTCCAAATGGAGTTACTGGTTTATTAATTAACGGCGGAACAACGGCCAATGTAGATTTGTTTCGCATGGTGGGTAATGCAGCAACTCAAAGGCTTATCTTAGAAAGAACTGGTGGAGCAACAACTTTCTTAGAAGCAGGTGGAAGCATTGGTTTATTTGGCACTACTAGTAATCATGACCTTAGAATTAGAACTAATTATGTAGATCGGATGTCAATTACTACCGGGGGTGATGTCGGCATCGGCACTACTGCTCCCGCCCAGAAACTTGATGTCGTAGGAGATATTAATGTTAGCTCAGGTCAGGGTTTTAGAATTAATAACACTGCCACCGCTGGTCATTACCTAAGAGGTAATGGCACTAGGTTTGTTTCTTCTGCTATACAATCAGCAGATTTACCAGGTGGTTTTTCAGGTTTTGCCAATCCAACAGCTAGCATTGGACTAACAGCTGTTAATGGTAGTGCTACTACGGCTATGAGATCTGATGCAGCTCCAGCTCTCTCTCAAGCCATAGTGCCATCTTGGACGGGCTTACATACTTTTACAGCAGGAGCTACAGTACGTGGTCTAACTGTTGATCATGCTACAGCCACTAGAGATAAAATAGCCATTAACGTAGCTAACTTAGGTACTAACTCTTACACTGGCACCATCACTAATGCCGACCTCACAGCAGCTAGAACTTGGACACTGCCCGATGCAACAGGCACAGTAGCCTTAACCAGCGATCTGTATGGCGGATGGACAATAAAGAGTAGTGCCGGAGACACTGGTGCAACTGTTGGTTCTGGTGATGATGTACAAATCTTAGGAGGGACTAATGTTACAACAACTAGAACTGGTAGAAACATTACCATTAGCGCAGTAGATAATAATACGACCTACACAGAAATCTCCGAAGCAAATATCGACAGTTTAACTAGCGCTACACTTGGATTAATTACTGGTAGAAGGGCACAATATTTACTGCGCAACAACACCACAGGCACCACCACAGCTAACTTTGCAACAGGAGCGACAGTCAGCGGCAGTACTAAAACAGTTAATCTAGGCACTGGTGGTGGCACAGGCAGTACTACCAATATTAATGTGGGTTCTGCCATTGCAGGCACCACAACTGTAAACTCTCCAGCACTGGCTATGAGAGCAGCTGCAAGCAGCTCAGCGGCGAGTCAAATCCCCGTGTTTATCTCTAACCCCTCGGGAACATCTCAGACAATATATACCAGAACACCAGATCAGTTTAGAAGCGACATTGGCGCAGGTACAGTCACCAGTGTCGATGTCAGCGGAGGGACAACTGGTTTAAGCACCACAGGTGGCCCCATCACTACTTCAGGAACAATCACCATTGGTGGAGTGCTCAATATTGCTAGTGGTGGAACAAATACCAACACTACTCCTACCGCAGGAGCTGTCGCCTACGGCACAGGCAGTTCCTACGCCTTTACTGGTGTGGGTACCAGCGGACAAGTCTTAATATCAGGTGGCACAGGAACTCCTACTTGGGCTAATCTAAGTGGTATTAGCGTTACTTCAGTGACTGGAACTGCTAACCAAATCACTGCTTCACCTACCACAGGAGCAGTTGTGTTAAGTCTACCTAATGATCTAAGAGCACCTGGTACCTTTAATGCTACAACTAGTATTGCTACTGGAGCAGGAGCAGGGACAGTCAGAATAGATGCCGATGGCAATCTGACTAACATTGGCACTATTGCTACTACTGGAGCAATCACTATTGGTGGAGATGTAGTCTTATCTAGAGGAGCAGCTAATAGATTAGATTTAGCTTCAGGTGATTACCTTAATTTAGTTTCAGGTTCACTTAGAGTTGCAAATGTAGAAGTAGTAACTTCAGGCAGACTCATTAGAGCTGCTAATGGTACTGCTGCAGCTCCCGCTTTCTCTTTTTCAGAAGATCCTAATACCGGTATCTATCGAGGTGGAACAGATATTTTAAGATTTGCTACAAACAGTACGGATAGAATGAGTATTCTAGCTAATGGTAATGTGGGAATTGGCAACACCTCACCTGCTTATCTATTAGACGTAGCTGGTGATATTAATACCACTGGTACCTATAGAATGTTGGGCATAGATTATGGTCAATACTTTATTGATAGTGCTGGAACTAATGGACAAGTATGGAAGAGTGATGGATCGGGTCGAGGCTATTGGGGTACTGATGATACTGGTACTGCTCTACCAAGTGGCACTAGTGGTCAAACCATAAGACATGATGGAACTGCTTGGGTAGCTAATTCTTTACTATATAACAATGGAACCAATATCGGCATTGGGACAACGAGTCCAGGAGTAGCATTAGATGTAGCTGGTCAAGGTAGATTTGAAAGCACAACCTACCCAGTTGTAGATATTACTAGGAATACAGGAGCTGCTGGTGGAGGTATTTATGGCGGAGCAAGATTACAGAGAAAAACCTCATCCCCTGTAAATGGCGGAGGAATCGGATTCTTCTTTTGGTATCCAAATAGCTCAGGTGTTTTAGAAGAAGCTGGGATGTTTGGAGGAGCCTTAGCAAATACCACCGCAGGCTCTGAAATAGGAGAAATAGTTTTTGGCGCCGCATATCATGGGGCTGATCCTTATGCACAAAGACATTTGACCATTAGAGCTGTGGATAGTAATAACGGAGAGGTCAGAGCTCCTTATAGATTAAAAATTGGAGCTGACAGTTCACCCACAGCAGCCTTAGATGTCACAGGCAATGCAATAATTTCTGGCAATGTCGGGATTGGTAATACAGCTCCCACATACAAGTTAGATGTCGCTGGCGATATCAACACCACTGGCACTTATCGCATGGCAGGCATAGATTATGGTCAATACTTTATTGATTCTGCTGGTAATAATGGCCAAGTCTGGAAGAGTGATGGCTCAGGTCGAGGTTATTGGGCTGCTGATGATACCGGCACTGCTCTACCAACAGGTACTTTAGCTGGTCAAACTATTTACTGGAATGGCAGTAGTTGGACTTATTCAAGTAACTTGTTTAATAACAATAGTAATGTGGGAATTGGCACCACTAGCCCTGCCGAAAAATTAGAAGTAGCAGGAGATGTTAAAGTTGGCTCAGCAACCACAGGCACAATCCGTGCAACAAATGAACTCGTGCTTAGACAAGACGGAGATGTGCATGGCTCTTCCATGTTGAGATTAAGAAACAGAGTCGGAGAAAATGGAGCAATTTTTGAAACAACAGGCACTGCTCTGGTAGATTTTATTTTCAAATCAAGCGCAAGCCAAAGAACTATCCGCTTTGAATCAAGAGCAGCATCGGCCAGAGCTGGTAACCCATCTTTTCATATTGGAGGATCAAGTCCAGACTCACCAACCCTGGCTGTGGGAGATGGCTATGCTGCAATTTCTAACAAATTATCTATAGGTTCTTATACCAATCCTATCTACCCCCTCAATGTCACCGGTGATATTAACTTTACCGGTGCTCTTCGAGCCAATGGGAGTAGTGGCACAAGCGGTCAAATCTTAATATCTCAAGGAGCTAGTACTCCAGTTTGGTCAGGTGTCAGTGATGTAATTGATGATTATGCTTTTATTCAGGGTGGTAATAGTTTTGGAGCAACTGCTGTTCTCGGCACCAATGACAATTATGATTTACAGTTTGAAACTAATGGCACAACAAAGATGACGGTTAAAAATGCTGGCAACGTCGGCATTGGCACAACTAACCCAGTATCTAAACTCCAAGTCGATTCAGGCACACTAACCCTATCCAATGCGGCTGCCGTTGGACAAAAAGCTGGCACCATTGATTTCTATAACACTCATGTTTCAGTCGGTGGAACAAGAACTATTGCTCAAATATATGGCAGCAATATTCCCGGACAACACACCGTTGGCTCACTCGTGTTTGGTGTAAAAAGAGGCGGAAGCGATACCGATGTAACCGAAGCCATGAGAATTATTAATACAGGCAACGTCGGCATTGGCACCACTGCTCCCACTACCCTTCTCCAATTAGGTCAAGCAGGTAAAGCAGGTACTCTTGGTATTGCAGGTAGTACATCAGGTTTAGTGACTCTACAAACTGCAGCTGCTGCTGGAACTTGGACTATGACTCTACCTACTAGTGGAGGTACTAGTGGTCAAGTCTTAACTACTAATGGATCAGGAGTAACTTCTTGGACAAGTCCAAGTTCTTCTATTAAATGGAATGCTATAGATAATCCTGATGGTCATCAGGTCTTAACTATGGGTACTTACAATACTACTTGGAACTTTACTAGTGGAGCTTTAAGGATTACTAACAATGGTACTGAAGCACTCTATGTCGGTGGTGGTAATGTGGGGATTGGCACTACTAGTCCCGCCACCAAACTGCATATTGCTGGTGATGGAAGCATCTTAGCTCAAGGCACTCATGGCAGTGGTTGGAACGGAGGCTCTTTAGGTTCAGGCACTAGACTAATGTGGATACCTAGCAAAAGTGCTTTTAGAGCTGGATATGCTATTAGTACTCAATGGGATACTGGTAGCATCGGTAATTATTCAGTAGCAATGGGAGATTCCAACTCTGCTAGTGGAGAAGGTTCGGTGGCATTGGGTGGATCCAATAGTGCTACTGGAAGTTATTCCGCAGCCATAGGCTATTGGAACAAAGCTAATGGAGCATCTTCTATAGCTCTGGGCAATAATAACTGGGCTAGTGGACAAAATTCAATAACCCTGGGAACTAACATCATTACTGGTGGAGGCTATTCCATAGCCATGGGCTATAGCACCAATACTAGCGGAAATTATTCCACAGCAATGGGAGGTTACACCTCTGCTAGTGGAAATTTATCCACAGCCATGGGATATTACACCACCGCCCAAGCCTACGCCTCAACCGTGTTAGGGCAATACAATGTAATATCTGGTACTGTCACTCATTGGGTCGCTGCTGAACCGGTTTTTGTGGTTGGGATTGGGACTAGTAGTACTGCTCGAGCCAATGCCATGACCGTGTTGAAAAATGGTAAAGTCGGTATTGGCACTGCCACCCCCACTTATCTTTTAGATGTCACCGGTGATATTAATTTTACCGGCGCTCTTCGAGCTAATGGCAGTAGTGGAACAAGTGGTCAAATCTTAATATCTCAGGGTACTAGTAGCCCAATTTGGTCAGATGCCAGTGGGATGATTGATGATTACGCTTTTATTCAAGGTGGTAATAGTTTTGGAGCCACTGCTGTTCTTGGCACTAATGACAATTATGATTTACAGTTTGAAACTAATGGCTCGACCAAGATGACCATTGGAACTAATGGCAATGTGGGGATTGGGACAACCAGCCCCTCTTATAAATTAGATGTCAATGGTGATCTGCGAGCTGAAAAATTCATTGATTATACCAATACAAACTACTACCTTGATCCAGCAGCAGCTGGAACTTCAATGCTTGTAGCTGGAAATGTGGGGATTGGGACTACTGCTCCCGCCACCAAACTGCATATTGCTGGTGATGGAGGTATCTTAGCTCAGGGTACTCATGGTAGTGGTTGGAACGGAGGCTCTCTGGGTGCGGGAAGTAGACTAATGTGGATACCTAGTAGAGCTGCGTTTAGAGCTGGAGATGTTGATGGAACTCAATGGGATACTACTAATATTGGACATTATTCTACGGCAATGGGCTATAACACCACCGCTAGTGGAATTTATTCCACAGCACTGGGAGTTAACACCAGAGCCATCCAAGGCCATGCAACAGCCATGGGAACTAGCACCACTGCTAGTGGAGGTTATTCCACAGCAATGGGTGATCACACCACTTCTAGTGGACTGTACTCCACGGCCATGGGTAATTACACCACTGCCAGCGGAAATACTTCCACGGCAACGGGAATTCGCACCACCGCCAGCGGAGACTATTCCACAGCACTGGGATATTACACCACCGCTCAAGCTTATGCCTCAACAGTACTTGGGCAATATAACGAGATAGCTGGTACTACCAATTCCTGGGTGGCTACCGACCCAATTTTTGCCATTGGTATTGGAGCAGATGCCTCCAACCGAGCTAATGCTATGACGGTGCTGAAAAGTGGCAATGTCGGCATTGGCACTGCAACTCCTTCAGAAAAACTTACTCTAAATGGGGGCAACTTCCTTCATACTGCTGCTGGTGATCCCACCCTTAAAGGCCAATACAATGCGAGCCCAGTGAGCGATGTTTATGTGTCGGGTAAATATGCTTATGTAACAAGCTGGGTGGCAAGCGGATCCACACTGCAAATTATTGATGTAAGCAACCCGACTTCTCCCAGTTTAGTTGGTACTTATAATAGCGCTGATGACATTGGCAAGGTTTATGTATCGGGCAAGTATGCTTATGTGACCGGATCTACACTGCAAATTATTGATGTAAGCAACCCAGCTTCTCCCAGTTTAGCTGGTACTTATAATAGCGATGGTAACGATGTTTATGTATCGGGCAAGTATGCTTATCTGACAAGCGGATCTACACTGCAAATTATTGATGTAAGCAACCCGGCTTCTCCCAGTTTAACTGGCACTTATACCAGTATGTTTTGGGCTTTATCAAACATTTATGTATCTGGCAAATATGCTTATGTAACAAGACACAATGCTTATAATAATATGGGGCTACAAATTATTGATGTAAGCAACCCAGCTTCTCCCAGTTTAGCTGGTACTTATAATGCTAGTAATACCTTCGATTACAATGCTGGCATTTATGTGTCTGGCAAGTATGCTTACATGTCATCTAACCAAAAAAGACTACAGATTATTGATATCTCTAATCCATCTTCTCCATCATTGGTGAATGGTACAACCACTGCTGGCTTAGCTGGAAGATCTCACTTAGATATATATATTGCTGGAGAGTACGCCTATATAGCGTCACTGGCGGGAGAAGATGGAGGAAGCATATTAAATGTTGTTGATATATCAGATAGAACAAATCCTACACAAGTAGGCCATTACTACGCGGATGATTATTTGGTTGGAGCTGGAATCAGTGTATTTGTATCTGGTAAGTATGCCTATTTAGGAGGAAATGCTTCTGGTCTTTTCATCATTGATATCAACGGCACTGAAACCCCCAGCTTGTATGCGGGCGATATCAAAACTAGTACCATGTCCGTTACTGAAAATTTAGATATTGGTAACAACCTATATGTCAGAAATGGCTTAAATATTGGCACTGGCGGTTTACTTGTAGATAGTGGCAATGTAGCTTTTAATTCTAATACTTCTACTACTGCTCTTTCTATTAGACAAAAAGGAACGGGAGATATTTTAAATGTTTTTGATGATACTAACAATGTCTTTACTATTTTAGATGGTGGCAACGTCGGCATTGGCACAACTGCTCCTTCTACCCTCCTCCAACTAGGTCAAGCAGGTAAAGCAGGTACTCTTGGTCTTGCAGGCACTACATCAGGTTTAGTGACTCTACAAACTGCAGCTGCTGCTGGAACTTGGACAATGACTTTACCTACTAGTGGAGGTACTAGTGGTCAAGTCTTAACTACTAATGGATCAGGAGTAACTTCTTGGACAAGTCCAAGTTCTTCTATTAAATGGAATGCTATAGATAATCCTGATGGTCATCAGGTCTTAACTATGGGTACTTACAATACTACTTGGAACTTTACTAGTGGAGCTTTAAGGATTACTAACAATGGTACTGAAGCACTCTATGTCGGTGGTGGTAATGTGGGGATTGGAACAACGAGTCCCTCATACAAATTAGATGTCAATGGTGATCTGCGAGCTGAAAAATTCATTGATTACACCAATACAAACTACTACCTTGACCCAGCAGCAGCTGGAACTTCAATGCTCGTAGCTGGCAATGTGGGGATTGGCACCACCACACCAGGAGCTAAATTATCTGTAAACACAAGCTCCTACCCCACCATAGAATTGAAATATAACAATACCAAAGTAGTAGACATCTTTAGCAATGCTTCTTCTAATATCTTTATTGGTTTAGGCTCTGGTAGCAATATAAGCTCAGGAACAGGCAATGTGGGATATGGCTATCAAGCATTATATTCCAACACAGGAGGTGGTCAGAATGTAGCCAGTGGCTATCAAGCATTATATTCCAACACAGGAGGTGGTCAGAATGTAGCCAGTGGCTATCAAGCATTATATTCCAACAC
>CAZBEW010000004.1:61516-81427 GCA_964491115.1 uncultured Pseudomonadales bacterium | reverse complement strand
GGCGAGGTCTGCAAAACCTTCGTTCGCGGGTTCAAATCCCGCCCGCACCTCAACATTAATTATGGTCTAGAGACCTAGAAAGATTCTATGATTATCAAATCAATTGTTGCCCAAGAACTTTTAGATTCAAGAGGTAACCCCACCGTTGCTGTGACCCTAAGTTTGGAAGATGGTACCGAGGTGTTTTCTGCAGTACCATCTGGTGCGTCAACTGGAGCTTATGAGGCTTTAGAATTACGTGATGGAGATAATAGTCGCTATTTAGGCAAAGGAGTCTTAAAAGCGGTAGCCAACGTTAACGAGTTGATTGCTCCAAAACTAATTGGCCATAAAGTCACAGAACAAGCAGAGTTAGATCAAATAATGCTTGATCTAGATGGCACTCAAGGCAAACAAAAACTTGGGGCTAATGCGATTTTGGCAGTGTCAATGGCTTGTGTAAAAGCAGCGGCCATCGCTAGCAAAATGCCTCTTTACGCTTATATTGCTCAATTATTTGGCAACAGCACTGAAGAATTTATTATGCCAATTCCCATGTCTAACGTGCTCAATGGCGGCAAACATGCCATTGGTAGTTCTGATATGCAAGAATTTATGATTTTTCCTTTAGCTGCTAAAAGTGTGGTGGAAGCCGTGCAAATTAATGCAGAAATTTTTCACCACTTAGGCAAAATACTGCAAGCCAAGGGTATGCAAAAGACAGTTGGCGATGAGGGCGGTTATGCTCCATCTTTAGGCACTAACGAGGCACCATTGCAAATGATGATCCAAGCCATTGAAATGGCAGGTTATCAAGCTGGGCAAGATGTTTTCATCGCTTTAGATCCAGCAGCTACTGAATTTTATAAAAATGAAGGCGGCGTGGCCTACTACGATCTGCAAACAGAAAATAAAAAATTAAGTAGCAGTGAAATGGTTAAAAAATATCAACAATGGGTTGAAGAATATCCAATTGTTTCGATAGAAGATGGTTTGGCCGAAGATGACTGGGAAGGTTTCGCCGAGTTAACAGCTACTTTAGGCAAGTATGTCCAAATCATGGGCGACGATTTGCTAGTTACCAATCCTGAAAGAATTCAAAAAGCGATTGAGAAAAAAGCGGCCAACTCAGTGCTGATTAAATTGAATCAGATTGGTAGTGTTAGCGAAACAATCCAAGCGATTAAATTAGCTCAAAGTGCTGGTTGGACTTGTATTGTTTCTCATCGTAGCGGAGAAACAGAGGATACTTTTATCGCCGATTTTGTTGTTGGCTCAGGAACGGGACAGATTAAAACCGGCTCGATGTGTCGTAGCGAACGAGTGGCCAAATATAATCGTTTAATGATGATTGAGCGTGAATTAGGTGATAAGGCCAAAATGGCTAAATTTCCCTTTCACAAATAATGTGTTTATTGAGGGGGGTTAATCCCCCCTTTGTTAAGCAAATTATTGAAAAAGGATTTATGTCAGAGAATTCTACAAAAAAACTCGCTCTTATTATTCTTGATGGCTGGGGTCATTACAAGGCTTACCCGGGCAACGCCATTAGCTTAGCAAAGACACCCAATTGGGACAAAATTTGGGCAGAACAGCCCCATGCCCTCCTCACTTCTTCTGGTGAAGCAGTGGGTTTACCAGCTGGTCAAATGGGTAATAGCGAAATTAATCACGCGGCCATTGGTTCTGGTCGAGTGATTTATCAAGATTTAGTTAAATTAAATAAAGCAGCAGCAGAGGGTCAATTACACAGTGCTCCTGCCATTCGTGACGCTTTTGCAAATGTGAAAAACAAAGGGACAGCTTTGCATATTATGGGTTTATTAAGCCCAGGTGGAGTGCACTCTCATGAAGATCATATTTTTGCTTTGATTAAAGAAGCAGCCGACTTTGGAGTCAAAGAGATTTATGTGCACGCCATGACTGATGGTCGAGATGTCGCTCCGAAAAGTTGTTTAGCCAGTTTTGAAAAATTAGCTAAAATTTGTCAAGAAACTGGCGCTCAATTAGCCACGATTGCTGGCCGCTACTACGCCATGGATCGAGATCATAATTGGGAAAGAACAGACTTGGCATATCAAGCCATTAGAGATCGTCAGGCACCTCAATTTGTCAGTGCCCAAGTTGCCATTGAACAGTCATATGCCAATGGTAAAGGCGATGAATTTATTGTGCCTTGCACAATTAAAGTCAAAGATGAAGAAAAAGCCAAAGTGAAAGCTGGCGACAGTCTGATTTTTGCTAATTTTCGCAACGATCGACCAAGACAATTAAGCGAGCGCTTTTTAGAACGCGGACCCCAAGATATTTTCTTTGTTACCATGACTCTTTATAGTGATAAATATCCAGTGGCAGTGGCCTATGGTCCAGAAACGATCCACAATGGCTTGGCTGAAGTCTTAGCCGAAAACCAAATCAAGCAAATGAGAATTACAGAAACTGAAAAATTTGCTCATCTAACTTTCTTTTTAAATTGCAAACGCGAAGAACCCTACCCGCTCGAAGATCGCTTTATGTTTGATAGTAACAAAGTTGAAAGTCACAGCGAAAAACCAGAAATGAAAGCAAGAGAAATTGCCGATAAAATTGTTGAAACCATGACCAATGGCGAACATTCAGTAATATTTGCCAACATTTGTAATGGAGATATGGTTGGTCACACTGGCGATATTCCAGCAGCCGTTAAAGCTGTAGAAACTATTGATGATGCTTTGGGCAAAATTTGTCGCGCAGCAGCAGAGCATAATTATTATTTAATGATCACTGCCGATCACGGCAACTGTGAACAAATGCTAACCGAAACAGGTGAAGTTCTAACAGAACACAGCACCAATCCAGTACCTTTTGTTTTACTCAATGACGGCCAGCTCAATCGCGAGCAAGGAGTGATGGCCGATATCGCGCCAACCATTCTTAAATTATTAGATTTGCCCCAGCCAGAAGAAATGACTGGTCAAAGCTTAGTCTAAATAATAATTTAAAAAACCTGTTAAACTAATAAAAAATTAAAAAAGTAGAAAGGATCTTATGTCAGGCTATAGTATCAATCTTGAAGAGAAAACTTTAGAAAATCAAAATTTTAGAGAAGTGCTTTATACCGCTCCCCTTACTCAATTGGTGGTCATGTCAATTGCTCCAGGAGATGATATTGGCATCGAAACTCATGATGATCACGATCAATTTATTCGAGTAGAAAAGGGTTTTGGCCAGGCGATTATTGGTGAAAGCACCTATGATTTGAGCGATGGAGTGGCCATCGTCATTCCTGCTGGTCAAAGACACAACGTTATTAACACTTCTAATACAGAAGCGCTACAACTTTATACCGTTTATGCGCCAGCAGAACATCCTGATGGAAAAATTCATCCAACTAAAGCTGATGCTTTAAGTGATCCAGATTATGCTGATGAGCATTAAGGTATGAATAAGCAGGTCATTTCTCTACAAAATTTTGTATCAGCCTTCCAAACAATTGTTGATGGATCAATTTGGCGAGTTATTCATCCTGCCGATGGTTGGCTCACTATTGATCTGGGTCAAAAATATACCGACACCTTGCCAGGCACAGGTGGGCAAGATGAACCTTATGTTAGGGGTCAGCACCAAATCCACATAACTGGCGATTGGGAAATTTATACCAATGATAAGCTGGTTGAATCAAGAAAAGTGTATGGTGATGATCGAGTAGCCTATTTTAATAGGATGGAACAATTAGCAGACAATTTTCCTTTGACCAAGGTTCAATCAGTGACACTGGAAAAAGGACAGTTGCTTATAAAAGATGGTCAATTTGAAATTAGCATTCCAGTCGGTGAAACATTGGAATCAGTTAGTTTGTCTTCAGTAGAATTAGATGCAAATCATAGACCAGTTGCTTATACTCATTATCGTTTTGATGAGGAGCTTGGTAAATTAGTCGCTATTTCTGATTAACTATTCTTGTGAATCTAGCGAACTTAATAAGTCTTGAATATTTTTCACCTGTTCTCCACTCAATACGAGAAGATCTGAACTAGGCGCGTCAATCCCACCTTCTTCTGTAAAGCGAGGATAAGGAAGCATGTACAAATTGGTTCCTTCAAGGCTTTTTGATCGAGGTATTTTAATGGCTAACTTTAATGCGTCTCTCAAAATACTAGTGCTAACTGCAGATCCTATATAACCAGTCAATAAAATCATCCTTTTATCATCATCTTCAGCGAATTGTGGTTTCCAAATTTCTTTATCACTAGCTAAACAACTTTTTAAATTTGCTCCAGTGGCCATTAATTCAGCCAGTATTTGCTGTGCTGTTTTTTCAGCTCCAAGTTGTTTTTCTACCCATGATTGAGCAAAGGCATCCCTTTCAGCTCTAGTAAGTTCTTTACTCTCACCTATTTTAAATTCAGGCTGGGGTTGCGCTGCGGGCTCATTATTCATTATGGGCTTGTTGTCCATGATGGGCTCATTATTCATTTGTGGTGGCTCGTTGTTTATTCTTCCTTCGTTATCCATAATTTCTTTCACTTTAATAAGTAACTATTAATCATAGTAGCACAAAATAGGATTAAAAACTATTTTTTGTGACCCCATGGGGAATCGAACCCCAGTTGCCGGGATGAAAACCCGATGTCCTAACCGCTAGACGATGGGGCCATATTTATGGCCAACTAACATTTTTATAATGTTTAATTGTTAAGCTTGCTTTATTTAAATCACCAACTAAAGATATAATATCAAATCTCCACGCTTTTGAAAACTTTTGTTTGCTTAGCCACTGATCAGCGACTATTTGCATGGATAATAATTTTTGTTGATTAACGGCACTGCTGCCCTCTCCAAAATCTTCATTTTTTCTCCATTTCACCTCAACAAAAACATACTCATCATGCTTGCTATCAAGAGCAATAATATCTAGCTCGTGCTTATTAAAAGAAAGATTGCGGATGATGATTTGATAATTATTTTTTGTTAAAAATGCACAGGCAACAGTTTCAGCCAAACACCCTTGTCGTACAGGAAAATTATTGAGCGCTTTTTTCGAAAAGATTTTTTTCTTTAACTTTGCTGGCTGCCTTACCGACTTTGTCACGCAAGTAATATAACTTGCTTCGACGTACATCTCCTTGACGTTTTAACTCAATTTTTTTAATGCTAGGCATGGCTAATGGAAAGATTTTTTCCACACCAATATTGTTAGCGCCAATTTTGCGTACAGTAAAACTTTTGTTGAATTCTCGATTCTTGATAGCAATGACAATGCCTTCAAAGATCTGCACTCTTTTTTTGTTGCCTTCAACAATTTCTTGGTGGACGCGAACGGAGTCACCAACGTTAATTTTTTGCTCGTGATAATTAAAACTAATTGCCATAACAAGCGGTTATTGTACAGAGTAAGTGCTAATTTAGCAAGCTTGAAAAATGGGCTGTTTTTACTTTTGCTTGGAGTTTTCTACGATGGCTTTTAAGAACTCAATGAAAATGGGGTGAGGGGTTAAGGGTCGAGATTTATATTCGGGATGAGCTTGCGTGGCAAAAAAGAAAGGATGGACTGTGGTGGGTAGTTCGATCATTTCCACAAAAAAATTATCGGGGCTGGTGCCAGAAATCACAAAACCCTTATCTTCTAAAATTTGACGATAATCATTATTAAACTCAAAACGATGACGATGCCTTTCAGCGACTAAATTGGCTTTTTCATTTTTAAATGCGTGATGTTTTTTATAGATTTGATGCGCTAAAGTGCCATTTTTGAGTACACAATCATAAGTGCCAAGTCTCATGCTCGCTTCGCTGCTTTTAATAGTTTGATATTTCTCATCAAAGGGAATGGCATGGATAATGGGATGTTTGGTTTTAGGTTCAACTTCGACTGTGTGAGCATCTTTTAAATTAGCCACATTTCTAGCAAATTCAATTGAAGCTAATTGCATGCCATAACATAAGCCCAAATACGGAACTTTTTCTTCTCTAGCATATTTAATAGCTTGAATTTTACCTTCTACTCCCCTTTTGCCCCAGCCAATGGGCACGAGGATGCCGTCAGCATTTTTTAAATCAGCTAATGACTTTTTATCTTTTTTTTCTAATTTTTCAGCATTAATGAAAACGATTTCTGCAGTTAATTGTTCTTGCCAAGCAACATGATCAATGGCCTCTAACAAGGAGGCGTATGAGTCTTTTAGTTGATAATTGCCGCTTTTAATGTATTTGGCAATAATGGCTATGGAAACTTTTTTATCTTTTTTGCTATAGATTTTTTTCACCATGGCTTGCCAGTCTTTAAGTTGAACTGCTTTGTGAGCTAAATTCAACTTTTTTAAGACCTTGTTGCCAAAATCTTGCTGTTGAAAAATCAAGGGAATTTCATAAATTGATTTACAATCAGGATTAGAAATGATTTCTTCTTTTTCTATATTACAAAAATAAGCAACTTTTGCTTTGCGCTTGTCGTCTATGTAAGAAGTCCCTCGACCAACAATAAAATCTGGCTGAATACTCATCGAGTTAAGTGTTTTAACCGATAATTGAGTGGGTTTAGATTTTAATTCGTTGATATGACTGGGATTAGGAAAATAAGTGACGTGAATAATAATGACATCATTAGGCAAGGTCATCTTCATAATGCGATAGGCCTCGTAGTAGACGATGTTTTGATACTCGCCAGCTGTTCCGCCTAGTTCGACTAAACAAATGTCGTAGCCCTTGCCAGCAGCCTGAATGCGCCTGATAACTTCTTCTGGAACAAAGGGGATGGCGTCAACAGTAATTCCCTCATATTCTAAATTTTTGGCTTTTTCAATAACAGTGCTGTAAACCTGTCCCATGGTTACAAAATTTTTGTAGCCAACCTCCTCGTCTAAAAAACGCTCATAAGAGCCGAGGTCTAAATCTGCCTCCAAACCGTCATCGCAAAGAAAAACATCTCCATGTTCAGTTGGATTAATATTGCCAGAGTCGATATTTAAGTAATTTTCACATTTAATATTGGTAACGCTATAACCCTGAGCTTTTAACAAGACGCCTAACGAGGCAGCAGTAATGCCTTTGCCTAGTCCTGAAAGAACTCCACCAGATACAAAGACATACTTTGTGGGGTGCTTTTTTGCTGATTGTTGGAGGAACCCGCGGATATTAACCATCACGGGATTTCATTATAAATAGCATTTAGCTATTTGAAAAGGCTCAAAATGAATTTAGAATAGAAATGATGAATAAAATTTTTAGCAAAAACGGAGATCAGGGTCAAACTCAATTAATTAATGGCGAGCGCTTAGCCAAAAGCAGTTTGGTTTTTGAGGTCTTAGGAACTTTGGACGAATTTAATAGTAGTCTTGGCTTGTTGCTGGCAGATTGGGATGGAGAGTTAGCAGCTGGCAAAAAAAATCTTGATTTATCCGACTTAAAAGAGCAAAAAAAATTCTTGATTAATTTGCAAAAACAACTTTTTAAATTAGGTGCAGAAATAGCTAAATCGCCTAAAGTAAAATTATCAAATGCTTATTTACAAAAAATGGAAGACAATATTATTTTTTTGCAAAATAAATTGGGCGAAAACTTTTTAAATAATTTTGTTTTGCCTGGTGGCAATCGCTTAGCCGCTCAAACAGATGTCGCTAGAACCATTTGCCGACGTCTTGAAAGAAAATTAGTCGCTCTCGATTCTGAAAGAGATCTGCGTGATTTATTAATAAAATTTATTAATCGGACTAGCGATTATCTCTACGTCCTAAAAATATTTATTAATTATCAACTGCAAATTAAAGAAGTTTTGGCCTGAGCCCACTTGTTTAACAATTTCAGCTAACTATTTTAGTAACGAAATTTTCTAATTAAGCCCACTACCCGGCCCTGAATTTGGACATTGGTGGCATAGATAGGACTCATGGTGGAATTAGCAGGTTCTAATCTAATTCGTGTTACTTCTTTGTAAAAGCGTTTTAAGGTGGCTAGACCGTTATCTAGTAGTGCAACCACAATATCGCCATTGTTGACTTCTGGAGTTTCTTCAATCACTACATAGTCGCCATCATCAATATGATCTTCGATCATTGATTTGCCTTTTACTTGAAGGACAAAGGCCCGTTTTTTACCAGAAATCATTTCTGGCGAAACCTTAAAAGAAGCATTGGGATCTTCATGGGCCTCAATTGGCGCTCCTGCAGCGATGTAGCCCATAAAAGGCAAATCAACACTGTCAGTAATATTTAAAAAAGTACGATCAATTAATTCGATACCTCGAACAGCGCCCTCGTGCTTACGAATGACTTTTTTGCGCTGTAACGCCTGCAAATGCTCATGCACAGTGGCTAAAGAGGACACACCAATGGAGTCAGCAATTTCTTTTAGAGTAGGAGAATAACCGTTTTTTTGAATATATTGACCGATAAAATCGACGATTTGTCTTTGTCTTTTGTATAAGGTGACTGCCATAGACCCGATTCTTTCACAAACTAATAACGAATAATAACCATAAAATAAACGAAATTCCCCCAAAACTCAACTAGCAATATATACATCAAAACATATCAATTAGGATAATTTACATTATTTTATAAATTGAGCAAGTATTGCAAACTGCCCTTGGTTTATCAATTTAGTTCAGTTATACTTTTAAAATTATGTCAGGAATAATTCAGTCGGTTTTAAACTTTTTAACTAATTTTGCAAACTCTGTTTCTTTGCCAATTTTTATGATAGTTGGCGCAATTGTCGAAGAAGTTATTGCGATTATTCCCTCCCCTTTTGTTCCTTTAACAGCAGGCACCTTGGCCATTAGCAGTAATAAAAGTCTTTATTATGTTTTATTTTTAGCTCTAGTTGGAGCGACCGCTAAAATCTTTACCTCTTCTTCTATTTTTTGGCTTGCTGATAAGTTTGAAGACTTAATTACTCGAGGAAAAATTGGTAAATTTTTAGGCTTAGATTCTAATGAAATTGAGCGCTATGGCAAGATTTTTTCTAAAAGTAAAAACAACACTTTGATTATTTTTATATTAAGAGCGCTGCCCTTTGTGCCAACCGTGCCAATTACTGTGGTGGCAGGCTTAATTAAAATTAAATATCGAGTGTTTATAGTTGGCACTTTTTTAGGAATGCTGGTCCGCAATACTTTTTACCTAATGGCTGCTTACTATGGCTTAAAACAATTTCAGGGTTTGTTGGATAGTATGGACACTCTCAACTTAATTCTAGAAGTAGTGATAATTGTTGCCTTTGTTGGCTTTGTCTTTTACTTTTTACGCAATAACTGGGATCGAATTTTTAAGAATAAGAACGAAGAAATTAAAGATACCAAAGAAACTAAAAAAACTAAAGAATCTAAAAATTAAGTTTCTTTGTTTTTTAATTCACGGCTAATATCTAGTAAGCGATTGTATTTAACGACTCTTTCTCCCCGATTAAGTGGACCAAATTTTACAAAATTAGCACCTACCCCTACTGCCAAATCCACAATAAATGTTTCTAAGGTTTCACCAGTGCTATGACTGATGATTAAGTTCAGATTTTGATCTTTAACGGTTTTAATGCTCTCCATTAATTCGCTCACGGTGCCAATTTGTCTTGGCTTCAGCACGATCGCATTAGCCATTTTATTTTGTTTAATTTTGTCAATTTCATTGACTTTAGCAGCGACATGACGACAAGCGGCAATAGTGGTTGTTTCGCCAAGATCTCGATTAAGTGTTTGCCAGCTTTTTTTATCATTTTCGATAAAAGGATCTTCTAAATAAATGATTTTATATTTTTCTCGAAGTTGCTCATAAAATTTAATCATTTCCTCTTCGGTGAGGCCCTGACTATTATCTCTAATTCGATATTTACCAGCCTCAAATAGTCTTTTCGCAGAGGCTTGCAAGCCAAAAAAGATATCTTGGGCAAAGTTGTAAGGCGTGGTGCGAATAGCTTCAACCAAGAGCTCGAAAGCATCGAGGTTGCGATAAAGGTTTGGGGTAAAACCACCAGTGAGTCCAGTGGCGTGAATAGCGCCTTTACTGATGAGTAAGTTTTCTAATTTTTGTTTAATAACGGCAATCATCTCTAAAGATTTTTCTAAAGATAAATGACTGGCAGGTATCAGAGAGAATTCTTGAAAATCTAAATTTTTTCCACCATGACTACCTCCGTCTAAAGCGGTGACAATGCAGGATGGCAAGACAATTTCCTGAACCAGGTTATATTTTTTTTGAATATATTCGTAAAGAGGCAAGCCGACACTAATTGCGCCAGCTTTCAGAACGGCTTGAGAGACCGCTAAAATCGCATTGGCCCCCAAACGACTTTTATTGGCTGTGCCATCTAAATCAAGTAAAATTTTGTCTAATTCGCCCTGGGATGTAATTTCTTTTTCTACAACTTGCGGAGCAATAATTTGATTAATGTGATTAATGGCTTTGTGTACTCCAAGTCCCAATAATCTTTCATCATTGTCTCGTAAATCGACGGCTTCGTTTTGATTCTCATCGGTGGGGGTTGGCACAGAAGTAATAGTGGAAAAACCATTATCTAACCACAAAAGTAATTCGATAGTTGGAATACCACGACTATCAAATACTTCTTTTGCTTGAAGTGCATAAATTTTGGCCATAAATTAACACTAACAGTATATATAATTTAGTCTCGCTTTGTAAGCATCAAGACTTATTATTTACTTAATTGCTCCTTAAACCAATCAACACTGGGAATTGGGCAAGGATTGATATTCTCTAAAAATGCTAAATAAATGTTAGCAAAAGTTGTGAGAGTAATCAATTCAAAAACTTGAGTTAGCTTGTTTTCACTTTCCAGATTAATTAGGATGCTGTCGATGCCTTTTTTTTCTAAAAACTGCTGAGTTAATTCAAGGCGCTTTTGATTTCTTGGATGATAAAGTTTTGATTGAAAGAAAATAAAAAAATGATTGAGAGCATTATTTTTTGGAAAACTTAATCCTTCCAGTAAGTGATGATTGATTTCTGGAACGATTTTATAATCAGCGAAAATTTTGGCATTTTCGTTAAATTGATTGCAGGCTGTGTGCAAGGCTCCTTCTAAAAACTCTGCTCCCACTAAAATCGGCCGTCTTTCTAGACATAAAAATGCCAATAATTTAGCTTGATTTTTTTCTTGAGCTTTTTCAATTTTTAAGGCTTCAGTACGCTGATTCACCACATCAATGATTTCTAGTAACTGATGTTCATTAAAGTTTAATAGTTTGGCAGCCGATAAAATAACAATCAAAGCCATAATTGAATAAGCGACTGCCATTCTCGGTTGTTGTGAAGGATTGAATTTGGCATTAATTAAAAAACTAGGATAGTGATTTTCTTGAGCAAGTTTACTTAATTCACCTCCAGCGCTGATAACGGCAATTTGCGCTTGTTTAATTTTTGCTTCTTTGGCGCAGGCCAGAGTTTCTTCGGTATTGCCTGAATAACTTGATAAAATTACCAAGGTGTTCTGGTCAACAAAGTCGGGTAATTGATAGTCACGATTAATGTATAAAGGCACTGTTAGAGCATCTTTAAATAAGTGGAGAATCACATCTGCTCCGAGGGCACTGCCGCCCATACCCGCTACGACAATATTCTTAATTGGATTTTTGTCGAGATTCTCAAAGCGCACTTGTGTTCGTTCTTGCCAAACCTGATTGATTTGATCAGCCAAACTTTCTGCGCTAGCTAAAGCGTGATCGGGATCGATCGTTGCCAGTTGACTACGATCATCAAGAATTGAAGTGTTTTGTTTATTGCTCATTTTTTTCCTTTTTCCTTTTTTAATAAATTGAGAAAAATTTTCGTGTTAGCAAAAGCGATTTTTTTAGGCAAGCGATCTAGAGAAAAAAAAGCTAATTCAGCGGCATCATCACTAGCCTGCATTTGACCGCTAGTAATTTTAACCTCAAAAAACAGATTAATGGTTGCTGATTGCTCGGGACCATAAATGTCTGGAGATGAGCCCCAATAGCGGACTATTTCACAGTGTGCTTGGGTTTCTTCGCGAAACTCTCTTTTAACAGCCTGCTCTACTGTTTCACCCACATTGACAAAACCACCAACAGTGTCCCAGTAATCACGATGGGGAGCAATTTTTCTTTTATTGAGCAAGACTTCGCCCTGTTGATTAAAAGCAATCACAGCCACTGCCAAAGCGGGATTATGATAAATTTTTAAATGGCAATTGGGACAGAACAAACATGAATCATCATTCACCAATGAAGTTTTACACTTTGGACAAAAATGATAATTATTGATTAGATGTTGATCGACTGTCATTAATATTAATCTAGAGCCTTAGTATTAGAGCCCTCTCCCCAATTAACTGCTGGATATTTTTTAAGAATGGCTTTTAATTCTGCTTTTAATTTTTGGTATTGTTCTTCAGTTTTTGCCTCAAATTTAACTGTGACATAAGGTCCATTTTGGGAAGCCCGAATAATCGCCATTTGTTCTGGCAAGTCCATGCGAATACCATCAATTTTGGTAAATTTAGCCTGAGGCCAGTGCTCTTTGAAGTCGGCGCTAATTTCCTGATCAATGAGTTGAAATTTTACTTCATCGGGCAAACCTAATTTAATTTCTGGGCTACTAATATATTTGACCAGTGCCGCTACCGCTTGACTAAGCTTAACATTTTTTCTTTCCAAATAACTTAATAATCTCAAGCAAGCATAAGCAGCATCGTCGTGACCGTAAAAATTATCCATGAAAAAAATGTGCCCAGACAGCTCACCACCAAAAGGTGAGCGCTCCTCTTTAACCTTGGCTTTAATAAAAGAGTGACCAGTGAGCCACATCACTGCTTCGCCACCAGCCTGTTCAATAGTTTCTTGCACTTGACGAGAGCAAAGGGTGTTATAAATGATTTTGCTTCCTGGTAAAAAATCTAAAACATCTTTAGCAAATATAGAAACAATCGTATCCATCCATAAAATTTGCCCATTTTCATCAACCACAGACATGCGATCGCCGTCAGCATCAAAAGCAAAGCCTAGATCAGCTTTAGCAGCCACAACCCCCTGAGCCAGACGTTGTAAGACACTTAATTCGGTGGGGTCAGGATGTCCAAGGGGAAAATCTGAATCTAATTGACAATTTTGCTCAATCACTTCGCAGCCGGCTGCTCTAAATATTTCTGGATAAAAGTTTCCTCCAGCAGCGTTGCAAGCATCAAGCACAATTTTCCATTTTTTTTCTAGTGAAAAAAGTTTCAATAATTGTTGAGTGTAAGCTTGAGTAATGTCTTCTTGGCGATTTTTGCCTTGACCATCAACAAATTGCTGATTTTTAGCTATTTCTTGCAACTCCTTAATTTCTTCACTGACCATGGTGTCAGAATAACCAACACTCATTTTTAAACCATTAAATTCTTTTGGATTATGTGAAGCCGTGATCATGGCTCCACCCTTGGTTTTAAACTCATAAGACGAATAATAAATAATTTGACTTAAACTTAAGCCCAGATCGATGGTATCAATTCCGCTGTCATTTAAACCCTGAATAAAGGCTTTAACATACAGCTCTCCATTGTGACGATTATCTCGACCAACGGCACTTTCTTTAATTCTTCTTTTAGCTAAAAATGCTCCATAAGCCCTACCCAAAGTGTAATAAACATTTTCATCTAGATCCTTGTCCATCAAACCTCGAAGGTCATAGCCACGAAAAATGTTGGGATTAATCTGATCAACAATTTTGTACATTTTTAGCCTTTCTTATTTAGTAAGATCAATTTACAGATTTATTAAGAGAAGGTCAAGTTCACTCCTCAGACTTAAGAGATTCTGTGAGCGTTTTAGTTTTTTGTCTAATTGATAAAGTTGTTGATGAGCGTTAAGCAATTGAGCTTGGGTAAATAATAGCTGTTGTTGCTTTAATTTATTTTTAACAAAAGGGTGCATCTTGATTTCGCTCCCCAACTTTAAGGCCAGTAATTCGCTAATTCTTTTACTGATCATGAAAAGGCACAATTCAGCAGAATCTTGCTCGACGGCTTCATTTAAAGCCAACAATAACTGTTTTTTACTACGAGCCTGCGGCTTGAGCGCATCTAACAAATCCCAAAGAGCTTTACCCATTGGATAAGTAAAAACTTGAGCCTGAGGAAATTTTTGTAAATTACTCTTACTTAAAGATTTCTTTTCCCAAAGAATAATATCAAAATTTTGCCCTGCTTCTTGAATCTGCTCAATATATTTAGTTCTAATTTTACTGTGAGCTAAAGAGTGCAATTCCTCAATAATTAGACAGTGTTGCTGACCAAAAAGATCATGAGCATAAAGCGCTTTTTCTAAAGTTGGAAAAGTAATTTGTTTGGCTAATAAGCTCGTCAGCTCTTGATTGTTTTTTTTAGCAACTTGCTTAAGTTGAAATAATTTTTCTCTAGACTTGATTAAATTTTCGCCGTGAACAATTGTGATCATCTTCTTAATTATATAGCCTTTTTTTAAGGGCGTTTTTGTGTATTTTATAATCGGGATCGTATTGAGCCACTAATTGCCAAAATTTTTTTGAATGATTTGCCTCTTGGCGATGCGCCAATTCATGAATAATTACATAATTAATGGTGGCAGGAGAATAATGAATTAAGCGCCAATTAAAATTAATATTGCCTCGACTACTACAACTGCCCCAGCGTGATTTTTGTTGACGAATACTTATTCTTTGGTAATCTATGTTCATTTTTTTAGCTAAAATGGCAGTTTTTTGTGTCAGATATTTAGTGGCAGTATTTTTCAGAAACTTCTCGAGTTTATTGTGATAAGCTCCAGGCTTTAATTGATTAATAATTATTTGCTGATTGCCAAGGGTAATTCCTGGCGCTTGATTTTGATCAAGCTTAACAATAATTTGATATTTTTCCCCAAAAATAAAGACCTCGTCTTGTTTAATTTTTGCTTGTAATTTTGCTACTTCTGCTTTTTTAGCTAAAATCCAGGCTTGCTGTTGTTCTAAAAACTTTTCGATCAGAAAATTGGGATAAAGTGTTGGCGCAGACACAAGCACTTCTCCTCCAGCATCAATGCTCAGGCGGATGGATCTAGCTCTTGAACTTTTTTTAAGCTTGTAAGTGAAGTTTAAAGACACTAGTCTAGCTTATGAAAAAAAACTAAAAAGTCAATGATAATTTAATTATAATAGTAGTCGGTCGCTGATAATGTGTAGCGATAATGAAAATTGGTCGGTTTTAATAGTTATAATCAACGCAGATCAGTTATAATTAATGAGTAAAGTTTTTAGCCGAAGTGGCGAAATGGTAGACGCGCACGGTTTAGGACCGTGTGAGGCAACTCATGGAGGTTCGAGTCCTCTCTTCGGCACACTATCTATATGAGTGTTGTCTCATTGCCAATAGGGCTCTATTCTATACAAAGATAAGGAGAAAATTGTTTAATGTTAAGAATTTTTAAATATTTTAAGACAAAAGAATGGCTAATGGCGGGTGCTAGCCTGATTTTCATTATCATACAGGTTTGGCTTGACTTAAAGCTTCCCGACTTCATGTCGGAAATAACAATGTTGACCCAGACCCCAGGTAGCGCAATGAGCGAGATTTGGCTTAACGGTGGCTATATGCTCTTGTGCGCATTAGGCAGTCTTGTTGCTGCTATTGCAGTCGGTGGCTTTGCGGCAAAAATAGCCGCATCTTTTTCCCAGCGCCTGCGCAGCTTATTATTTAGTAAGGTTGAATCATTCTCTATAGAAGAGATCAAGCGTTTTTCCACTTCAAGCCTGATTACCCGTTCCACAAACGACGTGACGCAGGTTCAGATGTTGGTGGTGATGGGCTTGCAATTAGTGGTTAAAGCGCCAATTACAGCAGCATGGGCTATTACTAAAATTGCGGGTAAAGGTTTTGAATGGTCAGTTGTCACGGGCATTGCCGTAATGATTGTTTTGTTAATGGTTTCATTTCTAATAGTGTTTGTGATACCAAAATTTAAGAAGATGCAGACCCTGACCGACAATATCACTCGTGTGACGAGAGAAAATCTTACCGGTTTGCGCGTTGTTCGCGCCTACAATGCCGAAAAATATCAAGAAGATAAATTTGAAAAAGTAAACCAAGAGCTCACTAATATGCAGATGTTTACCAGTCGTTCTATGGAAATCATGATGCCGGTGATGAATTTAATCATGAGTGGGCTTTCGCTGGCTATTTATTGGATAGGTGCATATCTGATTAGTGCAGCTGGTGCACTAGATAAATTGACAATATTCTCTGACATGGTTGTTTTTTCTAGTTATGCGATGCAGGTGATTATGTCGTTCATGATGCTTATTGTTATATTCATTATGATCCCTCGGGCCAGTGTCTCAGCCAAACGCATTAATGAAGTGCTGGATACGGAATCTCAGATTTTGGATGGCAAGGTAACTGAGGGTAAACCAGGTATTCATGGTGAGATTGTATTTAAGTCTGTTAGCTTCAAATACCCTGATGCAGCAGAGGCAGTTCTAGAAGATATAAATTTTACTGTATCGCCAGGTGAAACGGTTGCCTTTATTGGTTCTACTGGGAGCGGAAAATCAACCTTGATAAATCTTGTTCCCCGTTTCTTTGACGTAAGCAAGGGTGAAGTATTAATTGATGGCGTAAATGTGAAAGACTACAAGCTGGAATCACTCCTTAATAAGATTGGCTATGTGCCACAAAAAGCAGTGTTATTCAAAGGAACAGTCAGTTCGAATGTTGCTTACGGTGACAATGGAAAGGCCGATTTTAGTGAAGACGCAGTGAAATGGGCTGTCAATATCGCTCAGGGTAAGGATTTTGTTGAAAAAATGGACGGTAAATACCAGGCTTCCATATCGCAAGGCGGCGCGAATATATCCGGTGGTCAAAAACAACGCCTTGCCATTGCCCGCGCCGTTTGCCGCCGTCCAGAAATATATATTTTTGACGACTCGTTTTCAGCGCTTGATTATAAGACAGACCGCATTGTGCGTAGTGTTTTGAAAAAGGAAACTGCGGGCGTGACCAGTCTAATTGTCGCACAGCGAATTGGCACAATTATGGATGCGGATAAAATTATTGTTCTTGATGAGGGTAAAATTGTGGGCACAGGAACACATAAAAAATTGCTCCGTGATTGTGCTGTTTATAGGGAAATCGCTATGTCGCAGTTAAGCGAGGAGGAGTTGGCATCATGAGTGAACACAATCAAAGATCACAACATAGAGCTCTGATGGGAGGCCCACATAGGATGGGTATGGGCGGTGAAAAAGCCAAGGACTTCAAAGGGACATTGGGTAAATTGATAAGTTATTCTAAAAATTACATGCCCGCTATTACCCTTGCCCTAGTGATAACAGCTTTAGGAACCTTACTGCAAATTCTTGGTCCAAATAAATTGAAAGAGATGGCTAACGAAATCATGAAGGGACTGCCTGCCTTGGTGGACGGAGAGCCTATTCTTGGTGTTATCGATTTTACAGCCGTGTTTAACATTGGCATGCTTCTTGTATTTTTCTATGCCTTATCAGCTATTTTAAGTTTTGTAGAGGGATATTTGTTGGCAACGATCACTACTAAAATTTCAAACAACATGAGGACGAGTGTTTCGCAAAAAATCAACAAGTTACCTTTCAAATATTTTGATAAAACAAGCTATGGCGATGTAATTAGCCGAGTGACTAGCGATGTCGATGTTATTGGTCACACATTGAATCAAAGCCTGGATACTTTGGTCAAGTCAATCACCATGTTTTTTGGCTCCTTAATGATGATGTTTTACAATAGCTGGATATTGGCGCTGGTGGCTGTTAGTTTTACCCTGATTGGATTTGCCTTGATTCTGATCATTGTGTCAAAATCGCAAAAGCATTTTAATACTCAGCAGCAGGGACTTGGTGATATTAATGGTCATATTGAAGAAATTTATTCGGGACACAATGTTGTTAAAGCATATAACGGTGGAAGAATGGCAAAAAAGACCTTTGAAGCCATTAACAGTTCGCTTTATGAAAGTGGCTGGAAATCTCAATTTTTGTCTGGACTAATGATGCCTCTGATGGGCTTCATCGGAAATTTCAGTTATTTAATGGTTTGTGTTGTTGGCTCAGTGCTTGCCATGAAAGGCAGCATTTCTTTTGGCGTAATTGTTGCATTTATGATTTATATTCGCCTATTTACGCAACCGCTGTCGCGATTGGCTCAAGCCGTACAACAACTGCAAAGGACAGCTGCTGCTAGCGAGCGCGTTTTTGAATTTTTAGATGAAGAGGAACTAGCGGATGAGAGCCAAAAATCGCAAAAGCTAGAGAATGTCAAAGGCGATGTGGAATTTAAAAATGTTCGCTTTGGCTACACTAAGGATAAAAAAATCATCAAAGGATTTTCCGCCAAGATAAAAGCCGGACAAAAAATTGCTATCGTTGGGCCCACTGGCGCAGGTAAAACAACAATAGTGAGTTTACTCATGCGCTTTTATGAAGTAGACAGTGGTGAAATTCTTATAGACGGTACACCGATCAATCAGGTTACCAGGGAAAACGTGCATGAACAATTTTGCATGGTGCTTCAAGACACCTGGCTCTTTGAGGGAACTATTAAAGAAAACATTGTCTATAGTAAACAGGGTGTTACAGACGAGGAGGTGGTCGCTGCTTGCAAGGCAGTCGGTGTCCACCACTTTATTCAAACACTGCCGCAGGGCTACAATACCCTTCTCAATGATAAAGCGAACTTGTCGGCGGGTCAGAAACAGCTTATTACAATTGCTCGCGCCATTATCCAGGATTCGCCACTTCTAATATTGGATGAAGCAACGAGCTCGGTGGATACCCGCACAGAAAAGCTCGTGCATGATGCGATGAATAAGCTAACTCAAGGGCGGACTTCCTTCATTATTGCCCACCGCCTCTCCACAATAAAAAATGCTGATTCCATTTTGGTTATCAAAGATGGTGACATTGTTGAAAAAGGTGCTCATAGTAAATTGCTCGCTCAGAATGGTTTCTATGCGGAACTGTATAACAGTCAATTTGAACTCGCAACAGCATTTTGAAAAACAGGAAAATAGGCTTTTATGAAAATAATCGTATTAGTGGGTGGCCTTAGCCCTGAAAGAGATGTGTCACTTTCCTCTGGCGCATTGATATCAAATGCACTAATTGCCAAGGGGCACGAGGTCATGTTGCTTGATTTATATTTGGGAATTAGCAACACGCAGATAGAGCCAGTATATGTCAATCGTCAGTCGGCTAAAACTTTTTCTTATTTGGTTTCGGAGCAAGAGCCCGATTTAGCTGCTATTAAATTGAGTGTTGATAATCAAGGCAGCCTAATTGGGGCTGGCGTCATCGATTTGTGCAAGAAAGCCGATGTGGTTTTTCTGGCTCTGCATGGCTCAATAGGTGAAAATGGTCAATTACAAGCTCTTTTAGATATCCATGGAATAAAATATACCGGCACAGATTATGTTGGTAGCCTTTTGGCAATGGATAAAGACCTGTCAAAAAGACTAATGTTGTCAAATAATGTTTTAACGCCCAAGTGGAAATATCTTGATTTATACAAGAATATTAATCTTGATGACCTCAACTTTCCCTGTGTGGTCAAACCATCTAACTGTGGATCAAGCGTTGGCGTGAGCATCGTCGAAACCCCTACTCAACTCAAGCCTGCGATTAATTTGGCTAAAAAATATGATAACTTTGCTCTGATAGAAGAAAAGATAGTTGGCAGAGAATTTTCAGTTGGCATCTTAAATGGAAAAGCATTGCCTGTTATTGAAATCAAACCCCGACTCGGTTTTTACGATTACAAAAATAAATATCAAAAAGGGCTAACTAAAGAGATATGCCCAGCCAAGATTTTGGATGAAATTTGTGCCTTGTTGCAAAACAATGCGCTCAAGGTGCATAACATCTTGCGCCTAGGTTTTTATTCAAGGATAGATTTTCTCTTAGATCAAAATAATCAGGCCTATTGTTTAGAAGCGAATACTTTGCCAGGCATGACCCCAACCAG
>CAZBEW010000004.1:0-61416 GCA_964491115.1 uncultured Pseudomonadales bacterium | reverse complement strand
ATTAAGCACAAAAAAACCCGCTTAGCGCGGGATCTTTTGAGCTCAGAACGTAGTCCCGGTGAGGAAGAACCTTCTGAGATGATGTTATTATAGCAAAAATTATAAGGATGTCAAGTATCTCTTTAATAAATATTTTTTAGTCTGGAAAAAATAATTTCAAAGCTTTAATTCGCGAATTCTAGGACATTGGTGTTAACTTTTTCACTGCGGCCCATGTCTCGATCGTCATAGCGAATCTCTGCCATCCATTGATTAACCGAATTAGCCCAAGAACCGTTACTTGAAGGAGTGTACTTGCTTTCAATTAGGGTGACCGTGTCTAAACCTTGATCAATATAATTTTGTTTTAATTCCCTAGCAGCGCGCTCAAAACCCGCTTCGTAACTATCAAAGTCTAAAGTTCCTCGGCTATGAATGCCAAAACCAAGGCAGTTGTTTGGCGCTTGTGGATTGGTGACTCGACATAAATTTGATTCTTGCATGGCAATTGCCGGCAAAAAACGAAAGTCTAAGCCGTGTCGATCAGCAATTTCGACCAATTTTTGCCCATAAACATTATGAGGAGTCATTGGAGAATTGTGCCTTTCCAAAAATTTGGCAATCAATTCTGCTCTAGCATCTTCACTCTCCACCACGCTGAGAACTTGTTGTCCGGCTGGAGCTAAAGCAGCTGGTTGATGATTTTCTAAGATCTGATTTAGGACTAGCTGCTCTTGATCCTGAGGACTAAACTTGTAGTAAGAATTGTAAACAAGACTCGTAACAATTATTATTGCGGCACTAAAACAGATCCAGGATAAACTATAAAATAAAGACGCAAAAATAGATTTTTGTTTTGCTTGTTTCATAATACAAGAAATTATTTGCTGAGATTATCATATACTAATTCATTGACTTTAACAAGAATTCTTGATATATTGAATCTAATAAAATGTTGAAACATCAATCTAAAATATTATTGAATCTTTTTATTTTGCTCTGTTTTTTAGCACTTGGCATAAAAGACGTTTGGGCAAAAAATGATGTTTTAGGCATGCATATTTTGCAACCAGAAGAACTTAAGCAAGTGCGCATGATTTTTGAGGATGATGAGTGGCGCTACATCACCATTCCCCTAGCTACTAGCGATACGCAAGATTGGCAACGCTGGCAACAATTTTTTGATGAAGCTTATCGGCTTAAATTGATTCCGATTATTCGTTTAGCGACCAGCTATGACAGTGAGCAACACCATTGGACAATCCCCACGCGCAAAGAAATTGTTAATTTGGTTGCTTTTTTATCAAGTTTAAATTGGCATCGAAAGGAAAAATTAGTGGTCGTTTTTAATGAAGTTAATCACGCTCAAGAATGGGGTGGCAAAATTGATCCGCTTGCTTACACGCAGGTTTTAAAATTTACTAGTAATTGGTTGCGTAGTGAGGGTTTAAATTATAAAGTTTTGCCAGCAGCACTGGATTTAGCAACTGCCAATACTTTTCCAACCATGGAAGCTTTTAGCTATTTAGAAACAATGCTTCGTGTTGACCCAGAGATTTTTACTTACATTGACTATTGGAATTCTCATTCTTATCCAAATCCAAACTTTTCAGCCTCGCCCAAGACCAATGGGCAAAATTCTTTAAAAGGCTTTATTTATGAATTAAATTTTTTAAAAAACAAAACGGGTCGAGATTTTCAAACATTTATTACTGAAACTGGCTGGAAATCAAGCTACATGATCAATTTTTATTTAAGCGATTATTATGCCTATGCGCTCAAAAATATTTGGAGTGACGAGCGGGTTGTGGCAGTTACCCCTTTTGTGTTGAAAGGCGATCCAGGACCCTTTGCGCAGTTTGGTTTTGTGGATGCTAGCGATTTGCCAACTATTCAAGCTAGTGCACTAAAAAAAGCTTTAAAAAAAATATCGCCTTGATTTGCCATAACAATCATTTAGAATGTTAACTGAGTTTGCTGAGCAGTAATTTGCTAAGCAGCAACTTACGCATTAGGCAAGCGCGGGTGTAGTACATCGGTAGTATATCTCCCTTCCAAGGAGAAGAGGCCAGTTCGATTCTGGTCACCCGCTCACTTTTTCTTGATAAAAAGGAGGAATAAAATGAAAAACAATAAATGGTTTAGATCTTTCTTAATTCCCATATGTCTTTTATTAATTATTGCTGGAATATTTGTATTTAAAAATAAGAAAGAAAAAAGTTTTACAACACCGTCTGCTAATACAATTAAAATAAATTATCTAAAAGAAATCGCAGCTGCAAATTTAGATGCAGACATTAAATATGATACTGATATAAACGTTAAAGAAAGATTTACTGAGTATACTTTTCTAGATGATATAAAAGTGCCTAGTAGTTTGACAATTAAATCAAAATATTTGATATATACCAAAAAACTTGATGAAAACAAGGAAGATTATCAAAATGCTCCATACAACATATTGCATGATTATGTTGTGAATTATGAAAGTGAGCCAAGTAATGATGGTTTAATTGAAAAACACATCATTGTTGCTTTTTCCAAAGATTTTGAGCCATTAAGAGATTATTTCCTAGGTGATGAGCCACTTGAAGTTTCAAAAATAAAAGGAATAGAAGTAAAAATAGGAAATTATAATGAAATGTATATTTCCACTTTTAGTTATCAGGGCTTAAACTTCGACATTGAAACAGTTGGTCTTGCAGAAAATGAGGTAATTGAACTGTTGGAATCAATAATCAAATAACACAGTGAGCAGGAAATTGTTGTATTCCTCTTTTTTAGTCTAAACTTTCATATTTTTTAATATACTCCCCCTCTCACCCGCTCATTTTCTCTTGATTACTTATGGGGTTTTCTGCTTTTAGGAATGGTTACGTGTGTCGTCTTAACATTACTATAAAAACGAATTGTAAAATATACCGATTTATTAGATACTAATAATATGGCCGAAGTTTCAGAACCGAACCAATCACAACTTGAGCAACAGATAAGACAGCAGTCTCCTGAAACTGATGATATTTTGCAAGAACTTGAACAAGAAAAAGTGAATGAATCTACCCCACCACTATCTCACTTCTTGCAAAGAATGAAATCAGTTCTTTCAGGAAAACCCAAAGAACCTCATCGTACTACTCATGACTTTATTAAGCATAGTGGGCATGTTACAGGGCGGGAAAAAAGACATATAGGACGAGGACAACACCCACAACATGAGGAGCAAAGAGCACAAAAAGCTCAAACAGCGGAAACTAGAGAGAGACATCAAAAATTGACTTTGCAGGAAGCACTTACCCAGGGACTAATAGATTACAAATATGGAGATCAACCTTTACCAGGAGAGTTGGAACATTCTGAAGTTATGGATGTTGATCGAGCAAAGCGAGAATATAGTCATTTGTTTGAATTCATTGATGATCGTCCCAGGGAACCACAATCTATAGAAAGATACTTAGAGACTGAGGACAAAATAGTAAGGTTGAAGCTACTGGCTGGGATGCCAATAGCGGATGCAGCTTTGGCAGTTTTAAGTTCTGAGGAGCCTGGTACTAGATACTTAACCAAAAAACTTAATTTCTATCGTGATTTTATTGAAGGAAAAGCTATTAGGACAAATAAACAATGGGATTATAACAAAGGTAAATATATTCAAGTAGATGAGCCAATTTCAGCAGAAGACGCTCATCCAGAAAACATCGCCACTGGTTTGCGTAGGAATATTTTGTATGCAGAAATGAAAGGAACTCCTGAATTAGCAGCATTCGATATTGCTTTGCGTAGAGTTAAAAATCAACAAAACAATTCTAGTGATGAGGGGCATAAAGCTTCAACAGAGCATATGCCCAATCTTTTTGGTTATCACTCTGAGATTTATCACGGAAGTGAGAATATTGGGGCTTACCCAGTGCTCAGGGAGGTATATCGTGCTGCTTACAGAGAGGTAACTCGGTCAAAAGATATGGAAGATTTAGCTAAAACAGACCCTCAAAAGCTAGAGCATGAGGCGGTTTTACTGGCTGCAAAGTGGTATACGAAGGCCATGGAGTATAACAACACAGGACGTTCTCAGGGTTCCCCATACTCAAGCATGTCTAGTGATAAGGCACAAGGGCTACGAGAATCTATAGCATGGGCTCGTCTCGGTGAGCCAGTTCAAAGGCAGCTGCGCGGAATGAGACAAAAAATTCGAGGGGTAGATTTACATAATATTGGACGGTTTATAGGAAAAGCAGGTGACGATCAGTATGGTAGAGAACTTCGGAAAATTCACTGGCAACTTGAACACCTACCTTCTGAACAAACCGAACGAGACGAGTGGGTACTTAGTCATACTGCGAAAGAGCTGACTCTTTCTGAAAAACAATTTCAAAGAAAACAAGATGCTCTAATAGCTAGATTTGAAAGAAGGAAAGCAAATATTCTTAGTCTAGAATTACCCGAAGAAGAAAGAACCCTACAGTTAGAGAGCCTTACAGCTCAACATCAAATGATAGAGAGAACCCTTTCTGAAAATTACCTTGCTGAAACTCACCGATTGAGAACAAGAACACCAGAACAGTTAATAGAAGAATTGAAAGCTAAACAAGAAGTTCTTAAAGAAAAACATGAGAGACACAAAAGCCTAGCACAAAAGGCTGTTGACCTACACTTTGCTTTTCAATCAGAAAAAGATCAATACGGCCATTCAACTGGACAATCTTTAGAGGGCGTTATCGACTGGATTAATTATACCCCACTAGGGACTATTAACAGGGCTCACAAGGCATTACAGAGAGGAGTAAGCCAAGAAACCGTTATTGCCATGTCAATTATTGATATTCTTCTTGGTAATACAGAAATAAATAGAGTTCATTTTGACAGGATGAGAAGAATTGTCGAACAAGCAAAACAAGAAAAATACGGACACGAACTACTTCAGAAGTTAGTCAGGGTTGGGTCAATGCTCAAACAAAACGGAGTTGAAGTTCCCTTAGATGTAATTAAAGACATTGCTGGTAAAAGACATCAAGGTCTTCACAAAGCACTTAAGGAGTTTTCAATAGGCGAAATTCAAGAATCTTTGGATAAAGGACTTAATTTATATGTTCTTACTGCAGTGAAGCGGACAATGAGGGAGCATGGACATGAGTTGACCACTGTTGCTCTTCAAGAGTTAGCAGGACAGGTTAAAGATTATAGAGATGATGATTTGAGTAAATGGTTGAGCAAATCACTAGACAGATTTGGATTGGATGATACTAAGTCATTAATTTCCTCTGACTCAGCTTTAGAATATGCTGTTCAAGTAGCAGATATCGCAAAAGGGTATGGTCACAACCTACCAATTTCTGAGGTCATTAGTATTGCTGGCTATATAAATCATGATATGGACATAGAGAATTTTTCAGATGCTTTGCGTCACCTATCTTTAGATCGGGCAAAAGATTTATTAAGGAATGGGGTTACTTACAGTCATTATTCTGAAATCAACTCAGTTTTGATTGAACATCAAGTTAAGAAGGACTTCAAAGAAACTGTTCAAATTGCGGTTAACACCCAAGGATACGAATTGTCCACAGCTTTGAAAGTATTTTCAATGGATGAAATTGAAAGGTTTATTGGTAATGGTGTCCGCTTAAGCAGTGCCACAGATGTTAGAAAAACACTTGAAGGCAAGTCGATTAGCTACACATTCGAGCAATTGAGCATGTTGGCAAAAAATGACACTTACAGAGTAACAAGAGCAATTGAACGTTTTGGATTTGACACCACACTGTATTTAGTCGAGAACGATGTTAGTTTGTATGATGCTCTTAATGTTGTAAGTAATAACACTCTTCAGCGATTAGGCATTCCAGAAAAACCAGAAATTATTTCAATTATGGCCAGACACAAAAATGGTGAAAAATTAGCAGAACAGGTTGTTGGGGCTGGGTTTAGCGTTGAAGAAATCATTCAATATCCTTTTCTACTGTCATCACTAATATCAGAGATTGATAAATAACTTATTTTTTGAGCAAGTCTTCAATATTTACACCAAACTTTCCTACCTATTGTTTGTAGTGTTTTAACCTTGTTTTTATGCAAAGAAATAGTAATAATGGAAAGAGATAATTTCTGTGAGAACACTATGGAAAAAATATACTTCCCTATGAAGCTACAACCGCTAAACAAAACACTTGCGATTCAGGCTCCAAAGTCGCTAGGTGTGACAGCCAGCATTTATCTTCATGAAAAAGCCAGAAAGTTACCTTCCTATCAGACGGAAATACAGAGCGATGGATATGGGGTCGATAAGAACGGTGAAATAATCAGAGTTGACACTTTAGGGAGATGGTTGTTTGGTGTGCCTGGATATGAGGGTCATCTGAGAGTTGTGCCTCAAGATAAAGTGCTTATTGTGCATTACTCAGATAAGGCATCAGAGATGGTAGAAAATTTTTTACAAGAATTAAAAAGAGTTGTTGAGCAAACATAAACTTATATGTCTGAAATAACTGGAATCTATAGTGAGCCAAAAGTATCAGAACTAACTGAACAAGTTGTTCCTGTGCCTAAAATTGAGGGTGAAGATGCGGAAATAGCGCAGTCTCCTTTTGATTTGCTTCAAAGTAAATACACTAAATTATCTGAAGGCTTAACCAGAGCCCGCAAGCTTTCTGACACATGGACTTCAACAGACGGGAGAAGCAAGGCTGATTTTATAACCACCCTAGAGAATCAAATGGGTCTTATAAAAGAGGAGCTTGAAAGATTAAGAGATGAAGTAGAAAGAGCTGGTGGTCCAGATGTTTTACAAGAAGTCATTAATGAAGAAGGTTCTGGAGAAATATCTAATGCTGATAGATTACCCTATATTACAGTTGGAGCAGCCAAGATTCCCGTTTGCCAACCACCAAGAGATAAATCTGAATGGGAAGCTATCGCTGGGAAATTATATGTTGATGGTGGAAGAAAGTGGTCAGATGTTTTCTTCGAAAAGAAAAGGCAGTATGGTTTACCAGACACAATTGGCCCTGGTGATGTGATCACTTGGGGAGAACGACAGGGCGAGCGTCTCCCAGCCATTGATAACGTCTTAGAAGGCTCAAGTGAGTTAAGAGCTTTTAACGAAGTGATTGGGGAGTTATCTCGCTTACAGACTGAATATGAACAGCTAAACCCCGATTTAGCCGAATACGACCAGCGAGCCACCCAATTAGCAAATCAAATTGGTCAATTAGCATTAGGTAATCTTGAGGGAATTGTAGATGTTAGTAAACACAAAGTTGATGATTTGGAAGGGTTTGGTCAAAGAGTTGCTGAGATTATTTCCACACGTACGTTTTTACAAGAAATGGATGTTGATGGTAATGGTCATATACCTAAGATTGACCCCCACTTCAAGATGACTCCATACTTTGAGGAGCGTATGGCTTGGTTTGCTCAATTGGTTAATCGTCAGATAGGATTGGGAAATAATCGAGAATTAGAAAGGCTTGTTGAAACAGGTCAATCCCCTGAGTGGACAAAGCTCAAAGCAAAAGGAATGACTGTAATTGTTGGCCCAAGAGGTACTGGCAAGAATCAGCTTACTGAGCATTACGCTGCTCTATCACAGCGACCACTGTTTAGATATGCATGCTCTCCAGATAAGACTGAATATGATTTGACGTATGACATAATTTTAAAAGATGGTGAAGTAGTAAAAATACCTTCAAGAATTATTACAGCTATTACAACTCCCAATTCACTATTAGAGTTTGATGAAGTAAACCTACTAAATCCAGCAGTGTCAAAATTCTTTAATTCTCTACTTGATCATGACAGGGCTATTTTCTTAAACAATGAAGTAATTGAGTCTGCTCCTGGCGTGGCAATTGTTGGACTTATGAATCCTGCAGATTATGAAGGTGTTCAAAACTTGCCAGAGACAATTGATGATAGAAGTAACGCAATGCAAATTGGATATCCTCCACTTAGGGAGAAAGATCCATACACTGGTAATGAACGATTCACTCATGACGAAGCGTTGATATTAAAGGCGCAGATAACTCCTCTTGTAGATATACCCGATGATGAGTTTATCAAGATGTGGCATAAAGTGGTTAACAATGAACGTAGTGACATAATTGTTGATCCTGAACTAGTTCGTGTCATTCAAGACCTTAAGAGTATTATTTTTATTGCCAATAAGACTAGAGAAACAGTACGCGCCAAGAAAACAAGGACTGGCGACGTTCGTATGGAGCGTGATATTTCCCTAAGAGGTTCCATTGAAGCGGCTAAATTCTACTCTGAGAATCACTTGTGGGCTGCCGATTTACGTTCAATGCCAAATTATAAAGCTGGCTGGAATGCTGCAGCGTACTCTATTGCATTAACCTACCTTCCACATACATTAACTTACAAAAAAGGTCAGATAGATACCCAGGCACTAAATACCATATTGGCCGAACAAATTAGGGTATAAATAGTTAAAGCAACTTATATGTATGACAGAAATTCAGACAGCACGTGTAGAAGAAGCCAAAAAACCTGAAAGAGATTTAACCGACTTAACTCGCCAAGTTGACGAATTAATTCCAATTCTTGCTCATGGATTTACTCAGGAGATTGAAGATAGAGGTTTGCGTGGAAAAATTCAGCTTCACGCCGTTGCCGGAGACGAGTGGTCGGTGGGCATGACTCAAGACAATGTATATGGTGTTCCCAATGTTATTACCTATCCTGAGGGTTATTTAGCAAAAACTGACCTGCGAGTTGTTAATGCCCGTTTACGGCACGAAATAGGCAACCTCAATTATCCGTTTGAAAGATACCTGTCCGAATTAAGTAGCTGGGCAAAAGATCAGGATTTACCACCACAAATTGCAACGGCCTTAGCTCAAGCAATTCACAGCCCATCAGTTGATTATTTAGAGATGAAGAACAGTCATAGTTCTACTCCTCAAGATAACTTTCGTGCGCTTTATGAAACCGAGATAAATGTGAGAGAGATGGTAGCATCAATTGGCGATCGCTCCCCATTTAGACAAGCAATCGATATTACCTTTTTGGAAGGACTCTCGAGGATAGGAATCATTGCTTCAGAAATCGTAGAGGAGGCACTTACTAAGTCTAGTCTGAAAGTAAAAGAAGCGATTACGCCAGAATTAAGAGATCAAATTAATGATGCTGTAAAAACAAGTAATCCTAGAAGAAAAGCTAGTACGATTAAGGATGGGATTTTTCCCCAACTTGTTTCTCTAATATCACCTGAAGAACTCGAAGCAATGAACCGTACTCTCCAAGATTCAGACACTAATGTTGAACAAAGTAGTGTGAAACATGGCGAAGAAATAAGTCCTCAAGAACGTATTGAAAGAATCCAAGCAGAAAACCTGCTAGCTGAAGCGTTAAATGATCGACTTACAGAAATTCAAAAACGACTCGAAAAAGCACAAGCACGCCCCGCCAGTCCAAAAGAACAAAAATTATCTTCAATGCAGGAGATTGCTCAACAGGCTAGTCAAATGCAAGAGCAGATGCAAGAAACACTGCAACAAAAAACAGATGGTGAACAAGTCAAGAATGAACTTCAAAACCTGAAAGAAGAGCTTGAACAACTACAGGAAGTGGCAAACCAATTTTCCGAAGCAGATCTTGAAAAAGCAGTGGCAGAAGAAGATGAAGAGCCTATGACTTACAACATTACGGAGTTTGGAATTGATGAAAGTAAGCTTACACCTGAACAACTAGAGACGCTAGAAAATGTCAGGGAATTTGCTAAAAACACATCAAAAACGTATCGATCAGTAATGAGATTGCTTATGAATGCATATCAGCAATATAACCCCAATTTCACCGATAAGATTATTGGACAGATGAAGGATCACGGGTATGATTTGCCTTCATTCTCCATTTACAGCCAACAAGCTGCTACAGAGTTCTTAGGAAGGCAGGATGGTTTGGGAATCGATTCCCTTCTTAACCAAGATTCATTTTTAGTTAATTTTAATCTTCCAAAGCCCATTGGTAGGTTTTGGTATAGAGGAGGATCTGGAAGCAAGTCTATCCCCGTGCCGCCAGGAGCTATTGAATGGGGCGAATTTTATCGTAGGAGTATGCCAGTAATCTGGAATGCAACAGATCGTGCTCCATTTGCTGAACAAATCTATCTCGATCGTTTGAATCAATTCGGGCAACATGACCCTAAAAACTTCTACTATTTGTGGGAGGCATCAAAAATTGAGCTACCAGATAATCAAGGACAACTTGAGGGAGAATCAGCACAAGAAAACCAAGATCGACAAGACGGTGACCAGCCAGAAGGTCAACATTCAGAGAATGGCAACTTGGACCAACAAAGTGGTCAAAGCACTGAAGCTGGTATGATGGCAGAACAAAGCGCTGATAACGGCAGCAAGGATCAGTCTAGCGATAGAATGGGTCAGTCTAACCAAACTTCCGATCAACCTAACGGGCAATCACAAATTCAACAAGACTCTTTGGCAGACAGCCAGAGTGATCAATTAAGTCAAATGGCTGAAGGAAATCTTCAACCAGGACAAGATATCCAGGCAGGTACACAAGAACAACCTGGCGGAGTCGGTCAGAACGAAGGTCAGGGAGTTCAATATTCAAGACGTAATAGGATGCTTGATGAACTAAATGAGCTTAATGACACTTTGGGTAGTAAATTTGGTGAACGGAATGAAGAGGGAAACTTTGGTCTCAAAAAAACTGATGAAGAAGTAGCACAACAACTAATTCAGCAGCAAAAAGATCGGCTTATTTTGTCTCAACGGGCACAAATTGCAGAATTAGAAAAGGTGAAACAGTCTCAAGAGAACGATTTGAGGAGTTATTACCAAGAGCTCAGTGGACTTGACGGTGAAGCTTTGGACACATATGTGGAATATATGGAAGATGTTCATGAATTTATTGATGAAGCTACTGACTTTTTTACTGAAAGATTCAATCTTGATCAAGAATATCAAGTGACCAAAGATCAATTACATGGTTCAAGATTGCAGAACGCATGGCAGCGCAATATATTAGGCACACTTGAGGGTAAAACTGTACTTAGACCGAATTCGTTTGAACGAAAGCTTAATCCAGAAAAACCAACATTTTGCTGGAGTATTATTTTAGATAACACAGGATCAACCGCAGGTGGAGTTATTCAAGCTGAAAAAAAGTTGGCAGTTGGTCTTGTTGAATTAACTAAAAGACTTGATATACCGTTTGAAGTTTTAATTTTTACAGAAGGTGGTTACAGGTTTCTTAAGACATTTGATCAGGACATATCAGGGGAGGATTTGGCTAAAGTTGTATTGCTGGATGCATCTATTTGCAACCAAAATGATGAGTTGATTCTCACTGCCGCATGCCAAAGTCTTCAAAATTATGCAGATCAGTTTACTCATTCTTATAATTTTGTATTCTTTCTAACCGACGGTATGGTATGTGAGGGATCTATTCCTGGGGTAATTAATAATTTTAGAAGAGACATGGTTATTACTGGAATAGGACTACAAAGTGGAGCCGATACCATACATGAACATTTTGGACCAAACGCTATTCCTGTACCTAGAGCAGAACAGCTTTCTCAAAGATTTTTTGACAAAATTGAACAGCAAATTGATGATACTTTTGACTAGAAAATGTTATTCTATATGTAGAGACTATTTGATATGAGCGAAATTCAACAACCCACCGAAGCAACTATTTCTGATAACGGCAGAGAGCCTCTGTCTAAAACATCAGGTTCTAATGAGAGGCAGGGATCATTGAGTCTTGCGGAAATTGATTCTCTACTAAGTCAGTTACCTCATGAGGAAAACTCAAGTGCTCTAGCTTCTAGAAAAGAACAAGGCGATTTTTCAGTTGATACTCATACCGAAAGGATTATTGAGGATACAGACAACTTATTATCAGAACTTGATCGAGCAATTGAAAGTACAGCAAGAAACATGCGCCAATGGAGTGTAGATAAAAAAAGGCAGGAGGCAGCTAATACTCAAGATCAGTTTGCACTTGAGTTATTAGTTGGAGATGAGAATCCAATTGTAAGAACACTTGCCCTGTGTAATCCGAATACCCCTTCTGAACTGTTAGAAAGTGCTGGTAGAAGTTACAATGCTTGGTCACAATTAATTGCTGCGAATAATCCTTCTACTCCACCAGACGTTTTAGCAGATTTAGCTTCTTCAGAACTTGATGATATAAAACAGGGTGTTAAAAGGAATCCTAATTCTACAGAAGTTACTAAATATAAACTTACGGGTAGAAATGAAAACGGTGACGAGTATACTCAAGATGATCATGTATCACCTTAGGCATGAATCAAGACAAAGCCAATTTTTCAAGTTTACGCCAACTTATACTATAAATATTACAGAAAATGAGAGATTTTTAGCTTGATTTAGCAAGGGAAAAAGGTAGCTTAGAACTGCTTGGACACATCCATAAAAAATGGTTTGGGTTCGAGTAACCTATCTTTACTCGCTCACCCTCTCTTGATTACTTATGGGGTTTTCTGCTTTAATGTAAGCAATGTCTAATTTTGTGCTATTTTTTATTGCTTTGTTTTTGTTGTGGCTGGGGGCAGAAATAGTCACGCGTGCAGCCATCAAAATTGCCAAATCACTGGCCTTGTCAGAGGGTTTTATTGGCTTAACTATTGTGGCAATTGGGACAAGTTTTCCAGAAATTATTATTGCGGTCACTGGGGCAATTCGCCAATTAAATGGCATCGATTCTAGTCCAATAGTGATAGGTAATGTCATTGGCTCAAGCATGGCCAATTTAGCCTTAATTTTAGGCATTGTGGGTTTGTTAAAAGTGATTAAACTGCAAAAAAGCGAATTATTGTTAGACATGTTAATGTTGGTCATGTCGAACACAATATTTTATTTCCTTGGTCAGGATGGCATCATCAATCAACAAGACGGAATATTATTAATTCTTTTTTATCTTGTTTATTTGCTCTTTTTAAATCGACAAAACTTAAAAAAACAAAGCCTGCTTTTTAAAAATAATAAAAAAATAAAGACAAAGAAAATTCAAAAAATTAATTATTTGAGTTTCTTCCAATTAATTTTAGGCTTGCTAATTTTATTTAAAGCCTCGCAAATGGTTTTAAGCAATGGGGTGTTGATCGCTGAAACCTTGGGCATTAATGAAGTGCTGGTTGGTATTCTCTTGGTTGGTTTGGGCAGTAGTTTGCCAGAGCTAATGGTGTCAATTACGGCCATGAGGAAGGGATCAACTGCCCTGTCTTTAAACAATTTAATTGGCAGCAATATCTTGAATGTTTTTTTAGCATTGGGGGTAAGTGGCACTATTACTAGTTGGGAAATTAATCGGCAATTGGTCTTGTTTGATGTGCCCTACTTGCTCTTTACGACGATTATAGCGGTGCTCTTTTTATTGAGTAAAAACAAATTTGAGCGCAAAGAATCAATATTAATGATTGCTCTCTATGCAATATATATCATCTTAAAGCTCTTTGGCTTTTAATAATTGGCCTAATGGTACTATAATATCCGCTTGTGAAAAAAAATATAGAAAAAAATTGGCAAAAAATGCGTCATGATGATTTTTTTGCTCAACGCTTATTGCTGCGTGAACAAGTCATTAAAGCTATCAGAAAATTTTTTGATCAGCAACAGTTTCTTGAAGTTGAAACGCCGCTCTTGGTTAAAGCACCTGGTTCAGAGCCTTATTTAGAAGTTTTCAGAACGGAATTAAAAGACGAACACGATCATGGTCAGCCGGCTTATTTACTCACTAGCCCAGAATATAGTATGAAAAAACTATTAGTGGCTGGTCTAGATAAAATTTATCAGATTTGCAAAAGTTTTCGTAATCAAGAAAGTTTTGGGCAGAATCATAATCCCGAATTTACCATCTTAGAATGGTATCGCGCTTCAGCCGACTATCAGGATATTATGTTAGATGTTGCTCAACTAATGCTCCTTATTCATGAAGAATTAAAAAAATATTACAGCACAAAAACAGACGATTTTGCACAAAGCATGCTGGCCAGATTGGGAGATAAAAGTGTTGAATATTTAGGCAAAAACTATAATTTACAATTTCCTTATCAAACCCTAACTGTGGCAGAAGTTTTTGCTAAATATTTAAATATTCAAGAGCAGGAATTGCTTGATAGAGACGCTCTTTATCAGGCCGCAAAGAAGCTAAATTATCAGTTATCTAGCGATGCGAGTTGGGATGATTTGTTTTATCAACTGTTTTTAAATGAAATTGAGCCACAATTAGCTCAATTAGATCATCCAGTGATTATTTGTGATTATCCCCTGTCTCAAGCCGCTTTGGCTAAAAGAAAAACAAGCAATCCTCAGTTTGCCGAACGTTTTGAAATTTATTTGGCTGGTTTAGAATTGGGCAACGCTTTTAGTGAATTAACAGATCATCGAGAACAAGAACAGCGCATTAAAGCCGAGTTATCACTAAGAAAAGAATTAAATAAAATTTCTTATGAATTAGATCAGGATTTTATTAAAGCCCTGGAAGTAGGCATGCCAGAATCTGGAGGAATTGCGGTGGGTGTTGACAGAATTATTATGTTTTTTGCTGGAGTGAGCGATATCAATGATGTTTTATTTTTTCCGGCTAGCGAGCTGTTTGCTTAAAGGCTGTTTGATAAATTAACTTGACTAGGCAAAAAAATTAAGTTTTAATAAGCCTTGAATATTAACTTATGTCAATAATTAAAGCAGGTAACATCAAAAAAGGCAGCTATATTCTTTATCGGAATGCGCCTCATTATGTGTCTTATGTGAAATTTGTCTCTCCTGGCAAGGGTTCAGCTTTTTCTCGAGTGAAAATGCGTGATATGCGTTCTGGAGCCAATGTTGAGTTTACTTTTAAATCTCACGACAATGTTGAAGAGCTAGATGTATCGAGCAAAGAAATGCAATTTTTATATAAAGCTGATGATGAGGTAATTTTTATGGATCCAGTTAGCTACGAACAAATACCTGTTCCTGCTAAATTACTTGAAGGCCAAGTGGAAATGTTAACTGCCGATATTAAAGTCTATGTGCTTTTTTATGAAGAGAAAGCCCTGGGGGTGAGTCTGCCTCCAAAGGTTAAACTTAAAGTGGCTAAGGCAGACAATGCTGTGACTGGAGATCGTCAAACTGCTGGAAAAAAACCGGTTATAATGGAAACAGGTTTACTTGTTCAAGCGCCCTTATTTATTAAGGAGGGCGATGTACTATCAATTGATACTACTACTGGTGATTATGTTTCTAGGGTTAATTAATTTTTTTTAGTATATAATAAACAATTGTTCTTTAAGTAAAAACATGGGTCCGTAGCTCAGTCGGTTAGAGCGACAGCCTTTTAAGCTGTGCGTCCCGGGTTCGAGTCCCGGCGGACTCACAAAAACACAGGGTCCATCCACCCATCTTAAATTTTTCACTAATAGTCTGGTGATGGTCGAAATAACTCGATTCTTGTTGGCTGATTATTAAAAAACAGTATAATTGCTGATGATGCATAAAACGGCTGCAAAATACTATCTTTCCTCAATTCTAACAATTTTTACCAATTTTAATTGGTATAGCTTTCCTTTACTTTCTATTAAAAAAGAAATTATCATTAAAATAAAAAATAAATATAGTTTTTATGTTAGTAATTTCATGGATATATGGACATTAAAAGAAGTAATTGTAGACGATCAATATAGAACTAAGAAAATGATTAATAAACAAGATGTGGTGATTGATATTGGGGCAGCCATTGGCGATTTTTCAATACTGGCAGCTCAGAAAGCAAAAAAAGTCATTGCTTACGAATGTAATGATGAAAGAGTGTCATTGATGAAAAAAAATCTAAAAATAAATAAAGTCACAAATGTGCTTTTAAAGGATGCAAAAGCCAAGTCATTGGCTCAAATTTTAAAAGGTATTGGGCAATGTAATTTTTTAAAAATTGATTGTGAAGGATGTGAATACGATATTTTTAAGAACGCGAGTGCTAGGGATTTAGATAAGATTGAATTTATTGCCATGGAGGCTCATCAATTTAATAAGAAAATGAAAAAACAGTATCAAGATTTATTAACTGTTTTAAAAAAACACAAGTTTAAAATAGAGATAATCCCCAATCAAGTGCACGACTACATTTGTTTTGTTTTCGCCAGTAAACAAAAATAGTAAAGCCTGGTGAGAGTTTTCCTTAACGCGTAAATTTCTTAAAAGTTTTCGTTTTTATTTTTTTCTTGCACTCTAGGTGCTTTATCGCTATAATTTAGATATGCCCACAGAAACACGTCTTCTCTATATTCTTAGCGATTTAGCTTATATTGCTAAATTAAATCCTACAAAAAAAGCCCATGAGTTTGTTATTAGCGATTTTCACCAGTTAAATGGTCAATTTTTAGATGAAAATAGCTTGATTGAAAAAAACATTAAGAAGTTGGTTGATAAACTCGAACCCGGGACATATCAATTAATTTTACCCGATTTCCTTTTTACCAACACCATGGTGAATGTGAAGGTAAAGACTGAAGAAGAGGTTAAAGACTACTTAAATGATCACCTATTAGTTGATTTAAAAATTGATAAAGAAGACTTTTATTTACACACGACTGTCTTAAGTAATTATGCTGGATCATTTAAGGTGCAGTTAACTGCTTTAGAAAAAGGCATTGTTTTACCACTGGTGAAAGCTCTCAAAAACAATAAAGATCTCAAAATAACTGCGATTGCCCCTTTGAGCTTTAGCGTTAAGTCACTGGTAAGTTTAGAGCCCTCGGTTTCAATTTTGCAAATTAACAGAGAATTATATTTAGCTCAACACTACATTGGTGTTGACCAATGTTTTAACACCTCAATAGATCATGCTAATGACTTTGCTGACACTGTCAAAACACTCAAGGGTGTTGAGCCAAGCATCCAAACGTTGTATCTTTTGTCTGACGCTTTGGTTGATCAAAAAATTAAAGAAGCTTTGAGTGACACTCTCCCTGTTCAGCAACTGGCTGAACCAACCCCAGAAGGAGAAAAGATACCCTCTTATATCAAAAAAATTATTGAAGCGGGAGCAAAAACTTTTTCTATTCCTGATTATTTATTGCCACAGTTTGAAATTGATAAGAACTATGATAAAGAATTAGATACTAAACAGTTAGAAGAGCTTGATTCAGAAGACGAAATAAGTGCTGCTGCAATTAGCAAACCAGCGGTAATTGGCGAAGAAAATACTGCACAAATTACACAAGAAAGTGATAGTCAAATGTCTGAAAGCAGTGAAGAAAAAGATGTAGAAAAAGACCTAAGCGAGCAGGAGCCAGCAGTAGATGAAGTTTTGCCAAAGGATCTAGAAAGTGAAACCCTACCCTCTCCCAAAAAACTTGATTTGCAGGAAATTAATCAGGTTAAGACTCAAAAAGATCTGAAGCAGGAGACAAAACCAGAGCCTGAGTTAGAGGTAAAAGAGCTTAATCAAGAAATAAAAGAAGAAACTCAGCAAGAGTCGACTAAAAATGTCAAAAATAAGCAGGAAGCAAGCAAGTCTAGTACTGGTGAAATTGATTTGGCACAGTTTGCTAATTTAGCTATTGATCCATCTGTTTTGAATAAAAAAGATGCACAAAAATTTAATAAGGAGCCAAGTATGTCAGACAGCAAACCGGTCATTAAGAATACTACTACTGAAGGAAAAAGCGTGCTCAAAATGATTGGCATCGCTTTTTTCAGCCTTGTTTTAACTGCTGCCATTGGTATTGGCCTTGGTTATGGGATTTTACAATTAACTAATAAGCAGCCAGCAGATGTCAAGCCTAGTGATGAAACTAGCAACCCAATAGAAGAAGTAACGCCAACGCCCGAACCAGAAAAAGTCACCATTAATAAAGAAGATTATCAATTATTAGTGGTCAATGCGACAACTAAGGCAGGCTACGCTGGTGAGATAGCTAAGACCTTAGAAGAAGCAGGTTTTCCAGATGTAGCAGCCAAAAATGCTCGTGGCAAATATGAAGAGGGCAATTATTTATTGTTCAGTGATTTAAACGAAGCAACTGAAGCCACTCATCAGGCGCTACTAAAAGAATTCAGTGAGCTGACTAAGCTTGACTGGGAATTATCAGATAAAATTGCTGTAGAAGACAGCGAGGGTGCTTTTCAAGCTGTTTTAGTTTTAGCCAAGTAGAACGACTTCAAAACACGTTTAGGGACTTGCAAAGAAGAAAAAAATCTTTATACTTATCGCCTGTTATGTCGAAACAAATCAAAGATAAAAACGATCAAATTATTTTAACCGAAGATGGTCTGGCTGATTTGACAACTGAGCTTAAAGATCTTAAAGAAGTGAAGATGCCAAAAGCGGTGGCTAGAATTGCTAATGCTCGTGATCAGGGTGATTTAAGCGAAAACTCCGATTATCATTCAGCTCTAGATGAGCAAGCGATGCTTAATGCTCGGATAGATCAAATTGAAGATATTATTGATCGAGCTAAAGTGGTCAAGGAACAATCTGGCCATTTAGTTTCTTTGGGTTCAAAAGTAAAACTCCATTTAATTAATACTAATCAAGAACTAACTTATTCATTGGTTGGTCAATATGCATCTAGCCTTGAAGAAGGTAAAATTTCCATAGAATCTCCAGTGGGTAAATCCCTTTTAAATAAACAAAAGGGCGATCGGGTTGTAGTTGAAACGCCGGCTGGGAAAATGGAATATTTAATTATCAGCGTAAGTTAAAAAAATAATTAAGCATGTCAGCCCCGCCAAGTGCGGGGTTTTTAGTCTAGATAAAGCCAGATATTCAAGCTAAAATATAAAGGATTTATGAATAAAAAGAAGCCCGTTGAGCAGTCAGCTCATAGTTTAGACACATTAGTTGAAGAAATTTTACTTTGGCAAAAAAAACAAGCTATTACAGAGCTGCATGTTGATGATATGAAAACTCCCTCTGGGAGAGTGCACACGGGTGCTTTGCGAGGGGTGTTGTTACACGATGTCATTGCTAAAATCATTCAAGAACATTTAGACAAGGAGTCTCAAGAAAATCGCGCTCAAAAAGTGCTCAGCACTTATGTCTTTAATGATATGGATCCGATGGACGGTTTACCTCTCTATTTGAATAAAGAGGAATATCTTCAACACATGGGCAAACCCTTATATTTAATTCCTCCCCCAGCTTTGGATAAGTCTGGAATTGATTTTTCGCAAATTAATGAGCAAGAAAAAATGGAGCTAGAGGCTGCCAAAAATTTTGCAGAATTTTATGCCACTGATTTTATTCATACTTTTCGCGCCCTAGGTTGTAGTCAAGAAATAGTGTGGAGTCATCACTTGTATGAGAGTGGTCAAATGGATGAAGTAATTCGCTTTTCATTAGATCGTGTCGATTTATTCAAGAAAATTTATAAAGAGGTGGCTGATTATGATCTGCCAGAAAATTGGTATCCGTTTCAAGTTGTTTGCCCAGTTTGTGGCAAAATTGGCACCACTTTAGTGACTGATTGGGATGGCACAGAAGTGAGTTTTGTTTGTCAAGAACACGGGGTTAAATGGGCTGAGGGCTGTGGTCATCGGGGCAAAATTAGCCCTTTTTCAGGCAATGGTAAGTTGCTGTGGAAAGTTGATTGGCCAGCTCATTGGAGGACTTTGGGTGTGAATATTGAGGGTGCTGGCAAAGATCATACTAGTGCTGGTGGCTCAAGAGATATGGCTAATGCCATTTGTCGAGAAGTTTTTAAAACTCAAGTGCCTTTTGACATCCCTTATGAATGGATACTCTTGCGAGGGAGTAAAATGAGTTCTAGTAAAGGAGTTGGCACTTCAGCTCGTGAATTTACTGCTCTTTTTCCCCCAAGTGTTGGACGTTTTTTATTTGTTAACAAGGATCACAATCAGGTGATAGATTTTGATCCAGCCAGCATGGCAATTCCTGATTTATTTGACGATTATGATCGAGCTGCGCGAATTTATTGGGGGCAAGAAGAAGGAGATCAGCGTTTAGCGCGTGCTTTTGTTTTGTCACAGCCAGATAATATAGTTCCCAAAGCTCATTTTTTAACTCGTTTTCGTGATTTAGCTCAGTGGATGCAATATCCGGAAAAAGATGTATTTGTGGAAGCCAGTAAAGTTAAGGGGGCTGAATTAACTGCCTTAGAAAAAGAAGTCATCACTGAGCGACTACATTATGCTGAATTATGGATCAGCAAGTATGCTCCTGAAGAATATCAGTGGCGAGCTAAAAAAACCATGCCTCCGCAAGCTCAAGAATTGAGTGCAGAACAAATCATGTTTTTAGAAGAAATAAGTAAAATGATCGCTGGTCAATCTTGGCAGGCCCAAGAACTGCAACAGGCTATTTTTGATTTGGCTAAGCAAGGTCTTGGCACCGGGCCTGCTTTTAAATCAATCTATCTGGCTTTTTTAGGTAAAAAATCTGGTCCAAGAGCGGCTTGGTTTTTATTAAACATTGATCAACAATTACTTCAGGATAGAATAAAAGAACTAAAAGACTTACATACAAAAAATTAATAAGGAATTATGCTTGACATTAATTTTATTCGTCAACATGCACAAGAAGTTAAAGAAGCCTGTGTTAATAAACAACTGGACAGCTCAATAGTTGATCAGCTATTAACAGTTGATGAAGAAAGACGAAAATTACAACTAGCAGTAGATGATTGGCGAAAACAAAGTAACGAAAATGCTGGTCTGATTAAACAAGAGCTCGCTCAAGGCAAACAAGTGAGTCAAGAACTTGTTAGTCGAGGCAAATTAATTAAAGATGAATTAAAAAAAATTGAACCCGAGCTGAGTGCTAGTGAGGCGCGCTTTACAGAATTAATGTTGGCTATTCCCAACATTCCCACAGCAGACACCCCGATTGGCAGTGACGAAAGTTTTAATCAAGTGCTCAGAGAAGAGGGAAAAATTCCTCAATTTGATTTTCCTGCTCTAGATCATCAAACTTTAATGGAAAAATTAGATTGGCTAGATACTAAACGCGCAGTCAAAATTGCTGGTTTTAGAGCTTTTTTTCTGAAAAATGAGGCTTTGTTACTTGAGAGAGCATTGCTAAATTTTGCTCTAGATTCAATGCGCGAGCAAGGCTTTACCCTCTTGTCTGTGCCAACTTTAGTAAAACCTGAAGCAATGCTGGGCACCGGGTATTTTCCCTGGGGACAAGACGACCATTATTACACTCAAGATAAACAGATTTTAGCAGGCACAGCAGAAGTGGCTTTAACCGCCTATCATCAAAATGAACTGTTAAGGGAAAAAGATTTACCTATCAAGCTTTGTGGAATTTCGCCTTGTTACCGTCGAGAAATAGGTGCTCACGGTAAAGATACCAGAGGAATTATTCGAGTCCATCAATTTAATAAGGTTGAGCAAGTTGTTTTAAGCATTGCTGACGAAGAAGAAACGCGACGTTGGCATGAGCAAATGTTGAGTTTTGCTGAAGAATTATTAAAACAATTGGGTCTGCCCTATCGAGTGATGGCCATGTGCACTGGTGATTTAGGAGCAGGACAACGTAAAAAATATGATATTGAAACCTGGTTCCCCAGCCAGAATACTTATCGAGAAACTCATAGTGCTAGCTATTTTAATGATTTTCAGTCTCGGCGCTTAAACATTCGCTACCAGGCTAAAGATGGCAGCATTAAATATGTTTATACACTAAATAATACAGTTGTTGCTTCACCTCGTTTACTGGCGGCCATAATTGAGAATTATCAGAAAAAAGATGCTACAATTGAGATTCCGCAAGTTCTGAAAAAATATTTTTAATATACTAATTTTTTAAGATTGTAGAAAATATGTTTAAATTTCTTAAAAGCCTTTTCGATGAGGAACAAAAAAAACTCAAGAAGTATCAAGTATTAGTTGATCAAATCAACGCTTTTGAGCCGGAAATGGAGGCTAAAAGCGATAAAGACTTAGCTTCGCAGACCAAGAAGTTTAAAGAAATTATTGAGCAACATCGACAAAAAATTGATCCAGCTCTTGAGCTTAATTCTCCAGCCTATCAAGATGCTTTAAAAAATATCGACCAAGAGACTCTAGAGTTAATTTTGCCCGAAGCTTACGCCACGGTTCGCGAAGTATCGCGTCGCCTTATCGGTGTGCGACATTTTGATGTGCAGATGTTGGCTGGTGTCGCCCTTCATCGAGGCAATATTACTGAACAAAAAACTGGTGAGGGTAAAACTTTAACCGTCACCTGCCCTCTTTATCTTAATGCTTTATTGGGGTATGGAGCTCACCTGGTGACAGTCAATGATTACTTGTCTGAAATTGGTGTAGGCTGGATGGGCCCAATTTATCATTTTTTAGGTTTGAAAACAGCGGTCATTGTTCACGACCATGCTCGTTTGTATGATCCCAATGTGGATAGCGAAGAGCGAGGCGATGAGCGCCTTGAGCATTTTGTGGAAATTAGTCGACAAGAGGCTTATTTAGCCGACATCACTTACGGCACCAACAATGAATTTGGTTTCGATTATTTACGCGATAACATGGTGCAAAATTTACAACAAATGGTGCAAAGGCAAAGCCATCCTCATCATTTTGCAATTGTTGACGAAGCTGATTCAATTTTAATTGATGAAGCACGAACGCCTTTAATTATTTCTGCTCCTGATACTGAACCAACCAATAAATATTATCAATTTGCCGATATGGTGCGTTCCTTAAGTAAAGAGCAAGATTATAAACTTGATGAAAAGTCGAAAAGTGCCACCCTCACTGACTTGGGTGTTAAGCGTTTAGAAGCAAAATTAGGTGTTAGTAATCTTTATGAAGAAAACTTTGATACTATTCACCACATTGAAAAAGCACTCCAAGCGCAATCTCTTTACCACAAAGACAAAGAATATATTGTTAAGGATAATCAAATAATTATTGTTGATGAGCACACGGGTCGTTTAATGTTTGGTCGACGCTACAGCGATGGTCTACATCAAGCTATTGAAGCCAAAGAAGGAGTAGCTATTCAACAAGAGTCTCGAACTTTAGCCACTATTTCTTTGCAAAATTATTTTAGAATGTACCAAAAATTGTCTGGTATGACTGGTACAGCTCTAACTGAATCGGAAGAGTTTAACCAAATTTACCATACCGATGTTTTAGCTATTCCCACCAACGAAGTAGTGATTCGTCAAGATCGCCCCGATCAAATTTATAAAAACACGGCCGCTAAATATTCAGCGATTGTTAAAGAAGTAGAGCGGCTGCATGATCTTGGTCAACCAATTTTGTTGGGCACTCGGTCAATTGAGCACAATCAAATCATTTCAAATTTTTTGCGCCGTAAAAAAATCGATCATCAGCTTTTAAACGCCAAGAATCATGAACGAGAAGCTTTTATTATTGCCGATGCTGGTAAAAAAGGAGCCATTACGGTTGCTACTAATATCGCGGGTCGAGGGGTTGATATTGTTTTGGGTGGAGCAAAACCAGAATTAAAAAATTACCGCAAAGCGCAACTAACCAAGAAAAAGAGCAAAATTCCGGCAGCTTATAAAGATTTAGATCTACCAAGCTTAATTAATCCAGCTAATTATAAATTGAAAGAATATGCCCAAGCCATGAAAGAGTGGCAAGAGGCTCATCAGCAGGTTATTGAGGTTGGCGGTTTGGCCATTATTGGTACAGAACGTCATGAATCAAGACGTATTGATAACCAGTTGCGTGGTCGATCAGGCAGACAAGGAGATCCTGGTAGTTCTCAATTTTTTGTCTCACTGGATGATGAAATCATGCGCATTTTTGGTGGTGAGCAAATTGCTAAAGTCATGAATTTATTGCAAATCGAAGAACAACAAGTGATTGAAAATAAAATGGTTAGTAAAGCCATTGAGTCAGCGCAAACAAAAGTAGAAACCTTCTTTTTTGATCAACGCAAGCGTTTAGTAGATTTTGACGATGTGATGAATAAGCATCGTGAAATTATTTACCAGCGTCGTCGTCGTTTACTAGAAGTGGCCACCATAAGTATTAACCAGACACAAAGTGATGATCGTTTGGCCAATGTCATTGTAGATGAGAGTGGTCAAGAAACCACTTTAAAAGCACAAATTTTGGATTATATTCAGCAGGAAGTAACCTTTTTGGTTAATAGTCGATTGGGCTTAGAAAACAGCGATGCGGAAAGCGAAGCTGAGGCTTATCAATTAATCGTCAAAGATTTTACTAAAATAATTCCTTTCGATGAAACTTCTCAACAAAAAATAGCTAAAAAATTAGACAAAGAAAAAGATCCATCCTCAATAATTGATGAATTAATGAAAGTGGTTGAGCAAGCCTACGAGTCACGAGAAACCAAAGTTGGAGAAGGGCTGATGCGCGAGTTAGAAAAATTTGTCATTCTGTCAACGATTGATGAAAAATGGATGGATCATCTTGATATGATCGATGATTTGCGTCAGGGCATTTGGTTGCGTGGTGATAAAAACACTGTTTTGTCAGAATACAAAAGAGAAGCTTTCAAAATGTTTGAGGAATTAATTAATAATATTCAAAGCAGCATTGCCACTAGAATTTTTAGAATTCAACCTTTGGTGCAACAACAATCTGTTATACCCAGAAACATGCAATTAGATAAAGCTGATGTTGCTGACAGTTTATTACAAGCAGTTGCAGCAGATCCGAGACGAGCTGGGCAAACTCCCCCCTCAGTAGCTGGAAAAACAGCTAACACCAGTGATTTGGCTAAACTTTTAGCTAATACTAATAATCATCAGCCAAGCGCCACGACCACGAATCGCAGCGACTCGTCTACTTCTGCAACGGGGTCGGAAAAAATTGGGCGTAACGATCCTTGCCCATGCGGCTCGGGTTTAAAATATAAAAAGTGTGGATTAATTGGGGCTAAAGAACATCGACCCTAAACGATATGCCAGAATTACCTGAAGTTGAATCGCTAAGAAAAAATTTAGCTCCAGTCTTGTTAGAAAAAAGAATTAGAGACGTTCACTTATTGAGAGAAAAAAGCTTTCCCAATTTTGCAGAAAACAAGAGTTTATTAATTGGTCAGCAATTTATTGATGTTAAACGTCGAGCAAAAATACTCGACCTGGTGTTAAGTAATAGTCAGCATTTATTAATTCATTTAAAAATGACTGGCCAATTAATTTTTCTTGATAGAGAAGGTCGGCGCGCAGGTGGTGGTCATCCGACTGCCGATTGGCTGAATGATCTGCCCAGTAAACACACTCGAGTAATTTTTGATTTAGAAGATCGAAAACAAAAACACAGTCAACTATTTTTTAATGACATGCGCGTTTTTGGTTGGCTCAGACTGAAAGCACAAGATCAGCTTTCACAAGAATTTGTCCATTATGGCTTAGACGTTAATGATCCCAACCTAAATATCAAATATTTATTGGAGAAAGCTAAAAATCGACACATCAGCATCAAGCAATTTATTATGGATAATCAGGTTCTAGCTGGAGTTGGTAATATTTATGCTAGTGAAGCACTGTTTAGAGCGAAAATTTCCCCTCTTAGAAGAGCTAGTAGCTTGAGTAAAATTGAAATGACTCGCTTGTTATTAGAAATGCAGCAAATAATTGAGACAGCCATTCTTTCTGGTGGTACTACTTTTGATGGTCATTATGTTGGCATTGATGGTTTAGCTGGTTCCTATCAAGATCAATTACTGGTTTATGGTCAAGAAAATGCCATTTGTCCAGATTGTGGCCGGGATTTTAAAATCAAAAGAGTTAAGCTGGGCGGAAGAAGTAGTTTTTATTGCGAACGTTGCCAGCGCTAAATACTTGGTTGTTGGGGTTAAATACTTGCTTACCAGCGCTAAATACTTGCTTACCAGCGCTAAATACTCAATAATTTTCTCTTTTTTTTCAACAATAGCAGAGTTTTATTTAATATTGCTTGACTGTCCAAATGATATTTATTTAATAATTGTTCGGCAGTTCCCGATTCACCAAAGGTATTGTTAACGGCAACAAACTCAGTTAACAAGGGCTTGCTATTTTTTTCTCCTAAATTATTGAGGACTTGTTGAGCTAAATAAGCATTAAAACCACTACCCAATTGTTCTTCACTAATAATTAATAGTGCCTGAGTTTTTTGGCAACTCAATAAAATAGATTCAAGATCGAGAGGCTTCATTGAAATAATATTAATTAATTCAGCACTAATTCCGAGTGCTTGTAATTCAAGACAGGCTTGAACAGCTTGATGAGCAAGAATTCCCGACACAACAATAGTTAAATCTTTGCCAGAAGTTAAAACTTGGGCTTTATCTAAAGAAAATTTATGTGAGTCTGCTCGCTTATTACTTAAATTTTTTAAGGAAAATTCTAAATCAGGCACAGCTAAACGACTTAAGCGCAAATAACTTGGGCCGAGATCTTTAGCCAGAGCAAGAGTAGCTAGTTTGGCTTGCTTGGCATCAGCTGGAGAAACAAGCCGCATATTTGGCAAGCTCATCATGAGACTTAGGTCTTCTAAAGATTGATGAATCGCTCCATCTTCACCAGTAGCAAGCCCTGCGTGTCCACCAACAATTTTGAGATTAAGATTTGAATAGGCTATATTTCTTATTTGATCAAAATTTCGAATTGGATTAAAAGAAGCAAAACTAGTGGCAAAGGGGATTTTACCCAGCAAACTCAAGCCAGCGGCCACACCGATCATATTTTGTTCTGCCACACCACATTCAACATACTGGCTAGGAAATTGCTTTTTAAAGTCTGCCAAGCGCAAAGAATCACTTAAATCTGCAGATAAAGCCATGACGTTTGGATTAGTTTGCGCGGCTTTGACTAAGCCGACAGCAAAACCATCTCTACTGGCAAGTAGTTGATTTTCACTCATGATCGTTTTGTCTTTTAATTCTTAACTCATGCATGGCGCTTTCAAATTCCCTTTTATTGGGAGCTTTGCCATGCCAACGATAATCATTTTCCATAAATGATACGCCTTTCCCCGGAATACTGTGGGCAATTAATGCTACTGGCTGTTTTTTATTATTTTTAGCTTGGGTGAGTTTGTCTTGCAGATCCTCAAAATCATGAGCATCAACTTCCAGAACATGGAGTCCAAAAGCAATTAATTTTAATTTCAAATCTCCCAGCGAGATAATTTCCCTTGTTTTGCCAGAGATTTGAATTTGATTGTAATCAATGATGAAAGTTAAATTATGCAGTTGGTAATGAGCGGCAAACATATAGGCTTCCCAGCTTTGTCCCTCTTGCTGTTCACCATCGCTTAATAAACAAAAAACGTGGTTTTTTCTTTGAGCTAATTGCAGACCATAGGCTAAACCAGCTGCTTGCGATCCTCCCTGCCCCAAAGAGCCAGCTGTGATTTCAATACCGGGCAAAGTTTTTGGATCGATGTTTTCCCCAGCCATTAGTAGGTGTGGATGACCCTGTAAACGACTATTAATCAGGCGAAAACTTGCCAACTCTTCTCTGGCAAAATATTTTTGTTGAGCTAGAACAGCGTAAAGAGCAGGACAAATGTGTCCATTTGACAGCAAAAAATAATCGCGTTTTTCCCAAGTGGGTCGTTGTGGATCATGACGCAAAATGCCAGTGGCGTATAAGCACAAGATTAAATCGACCATCCCCAAGCTGCCTGCAGGATGTCCGCTTTGGGCTTGATAAATCATGGATAGAATATCTTGTCTGAGTTTAAAGGCGATGTTTCGCAGTTGGGCAGGCTTGGTAATTTTCATTATTTATTTTAATAAGTTTTCAATTTGTTCTGCTAGCTTATCGTTCCAATCCACCTGATAAGGTAGATTAATTTTTTCCGCTTTTGAGCCATTAGGAATAATAATTACAATATGGGTTTTGCCCAGATTTGCTTTTAGTAGTTCACCTAACTCTTTAAGCGTTGTTTTACTAGTTTTTCTGGGAATAAAAATTTCTTGATAATCACTTAAACTTTCTTCATTAATTACTTCGTCTGAGGGCAAAGTAATTTTTTCGGCAATAAGTTTTAGTTCTTCATCACGATTTTGCACTTTGGCTCGAAGAAGAATAATGCTTTCTTCAGCGAGACGACCAATCCACTTTTGATAGAGTTTGGGGAAAATTAAAAACTCAATTTTACCGCTAGTATCTTCTAAAGTGGCAAAAGCCATTAAGCGACCGGTTTTAGTAGTAATTTCTTTAAATCTAGTAATGACTCCGCCAAAAAGAAAGATTTGGTCTTGATGGATTTCTGGATCAATTTCAGCAATTTTTAAACTATTTTTTCTCTGTAAAACTTGCATGGCATCAGCCAGCGGATGACTGGTTAAATAAATGCCCAGAAGTTCTTTTTCAAAAGATAAAATTTCTTGTTTTGGATATTCTTCTAGTTCAACAAAATTATCGGTAATTTTGACAACTTGATCTTCAAGATTGGCGAATAAATTATCTTGGCCATCGATTTCTGAGCTAAATTGTTCTGCACTTTGACGAATTTGCTCGAGGTTTTCTAACATTGACGAGCGATGAGCAAAGCGATCCATGGCGCCAACTTTGATTAAACTCTCAATAGTTTTTTTATTAACCTTGCGCGTGCTGGTGGTTTTTAAGAAATGGGTGAAAGATTGAAATTCTTTTTCTGCGCTTCTCACAGTGAGAATATTTTCAATGGCAGCACTGCCGACGTGCTTAATTGCTCCCAAACCAAAACGAATGGCCATGCCCCCCAAAGAATCAGGATCTTTTTCAATAGTAAAATCTTTTTCGGAAAGATTAATATCAGGCGGATAGATTTTAATATTCATTTGTCGGCAATTTTCAATGGTAATAGCTATTTTCTCGTCTCGATTCATTGAATGAGAATTAGACTCAACACTCATGACCGCAGTCATGTATTCCACTGGAAAATTAGCTTTAAGCCAAGCAGTTTGATAAGCGATCATGGCGTAGCTAGCAGCGTGAGATTTGTTAAAACCATAATTAGCAAAAGCTTCAATAAAGCCCCAAACTCGCTCTGCAGTGGCTTTTTTATAGCCTTTATTTACAGATTGCCTAATGAAGCGATTCTTATTGGTGTCTAGCAGCTTTTTTTTCTTTTTACCAATGGCTCTTCGTAAAATATCAGCTTCTCCCAAACTATAACCAGCCATAAAATTGACAATTTCTAAGATCTGCTCTTGATACACCATGATGCCGTAGGTTTCTTTTAAGAAAGGCTCAAGCGATGGATGAGGATATTCAATTGTTTCTGGATTATGTTTGCCTTCGATAAAACGCGGGATAAGATCCATTGGCCCTGGTCGATAAAGGGCGACCATAGCTGTAATATCTGAAAACTTATTAGGTTTTAAGCTTTTGGCAATCCGCCGCATACCAGCAGATTCAAGTTGAAAAACGCCGGTGGTGTCGCCACTGGCTAATAAAGCAAAAGTTTTTTTATCTTCTAAAGAAATGCTATCGATTTTAATATCTTGTTTTTGATATTTTTTAATTAAGGCCAGCGCTTCTTGAATAATTGACAAATTTCGCAGTCCTAATAAATCAAATTTTAGCAAACCAATAGCATCATCATCAACATTACAGTCTAGTGAATACATGTCCAATTGAGTGAGAGTTTTGCCAGACCGTGAATCTTTTTGAATGGCCGTGTAATTGGTTAATGGTTTATCAGCAATGATGACCGCACAGGCGTGCATCCCTGCTTGACGAATAGTGCCCTCTACTCTCATGGCTAAATCAAGTAATTTTCTGAATCTACTTTGTTGATAATAATTGCCCAATTCTGGGACACTATGAATAGCTTGCTTAATTGATACGCGCCGACCAGGGTCATTAGGAATTAATTTAGCAATTTTATCGGGTTCTTCGTAAGGTAGTCCCAGGACCCGGCCAATGTCGCGGACAGCGACCCGAGCCTCCATTCGCCCAAAAGTGATGACTGAGGCCACATGATCTTCGCCGTATTTAGTAGCGACATATTTAAGGACATCATCGCGTTTAATATCTGCAAAATCAATGTCGATATCGGGCGGTGTTGGTCTTTCTGGATTGAGAAATCGTTCGAAAGGAAGACCGTGTTCTAGAGGATTAAGGGTGGTAATATTTAAACAATAAGAAACCAAAGAGCCAGCAGCGCTGCCCCGTCCAGGACCCACAGCAATGCCCTGGTTTTTGGCCCAATTAACAAAATCTTGAGTAATCAAAAAATAAGCAGGATAACCTTTTTCATTAATAATTTTAATCTCATAATCAAGACGATCCTTAATTTCTTGAGTAATTTCTGGAAACTTTTCTTTAGCAGCTTGGTAAACAATTTTTTTTAAATAGCTTGCATAATTTTCGCCCTTGGGTAATTCGAAAGTTGGAAAGATTAATTTGCCAGTAGGAATGGTCAGATTGCATTGATCGGCAATTTTTTTACTATTGCTAATTGCCTCAGGAATATCATTAAAGGCTTCGATCATTTCTTGGCTAGATTTAAAATAAAAATCTGGCTGATCAATCATTTTCATGCGCCTATCATCACTGATCAAGCGTCGTGTTTGCACGCACAGCAAGGCATCTTGGGCTTCAGCATCGCTTTTATTGATATAGTGAGAATCATTGGTCGCTACCAAGGGCAACTTGAGTTGCCTAGCAATGGCAATTAATTTTTTGGTCAGGGTATAAGTTTCTGGGACATGAGGATGTCTTTGGATTTCTAAGTAGAAACGATCTTTAAAGATTTTTTGATATTTTTTAAATATTTCAATAGCCTGGTCATCTTTATCATCTAACAAAAGTCGACTAGTAAGACTGCTCATACAGCCGCTCAGCAAGATAATACCCTCGTTATATTTTTCTAGCAGTTCATGGTCGATACGTGGCTTATAAGAAAAACCTTCAAAATTGGCTAAAGACACCAGTTTCATGAGGTTTTGATAGCCGGTAAAATCTTTGGCTAGCAAAGTTAGATGAAACTGGTCGGTGCCCATTTTTAATTGTTTATCAAAACGAGAATTTTTGGCCAGATAAAGCTCTACTCCAATAATTGCTTTTAAATTTGCTTCTTTGCAAGCATTAAAAAACACAATATGACCATACATATTGCCATGGTCGGTTATGGCTAGAGCTTCTTGGCCAAATTTTTTTGCTTGAGCAATTAAATCAGGAATTTTACTCAGACCATCTAAAATGGAATATTCGCTATGTGTGTGTAAGTGGACAAAGTCATTATTTTGCAGGGCCATATCTAGACTTAGTATATCTCATTTAATTGTTTAATTGTGCTAACAAAATCTTTTTTACTTGATTAACATCAACTTTTTTGGCAATTTTTTTCATGCTTTGGCCAATGAGAAAAGCCAGGACTTCGCTTTTACCTGCCCGATATTTTGCTACTGCATCTGAATTTTCTTTGAGCACCTCTGTAACAAAATTAGCAATTGTTTCTGGGCTCAAATCTTCAACCGCGTTTAACTGCTGATAGCGTTTGATAATTAATTGCGGATCATCACTTAATTGATAATTAATTTTTTTATTTAATAAGGCGTTCACGATTTTTCCCGCTTCAATATTGTTTTGTTTGGCCAATAGCAAAATGTTCTCAAAAAAATGGGCTTTCGCTGAACTGCTGACTAAGCGTTGGCATAAATTTAAATCAAGCTGATATTCTTGACTAAGTCTGAGGGCATAGTGATCAGGAAGCTCAACTAGCTCATTTTTAATGCGTTCAATATCGGCAGGACTAAATTCTATAGGTGGTAAATCAGGATCTGGAAAATAACGATAGTCTTGCGCTTCTTCTTTGGCTCGTTGACTAAAGGTTTTGCCAGATTGAGGGTTAAAACCTCTCGTCTCTTGAACTGGAGTTTCACCTTGGTCCAGTAATTGAGCTTGACGTTCCATTTCGTAATTAATGGCTAGCTCCATAAAACGAAAAGAATTTATATTTTTACACTCGACTTTATAATTGGGTATAAAGTTGGCTGGATCACTTGCTTTCTTTAAAGAAATATTTGCTTCCAACCTCATTCCCCCTCTTTCCATATCGCAATCTGCCACATCCAAATAGCGTAAAATTTGTCTGATTTTTTGGGCGTATTCTTTGGCTTGCTGAGCATTTTTAATATCGATATCGCTGACGATTTCAACTAGGGGTACTCCTGAACGGTTAAAGTCAATCAAGGTGTGATCTTTTTGGTGAACTAATTTGGCAGTATCTTCTTCGAGATGAATACGTTGAATTTTTACTCGACCCTGACTGGTGTCTAAATAACCATCATGACAGAAAGGAATATCATATTGGCTAATTTGATAGCCCTTTGGTAGATCGGGATAAAAATAATTCTTTCGATCAAATTTTGAAAACAAATTAATTTGACAGTTAAGAGCTAAACCGATTTTAATGGTCCAGTCAATGGCTTTGCGATTGGCCAAGGGTAAACCACCGGGCATACCTAAACAAACTGGACAAGTGTGGATGTTGGGTTTTTCAGCGGTAAATGGGTCATTTTTACAAGCACAAAACATTTTTGAGGCAGTTTTTAACTCTGCATGAATTTCTAAACCACAGACTAGTTGATAGTTGTTTTCAGACATTAACGATTTCTCCAAGTATTCCATTTGCTATTTTTTTCAAAGGCATCTGCCACTTTTATTACCAGATCTTCTCGCCACATAGGTGCGACAAAATTGGCTCCTAAAAATAAATTAGTTTGAGGATCTCGATAGTAAGGCACATTGATGCCTGGCAAACCACTCACTGAACTTGCTTCAAGCAGCATATCCTCTAATTCTCCAAACATGGCAGAATTAGCTGAAGCACCAATTTTTTTTGCATAACCCGGTGAAGTTGGACTGACCAAAACGTCATATTTCTTAAACAGTTGGGTAAAATCATTTAAATATTGTGTGCGGACTTTTTGTGCCAGATTGTAATATTGATCGGCATAACCCTTTGACAAGGTATAAGTGCCGAGCATAATTCTTCTTTTAGCTTCAGCTCCAAAATAGGAGCGATCTCGACCATAGCGGATGCCATCATAGCGAGCCAAATTACTACTAACCTCGGCTCGCTGAACCACGGTGTAGACGCCAATGGCATTATGTGGATCAAGTGCTTGGGCTTTTTCTATTTTGGCTCCGAGTTGACTTAAGACGGCTAATTCCTGGGCTAATTTTTCATTGGCTTCTTCAACGCCTTGAACATCATGATAAATTAAGCCGATTTTTAAACCCCTAATATCTTGATCTAAAAATTTAGTGAAATCTGGAGTTGGCTCTTGATTACAAGTTGCATCTCGTGCATCTGGTCCAGCAATAGTGTTTAAGACGAGACAAGCATCCTCGACCGTTTTGGATAAAACTCCTGGACTATCAGTTGATGAGGCCATAGCTACCACGCCAAAGCGACTGACCCGTCCATAACTTGGTTTTAAGCCAACTGTGCCGCACCAAGCAGCCGGCTGTCTAATAGAACCAGCTGTTTCACTGCCGATCGCTGCTAAACATAGATCAGCGGCCACCGCAGCAGCACTACCACCCGATGAGCCACCTGGTAGGTAATCAGGGTTGCGTGGATTGAGGCTGGGTCCAAAATCACTGGTTTCAGTCGAGGAACCGTGAGCCCAAGCATCTAAATTACTTTTTCCAATAATGACTCCGCCAGCTTTTTGTAAGCGTTCGCTAACAGTTGATTCATATTGTGGAATAAAATTTTCTAAAACTTTTGAAGCTGCAGTAGTTGCTAATTTTTTACTACAAAAATTATCTTTCACAGCAATTGGCAAACCTTTTAATTGAGTGTCTTGTAGTTGTTTAGCCTCTTCTTCTGCCTGTGGATTGAGTTGTAAATAAATGTTGTAAGACTTTTGCTTTTCTATGGCATCATTTAAGTCGCGATATAAATCACTGATGTCTAATGAACCAGCCTTGAGACCAGCTAGTGCTTCTTGAAGGGTTAATTGATTTAAAGTCATTATTTTTCCGATTTAATTGTTTTTGCCGTTTAATGTTTACTTGTCCTCGCTGTTTAATATCTACTTGTCTTCGCTGTTTAAGACCTGAGGAACAAGAAAATAACCATCTTGTTGTCCCCTGGCGTTAGCCAGCGCTTCTTCTTGGGTAAAACTGAGGCTTTCATCGACAATATCTTCTCTGGTAATATTTTTAAAACCAGTGACCTGATGGGTGCCTGATAGCTCAGCCACATCGGCTGTTTTTAATTGATCTACCACAGTTAAAGTTTGGGCAAAATCTTTAGCCAACTGCTGACTTTCACTTTCACTAATAGGAATATTAGCTAGTTGAGCTATATGTTTAACCTGGTCTTTACTAACAATTTTTTTTGACACAATAGGCATTAGTTTAGCAGAATTTAGCAATTTTTTTAGAAGTAATTCAGCTATTTAATACTGATGGCTCTGAGAGCCTGAACTCGCTCAGCCACGGGTGGATGAGTTTGAAATAAATTTTTGAAAGCAGCGACTCCGCCACGACTATTTTTTAGAGGGTCGCTAATATATAAATGAGCAGTGGCTTTATTAGCTGCTTCTAAAGGTTCTTGATCTTGGCTAATTTTAATTAAGGCTTTAGCTAGTCCCTCAGGATTTTTGGTTATGGCAGCGGCGTTAGCATCAGCTAAAAATTCATAACGCCGAGAAAGAGCTAGCTTGATTAGTTTGCTAATAATTGGTGCCAACAAAGCCATGACTATGGCGACAAAAAACATAATAATATCTAGCTGACTGCGTTCCCCATCTTTTTTATTATTGTTTCGCATTGGACCATACACTGAACCGCGCATAACCCAGTCACCCAACAAAGCAATTAAGCCAACTAGGACAGAAACAATTGACATTAATAAAATGTCATAATTTTTGATATGGCTAATCTCATGAGCAATTACCCCTTCAAGTTCGCTGCGGTTTAGTCTAGCCAATAAACCAGTAGTGGCACAAACCACGGCGTGGCTAGGATTTCGGCCAGTAGCAAAGGCATTCATCGCGCTATCCTCGATGACGTAAAGCTTGGGCATGGGCAATCTTTGACTGTTTACAATATTTTCAGTAATAGTGTAGAAGTCAAAGTGTTCTTGGCGATTAGCCGGTTTAGCTCCCGAGATTGTTAGGACGATTCTATCGGAAAAAAAATATGAAAAGAAAGTGCTCATTCCAGCAACAATGAAAGCTGTGCCCACCATAGACAGAGGGTAATCAAAAGCACGCGCAATAACATAGCTAGTCACAAGCACAAATAAGACAAAACCGACCATGACTGCTACAGATCGAGCTTTATTTTTAGCAACTAACTGATAATGAGTCATAAACAGACAATCCTCTCAATTGAATATTTTTGTAATGCTATTGCTCAGAATTAAAGATCCACTTTTGGAGTCTTCATTTCCTCTTCTGCAACCGTAACATGTTCGCCAGTCATTGGAGTTTCTAAACCTTTTTCAGCTTTGAATCCAAATAAATTGGCCACAATGTTTGATGGAAAGACCACCAATTTTTCGTTGTAAGACTGTGATAAATCGATCACGCTTCTTCTAGCATAGCTTAATTTATCAGCGGTGTCGGTGAGCTCATCCATAAACTTTTTAATAGCTTCATTAGCTTTGAGTTCTGGATTACTTTCAAGCACCACCTGAATTTGAGGAATAACCTTCTGAATGTCGTCAATGGCTTGAGTAATGTCCTTGCTGTTGCCAGTTTGTTCAGCCTTAAGCGTGGACTTGCGAGCATCTGTCAACATTTGATAAATACCCTGCTCGTGTTTAAGTTGACCCTTAACAGTGCTTTCAAGGCTTGGAATTAAACCAGACTGACGTTTTAACTGGTTACCAATTTCCTGAATGCTGGCTTTAATTTGTGTTTTAAGACGTTGCAGGCCATTAAAAACGCTCATAACATAGAAAGCGATAAGAATGATGGGAATTAAGATATAAAGCATTAAATTCCTTTCAGTTTTAACTATTATGTATTTTTATTATATACGATTAATTTACTTTTTTCGCTTGTTTCTTGCAGTTTTATGATTTTCCTTTTATAATCCAGGTGCAAATTAAAAAGGCCCTGTGGTGTAGTTGGTTAACATATCTCCCTGTCACGGAGAAGATCGCCGGTTCGAGCCCGGTCGGGGTCGCCAAAGTTTTTATTGTTTTTAAAAATTTGCCCAACTATTTTCAGAAACTAGCTATCCTATTTGAGATTAATGATTTAACGATTATTGATTTTGAGTTGAAAATATATCTTTTTCTAAAATAACATTACTCCCATTAACGCTGTCTTGAAGAAGTAGCACTTCTGAAGTTTCACCTCTAATATAACTGAGTTCTCCCCCATTTTTCCCCAGGAGTTCTTGATATGTGCTTTCTAGGGATTTGATTTTGCTAATATTTTGTGAATCTAGCTTTGAGTTATAAACCCTCGCAGGTCTTTTTTCAAAAAGAATAGCCGGATTTTCCTGGAGTTTATTGATTATTGTTTCAGAAGTGTTTTTAGGCAGGAATCCAATAGGCAGCTTTTCAGTTCCTCTATAATCTATAAAAATTAATTTTTCCATTTGGGGTTCATCAGTGCCCATCATTGTTGCCAAATCTTTTGTTAATTGATTATCTCCACTTTTGAGCAATTTAGTGTTAAGCATCACAAAGTCTTGATTGCCCTGTTGGGATAAAACAGTGCCATCTTGATTAAATAGGGTGCCTTGATTTGCATAAACAATTGTTGTTTCTAGTCTGTCACCAAGTTGAAAATTGGGATATAGACAATCCCAATTCCACAAGACTTGCCATTGGTTAAATTTTTTTCTCATGCTCATTAGGCATGCTTGTTTATAAGTTCCAACGGGAGTTGGGTAGCTTGCTTCAACCGCCAGTTGATAATTTTGTTTAAAAAGATTGAATTTTGCTTTTTCGAATTTTAATGAAATGTTTTTTGATTGAGTGTTAACTTCAACATTTTTTAGAATTGAAAAAAATTCATCAATGTTGACATCTGTTTCTATTACATGATAAAAATCTTGATAATTACCACTGGAAAATTTATCCTCAATGGTTTGAATAGTGGCTTGTGGACTAGGTATGAAAAAAATTATCAACCAGACCACAGAGATTATTTTTAATAAAGATAATGCTATTTTTTTAGTTTCCAGCATTTTTACTAAAACAATGATTAAAAAAGGAATTACTAATAAAAAATATCTACTCCAAAATGGAAAGAATGAGTAAATAAATAAAATTATTAGGGCTAAATTATTGATAAAGGTAATTTCTTTAGAAAAATGCTGTTTTGCAAATGTTTTTATTTTTAATAGAATGGCGGCCAATATGGAAATTGGCCATAAAATGGTCCATTCTTGAACATATTGCCAGGTAGCGTGTTCCCACATACCCTTAAATTGCCCAAGTAAAATAGTTGATAAATAATATAAGGGATTACTTTTAAGTTCTGACGAGGCGTAAAAATGAATCATCCATTTTTGATTTTTTAGCCAATTTAAAATAGATATTTGATGAATAATTAATGTGGGAACATAACTAAGAAAATAGACAAATCCAGTAATTATTGTAATGTAAATTAATGAAGTAATTTTTTTAGATTTTTTTATAAATAAAAAATCTGCTAATAATATTGCCAAAACCACAACTGGAATTTTACTAGTAGCAAATAATCCCAGGGAAATTCCCGATAATGTTAAAAAGAGCATGTATTTTTTATTATTGTCAGCATTGTTGGCGTGGATTATGGCTAGCAGGTGTGCTAGAAGAAACACTAGTTGAGGTAAATCAAGCATTGTTTGGCCAATTTGACTGACTAGAATTGGGCTTAAACAAAATAAAATAATTGAGCTTTTTGCTTGATTTTTGTCTTTAAGAACAGCAAAAGATAGTTTTGCGAACAAGAAGATAGCTAATAAATACAAAAGTGTTGAAATTACATAAGGATTTTTAAAAATAATGATTCCCAATCCATAAAGATACTTAGCAATAGGTGGGACTTCTGGATTAATTGAAAAAGCTGAACTGCCTTTTATTAATCTGTGTCCAGCAACTTGATACAACTCACTGTCCGACATGATTCTCGTGCTTAAGGGTAAGCTCCATTGCGAATGCGCATAAAGGTCTTCTAAATAAGGTATATTAATCTTTTGAATTAATAAGGATCTCGATGCATAAATAGATAAAAATATTATTAAAATTAGTTGAATTGGAAAAATATACTTTGAAAGAATATTAAAAATTTTCTTCACAAGTTAATTGTATCATTGTAAAATTAACTAGAAGCAGAGATTAAAACAATTAGATTAGTAAAAAATGTTAAAATAAGTTAACAGCGACCGTAGTTCAGCGGTAGAATGCGAGCTTCCCAAGCTTGAGGTGAGGGTTCGACTCCCTTCGGTCGCTCGCTAAAATCAGAACAGCCAAAGTAGCTCAGCTGGCTAGAGCAGCGGTATCGTAAACCGCAGGTCGTGGGTTCGAATCCCACCTTTGGCTCATAAATCGACTTTATGATATGATTAATTTAGTTTAATTTATAATTTAATATGTCAAGCTCAAATCGATATTCTTCTGTTTATAAAATTGGCTCTCGAAGTAATCGAGGCAATTCCCGTTTATTAAAAAAACAAGAAAAAGAGATGCGTAAACAAACCTTTTTCTTCATTTTTTTGGCGATAGTCTTGCTATTACTGTTTCTTTTCGTAATTATGCCGAATTTAATTAAATTATTTTTTAATTTTATCGATAAAGATTCTGACACAAATATTAATAATGATTTACCTCCACAGGCACCGGTTTTATTTGAGGCACCCCCAGAAGCAACTTTTAGTGCGCAGTTAAAATTACAGGGCTATGCTGATCCAGATTCAAGAGTAGTTTTTATTTTAAATGGCCAGCAAGTTGAAGAAGAATTAGTTGGCGAAAAAGGAGAATTCAACAAACAGTTAGAGTTAGAAAAAGGTGACAATCAATTAACTTTATATGCGGTAAATGAATCAGGCACGGAATCCTTACAAAGCAAGACCTATCAACTGGTCTACGACGATGAGCCACCAGTCATTACCGTAACAGAGCCAAAAGCAAACAGCACCATAGAGTTAAAACGAAATCGCAACACGAGTATTGTTGGTGAAACAGAAGCATCTTCTAGAGTTTATCTCAATGATTTGTTAATTTTGGCTGATGAAAATGGCCAATTTACTAGCACTTACTATCTAGAGGAAGGCGACAATCTTTTACGATTTGTGGCCGTTGATCGCGCTGGCAATCAAAGCGAACTAGAGGTTAAGGTGAAATTTCTCAATAATTAAAGATAAAAAGCCCAAAAAGTTAAGCCTGTAATAGCTTGAGTCATGTTGTTATTAAACAGACTGTGGACAAGTAGAGCAATTAATAGACTGATTTGCCAATGTTGTTTGCGTCCCCACTCTCGTTTAAACTCTCTGATTAATAAAAGTAAAATCAAAGAAGTACCAAAAATTCCAAAACCGTTGTAGAAAAAAATTAGGAAATTATCAGCAAAGCGCGCGTGACTAATGTTGCCCTCTTGATTAAGTTGATATTGAGGAGCAAAAGGTCCTTGGCCAAAGAAAATAGTTGGGCCCTGATTGTTGCTTAAATATTGTTGAGCACTAGTCATTCTTGCTGAAATTGAACTAACTCGTGTTAAATTTACCCCTTCTCCCCCACTTTTTTTGGGTAAAAAGGGGATGAAGATAACAAATAAAACCAAGCAAAGAGCAATAAATAATTTAGTGATTTTTTGACTATTGATTATTAAATAGATGCTAGCCAGCATTAAACTCAAATAACTGGCTCTTGAGTAAGTTAATGCTAGGCCAACTAAAAATAATAATGCCAATAAAATATTCTTTTTATCAAGTTTTTTTTGCTTAAAATAATATAAACAATTAAACACTAGAATCAGTCCAGTGAAATTTGGATCAAGCAGTGTGGAAGCGAGTCGATAAAAATGATCATCGTAGCCCAAATGATAAAGACTAGTTAAATCTGGTAGAAGAAAATACTGCAACAAACCTAAAATTAAAATTAAGAAAGAGGCAGACAAAAAGACATTAAGAATTTTTTGCTTATTAAAATTTTGCTTTAACAGTAAAATAAATAAAAAATAGGCTAAAGCTCGAGCCATATATAAAAAACTCGTCAATTGGAGCCGATTTTGATAAATTGCGTAGCTAATTGCCAAAAAAACATTAAGAATTAATAGAAAAAGTATTTTTTTATTAATTTTATTAATTTTTTTCAACTTTTTAATAATTTTTTTTAAATTATTAACATTAAATAATAAGTAGGCAATTAGTAAAAAATCGTGTAAATAAACCGCTATTGCTGCTGTGAGATGAATTTTACCCAACTCTCCCCCAGCAATAAATAATAAAAGACTAATTAAGAAAATATTTTTCATAAAGATAAATTCTAACTAGTAAAGAATGAATACTCATCATCCAGGCATAACATAAGCCAGCAAAGCCATCTAAAAAACCCAATTTTAGCCAATAATTAAATAAAAATTTGCCCGTTGGATAAAATATGCCTTGTAAAATAATTTTGCTCTTTGTGTAAGGAATCTGCATGGCCAAGCGATAATCTGCTTCAAGTTGGGCGTATTGATTAACGCTCAGCAGAAAATTTGCTAAATTTTGATGAGAGAAATGCTTAATAATTAAATTACTTTTTTTAATTTGACCAGTAATGTGCGCGACTTCATGAACTTGACGATCATATTTAATAGAATTAACTCTGGCCAGACGCGGACTATAATAATTAGCCGTTTCACCAAAATTAAGTTGTCGCTGGTGAAAATAGTCAACTCTTTTGATCAGGTAAGCATCCACTTGATCATTATTAAGCAGTTGTGGCAACTGCTCTAAATTTTCTTGACTCAAAATTTCATCACTATCCAAAAACACTAACCAGGGAGTATTAACTTTTTTAATCATTTTGTTGCGGAGATCAGCAAAATCAGTGATGGGATTTTTTCTAAAAATTAGCCGAAATTTTAGCTCAGGATTAAGTTTTTTTAATTTTTTTTCTAATGCTGGCCAATCATTAGCGCTTTCTTGATCTACAACAATTATTTGCTCGGCAAAAGCAACACTCATTAGAGATTGTTGGAAAAGCTGATCTTGCCGATCATTTAAAACAATGATGCTTAAATTTTTGATTAGCATGCCTTCTTTTTTAGAGAAATTAGGCTGATAGGAAAGCTAACAACCCTGGCTATAAGGATGCCCAAACAAGCACCAAATAAGCCATAAGTTGGAGTCAGCAAAAAGATTGCTATCATCATTAAGATCAAAGAAACAACCAGATGCAAATTCATGGAGAAATATTTTTGTTGAGCAATAAGGAAAGCATAAACAATATTAACAGCACTGTGGACCAGGCCTGCGAGGATTAAAACTGGCAAAACTTGGCTAGCCTCTATCCATTGATCACCCAAAACCACTTTTACAAAAAATTCAGGCCAAATCATTAAAGGTAGACTAAGCAACAAAGTAATCAGCAGGGTGCTAAACATAGATTTTTTAAAAGCCTGTTTTAAACGAGCCTCTTCTTGCTCTCGATGGAGATTGGCAAAAACTGGCATTAAACCATGGTGAGCAGCCTTAGAAAGCTCATAATTGACCTTATGACTCAAGGAATAGGCATTATGATAAATACCCAGTTGATGAGAATTAAGCAATTTACCAATCACAAAATCATCAGCGTTGTCATTTAAATAAGAAAATAAACTTGCCAAAGCCAAAGACTTAGCATTTTTAAAAATATAGCGCCCGCGATTCACATAGTAGTGAAATCGCGGGCGCTCTTTATTCATTAAGAATGACAAAAAGACCTCAAAGATGGCCGCAAAAATGACGCCGGCAACCAAGCCCCAGACTGTTTTTAAGATTATGACTAAAATAATTTGTGAGATGAGCTCAGTTGCTAAATGAAGGACTTGATATAAGCCTTCCTTAGTAAAATTAAAGTTTTTTTGCCACTGAGCGATGGCTGGATTGATAAAACCCTTAATAATTGGCACCAAGGCTGCTGCCCTGATCAGCGGTAACAATAATTCTTCTTGATAAAAATTGCTCATAAATGAGGCTAATAGCCACATAATTAAGCCAATGATCAAGCCCCGAAAAATAGCAATCACCCAGGCGGTGTCTAGGAAATAATTAATATCTTTTTTAGATTGAACAATGGTGGTATTAATCCCAGTTTGGGTAAAACTTTCAGTTAAACCTAGAGCAATCATGACTAAAGAAAAAAGTCCAAAATCACTGGGCTTAAGTAATCTAGCCAAAACCACAATTTTTACAAAATTAATGACAAAAACAAAAACCTTTTGCAAACTTTGAACAGAGAAACCAATAATAGCGTGTCGCTTATAACCCATAGCTTAATTATAAAGCAATCTTTTCCACTTGCCAGTTGCTAAGTGGCAGCGTTAGAATAGATGTTTATGACAAAAGTTTTGGGAAAAATTGCTGGTGGTTTTTTAGACCTTGTAGAAACGGTGGCCATTTCATTATCAATTTTTTTGGTAGTTTATTTAGTGATCATGCAGCCACATCAAGTAAATGGTCAATCAATGGTGCCCAATTTTCAACATGGTGAACATGTGATGACAGATAAAATATCCTATAAATTTCGAGAACCAAGACGTGGCGAAGTAGTGGTTTTTCATGCTCCGCCCGCAGCCGAGTGTGTTGAGGGTACTGGTTGTGATTTTATTAAACGAATTATTGCTCTACCAGGCGATCGGGTGGCAGTTAGAGATAATGCTATTTGGGTTAATGGTCAAAAATTAGTTGAGCCATACATTCCTGCTAATTTTGAAATTTCCCCAGGGCGAGCCACGCTCAATGAAGAAATTTATTTGGGCGAAAATGAATACTTTGTTTCTGGCGACAATCGTCCCCATTCCAGCGATTCCCGATCTTGGGGGGCAATTACTAAAGGTGATATTGTTGGTCGAGTTTTCTTACGCTATTGGCCTTTAAATGAAATTTCTTTAATTGAAAAAGTTGAATATCTGACGAATTTTAATTAATTTTTTTTCTTACCCAGCTTTCATGTCATATTCTTGCCCATCTTTCATGTCATATTCATGTCATAATTGATTATAATAGTTTTATATATTACCCTTGAGATTTTTGTGAAATAACAAGTACAATAGGCAGTAATGACGAATAATCAAAGATTACTAAAAGCTAAATTCCCTGATTTAGACTGGTCTTTTAATCATCCTTTAGCGGACTTAAGTTATTTTAAACTTGGTGGCCCAGCGGAAATTTATTATCGAGTTAAGGATCAGCTGCTGCTCAAGAAAATCTTAGTTTTTTGTGAGCAAGAGCAGATTCCTTGGAAGATTGTTGGTGGCTTAAGCAACTTAGTGATAGCAGATGCGGGTGTGAGCGGCTTAGTTTTGCAAGTCGCTATTAGAGATTTTCAAATTCTTAGCGATCAAGAAGATGCGCTGGTATTTACAGCAGCAGCAGGCATAAAAACCAGCCAGCTGGTTCACAAGGCAGTTGTTTTTGGCGGAACTGGTTTGGAGGGTTTTATTGGCGTTCCAGGTACTTTAGGAGGAGCTGTTTACAATAATGCTCATTATCTAAAAACGCTGATTGGTGATTATGTGCAAAGTGTTGTTGCATTTCACGTGAAACAAAATAAAGAAGTCATTTTTTCACGTGAAATGTGCAAGTTTGCTTATGAACACTCGGTGTTTCAAGAGGATCAACGGTTGGTAATTTTAGCTGCTACTTTTTCTTTGCGCAAAGATCAGCCACACATTATTAAAGAAAAATTATTCCAAGCTCAAGAACGTCGACAGCAGACGCAGCCCTTGCACTTGCCCAGTTCTGGTTGTATTTTTCGCAATCCTCCCAATACCGATGACTTGCGACAACTTTTTCCCCAGTTTGCTCAAAGCGAATTTATTCCGGCCGGCTTCTTAATTGACCAGGCTGGGCTGAAAAATCAACAAGTTGGAGCTATTGTGGTGAGTGACAAACACGCTGCTTTTTTGGTCAATATGAGTGAAGAACTCCAGCAGCCCGCTAAAGCTCAGGATGTTAAAAAACTAATTGCTCAAATTCAGCTAGCAGTAAAAAAACAATTTAAAGTAGAATTAAAAGAAGAAATATTTTATCTTGGTCAAGATTAAAGTAATTAGTCTTAAATTAATAATGATTAAAAAATTAATAAGACAAAGAAAGCAAATATGGGTGTAAATGCTAAAGCAGCTTTTTATATTCAAGGTGGTACGCCTTTGCACGGCAGTGTCAGAGTTGGCGGGGCAAAAAATGCTTCATACAAGTTGATGATTGCCTCTTTATTGGGTAGTCGGGAAAGTCGTTTATTAAATTTACCTAATATTGCTGATGTGGAAATGGTTAAGCAAGTGATTAATGAATTGGGAGCCAGAGCTTATAATGCAGGCGAGCATAACCTGTTTATTGATCCACAAAATTTTCGTTTTAGCCGAGTTGATGGTCAATATGGTAAAAGTTCGCGAGCCTCATCTTTGTTTTTACCAGTTTTGTTGGCCAAATTTGGTGAAGCGGCAGTGCCGCTGCCCGGTGGTGATCAAATTGGCAAACGACCGCTAGAGCGCCATCTTCAGGGTTTAGAAAAAATGGGCGTGGTTTTTTCTCAAGAAGGCGATATTTTATTAGCTAAAATTAAGAATAATGATCGTAAAAAAAGATTAAAAGCTTGTCATTATAAATTTGAAAAAAATACGCACACTGGCACAGAAACCTTGATTATGGCTGCGGTTTTGGCTGAGGGAAAAACTATTCTCGAAAATGCCGCACTCGAGCCAGAAATAGATGATTTAATTGTTTTTCTCAATGCTATGGGCGCTAAAATTCGTCGACGTTCTTTCCGCACAATTGAGATTGAGGGTGTGGAGCGACTTGGCGGAGCGATTCATCGAGTGATGCCTGATCGTAATGAAGCGGTGAGTTATGCTTGTGCGGCCTTAATTACTCGAGGAGATATTGTCGTAGAAAATGCCGTGCATAAAGATTTAATAGCTTTTTTGGAAAAACTTGATGAGCTGGGAGCTGGTTACGAAATTGGTAATTATGGTATTCGCTTTTTTTATAAAGGTGCTTTGCAAGCGACTGATATCGAAACGGAAATCCATCCTGGTTTTATGACCGACTGGCAACCTTTGTTTGCGACTCTACTCTGTTTGGCCCATGGTCAAAGTGTTATTCACGAAACCGTGATGCAGAGCCGTTTTCAATATGTTGATCACCTCAAGCAAATGGGGGCAACAATTGAATATTTTAATCCAGAAGTAAAATATCCCGAAAAAACTTACAATTTTAATTGGGCAGATAATCGGAGCAGCGATCAACACGCCATCAGAATTACCGGTCCCTGTGATTTTAAGGGAGGTAAATTTGAAATTCATGATTTGCGGGCTGGAGCAACGATTTTGTTAGCCGCCATTGCGGCCAAAGGCGAAACAATCTTAACTAATATTGAACAGATTGAACGAGGCTATCAAGAAATTGATCAAAAATTGATATCAATGGGAGCCAAAATCGAAAGGAAATAATATGGGGTCACTTGTTTTATTTTTAGGAATTTTATTATTTTCCTTTATTTTGACGAGCATGGTGGTAGTGCCCTTTATTAATTTGCTTTATCGATTAAAATTTCGTCGTGCTCAACAAAAAACCACTGATGCTTTTGGCAAAAGGACGCCAATTTTTGATAAATTTCATCGAGGTAAAGCGGGAGTGCCAGTTGGTGGAGGTTTATTAATTATTGTCGCGGTGTCAATTTTGTTTGCTTTAATGATTCCTCTTTTGGAATATTTTGGTATTGAGATCACTTCTTTACATCAAAATAGCAAAGTTGAAGTTCAGGTTTTATTTTTTACCTTTTTATCTTTTGCCTTGCTTGGTTTGTATGATGATATTAAAAAATTTTTTTCCTTTGAAAAAAGTAAATTTTTTGGCTTAAGATTGCGCCAAAAATTAATACTGCAAATAATTCTTGCCGTAATAATATCCTGCATGCTCTACTTTCGGCTGGGCATTTCAATTTTACATATTCCTTTTATTGGGACTTTTGAATTGTCTTGGGGCTATATTCCTTTTGCCACTTTTGTCATCGTTGCTTTTACCAATGCGGTGAATATTACAGATGGTTTAGACGGTTTGGCTTCTGGTTTATTGATGATTGCTTTATTTGGTTTGTGGATTTTGTCTTCCAGTATTTTAGATGTGCCTTTGTCGGTATTTATTGCTTTATGGTTGGGTTCTTTAATTTCTTTTCTTTATTTCAATATTTATCCAGCTCGCTTATTTATGGGGGATGTTGGCTCACTGGCTTTTGGAGCGACACTGGCTGTGGTCGGTTTGTTATTGGGCAAAGTCTTTACCTTGATCATTATTGGTTTTATTTTTGTGCTAGAAATATTTAGTTCCTTAATCCAACTACTAGCAAAACGCTATCTTAAAAAGAAAATTTTGCCGGCAGCTCCTCTCCATCTAACTCTGCAAGAACGTGGTTGGGACGAGCCAAAAATTGTCCAACGAGCCTGGTTAATACAAATTATGCTAACTCTTTTTGGCTTGTGGTTGGCTTTTATTTAAATTAATGTCAAAAGCAAATTGGCGATTTACTCTTCTGGTAATAATACTAGCTTTTACTGGTTTGTTTTTTTTATTTGAAGCATCAACTGTGCAAAGCGTTAAATTGTTTGATCATCCTTATCATTTTGTGACTCAGCAGGCCAAGTGGTTGGGCTTAGCTTTTCTCTTGGCAGTTTTTGCTTATTTTATTAATTTGAGAATTTTTCAGAAACTGTCATTAGTGCTGTATTTTTTAGCTTTAATTTTATTAGCCTTGCCACTAATACCAGGATTAGGCATAACTTTAAATGGGGCGAGTCGCTGGATAAATGTTTTTGGCTATACTTTTCAACCAGTAGAAATTTTTAAGTTTTTTTTCATTAATTTTTATGCAAGTTTATTGGCTAAAAAAACTAACATTTTAAGTTTTTTGTTTTTTCTGATTTGGCCTAGTTTAATTTTATTGTTACAGCCTGATTTTGGTTCGCTATTAGTCTTATTTTTTAGCGCGATGATCATGTTTTTTTTGTCCAATGTAGACATTAAACTGTTTATTTCAGTGCTAGTTGGGACAGTGGTTCTGGGTTTGGTAGCAATTTTACTCATTCCCTATCGACGAGAACGCCTATTAACTTTCCTTAATCGAGATGTTAATGTGCAAAATGAGGCCTATCATAGTCATCAGGTGTTACTGGCCCTGGGGAGTGGCTCTTGGTTTGGTCGGGGTATTGGTAATTCTCAACAAAAATATGCCTATGTGCCAGAAGCCAGTAGTGATTCAATTTTTGCTATTATTGCTGAGGAGATTGGTTTTCTTGGCTCTTCGGTGATTGTACTGATGTTTGCCGCCTATTTCTTTTTTGCAGAGAGAATGATTAAAGATAAAAAATTGGATAAGTATCAATATCTTTTGTTTTATGGGATTTTAGCTTGGATTCTCGCTCATTTTTTGTTTAACTTGGGGGCTGTGGTGGCAATTTTGCCATTGAGTGGTATGCCTTTGCCTTTTTTCTCTCAAGGAGGTTCATCTTTAATTAGTATGTTTTTTGTGAGTGCTATTTTACTAAATATTAGTAAAAGCAATAGCAAGGTGTTAAGATAAAATTATGAAAATTCTGATGACTGGCGCCCATCTGACTCCTGCTCTAGCCTTAATTGATTATATAAAACTTAAACATCCAGAAGATGAAATTGTTTTTGTTGGTCGCCTGTATAGTCAGGAGCGATTAAAGCAAAGGGCCGTTGAAGAGCAAGAAGTGAAAAAAAGAGGCATTAAATTTATTCCCTTTGCGGCAATGAAATTTGTCAACTCTTCTTTTATTGATTTCATACCAGCAGTTTTTGGCTTTCCCAAAACAATTAAGCGAGCTAAAAAAATTTTATTGAAAGAGCAGCCAGATGTTTTATTATCTTTTGGCTCATATTTGGCAGTGCCTTTTGTTTTAGCTGCGAAAAATTTAAAAATTCCGATTGTCACTCACGAGCAAACTCTGGCGATGGGTAAAGCTAATCAGTTTATTGCCAATTTAGCTGATAAGGTTGCTATTTCTTTTGCTGAAACCAGTCAATATTTAAAAAAGGACAATTACACTGTGACGGGCAACCCCGTTAGACAAGCAATTTTTAAGAAAAATTTACAAAAACCTGATTATTTGCCCAAAGATTATAAAAATATCTTGCTTATTATGGGTGGCAATCAAGGTTCTTTTGTCATTAATAATTTGATCGAAACGCTAATCAAAGATTTGCTGGTTGATTTTACTGTGGTGCATCAGTGTGGCCGTGCTAATAAATTAAGAGATTTCCCAAGCGAGTTGACGAAAATCAAGGCTTCTCTACCCAAAAACTTACAAAAACGCTATTTTATTCGGCAATGGATGGAGGAAGAAGAGTTGTTTTGGCTTTACCAGCGCGCCGACTTTGCTGTTACCCGAGCAGGAGCGAATACAGTTTTAGAAATGTGTTTAGCACCATTGCCAGCAATCCTCTTGCCCCTGCCCAACACGCACAACGATGAACAAACACTCAATGCGCAAATGATGGAAAAAGCTGGCGGAGCAATTATTATTGAGCAAAAAAATTTAACAGCTCAAGCACTAATCTCAGCCGTGAAACAAATGAAAAAGCAACATTCACGGATGCGTCGTCAATTAAGTCAAAAAAATTTCTATCAAGAAGCCGAGCCAAAAATCTATCAATTACTTGTCGATGTCCATCATTAATAAAAAGTATTCCACTTATTTATTTTTTGTCAGCGTGCTAGTGTTGACAAGTTTGTTGCTGGTATTTGCTTTTAGAGTAAAAAAGGTCAGTTGTTATCAGCCGGAAGCTAAGCCAGAAGAATTGGCCCAGGTCTGTCAAGACATTAATTCTGCTTTTGCGGGAAAATCGCTACTGTTTTTTAATTTTGCTGAAGCAGAAATTTGGCAAGAATTAGCTGAGAAAAGTGATTATTCGCAGTTATATTATTTAGCCTCAGTCAAAAAAATCCCACCTGGAGAACTAATCATAGATCTAGATAGTAAGTTGCCCGATTATCGCTTAAGCATTATCAATGAGCAGCAAGAAGAACAAAGCTTTATCTTAAATCAAAATAACCATTTAAAAAAAGATTTGAACCAAAGCCAACTTTTTACCATTGTTTATCACGGAGGCGAAGAGATTCTGGGCAAAAACGCCCAATATTTAAATGAAGATTATCATCAATTTTTTCTCTCTCTAAAAAAAAGCTTGGAGCACTATCAAATTAATGCAAAAAAATTAATTTGGCGCAACAATGATCTTTTAGAATTAGATTTAGGAAAATCTTATTTAGTCATTTTGGACAAGCATATTGATCCCGAAGAAACAATTAAGAAATTAGCCCTGATTCTAGAGGATAAAGCTGTTCTTGATGAAATTCAAAGACAAGGTGTTTTAGATCTGCGCTTTAATTTGCCAGTAATTCGGGAAAAACTTTGATTTTTTGTCCTCGACAGTAAACAGTTAATTCTGTATGATAATTATTGATCAATATGAGCAAGGGAAACATCATCAGCGCTATCGATTTGGGTACAGACAAATGTGTAACCCTAATTGCCAAAGTCAATGAATCCTCACAATTAGAAGTCTTAGGTTTTAGTGTCGTGCCTTCTCGCGGTATCAGACGCAGCACAATTGTTAATTTGGAAGAAGCATTGACAACTGTTGGTCAGAGTCTTGATGCGGCAGAACGAATGGCTGGTTTAGCGGTCAAAAATGTGGTTTTGTCAGTCTCCGGACTTTACATTCGTTATAAAAATTCTAAGGGAGTGGTGCCGGTTTCATCTCCCAATCAAGAAATTTCTTCTCTAGATGTTGATCGAGTAATCGAAGCAGCTAGAGCTATTTCTTTACCCAGTGAGCGAGAAATAATTCATGTCATTCCCAAAGATTTTAAAGTTGATTCTCAAGAAGGCATTAAAGATCCTGTGGGGATGATGGGTGTTCGTTTAGAATCTGAAACTCATATCATTACTGGTCTCTCAACCAGCTTACGCAATTTTGAAAAATGCATGGGTGATTTGGGTTTAAATGTTGATGCCTTTGTTTTTTCAGCCTTGTCTGCTAGTGAAATTGCCCTCACTGAAACCGAAAAAGAGCTGGGGGTGGTGCTAGTGGACATTGGGGCAGGTACCACCAGCATTTGTGCTTTCGTAGAAGGCGTTTTGGAATTTTCAGCAGTGGTTCCGGTGGGAGCCAAATATATTACTCAAGATATTGCCTCTGGGTTAAGGATTTCTCTAGAAGATGCAGAAAAATTAAAATTATATTTGAGCGGCGACGAAGAAGTTAAATTGGTGCCATTACCTGGAGAATCGAAAGTAGAGTTTACTAAACGTAAAAAGAAATTTGATCTACTCGATTCAGAAAAAATTGGGATTAGTAATCGAGATCCCATTTCTCGGAAGTTTGTCAGCGACGTGGTTATGGAACCTCGAATTAAAGAAATTTTCTCTTTAGTGATGGAGGAATTAGCTAAAGCTGGTTTATTAGATGACAATAAATTGCCCGCTGGCATTGTCGTCACTGGTGGTGGTGCCCTAACCTACAATCTAGTTGAAATAGCGCGCCATATGACTAAAATGGCAGTGAGACTAGGTAAACCTAATACTATCTTAGGTTTGACTGATGACATAAAAGAAGTTAACTTTGCCGTTGCCCTAGGACTTCTCGCCTACGCTAAGCGCCAAGGCAATGTTGGTCCTGGATCTAGTGTTAGTGATTTTTCTCTAAAAGATATTTTGCCAAAAGATTTGTTTAAAACGATTACGGAAAAAGCTGGTACTTTATTTAAAAAAATTTTCCCTTAATTTTTTTTAAAAAGTGCTTTTACTAGTTTACTTTTATGTTAAAATCAGGTAATTTAATTGTGATAGTTTGATATAAATAATAGCTATAATAAAGACCTATGGCACTAGTTAAACCCTCAAATACCACCTTTGCAAAAATTAAAGTTGTTGGGATTGGTGGCGGTGGCAACAATGCGATTAATTCAATGATCCTCTCTAGAGAAATTAAAAATGTTGAATTTATTGCTATTAATACCGATGCGCAGGCACTTTTAACTTCCAAAGCAGATACCAAATTACAAATTGGTAATAATTTCACCAGAGGTTTGGGAGCAGGAGCTGATCCTGAAGTTGGCCGAACAGCTGCAGAAGAAAGTCGAGAAAAAATCAAAGAATTATTATTTGATACCGATATGGTATTTATCACAGCTGGTATGGGTGGAGGAACTGGGACTGGTGCATCACCAATTATTGCTGAAATTGCCAAAGAAACCGGCGCTTTAACTGTGTCGGTGGTGACTAAGCCATTCGCTTTTGAGGGCGTGCGCAGAATGCAAACTGCTGAAGAAGGCATTGAATATCTAATTGACATGGTTGACACTCTAATTGTCATCCCTAATCAACGCTTATTAGAAGTTGTAGATAAAAAAATGACTTTTATTGATGCCTTCCGTTTAGCTGACAACGTTCTTGGTCAAGGTGTGAAAGGTATTTCAGATTTAATTACTACTGCCGGCATGATTAATGTTGATTTTGCTGATGTCAAAACCATTATGTCTGATTCAGGGACTGCCTTAATGGGCATTGGTGAGGCATCTGGTGAGGATCGGGCGGTGATGGCAGCTAGAATGGCCATTTCTTCTCCCCTTTTGGAGGTGTCAATTACTGGAGCTAAAGGCATTTTATACAATATTATTGGTGGCCCAGACATGACCATGACCGAAGTGTCTGACGCATCATCAATTATTGCTGATAGTGCTGATGCTGATTCTGATATTATTTTTGGTGCGACCATTGATGAAAATATGGGTTCAAAAATTAAGATTAGCGTGATAGCCACTGGCTTTAGCGACAATTACAATGCGACTGGCACTCGCGCTCTATTTGGTGCTTATGGACGAGAATCAAAAAGAAAAATGGGCAATATTACGACGACTAGCCCAAAAACCAGTGCTGAGGAAGCAGTTGAAGAAGACAAAATCGACCGTGCTCCAGACGGATATACTCAACCACAAACCATAGCCGATCGTAAACCCGCCAAAGAAGAAAAAATTGAAAGCAATAATCCCTTTGTTAGAAGTGCTTTATTCAATTTAAAAAAAGAGCACAAACCTAAGCAAGAAGATCAATCAGACAAAAAAGAAGATGCGGAAAACGATGATGAATTTGGTGAGTTTGAGGTGCCGGCTTTTTTAAGAAATAAATAGATATCTAAAGCAATAAGCCTTCCCGATTTTCTTTAAATGAATTAGTAAACAATTTTCTGTTATAATATTTTTGTTAAAGCATAAAGCCGTTTGAGTCAGTCATCATCTGACGAGGCGCTCGCAGAAATTTGACAAATCATTGTGTCAAAAAGTAGAACGAGCCGCAGTGACTGCGTAATAGTCAAAATTGAGTAGTGATAGGGCTGGTACCTTTGCTTTTTAGCAAGCCTTATTAATCCGTTAAGCAACGAGATTTAATAAGGTTTTTTTGTATAAAAAAGGCAATATGAAACAGCTTGAAATTAAAGACTATAAACAAGCACCAGACCTAGCTCTACTAGAGGAAAAAGTTCTAGAATTTTGGGAAAAAGAACAAGTCTTCGCATCATCTCTTGAACAAAGAAAAGGGGCTGCAAACTTTTCTTTTTATGATGGGCCTCCTTTTGCCACCGGCTTACCTCATTACGGTCATTTAATGCAATCGATGATTAAGGATTCAATCCCTCGTTATCAAACGATGAGAGGTAAATATGTGCGGCGAGTTTGGGGTTGGGATTGTCATGGTTTACCAATTGAAAACTTAATTGAACAAGAATTGAAACTCAAAGACAAACAAGCGATTGAAGATTATGGCGTAGCTAATTTCAACCAAGCCTGTCGAGCCAGGGTCTTAACTTATGCTGAGGATTGGGAAAAAACTATCAATAGAATCGGTCGATTCATTGATATGAAAAATGCCTATAAAACGATGGATAAAAACTATATGGAAAGTGTCTGGTGGGTGTTTAAAGAACTTTTTGATAAAGGCTTGATTTATCAAAGTCATAAAGCCATGCACATTTGTCCTCATTGCAGTACTCCCCTGTCAAACTTTGAAGTTAGTCAGGCTTATAAAGATGTTAAGGATTTGGCCCTGACAGTCAAATTCAAATTAGAAGACACGGATGAGGAGATCTATTTGCTCAGTTGGACAACGACGGCTTGGACCTTGCCAGGTAATATGTTTTTGGCAGTTAATCCAACACTAGATTATGTTTTAGTTAAAATCGCTGATCGTCCAGAAAAATATTATTTAGCTAAATCACGTCTAGAAGCGGTCTTTGCTGATCAAGACTATCAAATTCTTAAAACTGTTAAGGGTCAAGACTTAATTGGCTTTAAATATCAAGCAGTTTTCCCTTATTTTATGAATTTGAATACTGATCCAGATTTACCTGATGAAGCAAGAAAGTTAATCTTTACTATTCAAGCTGGAGATTTTGTCAATTTAGAAGAAGGCACGGGTATTGTGCATATAGCTCCAGCTTTTGGTGAGGATGATTACCGACTTGGAGAAAACTTATTGCATTTTTCACAGCTTGATACTGCAGTCAAAAATAAACTTTTTATTCAACATGTAGATATGAGTGGGCGCTTTACTAAAGCAGTGACGGATTTTGCTGGACTTGAGGTAAAACCGAAAGACCAAGTCCAAGCTACCGATATTAAAATTATTCAATATTTAGCCAAAAAATCATTATTATTTGCTAAAAAACAATTTACCCATAGTTATCCTCATTGCTGGCGTTGTGATTCGCCTTTATTAAATTACGCGACCAGTTCCTGGTTTGTAGCAGTCAGTTCTTTTAAAGAGCAATTATTGCAGAATAATCAGGCTATTAATTGGCAACCAGCACATATTAAAGAAGGTCGTTTTGGTCATTGGTTGGCTGATGCCAGGGATTGGGCCATTTCACGCAATCGTTTTTGGGGAACTCCCCTTCCTCTCTGGCAGAGTGAAGATGGTGAATTAATCTGTGTTGGCAGTAGTCAGGAATTGGAATCTTTGTCTGGACATAAACTTGATGATTTACACAAAGAGTTTGTTGATCAGATTGTGATTACAAAAGATGGCAAGGAATTCAAGCATTTGCCAGAAGTCTTAGATTGTTGGTTTGAATCTGGAGCTATGCCTTATGCTCAATTTCATTATCCTTTTGCTAATCAAGATTTATTTGACCAACATTTTCCAGCTAATTTTATTGCTGAAGGTCAGGATCAAACTCGAGGTTGGTTTTACACGCTGCACGTTTTGGCTACAGCTTTAACTATGGCTAATGAAAAAGAGCAATCAAGTCTTAATAAAACAGCGAGTAGTGCTTTTGCCAATGTGATGTGTACTGGTTTAATTATGGCCAGTGATGGCAAAAAAATGAGCAAGCGCTTGAATAATTATCCAGAGCCAGAGTTAATTATTGATAAATATGGAGCCGATAGCTTGCGCCTATATCTATTGTCATCAGCTGCAGTTAAGGCTGAAACTTTAAATTTTGCTGAACAAGAAGTGGCAGATTTGCGCCGACGAGTATTTTTGATTTGGTGGAATATTTTGGCTTTTTATCAAAGTTTTGCTCAAAAAAATCTTGAGAAAGTAGATTTACAAAAAGTGACAAAAATCAACCATGTTTTAGATCGCTGGTTATTATCACGGCTTAGCAGCCTAAGCGAACAATTAAGTACATATTTAGATAATTTCGATGTGATGCGCGCGACTCGACTAGTAGCCCCTTTTATCAATGATTTCTCCACTTGGTATTTGAGACTATCTAGAGATCGCTTCAAGAGTAATCAAAGTGACCAAGCCTCTCAGGTTTTTGCGACAGTGCTTGATGTATCAGCTCAATTATTTGCTCCACTCACACCTTTTTTTAGCGAAATTGTTTATCAACAACTACATACAAGTGATAAATCGGTGCATTTATGCGACTATCCAAAAATTATCCCATCATATCAAGATCTGGAATTAGAAAAACAGATGGCTGAATTAAGACAATTGGTGGAGTTGGGTCATGCTCAGCGAAAAATCGCAAAAATGCCTCTGCGTCAACCTTTAGCTTCGGTAAGCTTTAATAAAGCGGCTAGTTTTATGGGTAATGCTGAATTAGAAGCGATTCTCAAACAAGAGTTAAATGTCAAAGATATTAACTGGGGTCAAGAAACTACAGCCGACATGCAGGCAAACTTTGATTTAGAGCTCAACGAAGACCTCAAGGCAGAGGGTGAAGCCAGAATCATCATTAGGCGAATTCAAACCTGGCGTAAAGAAGCCAACTTAGCAGTCGATGAAAAAACCAAGGTTTATTTAAGAACCTGGCCCAATCAGTTTACTAAAATGATTGAAGAGAAAAGTAATAGTCAATTAGTGAGAGCCCAAATTGAAGGTTTGCAAGACTTGTAGAATTACTTTTTCTTTAATCAGCATTGAAAAAAAAGAAACTTTGTTTTAGTCTGTAGAGGTGCGAAAGTATTTTTTAACGACGGTGCTGTTCTTGTTAATGATTGTTGCTTTGGTGACTTTAAGAAGCATTGCTCCCGATTTATTAAACGTCCAGTTGTTGGCTTACGTCTTGGGTTTTTTACTTTTTTTTATTTTATCAAGAGTAAATATCAACTATTGGTGGCGAGCGAGTGCCTATTTATATTGGCTACTTAATTTGCTTTTATTAGGCTTATTAATCTGGGGACGAACAACTAGGGGTATAGTTGCTTGGATTAACTTACCCTTTGGTTTGCGCTTTCAACCATCACAATTAGCCGTGCCAATTACCGCTTTATATTTATCCAGTTTTTTTAAAAAGCAAAGTCAGAAAAGTAAAGAAAAACAACTCTCCTGGCCTGAAACAATAAAAATCTTGCTAATCATTCTCTTGCCTGCTTTATTGATTAATTTCCAGCCAGATTTTGGGACAGCAATGGTTTTCTTATTAGCCCTATCAGTTTTTATTTTTTATAATCCTATCGGTTGGAAAAAAATTGCTATTTTTGTTGGTTTATCTATCTTCTTGCTAGCTGTTGTGTGGTTCTTTGTCTTAGCTGATTATCAGAAATCCCGATTAAGCAGTTTTTTATTTTTTAATAGTCCTGAAAAAAGCCTTAGCAGTGATTTTACTCAAGAAACTAGTGCCGCTTATAATGCGCGTCAGTCAGTAATTGCTGTGGGCGCTGGGCAGCTTTGGGGTCAGGGTTTGGGTCAAGGGACGCAATCTCATTTAAAATTTTTACCAGAAAGGCAGACTGATTTTATTTTTGCCTCATTTGTTGAAGAATGGGGTTTTTTAGGCTCTTTACTAATCTTGGGTTTATATTTTTCTTTATTAGGTTTTATTTTATATCTCACTTATCATGAGGAGAATCGGGCCAAACAATTATATTTGTTGACAGTTTTTAGCATGTTCTTGGTGCAAATTTTTATTAATATTGGCATGAATTTAGCTATTTTACCAATCACTGGTATTACCCTGCCCTTTTTATCTTATGGTGGTAGTAGCATTTTATCCTTATTTTTTTCTTTAGCGCCGCTGCAAAACATTGTCGAAGAAGAAGAAAAGCTAGCAAGCTCAATCTTTCAATAGTTTTAGTATATGTTATAATCACAATTCGTTATGAAATACGCTATTATTCAATTACAAGGCAAACAATTCCAAGTGAGTGAAGGTGATCAAATTACTGTTGATCGACTAGATAAGGCAGAAGGCGAAAAATTTTCGGTAAGCGATGTCTTATTACTCGTTGATGGTGATAATCGAAAAATTGGCCAACCCATTGTTAAATCAGCTAAGGTTGATTGTGAAGTTATGGCAAACAATAAGGGCGAAAAAATTCGAGTAGCCAAATATAAGGCTAAATCTCGTCATCGAAAAGTCCAAGGTCATCGTCAGCTACAAAGCTTGGTTAAAATTTTGCAAATTACTTAGGACCTATGTCCAAATTCTTATTTTTGTTTGGTAATACTCCTCAGCTATCATTGTTGGAGTTAAACAGTGTCTATCCTCAATTAAATGCTCAAGTACTGAGTGCTGAGGGTGAACTGGCTAATCGTTTGGCTGTAGCAGAGATGACTGAAGAAGAATTTAAAAAAGCCGACTTCATCAACAAACTCGGTGGCTTAGTAAAAATTTTTCAGCTAGAAGGAGTTTTAAGCAAGTCTAGTGACTTAACCAGCTTAAAAAATGCCGTAGTTGATTGCTTAATTAGCAAGAGTAATCAACCTTATTTTAGTATTTATCAAAAAGGCAAAGGGCAAAAAGCCATTAATCATGCCCAAATTAAAGACTTGTTGAAAGAAAAGGGCTATCGCTCTCGTTATTTCAAAGGCTCATTTGAAGGTGGTGCTTTTGCTCTGCACCAAGAAGCAAGCCAAGAAATTTTCCTTTACCATGATGAGGGTGCTATCTATCTTAGTTATTTAGTCGCTGTGCAAGATATTGATGATTGGACTAAGCGCGATCGCTCAAAGCCTTATTTTGATCGAAAGAAGGGCATGTTGCCACCAAAAGTAGCTCGTATGCTGGTTAACATTGCTAGTGGCTTATATTTAGCTGAGCAAGCCAATCAGTCAGCCACAAAAATTAAACTTCTTGATCCATTTTGTGGCACGGGCACAATTCTAATAGAGGCTTTAAATCTTGGTCATCAGGTTTATGGAGCAGATTTAGATGAACAAGCAGTCTGGGGAAGCAGACAAAATTTAGACTGGTTTAGCAATGAATATAATTTGCCAAGGCAAAATTTTGCGGAACAAATATTTTTAGCTGATGTGGGCCAACTCAATCCTGAAAAAATTGGGGAAAAGTTCGATCTATTGGTGACCGAACCATTTTTAGGTAGACAGACGCCTAAAGAAGAAGAATTAGCTAATATTTTTAAAGGTTTGACTAAATTGTATTTAGGGGCTTTTAATAATTTTAGTAAAATTCTTAATCCTGGTGCCAAAATCGCGATAATTTTTCCTAAAGTTGTCACTAAGCATCGGGTTTTTTCTCTAGATCATTTAATTGACAAATTAAGTGCAAAAGGCTACAATCTTGTAGTTTCACCTCTACTCTATGCTCGACAAGGAGCTAGGGTTCAGCGCGAAGTTTATTTTTTTAATTTTAAATAAAGGGAAATATGGCACACGTTAAAGGTTCAGGTAGCGTTACACAACACGCACAAGGTTCAAGACCAGGTCGTCGTTTTGGTTTAAAAAAATTTGGTGGTCAAGATATTAAAGTTGGTCAAATAATTTTGCGACAAAAAGGCGCAAAATATAAGGCTGGTCAAGGTGCCAAAATGGGTAAAGATTACACAGTTTTTGCCATGATTGATGGTGCAGTTAATTTCACCAAGCGTTGGGGCAAAACTGTAGTTCGAGTCTTACCTAAAAAGTAATTTTTTTCGCTTTTTCCTCTGGTAATTTTCACGTGTTAGTGGATTTATTGTCTTTGTGAAAACTGTGAAACAAACTCTAGGCAAAATTGATATACTGTGTTATATATAGAGTATGACAGATATCAAAAAAATTCCCGCCAGTCATTTACAAGCTAATCCTTTTCAACCTAGAGAAAAAGTTAAAAAAGAAGATTTAATGGATTTAATTGAATCAATTCGGATTCATGGTGTCCTAGAACCTCTAGTTGTAGCAGAAACTCCGGCTGGTTATCAAATTATTGCTGGTGAAAGACGCTGGCGAGCAGCTAAGGTCTTGGGTATTGAGGAATTACCAGTTTACGTGAAAAAAACTAGTCCCCAAGGTATGTTAGAAATGGCCATTGTGGAGAATGTGCAGCGCACTGATCTCAACCCGATTGAAAGAGCCCAATCATTTGCTAGATTAAGTCGAGAATTTGGCTTGTCCATTGGTGAGATGGCTCAAAGAATTGGTAAATCTTCTTCCTATATTAGCAATACGATTAGGTTATTAGATTTGCCAGATGCGATTAATGATGGCCTGTTAAGTCAGCAAATCACTGAGGGTCATGCTCGCTCTTTAGTGAGTTTAAAAAATCCAGCTTTGATGATTGCTTGTTATAAGCAGGTCTTAAAGGAAAATGCTTCAGTTAGAAGAACAGAAGAATTAGTTAGACGAATTAAAGCTGGTCAAGATCAAGCCACACAAAAATATGATGATGGACGAGGGCGTCCTTTAGCTCAAGATGAAGAACAAGTGGCTCGCTGGGAAGACAAGTTGCAAACTTATTTTAAAAATAATGCCACTCTGAAAGTGGTGCGTTCACGAAAACAGACTAAAGTTACCATTACTCTCAAGGGCTCGCCAGATAAAACTCAACTTGATCTGGAAAAATTAATGAATATCGCTAAATAGCAAACTGAGCGATTTTTTAGCTTGAGCTTTTGCTAAATTTAATAGTTGAGTCTAGTTTACTCAACAAGCAACTAATCCACATTTGGAGCAATATTAAACAAGAGCATGAGTTTGTCAGCAACTCGATACCAAAGAGGGGCAGCTGTTTCAGCAGCCCAGGGACTGGATTTGGGATTTTCTAATTTGATCAGCATGGTAAAGCGAGGATTCTCCGCAGGAGCAAAACCGATAAAACTGGCAATTGTCTCATCACTTTTATATCCACCTTGGGGATCAGGGACTTGAGAAGTGCCGGTTTTGGCAGCCACAGTGTAGCGCTTAGAAGCAATCCATTGAGCTTCACCATGGGCAGCGGCAGCCACCATCATTTCGCTGACTAATGCGGCTGTTTCTTGACTAATAACTTGTTGAGCTTTTTTTTGCTCAACCGATATTTCTTCAGCTAGTTGATGATCATAAACTTTCTCAATAATCATTGGTTCGAGTAGTTTGCCTTTATTGGCAATGGCATTAATAGCTCGGATGAGTTGTAAGCTATTAGTGCTAATACCCTGACCAAAACTAATGGTGGCCAGTTCAACTGGGCCAATTTTTTGTGGAAAGTAAGTGCTACTGTCATCTTGCAAATCTAGTTTTAAACTCTGACCAATACCAAATTTTTTTAAATATTCAGCAAATCTTTCTTGCCCCAACATTTCTGCCACAAAAATCATGGCAACGTTATCAGACTTTTCTAGAGCTTCAGTCATAGTAATATTGGGATGATAGACGTCATTCCAGGTTCTAATCGTATAATTACCAAATTGTCTGGGACTAGCGCAACGAGTACAGACGGTGTTGGGATTAATCAGCTTGGCATCAATGGCACTAGAAACAGTTAAGACCTTAAAAGTTGAGCCAGGTTCATAAAGTCGCGTTAAGCTGGGGTTTTTGAGGATTTCGGCTGGATATTTATAATATTGCCACTGTTGGTAGTTTGGCCAAGTGGCAAGAGCGACAATTTCAGCAGTTTGACTATCGAGAATAATGATCTCTCCTCGATCAGCAGCATATTGCTCAATTCCCCAAGCTAAATTAGTTTCAGCAATATGTTGGATGTCTCGACGAATAGTTAAGGTTACATCACGGCCATTAAGGTTTTTCAATTGATAATTAGAACCTGCCAACAAAGCACCAAAAGCGTCGGTACGAAACCAGCCGCTTTCTTTTCTGGCTTTTAATTCATCTTCGAGAGCTCCTTCGATACCATAACGACCAATTTCTTGGCCATCTTCATCACGGCCAACAAAACCAGTAATATGAGCGGCCATAGACGCTTCTGGATAAAAACGAGCTGAACTACTATCAAAAGCTAAATGGGGATTATTCAGAGCTAAAATTTCTTCTTTGGCTTTTAAACTAAGTTGACTAGCTAATTGTGGCCAATTTGCTTGGCTAGAAAATTTATTGATCAAATTACTTTCAATTTGCTGTTGAACGAGCAAGCGACTGGCACTATCTGAAGCATCTTGGAATTGCCAATTCTCTTGGGCAATAATACTGGCTAATTGTTGGCTTAATTGCTCAACATCGCCTGTAAAATTTTGTCGATCGAGTTTTAAATCAAAGACTTCTTGATTGCCGACTAAAAGATAACCATCGCTGGTAAAAATTTGGCCCCGCAAGCCCTCATGGCTTTTGTTACGAATTGCCTGTTTTTCGCTCAGATTTCTTAATTCATCACCACGTATCACTTGCCAATAAAACAGCCTAACTATAATCAAGATGACTGCCAAGGCAATAAAGCTTAAAAATACTTTCTTTCTGGAAAAACTAAATTCTTCAGCCATGATTTGTTTAGCGCAGTGCTAGCGCATTGTCTTTTACTTTGAGCACAAGGTAATTAGTGGTATCTTCAAAGCTTGGATCATCGGCTAATTGTTGAATGGATATTTCTTGAGCAATAGCTTGATTTAGCACACTCTCTTGAGATATTAAACTGGCTTCTTCTTTCTTCAGTAATTCAATTTGTTGGCCATAAGCAATATTTTTGGTTAAGGTGGCCACGGTGCTAACTAATTGTATTAAAACAAGCAGGAAGATGAT
>CAZBEW010000003.1:0-107600 GCA_964491115.1 uncultured Pseudomonadales bacterium | reverse complement strand
TCAGAATGTAGCCAGTGGCTATCAAGCATTATATTCCAACACCACGGGAACTCAGAATGTAGCCAGTGGCTATCAAGCATTATATTCCAACACCACGGGAACTCAGAATGTAGCCAGTGGACGCAATGCGTTGTATTCCAACACCACGGGGAGTAGTAATGTGGCCAGTGGATTTAGTGCATTGCATTTCAACACCACAGCAAGTAACAATACAGCCACTGGGAACGGCGCATTATATCGCAACACCACGGGGGGTAATAATATAGCCAGTGGCTATCAAGCATTACACTTCAATACAGAAGGAGCTGGTAATACAGCTAGTGGCTACCAAGCATTGTATGCCAACAGCACGGGGGGTAATAATACAGCTAGTGGCTACCAAGCATTACGTTCCAACACTACGGGGAGTAGTAATACAGCCATTGGGTCTGGCGCAGGTTTTAACATTACTACAGGAGGCAATAATATAATAATAGGATCAGGTGTTAATGCTCCTTCAGCCACTGGAAGTAATCAATTAAATATTGGCAATACAATATACGGTGATCTTAGCACAGACAATGTCGGCATTGGCACCGCTTCTCCTTTTACCAAACTCCATCTTGTTGATGATGGAGGGATCCTGGCAAAAGGTACTGATAACAGCGGTTGGGACGGGAGTAATGTGGGTAATGGCTCTATGTTAGCGTGGATACCTAGTAAAGGCGCTTTTAGAGCTGGAAATGTTAATGGCAGTCAGTGGAATGCTGAAAATGTTGGCAAGTATTCGGTTGCTATGGGCAGATGGACTACCGCCAGCAATGAATACTCGGTAGCCATGGGCTACGCTAACGTAGCTAGTGGCAGTGGTTCGACGGCCTTTGGAGCCAGCAATACTGCCAGTGGAAGCAGATCAACAGCACTGGGAGTTGGCACCACTGCCAGTGGCTATTATTCCACAACTATGGGATATCAAACCCTAGCCAGTAACGACGGATCAGTGGCCATGGGATCTGGTAGTACCTCTAGTGGACAAAGGTCTCTAGCTGCAGGAGACCATGCTATTGCCAGTGGTAATAGCGCAGTAGCCCTGGGCCATTACACCACTGCTAGTGGAACTGGTTCCACAGCCCTAGGATATTCCACCACTGCTCAAGCTCATAGCTCAACAGTGATTGGGCGATATAACGTAATAGATGGCACACCTGGTTCCTGGCTCGCTGCCGATCCAGTTTTTGTAATTGGTATTGGCAGCAGTGATACGGCTCGAGCTAATGCTATGACCGTGTTGAAAAATGGTAATGTCGGCATTGGCACTACTGCTCCCGCTACCAAACTCCATATTGATAATGATGGAGGTATCCTAGCCCAAGGTACTTATGGCAGTGGTTGGGATAGTGGCACTCTTGGAGGGGGTTCTAGACTAATGTGGATACCCAGAAAAAGCGCGTTTAGAGCTGGATATGTTAGTGGTACTCGATGGAATGCTGCTAATATTGGCGATTACTCAGTAGCAATGGGCAATAACGCCAGAGCTAGTGGAACTACTTCCGTAGCAATGGGGTTGGGCACCACTGCCAGTGGAGCTTATTCCACAGCCATGGGAGGGATGGATACCACCGCAAGTGGAATTTATTCTACAGCCATGGGATATACTACCACTGCCAGTGGAAGTTATTCCACAGCCATGGGAGGTAATACCACCGCTAGTGGAAGTTATTCCACAGCCATGGGGAATTACACCACTGCTCAAGCTCATAGCTCAACAGCAATTGGGCGATACAACGTAGTATCTGGTTCAACTACTGCCTGGACTGCTACTGATCCTATTTTTGCAATTGGTATTGGATCAGATGCCTCCAACCGAGCTAATGCCATGACCGTGTTGAAAAACGGCAATGTCGGTATTGGCACCACTGCTCCTTCCTATCAACTCCAGCTCTCCACAGACAGCGCTGCCAAGCCCACTAGTGGCTCCTGGACTGTTGCCTCAGACAGCAGACTCAAAACCAACATCAAAAATTTTGCTGATGGTTTAAATGTCATCACCCAAATCAATCCTGTTTCTTATGAACTTAATGGCAAAGGAGCGATGCCTCTGGGAGAAAAAGGAATTGGTGTTATTGCTCAAGATATCAAAGATGTTGCTCCATACACTGTCGGCACTTTTTCTGCCAAACTTAATCCTGAAGATCAATTTGAAACCGAGCTATACAGTTTTGACTCTAGCGCTTTAACTTTTGTCTTGATTAATGCGGTCAAAGAACAACAAATCCAACTCACCGGCCTAGATTCTGCTCTAGCCAGTCTGCAAGGCGCTGACTCTTCCCTGCTAGCCCAGTTAAATAATTTTACAAACTCTCTAGCCAGCAACTTTACTAGCGCTCTCATCAGCACACAAAAACTGGTGGCTGATCGTATTGAAGTGGGCGGTCAAGCTCTCGATCAATATATTAAGAGCGTGGTGCAATTAGCTATCAATAATAATGAAATTACTACCGAGCCAAATGCTACCGAAAATGATTTAGCAGACAGCACTAAGACAATTGCTGAAGCACAGCCCACCATTTTAAGTGAATTATCAATTGATGGAGATTTCGAGGTGGCTGGTAGCGTGGCCATTGCTGAAGATCTCAATGTCGAAGGCACTAGCCAGCTCGGTCAACTTCTAGCTGATCAAGCCCAAATTGATCAATTACAAACTCAAGATTTGACTGCTGAACAGTTGCAAGCTCAAACCGCCCACCTTAATCAAGCACAAATTAATGATGCCCAAATCGAGACTGCTTCTGTCTCTGGAGAACTTTATGCTCAAAGCATTAATACTGAAAATTTACATGCTTCCAGTATTGATGCGGATATCATCACTGGCTTACAAGAAAGATTACAAACGGCAGTGGCCAATCAACTAGCCGACTCTACTCTGCTAGCTTCTTTAATCAATACCAATAACAGCACCGAAGAATATCTAGAACAAATGGCAGCCGAAATGGGCGTTGATCTTGATCAAACTACAGACAGCACTCTCGACAACACCACTAATGACTCACTTAGTCAAACGATTATGGCCTACAATGCCTACATCGAAAGTTACTTCGAAGTCAATGGTTCTGCGCTAATTAAAGAAGGCCTGGCTGTTGGCCAAACCCTAATGGTGGGCAATGGCTTAACCATGGGTGATGGCTATATTGCCTACCAGAGTGAAACGAGCAATGATTTGGCTATTCAGCCCGCTGGACGAGGCCGATTATCTCTGATGGCAGATTTAATGACTCTCGATGAAAGTGGCTTAGTCACAATCAATGGTAATCTCAGGGTAGCAGGAGCCATGGAGGTTGATGAAGATTTGAAAGTGAAAGACACCTTGTTAACTAACCTCATTAGCGCGGTCAATCCCAATGAAGATATTCGCGTGCAATTAGCTCAGGCAGCCACTGACGAAGAAGGTAATGAAACTATCAAGCAAAGTAACTTTGAATTTATTGATGAAACTGGCGCCGCCGTTGCCACCATGTCGGCTAGCGGAGACTTATCACTCACTGGAGGCTTAAAAGTCGAACAACAGCCTGCTAATACTTCTGAATCAACTGAGCACAACAACAAGAGCGCTGGTCAGGCAGTAATTTTAGCTGGGCAAACTGCTGTCACCATCAAGACTAGCCGCCTGACAGAAAACAGCATGATCTACATTACCCCACTCGGATCGACCAAAAACCAAGTCATTTATGTGAAGAGTAAATTACTAGATAGTGAATTGACTGCAGAAAACGAAGCAGAATTTAGTGTTGGTTTTGATTTTGCCCTAGATGAAGATGTCCACTTTAACTGGTGGCTAGTTAATTAATCTTCGCAAACGCGGAAAATGGCTAGTGACTCAAGGCCCCCTCCTCCTATGACAGTAGGACAACGAGCCTTGCTAGCAGCAATATCTTGATCACTGGCATTTTCTAATTCTACTGTTAGCAAAAAACCCTCACCACCATTGGTTTGATAATATTTAAAGTCTTCCGGCAAATCTTTAGTATAAGTTTGACCAGCAACCGTGAGCGCACCCGCACAAACAGAACTACATGTCACTTCAGGAGTAGTACAGCAGATTCGAGTTCCGCTAGCATTTGGGTAAGTATTGTAATCGTTGTAATACATCCGTAGGGCATTTTTGACTTGCACTAGATCATTTTTTTTCTTAGTATCTCTGGCACGCGCTCGCATGCCGATTAAGTTAGGTAAAATCACTGCCACTAAAATCCCAATGACTGCAATCACAATCAATAATTCAATTAAAGTAAAAGCTTTAACAGTTTTTGTCGATTGCTTGTTTTTTTTAGAGTAGTTGTTGAAAAAATTTTTCATATCTATCCTTCTTTAATATACTTTAGGTTTGGCAATTAAATTGGTGCTCATGATTACATAATTACAACCCAAACTTGCCCCATCGCAAAAATAATCAGTGTAATAACTTGGTTTATCATCATCATTTATTGCTGCATCATTGTCTAAATCATTTTCCAATCGAGCAAACAAATAATAGCTATTATTATTAACCCAGTCATAAAAATATCTTTGATTGCTAGCTGGATCTTGAGGTAAAACACTCATGTATAAGGTGTTTTTATCATCCATCCAAGGGCTCCCCCACTTGCAGTGTTCTGCACCACCAGCACCACAACCGACAATTAAACCATCAACGCTAGCAGGATATTTCCCATAATCGTTATAATAAGTCTCTAAAGCCTTGCTGACATTGGCCAAGTCTTGTTTGCGCCGACTATCTCGTGACTTCATTTGAATAGTGCCAAAAGACATAAGGCCCAAGCCTGCCAAGAGTGCCAAGATCACCATGACAATTAATAATTCAAGTAAGGTAAAAGCGCGCTGCTTGTTGGTGGGTAGTTTTTGCATATTTTTTAATTATTTTTAATAAAATAGCTGGCAATTAAAAATTACTCGGTGCACCCCGTGTAATCAATACATTCTTGGTGAGTAGCATAGGCGCTGCTATTACAGATTCCTGAACCCTCATAAACATTGCAGTTTGGGGGCACATTACAGCAATAACACTTATTAGTCGGACTACAATTTATAGGATCTATGGTAGGTCCTGGTAAAGCAGTGTTTTGATTAAGTGGCACTCCTTCTGCAATACCATAGTTATATCTTTCGGGGTTCTCCACACCCGCTGGGAGATTGCCACAGCCCAGTGGACAACCCACCTGTTCAATCATGGGATCACTAAGAATTGCTAACTTGGTTAGCACTCGATAGCCTTTGCAAGGTTTGCCCTGAGCATTGAGGACAGGTACATATAAATAATTTTGCCCCAATTTATCACAAGGCACTTGAGCTAAATATGGTGCTAGATTGGTAGCACCACAATTTTTCAGTGCATCTGCGGGCGGATAACAACCATTATCATTGTAATAATTTTCAAAAGCAATTTTTATTTCTTTAAGGGCTTTTTTTCGATCAGTATCGCGTGCTTTATCAACATCACGACCTATGGTGCGGTACAAAGCCACCATTAATAACAACATAATTGCTACCACAATTAGCACCTCTATGACGCTAATCCCCATTTGGGTTTTTTTCTCTGGTTTGCTGGGCATTTGCCACTGTACTTTTGCTGAATTTTTCACTATATTAAACATAGAATTGTTTGTATATTTAGTTTAGTATAAATTCATATAAAAAACAAATAATTAGGTAAAAAAATATGCTACAAAACCTGATCAAAAAAAATAAACCCAACTTCTACACTGTCTTTGCTCTGCTTATGGCTTTTTTGTTGCCTGTTTTGGTCATTCCGACTATCAACAATCCCTTTTTTAACAGCAAGGGTTTATTACTATTTGTATTAGCTATTGGTACGCTCCTAGCATATATCATCAATAGTTTTAAAGAGAAAAAATGGTTATTAAACAGCAATCCCCTGGTTTTGCCACTTATTCTTTTTGGCGGCAGCATCTTGCTTAGTGCTTTAATTACCCACCAATATCCTTATGATCAACTGCTTGGCTGGGGCGGGTTTTTCTTAAGTTTTGTGCTGATAATTATTTTTGCTCCAAGCCTAATTAAGCGAGATTATAGCCAGAAATTAGTGCAAATTCTCAATATTGCTGGGGTAATTATTGCTTTGAATTCAGTTTTTCAACTATTTGGTTTTGGCTTAAGTCAAGTGTTTAATTATCTAAGCGTTTACGAAGTTGCCAATGACCTCTCTTTTAACCTTACTGGAGGCGGGTTATTAAATATTCAATTACTATCAAGCTTGATATTAATGAATTTCTTAGCAAAAAATCAGCGACAGAGTCTGCTACAAAAAATTATCATTGCTGTCTTAATAGTGGGTCTCGGAGTAAACATCTACGCCATTTGGCCAGGCCAGCCAACCAGCCTCGTGCTATTACCTTTACCTGCTAGCCTTGAGATCGCTAGAAATAGCTTAGTGGCTACTCGTGCTGCTCTTTTTGGTTATGGGCCAAATAGTTATGGTCATGTTTTTAGTTTACTCAAACCAGCCTGGTTAAATACTAGCTCGGTTTGGCAATATAACTTTGAAAGTGCCACTATTTTCCCCCTAACTTTAGTGGTTACTGGTGGCTTATTGGCGCTAATATCCTGGATCTTTTTCGCGGCCAGAAGTGTGCGCCTATTAAGTGATAAAAAAGAACAAAAAGCTCCGGCTCTTAAGTACTTTATTTTTGCCGCGATTGCTTGGCAAGTAATTTCTCCACTAAATGTCATGATGTTAGCCTTATTAGCCATAGCTCTCAGTTTTTGGCTAGCAGCTAATATAGAAAATTTTAAAATTAAAAAGTTTTCTTTTAACAATATCTTTGATCCTTTCAATTTGCAGCCCCACAATAAAGCTAATCGCTATACTTTCACTGCTATTTCAGTAGTGTCGGTGCTAGCGGTAATTTTCTTGGCTTATCAAATTGGGCTTAATTACGCGGCTCATGTTGTTGCCTATCAAGCCACTCAGGCAGCTAGCAAAGAAGATTTCAATCTTGTTTTTGCTAAACAGGAACAAGCCAGAAATTTAGCTAATCTTTCTGCAGATTGGCGGCAAATTTACGCCTCTAGCTCTTTAGAACTAGCTGTAGCTCTATCCAATAAAACTGATATTACGCCCGTCGAACAAGAGCAGGTTATGGAATTGGTTAATCTAGCCATTACCGAAGCTAGAGCAGCTACTATCCTAGAACCCAACTCTTATCAAAACTGGTTGGTATTAGCTAACATTTATTTGCAACTAGCTGACGTTACTGAAGATGCTCGTCAACTGGCTTTTGAAGCTCTTTCTCAAGCAACTAATGCCAATCCCAACGATCCTTTTATGAGAATTAATTTGGGGCAATTTTATATGGGTCTAGAGCAATGGGAGCCAGCCAGTAATTTCTTCCTACAAGCAGTTGAGCGTAAGCCCGATTTAGCGGTCGCTTATTACAATTTAGCTCAAGCCTATGCGAAAAACGAACAGATTCTAGAAGCAGAAACTGCTCTGCAACAAACTCTGTTGCTCATCGACAAAGAGACTGATCTCGAAGACTACACCACTGTTGAAACCCAACTAAAAACAGTTACTGAGCTAGCAGATAAAATTAGGGCTCAAGCTGAAGAGCAACAAACTCAAGCTGGAGAGCAACAAACTCAAGCTGGAGGTCAAACATTGCCAAGCAATTTGCCCAAAACCGATCTGATCGATCTAGAAGGAGAAGCAGAGTCTACTGGTAGTGGCTCTGGCTTATCTGATCTACTCGATGAAAAGGAAACCTCTAATTTACTACGAGATGGAAATCTTGTTCCAGAGGGAGAAACCGTTAATCAATAATTAATTAGGCAAAAAAATCAAGAAAATAGCCGGTACAGCCGGCTATTTTTAAAAATAAAGTAGGTAAATAAAACAGGTAAAGGAATTTAAAATAAGTTAAAAAACTAGTTATTAAAAGAAACTAAAATAACTTCTCGATTTTTTTGCTAATTTCCAAGAGACCTTGACCAGTAATTCCACTAAAAGGCAACAGACTGATTTTTTTCTTTTTAAAATCAGCTTCAAATTGGGCAATGTCTTCTGGGCTGTAAAGGTCAATTTTATTTAATGTTGTTACGCTGGGTTTTTCTAGCAACTGAGGGTTGTGTTGTTTAAGCTCATTAGTTAAAGCTTGATATTGCTGCCAAAGCAACTGGCTCTTATCTTTCGCTGATAAATTGTGGTCAAAAACCACTGCTTCTTCCAAAAATAAGACATACATTAAGGCCTGACAGTTTTCAATATGACGCAGAAAATCATGTCCAAGCCCCTTGCCTTGATTTGCCCCCTCAATTAAACCCGGTATGTCAGCCACCACAATTTCTTGAGTATTTTTTTTCAGGCTCATAATGCCCAAGTTGGGTTCGAGAGTAGTAAAAGGATAATTGGCTATTTTAGGATTGGCTGCAGTAACTTTAGACAAAAAAGTGCTTTTACCAGCGTTAGGTAAGCCCACTAAAGCCAAATCGGCTAACAGTTTTAGTTCTAATTTAACTAATTTTTGCTCACCAAAAGTGCCGTGTTCTGCTTCACGAGGAGTGGTTTTTCGACTACTCTTAAAAGCAGTGTTGCCTCGCCCACCAAAACCACCCTGACAAAGCACCAACTCCTGGCCATCCTCTAGTAATTGATAAAGCTCTTGAGGCTTATCCAAAGCTTCTAAGCTATCAGCTTCTATATCAAAATTGCTATAAGTTTTATCATAATCAGTAAAATACAGCTGACGACGAATTCGGCTATTGCGCGGCAGTTGATTTGCTTGAAAATCAGCAGCTTTTAGTAAATGCTGACTGCCATCTTCATTGATTAGACCATAGCGTTGTCGGCGATAAGCACTAGTTTGATTTTCAGCCAACAAGGTAATGCTGGTTCCAACTGGAACCTCAACTATTTGGTCTTTGCCATTTTGCCCATGTTGTTTGCGTTTGTTGCCCGCTTGTCCCGCTGCTGCAATTACTTCTTTAGTTCCAGCATAAGCACGCAATGTTGATATGGATCGATTAGCTCGAATAATTATCGAAGCACCATCACCACCATCACCACCGTCTGGACCACCTTTGGGAACATATTTTTCGCGTCGAAAAGAAATTTTTCCCCGACCACCATTGCCTGCAACTAGTTTGAGAGTAACAATATCAATCATTAATTTGCCTTATCTTAAATTATCTTAAAAAACTGAGCGGATTTAGTAAGGCTCCACCTTGACGAATTTCAAAGTGTAAATGCGTACCAGTACTACGACCAGTACTACCCATTTGCCCCACCACATCACCGCGACCAACTCGTTGCCCAACTCTAACTTGTACCACGCTTAAGTGAGCATACAGCGTTACAAAGCCATTGCCATGATCGACCATTACTCGATTGCCATAACCATAATTATCTACCCAACCGGCAACTGTAATCACCCCAGCATCGGCAGCTAAAATTGGGCCACCGCCAGAATTAGAAATATCAATAGCCTTGTGATAAAAAGCATAACCCTGGCTAATACCACCGCTAGCTGGCCAAATAAAGCTCCCCGTCGCAGAAACCGTACCGGCATCTGGAGTTAAAGCACCAAAAGTACTTCGAGGGGTTGTGGTCGTGCTTGCCACAGCTTGTAATTTACCTTCAGGAACCATCAAAAATTGCCCAGCTACCAGATCAAAGGTCTCATCATTTAGAAATTCATTAAAAGGATAGTCAACAATCATCTGAACTTGAGAACCATTTAAACCATATTTTTTACCAATTGAATAAATAGTATCACCCCGAACCACTTTGTGTCTGACGCCATCGATCGGCAATATATTTAGGGATTGACCAGGCTTAATAGTGCTTTTTTCTGTTAAATTATTGGCCCATAAAATAGTTTCACTACGCAAGCCATAGCGCTCAGCAATTGAGGAAATTGTCTCGCCTTCCTCAATCACATGCTCAATAATTTCTCCACCTCGATATTGACGCACTTCTTCAGCCTGGTAAGTATAAAAGTCTGGAGCAGTAGCAGTGCCAATGGCTAAAATCGGTGTGGCTAACATTAATTGACTATCGTCCGCCTCTTCTTTGTCAGTAAACAAACGTGGACCAAAAATAATCATCATAAAGCTCAAAGCGATGGTGCCAAAATGTAAAAAAGGTCGAGTATATTTGCCTCGTTTCTGATGCAAAATATTGACAAGACTATCTTTAAATTTTTCAAAAAATTTGAAAATTACATAGAGACGCGCTTTGCTGTAGGCTCGTAAAAAATGCAAGAAACTTTGTAAATCTGTCACAAAAGATTTAAATTTTCCCTGGCGTCGCTGGTATAAATTTCTATTAAACATGGTTCCCTAACAACTTAGCCATTTTTTAAAGAGGCTAAAAAGTCTTTGTTTGATTTGCTTTTTTGCAACTTATCAATGAGGGTGCTAGTTCGTTCGTCTTTACCCAACATGTCTAGCATCCTGTGTAAAGTAATTATAGACTGATACATAACTGGATCAATCAACAGATCATCGCGACGAGTACCAGATCTCTGTACATCAATAGCTGGATAAATCCGTCTTTCTGCCAAAGATCGATCAAGATGTAATTCTTGATTACCGGTACCCTTAAATTCTTCATAGACTAAATCGTCCATACGAGAACCAGTATCAACTAGAGCCGTACCAATAATGGTTAATGAGCCTGGCACCTCAAAATTACGAGCTGCACCAAAAAACTTCTTTGGTGGAAAAAGAGCTGCTGGATCAAAACCTCCAGATAGAGTTCTACCTGAAGTAGGCATGGCTAAATTGTAAGCTCGAGCTAATCGAGTAATAGAATCGAGCAAAATTAAAACATCTCGACCCTCTTCGACCAAGCGCTTAGCTCTTTCAAGAGCTAATTCAGCCACTCGACATTGACTTTGCGCTGATTCATCAAAATTACTAGCCGCTACTTCGCCTTTACCCTTAGTGATTTTTTCAATATGGCGGCGAATATCTGTGACTTCTTCTGGACGCTCGCCCACTAATACTGCCATTAAATGAATGTCTGGATTATTTGTAGCAACACCCAAAGCTATATCTTTAAGGATAGTGGTTTTACCCGCTTTTGGTGGAGAAACAATTAAACTACGCTGGCCCTTGCCGATTGGCGCAATTAAATCTATTAAGCGTAAAGATAATGGCTCAACATCAATTTCTAATTTAATGTGTTTGTCTGGAAAAACTGGAGTTAAACTTAAAAAGTTTTTACGATTTAACTGGCGATAATCTTCTACCGAATGGCCATTAATTTCATCTACTCGCAATAAACCCCAATAACGCTCATTATCTTTGGGTTGGCGGGCTTGCCCAGTGATTAAATCGCCTGGTCGAAGTTTTAAGCGACGGATTTGCGAACTAGCGATATAGGCATCATTTTCTGATTCGGAAAAACCAGGTCGCAACACTCCGTGTCCATCTTTGGAATTATCTAAAATACCAGAAACACTGGCTTCGTGTTCTTTACTGGCAAAAGCTGCTTGTTTGTCTTCTGCAAATAGCTTGCTGATGCTGCTTTTATTATCGGTTGGCTTGGTATTTTCGAGTTTGTTATTTTCGCTCTTGCTGTTTTCAGCCTTGCTATCACTTGATAATACTTGATTGTTTAGCAAGGTTTGTTCTGCTCCATTTTTTTCAGACTTGTTCTTTTCTGAGCCACTTTGCCCAACGCGTCGTCTAATGACTCGCGTAGTGGGTGCGGGTGTATCAGTGCTTTTAGCACTAGAGGCTTTGGGATTAGTGTTTTGCATATTAACATCTCCAAGCTTATTTTGATTGTCTTGCATAAAATTACTTTCTAATAATGGCTGTCATTGTTTGAAAAATAGATAAGAAAAAAGGGGCACACTATTAATGTAAAACTGAGAATCTTGTTCATTATGACAAAAAAATGAAAAAAATCAAGATCAATGACAAAAACTTTCTGCGGAGTCTCGGTAGCCTGCCCAACGACCGAGATTCCACAAAAAGTTCTTTTGTTGGCAGTCTCAGGAAGCTTTGATACTTTTTGATATGTTTTTATACTTTAAGCTAGAATTGTAAAAAATTACAAAAAATGGTAGCTTAGTAGTCGATCAGTTGTTGATTAATTTCAACGACGACAGGATTACATTGTTATTTGTGAATCATCAGCGGTAACAATGTTCTCAACAATCCATTCTGTTTAGGTTCTTGACTGCCTAAAAACCAAGACTTAGACGGGATGGATTTTTTTCTCTTAACCCTTTTCTCCAGTCTATTACTCTGCTTTGTTAATTAAATTAGTGCTATTGCAATGAGCCTAATTTAGAAGCAGGTACAAGACAGAAAAACGGCTAATTTTCCCTGTTGTTAGTTAAAGTACCAAACTTTATATAATTCTAGCAGTTTTTATAATTTTGACAAGTCTCAAAATAGTCCTATAATTATAAAAAGCTGTTTAATTGGCTATCCTATATTAATATTTTTAGTAAAAATCCAGATTAAAAACTAAAGTTTTCCACAATTATTTAGCAAGCTCCCCCAATTGCGTAAAACTCGGGAAAACTATTGCTAATCGCTAAAATCAGCAAAAACAAAGGAAAATAAATAAAAATCAGCAAAAATCAAGAAAAAATGAGAAGCAAGGGCGACAAGGAAAAGAAAAAAGCTAAAATGAGAAACGAAGCCTAAAGAGCTTTAATCACCTGGCTAATATGTTTATAATTTTGGGCTGAAATGATTTTATTAAAGCCCAAGCGCTTAGCCTCTTTCACTCGGCGTTCAAAATAGGCAACTTGTCTCACCTCCCCCAGCAAACCGATTTCGCCAATAAAAACAGTTTTTTGGGGAATTTTTTTGCCAGACATCGAACTAGCAATTGCCACTGCTAAACCCAAATCGACTGCCGGCTCACTTAATTTAAAACCACCTGCCGCTGACACAAAAACATCGTAATTGCTTAAAGATAAACGAGCGTGCTTTTGCAAAACAGCTGCTAATACTTGAATACGACTGACATCAATCCCTCGACCAACTCGCCTGGGCATAGCCAAGTGACTCGATACGACTAAAGCCTGCACTTCGGTTAAGAGCGGTCGACTGCCCTCCATCACACAAATGGTGGCTGCGCCACTCACCGCTTGCTTTTGATTTTCTAAAAATAGTTCACTGGGATTAGTCACTTCATTTAAACCCCAATCAACAGCTTGAAAAATACCGACCTCGTCACTAGCTCCAAAACGATTTTTTAATGAACGCAAAATACGCAACTGTCCAGAACGCTCACCTTCCATAATTAAGACCGTGTCCACCATGTGTTCCAAAATTTTTGGCCCAGCAATTGCCCCTTCTTTAGTAATATGACCCACTAAAAACACCGGTATTCCTTGAGATTTAGCTTGATTAATAAAGCGAGCACTGCACTCTCTGATTTGTCCCACACTCCCACTCGCACCCGTTAAATCGCTGGTAGTTACTGATTGGATACTATCGACAATTACTAAGTCTGGTTTTTGATTGGCCATTAGGGTGGTGATTTCATCAACATCACTGCTAGTAACAAAAAATAGAGCCTTATTAAGTTTTTCGCGTAAATTTTGGCTTTTACTCTGTTTTAACAAACGTTCAATGCGCATGCTAATTTGACTGGGACTTTCTTCACCACAAACATAAAAAATATTTAAAGGCTTAGTACTTTTAGCCACCATCATTAGCACTGTTTGCGTTAACAAAGTCGATTTACCAATTCCCGGTTCGCCACCAATCAAAATCGTCATCCCCGTCACTAAACCTCCGCCCAAAACCCGATCTAATTCCCCAATGTTGCTTAAAAAACGTTGTTTTGCCTCGCTCAAGCGCTCAACTTGAGAAAAATTTAAGAGTTTTTTGTTTAAAAGCGCTTTTGATAAGCCAGTTTTCTGTTTTTGATCGCTTTTTTGATTAACTAACTCTTCTACCAAAGTGTTCCATTCTTGACACTGCGAACATTGACCCTGCCATTTACTATAGCTTGCGCCACAGTTTTGACAGACAAATTGAGTTAGCGTTTTAGCCGTCATTGACAACTACTCCTTTTTATTTTTTAGTTTACTGTTTTTACTGTTATTGCTTGCTTGAGTTTGGCGAATTTTTTTATCTATTAATTTACTGCTCGATACCTGCGGATTAAATTGATGAACAATTTTTAGTTGACCGCCAACCGCCTTAATTTCTTGTCTTTTAACGGCCAAAAAAGGCGTGTGGCTAGAGACTGCCAAATAGTCTGGTCTAATCACTTCTAACCAGGCTTTTCTTAATGCAGCTTGACCAAAACTAGGCGGCAAAATAAAAACTAAATCGGCTATATTCCATGCTATTAGATTTTGTTGACGACTATGCTCATCATTAATAGGTCGCCCCTGACCTTTTGCTGCTGTCACTCGCTGATCGCTTTCCAAACCAATAATCAAAATTTGACCAATTTGTTTAGCTGCTAAAAGAAACTGTCGATGTTCATGATGTAAAACGTCAAACACTCCAGTCACCAGGGTTAGTTGACTCTGATTGCGTTTTCTTAACTCTAAAATGGCGGCTAATTCTTCGGGTAAGTTCATAAGCCTATTCTAACCAATCATCTGTTAAAATAAAAAAGCAAAATGAAGAAGAAAAAAATCGTGGTCATTGGTGGAGGCACTGGCACAGCTGTCGTCTTGAGTGGTTTAAAACAACATCCCCAACTAGAACTAACTGCCATCGTGGTGGTATCTGACGATGGTGGCTCAACCGGCCGGCTTCGTGATGAATTTGGCTTTTTGCCTGCTGGCGACTTACGCCAATGCCTGGCTGCTCTAGCCACCGGTGATAATGAATCCTTGATTAGAGATATTTTGCTATATCGATTTAGTGAGCAATCTAGTTTGGCTGGCCACAATCTGGGTAATCTAATTTTGACTGCTCTTGAGGATTTAGCGCAACAAAGAAAAGATAGTCCTGCTCGAGCCATAGAAATTGCCAGTCGTATATTCGAAATTGCTGGTAAAGTTTACCCCATCAGCGAACACCCAGCTGATCTCGTCATTGATTACGCCAACCAGCAACAAGTTATCGGAGAAAAAAATCTAGACAATCCAGATCTGGGTGGACAAAAAATTAAGAAAATTAGCTTTAAAAAAACCCAAAAAATTTACAAACGAGCCGCTCAAGCCATTGTCGAGGCCGACTTAGTCGTTCTAGGTCCAGGAGATCTATATGCCAGCTTGTTAGCCAATACCCTAGCTACTGGTTTTGCCCAAGCATTACAAAGCAATCAAAAAAATGGCGGAAAATTTATCTATGTGCTCAATCTAATGACTCATTTTACTCAAACACACCAGATGACAGCTTTAGATCATCTTTTAGAAGTTAAAAAATATTGCAAACGGCTGCCCGACTATATTTTACTCAATAACGAAGAAATTAAGCCAAAAGTTCTAAAACACTATGCAAGTCAAAATGAGTGGCCAGTGCTTGACGACTTAAATCAAGCAAAAAAACAAGAAGCAAGGACAATTGATTGGTCAAAATTAACTATTAAACGTCAACCCCTGCTGTCAACTGTCTTGGTTAAACAAGATCTTAGTCACAGCCATAGCTTGCTTCGACACGATAAAAATAAACTAGCTAATGCTATCTTGAAAATCTAATTCAGTCCGTATTTGACAACAACTTGATTGATACCTGCTTCAACCTTCTCTAAAGCTTTTTGTGGTTGCTCGCCAGCTAAAACAGCGTTAATTGCATCGGCATAGTATTGAATTAGCTGATCATTTATCCCATTGTCATGAGTAAAGCTGGCCATTGGCAAGGATTTTGCATCAGGAGCATCATCTATAAAAGCAGTTAAATGTTCATCATCACTTAATTCGCTGGCCATATCAATTCGAGGATAAATTTCACCAAAAGGTCTTATTAAACTTGCACTATTGTAAAACTTACGCAACACCTCTGGTGAAGATAAATATTTAAGTAATTTCCAAGCCGCTTCTTGTTTACTACTATTTTTATTCACGCCTTCAGCCCAAAAAGTTGCCCAAGCAATATTTTTTTCACTAGATAATTGAGGTACACGCGCCACCGCAAAATCCAGGTTTGGATTGATTTGTTTAATCTCTAAAACTCTCCAGGAAGGAGCAAAAATCATGGCCACTTCACCTCGAGCAAAGGCCAATGTCGAGTTGGGTAAATTATTTGACCAAACTTTATCTTGTTTAATAAAATTTGTATAAAAAGTGAGCGCATCAACCACATTTTGACTGGTGGGATCGGTGAGATCGCCACCATTTTGCAAAATCAATAAAGCTAAAATATCCGCAAAGTGCTCAACATTACTCGCATTACCAATAGCTAAACCAGCTTGAGTGATATTATCATCTCGGCGAGTATTTACATTACCAGGAACAGTTAATTGGTTAGCAGCCCCACGCAATTCAGACCAAGTAGTTGGCACACTAAGATTGGCATTACGCAATATTTCTTTATTGTAGAAAAGTGCCAAGCCATCATACATTAAAGGAATACCAACAATTCGCCCTGAGGATTGCAATGTCTCAAAACTAATTGGGTAAAAAGTTTGCTGATATTCGGCACTAGTCATAATATTAGTTGGGAGAGCTGCCAATCGATCAGCCAACATTGGCACCCAAGTCATGTGATAACGGAAAACATCTGGGCCATTATTAGACAACAAAGCTTGCTCTAATCTTTCTCGATAGTCACGATGCGATTGTTTACGATAATCAACGCGAATTCCTTCTTGAGCTTCAAAATCATCAAAAACATCATTTAATATCTCTCCATCTTCCCATAATCCCCAGTAAGTAATATCAATAATTTCTACCGGCTGAGCAGTAGTACCACCTGGCGTCGCACCTTGATTTTGCGGTACATTAGTTTTGGCAAAGAAATTTTTGTAAACAAAAAAACCCAAGACAGCTAAAATTAGTAAAGGTAGAACAATTAAGGCTATTGTTTTGAGGGTAATTTTTTTCTTGGGAGGGGTTGCCGGTTTTCCCGCCTTATCATCAGTTTTATCAGACTTTTTTTCATTTTCAGCAGGTTCTGGAGCCGAAGACGGCCTAGTTAAAGCCAATTCTTCCTTTGAAATAGTCGCGCCAGTTGTGAGCGGTCTGCCTGCTGGAGCAATAATTGGCTTAGCACTCGCTTTCATTTCATTTGGCACGAAAGGTTGAGGCAACTGCACTTTTTGTTCGGCTGAATTGGCCAAATCCTTAGGCATTGACACTTTTTTTCCAATTAAGCTTGGATCAATACCTCCAGCACTAACTGAATCAGTTGCTTGAGATAATTGGTCTTGAGGCACTGGATCAGTCAAGGGTTTATCTGGCACAAGGGTAGGTTTTTCTGGAGGTCGACCAGCTGGGTTTTCTCTGGATGAAACTCCTGGTGTAGTTTTAGGAAATATATGAGTGGTTTGGTTTTGATCACTAGTTGATGGCGCAGGCTGGTTTAACGCTGGATTTGCTTGAGTTGATAGCTCAGCTGCCTCATCATCATTAGTTTGAGTGGTATTTTGGCCTGGAATATTAGGTTGAGGTAATTTTTGACTTGGCATAAAAAGATAAAAACACTACAATAAAAATAGTATCGTAACAACTCTATTATGGATAAAATTTCCTTAGTAATCAAGACTAGCTTTCGCTATCTTAAAAAAAATTATTATTTAGTAATTTTAGGAGTCATTTTATTATTTGGAGCAATATTTTTAAGCAAAATCTATACAAATTATTATCAGGACCGCTTTTATCCACAGACCTATATCGATCAAATAAGAGTCAGCGACTTAACAATCGCAGAAGCAGAAAAAAAACTGGCTGATAACTGGGTAAATGCCAGTAAAGAACTGCCATTACAAATTGTTTACGACCCAAATTTAGTTGAAGAAACAAGCGTTGAGTTAATATTGCAGGAAAATTTTACTCATACTATCAATCAGGCAATGGCGCTTGGAAAAAATGAGGGATTTTTTAAAGCCTTGGCTCAAATTTGGCAAAAAAAAGAATTTTATACCCAAGCAGCAATCAACGAAGAAGAGTTGGGTTTGGCGCTGGCTGAATTAGCCGAGCGCTACGACCTCGACAAACAAGCAGCCAGCGCCAGCCTTAATTATTCTGGCAATCCACAATCCTTAATTATCAATCCTGGAGCAGACGGTCGTCAGCTACTTATAGAAGAGAGTCAGGAAAAAATTAAACAGATCTTGAAAACGCCCTGGCTCCAGTTGCAAGCCAATGATTTAGTGGTTGAGGCAACGATCGCTTCTACGAGCGCTAAGCTTAATCAGGAGCAAATTAATGAAGCTAGTAGTCGTGCCCAGGCCATTGTTGGTCAAAATTTTATTTTCACCGCTGAGCATCAACGGGCAGAATTTACCGATCAAGAACTCATTGCTCTGCTTAGATTTGCTGATGGCATCAATAAACAATTAATTGATGAAGAAGCATTAATTCAACTAATTGAAAACAAAACTAAAGACATTAATCGTCCAGCGCAAAATGCTAGTTTTCAATTCCATCGTGACGAAAAAGATCAGATAATTGTCGATCAATTTATCCCAGATCTTAAGGGTTTGAAAGTTAATGAAGCGGCTTTAAAAAATAAAATTCTGCAAGGCTTGATTGCTTTAGAAAAGGGTGAAAAGCTAACTGATATTAGCAACAACAATCCAGATTTTTTTCACTTAGACATGATTAGCCAAGATGCAGCAATTACTTTGGCCCAAACTAATGATTTTGGGATTAACGAGCTAATTGGTTTTGGCGAAAGTTGGTATCAGGGTTCAATTAAAAGTCGTATTCACAATGTTGATCTCACTAATCGCATCCTTAATTGGACCATTGTTGCTCCAGGAGAAGAATTCTCTTTTAATCGCGCCTTAGGAAATGTTGACAGTAGTACTGGCTACCAAGATGCTTACATTATTAAAGATGGGGCCTCACAATTAGCTGCTGGCGGAGGCGTTTGTCAAACAAGCAGCACTTTATTTCGAGCTTTATTAGACGCGGGTTTAAATGTTACTAAGCGTCTGCCCCATTCTTATCGTGTTTCTTATTATGAAATTAACAGTCAAGCTGGTTTTGATGCAACGGTTTATAGTGGCAATGTTGACTTGCGTTTTATCAATGACACCTCAGGTCATCTTTTGCTTGAATTTCAAAGTAATGCGGACAAATTGTATATGACGGTAAAAATCTACGGGACAAGTGATGGGCGTTACAGCGAAATCGTTAATTACAAAAATTGGGGCTATCAGCCGGCTCTAGAACCTGTGTATATCCCAGATCCTAGTCTTCCGCCTGGTGCTTTAAAGCAGGTTGACTGGGCCAGCTCTGGTATTAAAGCTGAATTTACCAATGTTATAAAAGACAAATTTGGCGAAATTATGCGCGAGGACTACTATTATAGTTACTACCATCCGTGGAGCGCTAAATATTTGCAAGGAATTTAGTTTTTTGTTTATAGCCTATTTTTTATGGCTGGTCTTTGTGGCTTCTCGGCTGTCAATTTTATTTTTTCTCGATATTAAATAAGCCCGATTTGACCGAAATTCGAGCTGGCGCCCGAAGGTTAAACACTTTATAAAATTCAGCGCCTTTAATCGTGACACTACCCTTGTTTGTTTGAAAAGTAACACTAGCGGTCACGCCATTATTGGCATATTGCACACTGACCCCGCTCACGCTAGTGTAACCGCCAATTTTTACCAAATCTTTTTTGGAATAAGGATTGCCACCCCAACAAGATGATTCGGGGGTTACTCTACCACTGTCGCCACCACCTTTATACATCACCACCCAGGCATTTAAAACATCTGCCATTTCTTCACTAGTCAGCCAAGGATGACTGCGACCACAATTATCACCAGAACGAGTTCTATACCAAGCTTTGTAAAACCAGGGAGAGCCAGCAATATTCTCATAAGCCTTGCTTGTCCAGCCACTGCGACCACTGCTTGTATCCCAAAAACCTGGAGTCGAATAGCCATTAGCAGAATAAGACTCTTGATATCCGCCAGATGTTGAGGCATACCAAGTGGAAAAAGGTTTACCATTGGCATAAACAACTTTTCCCTCAGTTTCTTTGACCGCTTTCTCCCAATTCCCTCCCTTAGCCTCTGGCTTGAAAACCTGGCAAGCTTCGGTGGCACAAATTGAGCCACCTCTGGCCAAAGCATAGCTACGAGCAGCGACAGCTTGGGCTTTGAGCGCTTCCATACCGCCATTATCCCCCCAACTACTGGGCATTTCATAAATTCTTTTTACATATTCTTCTATGGTGTAGGAACCATAACCATCAACATTGATTTTTGTTTTTGAATCAACCGTTTTGATTTCTATGCCGCTACCATAATATGCTTTAAGAATATCTTTATAATCTTGGCCACTTTTAGCTCGACCAAAAGCTCCGTACTGGCTCATACCCTTAAAATGTGGCGCACCAAAACTAAACACTGCAAAAGCAGGAGAAAAACCAGGACTATAATCAGGGCGACTGGCCTTATCATCCGCCAGTGGTACATCACCAACACTTGTTTGAAAAGTTCCAGACTTTTCAGATAAAATCGATTGCTGCCTAGCCGATAATTCAGCTATTTGACTACCCAATTCTTGTTGATATTGTTTGGCTTTAGCGATTTCCCCCTTAAAAAAATCTGCTTGCCCGTCAAGTTGACTTTGCAGAGCAGTTAAATGAACTTGAGTCGCTTCTAATTCTTGCTTATCATCAGCCAATTGCTTTAATTCTCCAGAAATTGAGCGAATTAGTCGATCATCTTGAGCCTTGGCTGAATCTTGATAAACTAAATTTTTACTAAAAATAGTAGCATTTGGACTTGAAAAAATTAGGCTTAAAGGATTAAAACTACGTATCCGTCTATAACTTTCGGCAATTCGATTAGCAAAAAGTTGATAATGATAAGCTAAGTCTTCCTCTCTTTGCTCAATACTAGTAGCTAATTCAACCGCTTGCTGTTTGGCACTATTAATTCCAGCCTGAGCTGAACGAATGCGCGACTCAAGATTGGCCACTTCTGTTTCTAGAGGAGCGGTGGCTGATTCAGATAGTTCTTTCAAGTGTTGTAGTTCGTCGATTTCTTCTTGCAGCTTGTCGACATCGCTGATTGCCAAAACTTGAGGCTGTTGACGCAAAAAAGTCAACGCTGTTGGCATTAATACTCCCGACAGTACTAAAACCAATAGGATAATTAGCGCTGATGATAACTTCTTTAACACCTTTTCATTGTAACAAATTTTTCTATTGCTTTTATGATTGAGATTTTTGAGTTAAAATAGAGGGGTGAAAAATAAAATATTGAGAATATTGTTATCACTCCTACTATTAACCTCACTTGTTACAAAATTTCAAAAGAGCCAATTTTCGGTTTTTGCTGATGACTTTGTACCAGGACAGTGTTTGTGGTTTACTGGTGGTCTTAATCCTCCATCAGTCTTAGATGCAACTTTTACAGCATCAGGTTTCCAAATTTATCAAGAAAGAGATGGAAAAAAATGTTACTACCCCCCAAGTTGCATTCAATCTGGCTCAGACGTAAATATTACAATTGAGAATCTCACTTGGAACGATCCTAAAAATGATAGCTCAATAATTCCAGAAAAAGTTAGGTTTACACTAAGGAAAATGGTTGGTGATAGGGCTGTTGCGACTTCCTCGGAAGCGACAGCAGATATTATAAATAATACGGCTTCCGCTTCCCTAATGATCGATGAAGAAGAGGGAAGATATCTTGTTGGCGTATCTTATCGCAAGATTATTTATAACCAAAGTATATTATGTGATATAAAACAAAGCGCCCCTTTCATAGTGTCCAATAGCTGTAATCCTAATAGTTGTAGTTCAGAGCCAACAGATGCTGAAGGCACTGAATTTGATCTTTGCTTGACACAAATTAGTTCCAGCAACACCAATGCTTTTAGTCGTTGTATAACCTGCTTTAATTCGGGAGGAATTTGGACAGCAATTGGCTGTATACCAAGCAGTTCTGAAGGCATTATTTATACAATAATGAGAATCGGTCTTATACTAGGTGGAGGCATTGTTTTAGTTATGATTTTAGTTGGCGCCTTTATGCTTTCTACCTCTAAAGGTGACCCTAAAAAAACTCAAGATGCAAAAGAGATCATTACCTCAGCCATTGTAGGACTCTTATTTATCATTTTCTCTGTGACCATATTGCAATTTATTGGCGTTTCAGTTATTAAAATACCTGGTTTTGGACAACCATAAGAAATGAAAAAAACAATCCTTTATTTATTAATTGCTTTTTCTCTAATATTTGCCTTTCCAGCCAAACCAGTAAAAGGTGGACTACTTGATCCAGCTGAATGCGGAGAATATTTTGCCTATGGTGCATGTAATTGTGCAAATAAAGTCCACGTTGGTTGGAATCCTCCTATATGGTGTTGCGGCTGGTACGATTCTACAACGGGGTGCCATGCTTCTCCACCACCAACAGCTGCTCCAACAGCTACTCCCACTCTAGCCGTACCCATTCCTCCAGTAGATCAAGAGCTATTAGACAACCTCAACCCACTTAAACTTTTTTCGACTAAAGCTGAAAAATTATCAACTCCAGGCGGAATTATTAGCGAAGTTTTGAAATATGCTTTCCCTATAGCTGGGATGATTCTATTTGGCATGTTAGTTTTAGCTGGTGTTAAAATGCTCACTGGTGCTACTAATTCCAAAAATATGGATGAAGGCAAACAAATCATTACTACAGCTATTATCGGATTTATCATTCTTTTTGCTTCTTACTGGATAATCCAATTAATCGAAGTAGTTTTTGGAATAGCAATTTTAGGAGTTTAAGAAAGAAGCTAGTTCTTCGTTTCTAGTTCTTGTATAATAAAGTTGTGCTAAAAGCTGTCAAATTGTTGTTTACGTTTTTTTTATTGTTAAACTTATTTACTAAGCCAAATTTTACTGTTTTTGCCCAAGAGTCAACTGCATCTGGAACCTTTGATCTTAATCCTGAAAAAAGAGATCCCGCTACCTACAACATATTACCACTGGTGCTTAATCCAGGCATGGCTAGTAGTGCTCATGACGATCTTTTATCGAATATGGTTTTAGACCAGGGTTATGAAGCTCATTGCGCTCAAAAAGAGTGGTTAATTGATGCCAGTGTTTGGGGAGATGTTGTCGATTATTTTGCTGAATTTCCCGACTCACCCAGACTTTTTAGTGGCACCAGCCCTCAATATGTAGATTTTGACAAGGCGCGCATTCCTCTTTTAAGAGGGATGGAAGATGGCGAATTAACCGATAAAAATGATTCATTTGAGGGAATGTTTGGCGCAAATTTACAAAAAACTTTTACTGCACTTGATTATGAAAATGCCACCGGCGTAGCTGGCAGATTATTAAGTTCTTATTGGCAGTGTTTTTATAAGAAAAACAATTTGGACGTGATTGAAGAATTGTGCAGTAAATTTTTTATTAATTGTTTCTTAAACAGAGAAGTTAAAATTGAGGGCAATCCAGCACTAAATATTCCTACTGCCAATCTTGACTATTTAAACATTAAAAAACGCTTAGACGATCTCCGTCCAGAATTGAGCAGTGGATCTAAGGAAGAAAGAACTGAAAAAAATTCGACTATTTGTGGTGATTTATATCCAGAAGGCGCTACTACCAGCTCAGCTGATGCTGAAACACTAGCCCTTAGCCGAGCAGCTATTGAAAAAGTTAACTTCGATTTAGACAACCTTTATCGCTTGGCTTTCCTAGTTTTAGTTCCAAGACAATCGTCAAGCGATGGTCAGCTGCAATTTTTGCAAACTAATGGCGGCATCCACGATAAAGATGCTCCAATTTTCATTGCTTTTAAAATTCCCGAATTTGCCACCAATAAATCTCGAACTTTGGACAATGTTGATAGCCTAGAATTAACCAAAGCTGTTTTACAAAGTCACGACCTGAATGTCCAAGATTTTGCTGATCAAAACTTAGCAAGAGAATCCTTGGCCGAAGCTGCAATCGAAGCTAATTCTTGGTCAGAAAATGAAAAAACAATTAAATGTGCTGGCATGCCTCAATGTCAGCGCTCACAGGATAACGTTCTTGAAAATGTTTTAGTTGACATTATTAATGGCGCCGAGCCCTCTTGTGATGTTGAGGCAATTGGCGTGGTCGAATTAGACGATCCGGACAGTGATTTACACATTGAAGATATCATCAACACCAATGATCTTACTTTTGAGAAAGCGGGTGATCTTTTTACTCCAGCAATTAAATATTTTGATGACACTGCCCGTAATCCTTATAAAAATAACCCACTGAATACTAAATTATTAGATCGATTAGAAAGCAAGACCGAAACAAATTTCTCTTGGAATATTACAGTTAGTAGTCCTGGATTGAGTTTGAATAATGATGACAAAATCAAAGTGCGCGCTTATCTCGTTTTACCAATGGGAGAAAATGTAAAAGATGTTAACAAGGCTTTTAGTATTTTTTGGAATCGTGATACTTTGTTTGAGCTGGTTAAAAACAATGTTGTAGTTGATATGGAGGGAAAAACTGGAGCGATACCAAAATATTACACCATAAAAAATAGCAATGTTAATTATAGTAGTAGTGATGCCTATACTTGGAAAACTAATTGTCGCCTAGAACCAGATCCAAGTGGCGCAGTTGATCCATTAGGAAATCCCATCTACATTGAGATTTGTGATGAAAAAACATTTGGAGTAACTGTGGCAGGTAAACCAGAAAACCCCATTCTCTTCCCCGATTTTGGTTTAGGCTGGTTCATTAGAAAAATTCAGACCACAATTCGTAGCACCACCGAAGAAGCATACAAATATATTGCTTCTTGTGAACGCGTTGAGGACTTATTTTTAGGTCGCTGTCGAGGGCGAATGCCAGGAGAGTTAGAAGCCACCTGTGAGGGTTTAGCATTTGAAAAAATTGAGGGTTTGCCAGAATTTTCTGGTATTCCAGAAGTTGCTAAAAGCAATTTTGAAACTTATGTCTCTTCAAGAGTTACAGAAGAACTAGTGTCAGTATATGGTCAAGTTGAAGCTGATACTGGTATTCCTTGTGAAATAGTAGCTGGGGTGCACTGGATTGAAGGCGGCATGAATCCAAATCAATCAGTTTTTGATGGCGGTGCTTTACGTGGCACCCTCTTGGAAGATGCTACTGCAGCCATGGAGCATTTGAAAGGAAAAATGGGCATCGAGGGTGTAGCTCCAGACCAAGTTCAGCTTGATTACGAAAAATTATTAATGGGTTTAGCTAGATATAATGGCGGAGGTAATGGCAACTGTACTTTTGACAGCTTTTTAAATCAAGAGCGACCAACTCGTTGGCGAGCAGCTGGCTATTGTCCCGTTTCTCTTGAGGGAGATGATCATATTTATCCTGCCAATTGGCTCGATGACAAACATCAAGAAATGGATCTAATTTTTTGTATGGATGCGGTTGAATTTACCTGTAATCGAGCAGCTCAAGCAAGCGACAGCAACGATATTATAGATCGTTACACTGCTGTAATGGGCAGATCACCAAGTGCAGAATTTGTAAGTAGCGCTCTAACAAATTGTTTTATGGGTGGCGTGGCTTGTAATCCAGACACTACTAACAATAACACCACTAAGTATCCACTTTTCCAACGATTGGGTGTGCTAACAACTGCAATAATTATGCACAACAGTCATTAATAATTTTAAGTTAAGAATTTTAAGCCAGCTGATCTTCTGTTTTAGTATTTTTTGTTTTTTTGGCTTTTACTGCTTTTGCCGATGGTTCTAAATTTAAGCGCTGAGCCCCTAGTTGTAAAAGTTCTGCCACTGCCAAAAAACTGTTAGTTGTCATTTTTGGATGACTAAAATTGTTTGTTTTTAAGCTAATACTTGCAAGCAATAAGGCGGCTAATTGTTTAATACTCTCTAGAGAATTTAGCTCGATGTTCATTAAACTAGCCACATTTTTAATTAAATAAAAAACCGCTTCTCCATAGCAACTACTTCCACTGATATCTAAATTGAGCGTGCCAAAATCTGGCAAAAAATTATTTACACTGATTAAAGGAGTGTTTTGATAAAGCTCTTTGTTTTTGAAATAAAGATCTTTTAAATCTGACAAATCATCAATTCCAAATAAAATCAGCAAATCAGCACTCGCACCAACATAACTAAACTCAACGTCTTCATAATTTAATGGCAAATGACCTTTTTTAGGTTTAATATTCAAATAAAAGCGTTGACCATTGTCCCCAATTTGAGAAGAAACTTGATCAACTTGCTCCGGCTGATAAGGAAAAGTGATTAATAAATTCTCTCTGCCCAAATCATGTTGACAAATAGACAATATTTTTTGGCTTTCTAAATAATTGGATAATTCTGCATATCTATTGAGTGTTTGCTTAATTTTCTTTGGCCCAAAAAGCAACGGCTCCTTTAAGGGATACTGCTCGAGATTAAGATTAGCCACGTCTTGAAAAAACAAATAACAAGCAAGCGTCGTTAAAAAAATATCTAGCTGTTGACTGCTTGAAAATAATAAAAAAATCTTTGGACTAAGAGCTAAAAACTCAAGTAGACGCGTTGTTTGGTTTTGATCGATCACTTGTGATAGTTTTAAATACTTTGCGATATCTTGTCAAGAGTTAAAATAATAAACTTCACTTTACACAAAACACAATTATCAATTAGAATATACCTAGTATGAGAAAATCTGCTTCTCGTTTGTTAGTCTTTGCTTTAACCTTTCTAATGGCGTGGTCAGTGGCTGTTAAACCCGCTCAAGCCAACGTCTGGGATTGGATTAGAGCTCAATTTCGCTCAAAAGAAGCTAGTGAAAACATGCAGACTAGCATTACTCAAGAAGGTGTAAGTGGAGAAAAACACGTTACAGAAACAACTTCAAACTTAATGAACGTGATTAATCTTCATGTTCTCGGCACTACAGAGAGTGAATCTAGCGAAAGCGCCATGTTGCAACAAAGTGTTGGTTCAGGGCTAATTGGCACAGTTAATAGTAGTATTGTGGCCATGTATGATTCTCCCATTAATTCTCAAGTTTACTTAGCTGATTTACTACAAAACGCTAAAATTATTCCAGAAGCACAAGCACAAGGCCTAGGTTTTGCCTCATTAGATCCAATCCTTGAAACCTGGAAGCAGTTTCGTAATATAGCTTATCTGTTTTTTGTGGTCATTTTTTTAGTGATTGGCTTTATGATTATGTTTCGAGCTAAAATTGGCCAAGTAGCCATTACCGTGCAACAGGCCATTCCCAACATCATTGTTGCCCTATTAGCAGTTACCTTTTCCTATGCCATTGCCGGATTTATGATTGATATAATGTATCTTTTGTTATACTTATTAACTTCACTGTTTGATGGTCAACAAGACTTAATTTCAGGTAGTATTTTTACTTTAGTGGGAAGCATGTTTAGGAGCTTTGGGCCTGACGTTAGGCAAGCTGTGACAGCTTTGATGGAAAACTTGTTAGGAGAAGGTTTTGTTGCAGATGCCTTAGTCTTATTTTCTTCATTGTCAGCATCAATGATTGTAGGATTAGCAATCTTATTTAGTGTTTTTAAAATCTTTTTAGAGCTATTAAAATCATATGTCTCAATTATTTTACAAGTAGTCTTTGCTCCAGTAATTTTAATGGTTGGCGCTATTCCTGGCCAAAACACCTTTGTATCTTGGTTAAAAAATTTGACTGGTAATTTAATTATGTGGCCCATAATTCTAATATGTCTTTTAGTTAATAGAATGTTAACCAGTTCTACTTATTATGAAGGTGGCTCATCGGGCGGATTTATGCCACCCTATTTACTAGGATCTGGTCAAGGTGCAGTTTTTCCAGTTTTAGTAGGTATCGGCATATTACTAATAATTCCAGAAATTATGAAAGAGGTAAAGAAAATGTTGGGACTATCAGAGGGAATCATGGGCAATTTAGCTGGAGCGGCAATGAAGCAGTTGCAAGAAGGTTGGAATAAAGGAGGTAAATTCATGGTGGGAGCAGGAGTGTCGGCAGGAACAGGGGCTCTTGGTGGCTTGGCAGGAGCTGGTGTAGGTTTTGCTAGAGCTGGTGAAGGAGCGTCTTTTCAAGATAGATTAAAAGCAGCTGGTGAAGGAGCAATTAAGGGTGGAGCTTTTGGTGTTGCAGCTCCAACCGTAATTGCTAACGTTCCCAAATTAGTAACAGGCACTATTAACACGGGTATTCAACAGGCTCAACAAGGACTAAGCACAAGAGCAACAGAAGCATATGCAACTCGTAAAAAGGCTAAAGAAATAGCTCAAGCAAGTCAAAGAGGAGGTGCTGCAGAAGAAGCGATAAGAGACGCATTGAGCACAAGTCCAGAAGCAAATGAACAGGTTATGCCTAGTTCCATACCAGAAACTGCAGGAGGGAAAGAGGTAGCAGATCAAGTAGTAGGCGAATAAATTAGCGCTGGTTAATTTTATACAGAAAATTGTTTTGATATGACAAAAATTAAAGATATTTTTTTAGGTCAATTAAGCGACTCTTTAAATATAAAACTTATTGGTGCTCTTCAAGACAGTCAAAGACAAAAAGAAATACGTAAAGACAACCAAAGTACGAGTGCTGCAGCAAGTGCAATAAGTGACTCATTAAGCACAAAGCCAGAAACAGGTGAACAGGGTTTGCCTAGTTCCATACCAGAAACTGCAGAAGCGAAAGAGGTAGCAGATCAAGTAGTAGGCGAATAAATTAGCGCAACACAAATATCCAAAAAAACCTGACACTTTAAATTACTTAAAAAGGTTTGAGTGCACAATCTGTTTGGCTGTTTCTTTTCTAACTCCCTCAACAAATATTTTTACTTGACCGCGATAAGCAATAACCACTTCATAAATTGCATCAGCTTCTTGAGTGGTTAAAATTTGTTCACTACTAAGATCGGATAAATACTTTCTCACCTCAACGTCTGACCAAAAATATTTATCATCAACAGTATAATCGGTACGAAGCATACAATTGATAAAAACAATTTGGTATAAAATTCTATCCATAACCGCTTCAGCAACACTTGATTTCCGCGCTCCTTTTTTAGATTCTTCAGTAGGATACCTACTAGGGTTTAGTTTTACTGGATCTCCAGAGTCTTTCATATTCATTAGCGCAAACTTTCCAACCCTAGGCAGAAGTGTTGCGCAATATCTAGCCTCATTCTTCCAATTTTTTAAAACCTTAGGACTTGTGGCGTTTTCCATAAATTCAAAACGCTCTGTTTTTATAAATTTGTTTAAAAAATTATCAATACCGTGCGCATTCATATTGTTGTAATAATCCATTAAATCATTGCCCAGTTGTTCATAATTAAATTCCTCATAGAGCAAATCACCTTTTTCATCTCTAATTTCATCCAAAAAAACATGCAATCCATTTGATCCTTCAGGAGCAGGATGAGTAACAAACTTTCCGTCTTCGCCTTTTTGCCTTAGATACCTAAGTGGGGGTGCGAGAAACGAGTACTCTGGCTGTTTATCTGGTTTTTTATCGGAGTCTGGAGCATCTTCAGTCGCTTGAGTTACTTGAGGAGATACATCTGGCAAGCTAATTGCATATCCATTTATTAAGCCCCTTAATGACCTCAAACCCCTGTCTCCTTCATTTAACATCCCTCTAGCTTCTAGTTTTCTTTTAGCTTTTCGAACCGCAGAAGCATCAAATAACAGAGCAAGAAGATTTTTATCAGACACTTGATCACCATTAAAACCAGGCCTGAGTCCAAACTGCAACATCGTAACCAACCAATCAAATTTATCAACTCCTTTTTCACGATAACTAAGAACATATTTAGGCCAATTAAAGGCATAGTACCAATCATCTCTCAAACTAGGACTCCCACTAGCATAACGACAATGATGCATGGTTAAAATTAAATGAGTTCTAAAAGCCATGTCAACCGCATGTTTGTCTATTTCAACTCCAGTCTGATTAGCAAAATCGCCATCGTGTTCTTTCTTATATTGTTTTGCCTTTTTCCAAACATAATCAATTAGGGGGCCGTTATTTTCTCTTAAGTTTTGCGTTGTAATTTTAGTAATAGTTTTATTTTTATCTTCAGGATCAGTACTACCCGTCCCATCTTTATCTTTGTAGATTCTATCAAACTCCCGCATACAAAAGGTAAATAAAGTTACCTCGATATCTTTCTTTTCATTTTCGCCAAGCTGAACTGACTCAACACCTAGTTTCTGATTCAACAAACCTCCAAACTCAGGGTTAAAATCTAATCCGCCAAGTATAAGTTCCTGGAAGTCTTTACCCTTAATTGGAAATTGATTGTCACCAACTTGTCCAAAAGAGGTTCTTGCTCCCTCTGCACCCGAACCCTCATATATCTTAGGATTAACATACAACCAAGTAAGAAGCAACCACTTCCTTGCCAAATAATGCTTGTTGATTTTTTCTAAATCTTCTTGATACTTTATGTTTTCTGCCCCACCCGCTAACAGTTTTAATCTAGACACAATATTATTCATTCTAGTCAAACCCGGACCCTCAATAGCTCTAGCAAAAAAACCTTCAGTTAACGACTGACTCCCTTCCATTTCGGTGAGTGTTTTAAACATCGCCTCTCTTCTTTTTTTATACTCAAGTTGCAACAACAAAATCTCTTTAGTTTTTATTACTTCCTTATCAACATTATTTGATCCTTTCAATGTGGCAAGATGGCCATTTATCTCTTCAAAAGATTCGCTCACCCAATCTCGATCATCTGCAAAAACAAAAGACTGGTCTTCTAGAATTTTTAACTCGTCATCAAAATTCATCAGTAACTGAGTAAGGTCTTCAATTCGATCATCTTCACTTTGTTCATCACCTTCAGAATCGCTTTCTTTAATTTTAGAAGGACTCAGCTTATCTTGTTTTGCTGAACTCACATTTGATTTCTTTATACTTTCTTCACCATAGTAAGAAACTTCTAATTTTGATTTAAGGTTAATAGCTTCTGTCTTCAATTCGGGTGGGTAAAGAGCTTTTGCCCTCAATATTAACTTATCAATAAAGAAAAGTATGTCGGCCTTTTCATCCTCAGAGCTTGGTTCGTAGTCCTCTATTAGTTTCAGAGATTCTTTCACCAAATCTCTAGCCTGACCAGGCTTAGGCTCCTTGCCACGAATGAAAGATTCAATTTGGCCTAAATTAACGCTTAATTGACTCGCAATATCTGGTTTTTTATCAGTGGGTTCCTGACCGGACTCTTGATCAGGATTTTTAGCAACTGGCTCATCATCCTTGCCACTACCTGCACCACCACCCATCCCAGTGTCCGCTTGGTTAAAAAAGCCCCGCTCTGGAGAAAAGCCTCCAACAATATTTGGATTTGCGCTCATAATTAGTTATTATACTATTTTTCAATTTTTTTGCCTAGTCACGCATTAAATTTCTGTCTATAATAAAGTCATGGCGGATCGAACTAATAGCGATAGGTTTTTAATTCCTCTAAAAGAGCTTGCTAGTCAAGATAGTCTTGAGCTAGCGGAATTAAAAGAAATTATTACCTTTTGTGCTGATTTTTTTGATCAAGATTTGCCCCAACAATTTAAGAAGAGTTTTAATCTGCCCTTTTCAGTCCGGGGTTTTGCTGGGAAAACTTTTAAATTAATAAAAAGTGATGAGGTTGAAAAGTATCTCGCTCTTATAGCTAGAGTTGGTCAAGATCAATCGCTTCCTCCAGAAGAAAAAGAAAAAGAAATTGACAAATTAAAAAAACAAGAAAACGAAATCTTAGAAAACAATATATTTGCCAGTGATGTATTAGCTTTTCTTGAGCAAAGCACGCTTCCACTCTCCAAATATCTTAAGCAAAATAACAAACAGACTTTGGCTAAACTCGGCAACGATTATTTTAGGCGAATAGGCTTAGCATCAAAAATAAGTACTGACCAGATAGCTTTGTCAGAATTAAAAAAACTTGAAGATAGTTCTGATTATTGGCAAAAGATTAGCAACGAGATTGGCCAAACACTCTTGGACATCATTGCTGAAGAAGAAAAAGTAGAAGATAAAGAGCCAGAAAAGGAACCAGACCAAGAAGAAAGTAAAGCCCCAGCGACAGCGCCTGGCCTGCTTAGTAAATCAACAGAAACCCAAGCAGAAGATGAATCAGACACTGGTGGTGCCGAAGAAGACCATCAACAAAGACTACCAGAAAATTTTTCTAAAGAATTTAACTTGGCTCGTCTTGACGACAATTCGAAACTGTATATTCGCTCTTTGGCTATTGTTTCAGTTAACCAAGCCCTAATTTTTCAATTTGCTAATTTAACTAAAGAGCAACTAATGAACATGGGCTTTGAACAAATTCCCAACTTTAATCAACTATCTTTAGAAAGTAGACAACAATTATTGGGTATTACTTTTTCTAAAATTGAAAGCTTGCTAATAGGTGGTCAATATAATTTAGAAAAATTAATTAGCACTCCGTCGATGCGCATCAGCTTCTCTAAAGAAGTTGCTCTGAAAGTCATGACCGATATTAGGGGTGGCGAAATATTTGCCCGAGAACTTGGTCGATTAACTCAGAGTGGGCAAGATCCTTTAGAGCTAAAAAAGCAGTTAATCGCAAACGAGGAACAAAAATTTAGACAAAAACTACTTGATGCAAAATTCAGTGTTAATGGCGAAAATGTTCCTGAAGATTTAAAAGAACAGTTGGAAGAATTATCCACTGAAGAGGCTGAAGCGTTTTTTGCCGCAATTGATGAAAAAAAAGACCTTAATCAAGACTTTTTAGCAAATATCGGTGCCAGTTTTACCAGAGTTACCAAAAACAATTTTTTAGGTGAATGGACCAAAATTATTGCTAATGATAAAAGCGCTGTTGATAAAGCTTTCTTGGTTGAAGACAACATTTTGCCAGTTATCGATGTATTTATTCAACAAAATTATCCGGTTGAATATATAGAAAATCTTAATTGGACACGATTTCAAGCACATTTTGGCCGAGATATTATTGGAGAGAACACTTTTGTTGCCAATGAGCGTGTTATTAAAGACCTGCTCACTTGTTACTGGAAAACGCAGCGGGCTGAATGGAGTCATAACATTCACCAGGGTATTGATAATGAAATTTACACTCCAGAAGATCTTGAACAAATCTGGGATGAGTTCGACAGTGTTGAACCAAGCAAGTTTGATTCAAAAGATAAAGCTCGTAAAAATCTTTCAAAAAAAGATAAACAAATTTTACAAAAACAAAACATTTATTTTCAACAAATAAAACACCAAGCAAGTTATAACCTCATTGATGCGGAGGTTGTTAGCAAAAAAATAGCTGGTTTCTCTCAAGATCAAATAGACTTTTCTCGCTTTAGTAGCGAGGAAATTGACAACTTAAACAAGCTAACAACAGTGTATCGGCAAAGCTTTTTGGACGTAATTAATGATTCTGGTCCTCAAGCACAAATTGTTACCTTACATTATTATTTGCCTGGAGAAAAATACACCACGGGCAATATGGTCCTACAAGCCAACACTTTGACACAATTTTCCCCTTATGACTTGGGCGCAATCAATTACAATCAAGCTTTTGGAGATTATGAAAACAATGAATATCCGCTGTACAGATCATTAAATGATGAGGGAGGGATCGAGAATAGTCTCCAAGATGGTTTTACCGCTGTTAAAAATATTGGTAATAAAGCGATGGATTTTGTTGGCCAAAAGGCTGTTAGGGCTGGACTTAATTACGCCACAGCCGGTGCTTTTGAAAGTCTACCTGAGCCAATAAAGCAAATGATAGAGCAAGAGGCTTGGGGAAGAATTAGAAAAATAGTAGAACCTCTATTAAAACTAATATTGGCTGCAACAGTGGCTGCTTTCGGCGCCTTAATAGCTTTAACCATAAAGGCTCTTAATTTTTTTGGCTTGGGTGGCGGAGCAAAAGGAGCGGGTGCGGTTTCAACTCAAAATAGTTTGTTCTCACAAGCTACTAACGCCTCCGCATCAATCATTAACTCTCTGCTTGGAAGAGGAAAAGGCGTAGCTGCCTCAGCACCAGACACCTTGGGTGCTGAAGCTCAAGGCCCAATTAGTGTTCGAGCTAAAGCGCTAAGTGCTGGCGGTTTATCGTCAGCAACGGCTCTAGGCAAAGGCGTTATGGCCACTGCCGGCCAAGCTGTTATCACAGCCTTTGGTTTGGTAGCTGGCGGAACTCTTTTTTACCAAACTACAATAAATAGTGCTTTTTTAACCCATTTCCCCACTGATGGTGGTGGCGGTGGCGGAGAAACCGTTTATTGTAATGGGACAAATGTGGGAAATCTAACTTATTATGATCAGAAAAGCATGAGTCATATTAGGATTTGCGGTGGATGTTGGTTTGGTGATGTTGCTTGTGGCCCAACAAGCATCGCAATGATTTTAAATGAAGATCCTGAGCAAATGTCTATTAGAGAGGGCTATCTAGGTTGCGGTAAAACAACATGTGCTGGTAGTTACCTTAGTGACTTAATTGATACTCTCAACAGCAATGGTGTAACTGCCACCTGGGTGGCAACTCCAACAGGTTCTCCAACTGAGATTACTAACGAAATTAGTAATTATTTAGCACAAGGTAATCTTTTGCTAGCACACACAGACACTAAAGGCTTTGGCCATTATTACGTTATTGTTTGTGTTGAAACCCCCGGCACCGTCACTGCCTACGACCCGTGGTGGGGAAAAAATGTAGTTCACCAAGTTGGGTCTGAAACAGTATTTAAAAATCTTGTGCTAATAGTAAATTAAAAATATGAAAAAAAAGAAAAAAACCCTGCTTATTATCATCTTATTAATACTTATTCTAATTGCCATAATAGTATTGCAAAGAGTAACTCAGCAAGGTGGTCAGGAAGGAAACGTGCCACAACAAGCGTCGCCCACTCCAGAGTTCGAAAAAATTAAAAACATTCATGATCATGGTTATCCCACAGACCAGCCAGATTTTAGTGAAGAAGTTACCGAGCAACATCGTCAGATCACAGAATTAAAAAACATCACTCCAGTAAGCACGTCAAATTTCACCATCGAATTTTCTTATAAAACCGGCGGTTTTGTTGTCAAATCGGACATGGGTCTAAATGCTACAGAAAAAGCGCTCGAAATATGGTTAAATGAAAAAGGATTTGGCGATATCGACAGTAGTCGCTTTGAATATCAGTCAAATAAGCTGTCCCTATGATACAACACTCTATTCCCCAAGATATAACTGGCTACAAGTTTCACCTAATCGGCAGCATGACTCTAAAGCAGTTTGGCGAATTGGCTGCTGGCGCTATCATTGCTTTTATTGTTTTCAAAAGTAACTTAATTGCCATAGTAAAGTGGCCACTGTTTATTTTTATTATCATTTTGGCTGTCATGATTGCTTTTGTTCCGGTTGAAGAAAGACCCTTAGATTTTTGGATCGTAACTTTTTTCAAAAACATATGGAAACCAACTAAATTTTTTTGGAAAAAAGCACCCAAGGTCCCCGATTTTTTTAACTACCAAGCGGATCAAAATCAAAATTTAGATATTACTCCAGAGGTAAATTACTCGCCAGCTAGAAAACAGCGCGTTCAAGAATATCTAAAAAGCGTTCCTAGTGCCAACGAAGATCTTGACCAATGGGATTTACATTACAATCAAAGAGCAGAAGATTTGCTGGCCAATTTTAGTCAAGTAGAAATTAAGGCAGAAAATATTTCTGTTCAAAAAGATATTAGGGTGGACAAACCTCATTTAAAAACAAGAGTGAGAAAAATTAAAAGCCTTGAGCAAATTCAGGAACAACAACAAGTACAATACGCCCAAGAAAGCGATCCATTGCCAGCTAAACAAGAAATACAGGAAAAAACCGAGGCAAAAAAGGTCCAAGAAAACTACCCTCTAAAAAATACCAACAAAGAAGATCAAGCTGATGAAGAAAAGCAGTCGGAAAGAGAGAGCATGTTAGCAAACCAACTGTTTGGTCTTGTTTTTAATCAAGAAAACGAGCCAGTAAGCAATGCCTTAATTGAAGTTTTTGCCAGCAATGACGACCAGGCTTTACGCATTAGCAAAAGCAACATTGAGGGTGAATTTGCCATTAAAACTGCCCTTCCTAACGGCGAATACCTCATTAAAACCGAAGCAAAGGATTTAAACTTTGACCCCATCTCTATTAGATTAACCGGAAGGATAGTACCAGAAATTAAAATTATTGCTAATTAGGGACAAAGCTCTTTTATTAGCACTTAAAATCTAGTAAACTGAAATAGCTTTATGAGTGACAACAGTATCAACTCTACCACGCAGGAATTTCTAGATGTTTATGACATCACCAATGATATGGTGATTCTTAAAGATGGCGTGGTGTCAATAATTATGCAAATTGGCACCATGAACTTTAGTCTCTTGGCGGAACAAGAACAAGACGCCATCATGTACACTTATGGAGCGTTGCTTAATTCTTTAAATTTTCCAATTCAAATTAATATTCAGTCGAACGTCAAGGATGCTAGTCGCTATTTAAGATTGTTAGACAATCAAATTAAGGAAAGTAAATCAAGAGCTAAGTCTCAATTAATTGCTGAATATAGAGAATTTGTAGCCAACTTAATCTACGAGCGCAATGTTTTAGAAAAAAAGTTTTTTGTTGTTGTACCTACTAACGCAGCTGAAATGGGTTTATACACCGCAGAAAGTGTCTTACCCGGTAAAACCAAGTTTGATATTAACAACCACGAAAAAACCGTTTTAGTTGAAAAAGCTAGCGCTATTCTCGATCCAAGAAGAGATCATCTCATTGCCCAATTCAACCGAGTGGGCTTATTTGCCAGACAACTAGACACTCAAGAAATCATTCAAAATTTTTACGTCAATTACAATCCAGAGTCCACGGAGGGTCAGGAGGTGGCTAATAGCGACAGTTACACTACACCAATCGTGAGAGCCAGCCTTGCTGAAGAACAAGATCCACAACGAATACGCCAGAATTTCCGCCAAACACTCTATACAGAAAGTGGGGCGTTAAGAGATGACGATGCGACAACAGCAACTACAGCGCCTGACCAAGAAGAAATCAAAGCGCCAGCATCAGAGCGCAGACAAGAAAAAGTTGAGTCGCCAGTGCCAAGACCCAAGCAAGAGGAAATTGCTCCCGCCACTAGACCAACAAGTCCGGTAGCCCCCCATTGGCAAACAAGCTCCTCCTCTAGCTTTAGAGAAGAAATTCCCTCACTTCAAACACAAATTAATCAGCAAAATCCCATGATTCGAGATACAGGACAGGCACCTGCCGTTCAGAAACACCTCGATTATGGAGAAGAAGCAAACCCCAACCCAACAACAATTAGCAAGAAAGCAAATAACTCACCTGCACCTGTAGAACTTTAAATGTCATTACTAAACCTAAACCTACCATTTTTTAAAAAGAAAGAAACAGTCACTGATCCTGTTGAGAAAAAAAAGATTGATGCAGAGCAATATACTCAAGAAAGATTGAAAGATTTTTCTCGTGGTCTAGTGACTATTCAAGATATTATTGCCCCAGAAGCAATAGAGGTGGATTTCACCTATCAAAAAATTAATTCAACATATACAAGAACTATTTTTGTGGCTGGTTATCCGCGTACTGTCCCAGCCAACTGGTTGTCACCGCTAATTAATTTTCCCACTCAAGCTAATATTTCGATGTTTGTTTTTCCGTCTGACACCAGCAAAATTTTAGATGATTTGAAAAGAAAAATCACTGAAATGGAGGCAGAAATAACCTCAGATCTCCGCAACGGTAAAATTAGTAATATTAACACTGAAATTAAATTAAATGACGCGCGAGTCATGCGAGAGCAACTGGCGGCTGGCTCGGAAAGATTTTTCCAATTTAGCTTATACGTCACTATTAAAAGCGAAACTAGAGAGCAATTAGACAAAATCACCAAAGCCATTCAATCTTCTTTAGGCTCTTTATTAATTGTTTCAAAAAAAACCGCTTTACAAATGGATGAGGGCTTCAAAAACACCTTGCCAATGGGCACCGATCGCCTGTTAATCACTAGAAACATGGACACCACTTCGTTAGCCACAACCTTTCCCTTTACTTCCTCAGAATTAACCATGGAAACTGGCATTGTTTATGGCATCAACGAACACAACGATTCTTTGGTAATTTTTGATCGTTTTAAAATGGAAAATGCCAACATGGTTATTTTTGCTAAATCTGGTGCAGGAAAATCCTACACAGTAAAACTAGAAATTTTGCGCCAGCTCATGTTTGACACGGAAATTATCGTGCTAGATCCAGAACATGAATATGAAGAGCTATGTAATATGGTTGGCGGAGAATATATTAATTTTACTTTTGGTTCTAAGGCAAAAATTAATCCATTTGACCTATCTAATTTGTACGAAGAGGGAGAAAATGAGCTTGGTCAAAAGATTTTGTCCTTGCATGGTCTGCTAAAAGTGATGTTGGGAGAAATGACTCCTCAACAAGAAGCAATTCTTGATCGAGCAATCATTGCCAGCTATAAAGCCAAGGGCATTACTCCCGATCCCAACACTCAAACTAATACTCCACCCCTAATGGAAGACCTATACAAGGCCTTAGTCGGCATGGAACAAGATGAAAGCGATGATTTGTCAGCACGTTTAGAAAAATTTATTACGGGGTCTTTTCGGGGAATTTTTGATAAAGCTTCAAACATTGACATTCGCTCCCCCTTCACTGTTTTTAGCGTCAGAGAAATGGAAGAAGAAATGCGACCAATTGCCATGTACGTGATTCTTGATTTCATTTGGACAAAAGTGAAAAAAGATCTTAAAAAACGAATTTTAGTGATTGATGAAGCCTGGTACTTCATGATGCATCAAGATAGCTCTGCTTTTGTATATTCGATGGTTAAACGCGCTCGTAAATATTTCCTTGGTATTACCACCATTACTCAAGACGTTGAAGACTTTTTGCGCAACGATTATGGGCGAGCAATCGTTTCTAACTCTTCTATTCAGTTTCTAATGAAGCAATCAACCTCCTCGATTCCTCTTTTAGCGCAAACTTTTTATTTGTCTGAGGGAGAAAGACAGCTGTTGGTGACTTCAGATGTTGGCGAAGGCATCTTTTTTGCTGGCCAAAATCACGTGGCACTACGAGTTATTGCGTCAGAAAAAGAAGATAGAGCAATCACAACAGATCCTGAAGAAATTTTAGCCAAAAAGAAACAGGCTGAGGCAGAGCGTGAGCTTAGACGTCGTCGACTAGAACAAGAAAGCACGATTGAGAAAAGCGAGGAAAAAGTTGGAGAATTTAGCAGACCTGAAAAAATTCCCTGGCAAGGAGAAAAGGTTAAAATAGAGACTGATTTACTAGAAAATGCCGAGCGTCAAGCAGAAATCAGATTACGTCAAAGCAACACTCTACCGCAAATCAAAAATATTTTTGATGCTGAACAAAAACAACAAACAGTTGCTGAAAATGAGGTGGCGAGTGGACAAAACGAAGAAACAAACATTCAAAACGAGACAGCAAGTAGCCAAAACAGCGATTTAAACAATAATTTTGACAACACTCAAGAGCTTGAACAAGAAGCTCAACCAAAAACCAGACAGCTATACGGCTACTCTATTGACGACTACAAAGGCTCAGAATAAAAATTGCCCCTTGTCAAATGTGAAAAACTCTGTGTATAACTATGCTTGCTAGTTTTCACTTATTATTCTAATTCTGCCCCAGTAAATTTAAGGGTTACGTTAATATGTCTGAACAAAACTATGATGTTCAAACCGTAGAACAAATTTGGCAAATGGCTAAAAATGATCTAGAAAACAGTCTCAGTCCTGCGATTTTCAACACCTGGATTTTGCCAAGTCCCCTAGTACAACTGACAATTGTCGACGATTTAAAAGCCGAGGCCACCATTAGTTGCATGACCGCTTTTCACGTAACCAACCTCAAGTCTAACCTTTATTTGCCAATTAAGACTGCTTTGGAGAAATATGTTAATCGACCGATCGAAATTAATTTTATTGTTGGTAATCGAACTCTACAACAAGGACGCGAGGGTTTCGCCCAAGCCGACCAAAGAATTCAAAAAAACAAAAAAACAGCGCTAAGTAATGAAAGCGTAATGGACGACACAAGCAGCAGACCAGACCTTTTATCACCCACCGTTGATGAACTATTTTCTTACTCAAATATTAAAAATAACACTGTTGATAGGTATATTTTAACAGCTAAACAAATTGGCTTAAAAACAGATTATACCTTTAAAAACTTCGCCGTCGACCCAAGCAATCAGATGGCTCACGCTGCGGCAACCAAGGTTGCTAGCAGTTTAGGGACGAGTTACAATCCTCTTTTTTTGTATGGTGGCGTAGGCGTTGGTAAAACCCACCTCATGCACGCGATTGCCAATTATGTGTTAAAAAACAACCCAGATTCCAACATTGTTTTTTGCACTGGAGAACAATTCACTAACGAAATCATTCGCTCAATACAAAATAAAAACTCTGCTCAGTTTCGCAATAAATATCGAAAAGCCGATCTGCTTTTATTAGACGACATTCAATTTATTGCTGGTAAAAAAAGTGTTCAAGAAGAGTTTTTTCACACATTTAACGCACTGACTGCTAACAACTCTCAGGTTGTTCTAACCTCTGATCTTCCGCCACATGAAATAAGTTTACTAGAAGACAGAATTCGCTCGCGCTTCGAGGCAGGACTAATAATTGACATCCAGCAGCCCACTCTGGAATTACGCACCGCGATTTTATTGCTTAAAGCAGAAACGGGTCACATTAACATTCCCAACCATTTGGCGCAAAAAATTGCTTCTCAAGTTGATAGCGCAAGACGAATTGAGGGAATTATTCAAAAAATCCGCAGCGCTGTCGAATTACAAGGAGCTGAAATTAACAGCGAATTAATTGACATCATTTTAAAAAAAGAAATTAGACAAAACCACCAAACAACCCTGCGCGTTAAACCTCAAGACATTATTCAAAGCGTCGGTAACCACTATCACCTCAAGCAAAGCGCAATTAAAGGTGGACGTCGCAACAAACACTTGGTCAGGGCGCGACACGTGGCCATGTACCTGTTAAGACAAGAGCTGAATAGTTCTTTGGAAGAAATTGGTCAGTGGTTTGGGGGACGCGACCACACCAGCGTTATCCACGCGGTAAAAAAAATCGAACAAGAACTTTTAGTCGATGAAGACCTCGCCCAGGATCTTTCTGCCCTAAAAATGTCTTTAATTGCTGTTTCTAAATAAGAAAGCAAGCACATTAAAAAACTGATGATTAAGGCTTTTTTAGAAAAAAGCACTTAACACCTATTCTCTTTTCCACATAAATTTTCGATTTTGTGGAAATCTTCTGAATACATTGTGAATAATTGTGAATAACTTCACCCATAATGTTAATTTCTTTAAAAGTTTTCTACATAAATTAAGTTATTTTTAATAAAATATTCACAAAGAATATTATACTTATCCACAAATCTTATTATTAAATAATCGCAAACAATCGTTGTTTTTTTTGTTTATTTTGCTATTTTTCACTTTACCACATGCCCTACTACTACTATTACTTTTTAAAAATTTAATAAATATTAAACATAATCATCAGTTACAATATGAATAAACAATACTAAAATAAAAAATGAATATGAAAATAAGTGTTCTTCAGGAAACCTTAAAACAACAATTGGACTATCTGCAAAAGATAGTGCCAAACAAACCGCAGTTGCCAATCTTGTCATCAATTTTTTTAGAAGCAAAAAACAACAAGCTCGTTTTAGCAGCCACTGACTTATATTTAGGAATGCGAGCTAGCTTGGTAGTTGAAGTTAAAGAAAGCGGAAGCTTAGTAGTCGATGGAGATACTTTTAGAAGTCTTATTAGCTCTCTTCCTCCTGGAAAAATTACTCTAGAACTAAAAGAGGCTGTTTTGTATATTAGTCAGGGAAAAACAATAGCTAAATTAAGTTGTCAATCTGCAGAGGAGTATCCAAAATTTCCCAAAGTAACTGGTGATAATTTTAACTTAAATGTCGCTGATCTAGAAAAAATTAATAGTTTAACTGTGTTTGCTTCTAGCAATGATCAAACGCGGCCAGTTTTAACTTCGTTGTTAATGGATTTTTCTGAAAAAGGCTTGTTGGTAATTGGAACGGACGGTTTTCGCCTGGCTAGTTTTAGCTTAAAACAGCTTAATTTCTCTTTCAAACAAAACCTATTGGTGCCAGCTAAAGCGATTGCTGAATTATTAAGAATTGCTAAGCAAGGGCAAATTGAAGAGGTGTCGGTTGTTGTCTCTAATGAGCTTAAACAATTGTTGTTTAAAGTGGGTAACGTTGATTTTTTTGTGCGTTTAATTGAGGGAGATTTTCCTCCGTATCAAAAAATTATTCCTCCAAGCTTTAAACTTACGCTTGAAGTGGATAGCGATGAATTTTTAAGCCAACTTAAAAGAGCGCAAATTTTTGCTAGAGAAACATCTAATATTGTTCGTTTTTCCTTTAAAAAAACTAAAGAAGAAAGTGGCTTGATGATTAAGGCGATTTCTCCTAGTTTTGGCGAATATAATAGCGAAATCACGGTTGAGATAAAAACAGATTTGAGTGATCAAGAAGTAGATGATTTGCAAATTGCCTTTAATGCTCTTTATTTAATTGATTTTATTAACGCCGTTCATTCGGAAAAAATTTCTATATCAATTAATGAAAGCCTCAAGCCGGCTCGCTTCGTTGGTCAGAACAATAAAGACTATTTTTACATCAGCATGCCGTTTAGAGTTAATGACTAGCTTGTGTTATAATTGCCACTTATGAAAAGAACTTGGAATCCTAAGAAAAAAAAGCGCCTCAGAATGCATGGTTTTTTGGCTAGAATGTCTAGTCTTGGCGGACGTCAAGTTTTAGCTAGGCGTCGGGCTAAAAAACGAAGCAAACTAACGGTTATCAAAAAGGGATAACCCTTTTAAACTAAATTAATTCAATGTTAGCAAAAAAACACCGCCTTAATCTATCTTTAGCGATAGATAATAATGGTTTTGATTTTCAAAAAAGCAAGCGACTGTTAACTGAAAACTTAATTGTATATTATCAACACAACAATCTTTCGCTCTTGAGAGTTGCCGCACTTGCACCCTCTCGCCTTTTCCCAGAGGCAACTAAGCGCAACCACCATCGTCGATTAATTTATAATTTAATTAGAGAAAAAGCCGACGAGCTGAACAAGAGTGCTGCTAAAAACATCTTTAAAGAGAGTGTTGACGTGGTACTAGTCTATAAAAAAAAGGACTTTTCCATCATAGATTTAAAAAAAGACCTAGACGTAGTTTTTTTAAAAATTTTAGATTAATCTCATGAAACTTTATAAGTTATTAAGCACCATTTACCACAATATTATGTATAGTGCTTTTGGTTATTCTCCAGTGTGTCGTCAGCAACCAAGTTGTAGTCAATACACCGCAATCGAAATTAAAAAAAATGGTATAATCGTTGGGCTAACGAAAGGAATGTGGCGAGTATTGCACTGTCACCACTAATTTATCTATGGATTTTTTAATTAATTTTTTCTCTAACTCTTTGCTTTATTTGAATAGTATTTTTGGCAACGCCGGTTGGGCTTTGATAGTTTTTACCATAATAATTCGCGCGTTAATTTTGCCCTTAACCTTACCAAGTATTAAGTCGTCTCAAAAAATTAAAAAACTTCAACCAGAGCTAGATAAAATTAAAGAAAAATATAAAAACGACCAGCAAGGTTTTGCGCTGGCTCAGTCTCAACTTTATAAAAGTTATAATATCAATCCTTTAGCCGGATGTTTACCACAAATACTGCAATTAGTGATTTTGATTGTTTTGTATCAGTCGATAACCCGCTTGTTCAGTCAAGACAGCGGTCTTAATTTTAATTTTTTATGGCTAGATCTTAGCAAGCCAGACGGGAAATATATTTTTCCTATTTTGGCTGCTGCAACTCAATTTATTTTGTCTTTAATGGTTTCTCCTGCTACACAAACCAGAGACATAGTGCCAAACAAAACACAAAGCGACTTATTAAAAAAAGCCAATGAAAAAGAAGAGGATGTGGCAGAAATGGCAGCCAGCATGCAGGGTCAAATGATGTTTATGATGCCACTGATGACTGGTTTTATTGCTCTAAAATTACCCTCTGGACTTGCCCTTTATTGGATAATTGGCACTGTCTTTAGTATTGTCACGCAATATTTTATTTCTGGACTAGGCGGAATTGCTGTGTTTTGGAACAATCACGTTGCTAAAAAAGGATATTTTGGAGGAAAATTGTTGCCGGAAGAGCAAGGGAAGAACCTCTTGTTGCAAGAAGAAAAAGAGCAAAAAAATATTAAAGAGTCTTTTGCCAGCAAGCTTTTTAAGAGTCCGGCAGCAAGTAAAGAAACAAGTGATTTAGCCAATCTATTGGCTAAAAAAGATGGTAGCACCGAGCCTTTACCTAAAAAGAACACTCGTGCAACCAAGGCTAAAATTCAAGAGAAAATTAAAAAAAACCGAAAAAAGAAAAAACGAGGTAAAAGATAAACAACCCAAAGATTTTATATGAAAATTGAAGAATACCTAAGCAAACTTATAGAGCACCTTGGTTTTGAGGGTGAGATTGAAATCAAAATTGAGGAAGGAGAAAAACGGGTACAAATTTATATTCAAACCGACGAAGAAGATACGGCCCTGCTCATTGGCAATCGAGGCGAAACACTTGAGGCAATCGAGTTGTTGTGCAAGTTAAGCTTTAAAGACGAATATCCCGATAAGCTAATTGTCTTAGATATTAATCAATATAAAGTTCGCCAAGAAGAGCGTTTAAAAGAAAAGGCTTATGATTTGGCACAGCGGGTTTTAGAAACTGGCAGGCCTAGTGAACTTCGCTATTTAAATTCCTACGAAAGACACTTGGTTCACGAATTGATAGCAGAAAACCCAGAGTTTAAAGATTTACACAGTCATTCTGAAGATAGAGATTTGGGCCGAGTGCTAATTGTAGAATTGAAAAACACTTGAGCTTGCGAGAATAATGCGCTAATTATGCGTTAATAATCAGAGAGTCATGAAAAAAAACATAAAAGTCTTCACTGATGGTGGTTCTAGGGGGAATCCTGGCTTAGCAGGTGCGGGAGTGTATATGGAAGATGCTAATGGCCAAGAATTTTATCGAGAATCACGCTTTTTAGGTACTAAAACCAACAATGAGGCAGAATATTTGGCTTTTTTGTTGGCACTTGATTATTTAATGCAATATGAAATTAAAAACCCCGGGGTGATTGGTGGTGTCGAGTTTTATCTAGATTCAAAATTAGTGGTTGAACAAATCAATCGCCGTTGGAAAATTAAAAAAACTGAGTTAAAAAGTTTAGCAGACAACGCTTGGAAAAATTTAAGCACCCTACCCTACTCGATTAAGATCAATCATTTGCTTAGAGAAAAAAATCAAAACGCAGACTATTTGGCAAACGAAGCAATGGATCGAGCTTGTTAATTGTCCTGGCTTTAATTTACAATGATGGCAAACAATGTTTGGCCAAAAAAAACAGTTAATCACTGAAGTTTCCGAGGTGCAACCGACGGTGTTATTGTTAGTTGAGGAGGAAAACGCTTTCACCAGACAATTAATAACTTTTTTTGAAAACAACAATTTGAATGTTAAGCTCTTATTTGCAAAGTCGTTTCTTGAGCCAGAACAAGCGCTGGCCGAATACCAAGCAATAAGACAAATAGCGGTTTATAAATTGCTAGTTGTCACAGGTTTTAAGCCTAATTTTGCAGAAAATCCCGATTTTTTATTGAGGGTGGTTCAAGCGATTGAAGAAAGTTTTGTTCAAGAAAGTCAGGCTCTGCCAACATCTTTCTTGATTAATTATTCGAGCCCGATTGATGCTATTGACTTGAGGCTGGACAGTTTTAAATTATTTTGGACTAGGCAAAATAGCTTTTTAAACAAGGCTTTAAAAAGTTTTCCTTTAGCGCAATTCTGTTTGCTGGAAGACTATGTTGATCTAGAGTTTGATTTTAGCCCGAAGTTTAATTTATATTTTTCCCTTTTTGATCAACACTTACTCTTAAACAGTCAGGATCAGTGTTGTTGGCAAAGCAAAGAGGGTTTTTTAAAACATTTTGAGAAAATATTTTTTCAAGCTAAACCTGGAGGAAGGTTGTTGTTAAGGGGTCAGAAAGAAACAGCGGCGAATTTTTTAGAAAAGGCGCGTGATCTTTGCGATCGTTATTTTCTTGAAAAATTTAGCATTGCCCAACTTTTTGTAAAAAAACAAGAAAATGAGGCTCTTTTAGCCAATTTTATTAAAACCTATTACCCTAATGAATCTGTCAATAGAATCCTAGATCAAAAAATTCGTCGTTTACCCGTATCTCTAAACACAGAGTTAAAACATCTTTCTCAGGATTTGCTGACAATTCAGGCTCAAAAAACTACCGACAACAGTCCCGCACAAAGAACTAGCCAGGAAGAAGTTAAAACGCCGAAAGTGAGCGAGCCAGAGCCCGCAAAAGACAAAATAAAAATACAAGTGAGTGAGGAAAAAACACAGTTAGATGAGGAAACAGCTCCCTTAGGTGAGGAAGCAGTTCCCCCGCCTAGCAATAAGGCGGAAGAGAAAAAAAACTTGTCAAAAACTAATAATTTTGTAGAAGAAAAGCCTATTGTTAAAAGCAATGAAAACAAAGTAATTAAAAAAAAGATTGATAAATCAGTTAATATTGATAAAAAACTACAAGATATTTTTCGCAGTGAACAAAGAGAGCGACAAGACGATCGTTTTAACAAAAATCTGAAAGGCGCGCATAAAATTGTTAAAAAAAGTAAATTTCGTCGCCTATCTTTTTACATTGGAATATTTTTGGCAACTTGCGGCAGCTTAACCCTAATTTTATTTGCAACTTTTTATTTATCACAAAAAAGCTTTGAAAATAATTTACTGTCGTTTATGGAAAAACAAGAAACTCAATCTTTTGAGCAGAGTTTTGACGTGAGCCAGAGAAAAACTGGTTTTTTTAAATGGCAATTAGACAATTATCAAAAAATTCTTGGTCGTGACATCCTCTCTACTCCACTAAATTATTGGCAAATTTTTAATGAAATATCTCAAGAACAAAAACTTGCCAAAGATTTAAGGACTGATTCATATAACTTATATCAAGAAGTTTTAACAACTAATGGCGACCCAGAAGAATTCTGGTCAATTTTCTTAAATAAAAGCAAGGAGCACTCTCAACAGCAACAAGTGTTATATAACCAGCTGGAGCAACTTAATTTAGATATTTTGTCTGAAAACAGGGCTAAAATAATCTCAAATTATCAAACACAGTTGCTTAAACAAATAAAAATTCAGCAGCGAGTACATGTATTTTTAGAGGCTTTAAGTCAGCTCATTCTTAGTCCGGCGCGCAGTAACATTGTGTTACTGGTTCAAGACAGCAATGAGTTGCGCTCTGGCGGTGGTTTTTTAGTTTCAGTAATTACTTTAAGTTTTGAAAATAGTCGTTTGTTGAATTGGCAAGTTTATGATGTGCCAACTCTTGACCAAAGAATTTATGGCGATCGAATTGCTAATGATGAAATTAAGCAATTGTTGCTTGCAGAAAAACTACAATTGAGAGATGCTAATTGGCCGGTTAATTTTGTTGATGCTGGAACAGATATAGCTTGGTTTATCGAGCAAAGTTTGAGTTTAACTCCTGATTTAATTATCGGTATAAACAGTAAGAATTTGGCCGAGATTGCTGAGCCCCTCTACCCCATTACAATAAATAATGTTTCTGTAAACGAAAACAACTTTTTTGAAGAATTGTTGAGACAAGAGAATTTTGATTTTAGCGAGCTAAGTAAGGAGATAGCCAATCGACTGTTAGCTATGTCAGCCACTGAGTTCGAGCAAGTATTCGCAGAATTTATTTCAACCCTAGAAACTCGAGAAACTTTTATGACTAGTAGAGACGAACAGTTGGCAAACATTTTACAAAAAAACCTATGGTCTGGTGGCATTCTGGACACGCCTTGCCCAAGCGACTTTAGCAATAACTCTGAGCAGTGTTTTACCGATGGAATTTATCAGTTGGAAAATAATGTTGGTTTGAATAAGGTTAATCGTCTAATTACTCAAGAAATTAATCACAGCGTTGGGATAAGTGATAAATTTATTAGACACAAGCGGGTGATTAAATTTAATAATTTGAGTCGGCAAAACTACTGGCCTGAGGGAAATTATCAAAGTTATTTAAAATTTTATTTACCAAAAAGCGCTCAGTTGGAAAAAATTAGTTTTAATGGAATAGCGCTCCCCTCTGGTGACTACAATTTATTTGAGGAAAGCAACAGGTTGGTGCTCTCTCATAAGTTTACAGTGCCAATTCTTTCGACTGGAGAACTAGAGTTAATTTATTTAATACCACATCAGTTAAAAGTGCCATTTTCCTATGTGTTTTTAGACCAAAAACAAGCGGGCATCTTTAACAAAACAAGTAACTATAGAGTTTTGTTTGCGGAAAGTTTTCAAGCTAAGTTGATTGCGCCTCAAGCAACATATGAAAATAAAGAAATTAACTTTGTAAATAATAATCAGGACAATTTTCTCTTTGCCGTCGCTTTTTAATTTCACGTGATAAAATGGCCTTTTTTATCTAAATACAACGATCTATGGCGCTTTATTGCCTTATTTTTTTTAAGAAAAGTCGGATTTAATTGATCTATTTCATTCGCTGAATTTCGGGTAAATCATTTGAGAGATTTTGCGAGCTATGTGGTAGAATAGTAAACCGTTTACCCTGTCAAAGGAAACTTTCGAGAAAAATAGGAAATCTGCTTATGACACAAACTAAATTTAATGCAAACAAACGCTCGGCTAAAAAAGCCAAGCAACTACGTCGACTTGGTCTTTTGCCAGCTAACGTTTATATTCCAAAAAAGGATTCGATTGCTTTGGAAATCAATCCAGTCGCTTTTACTAAGCTTTATCAAGAAGTTGGGGAGACTGGACTTGTCTATTTAAACATTGAGGGAGAAAGCAAGGCCATTCCAGCGCTTATTGATCAAGTAACTAAAGATTATTTAGGTAGCAACTTTGAACACGTGGTTTTTCGTGGCGTTGACTTAAAAGAAAAAATCACTGCCAAGATTCCAGTAGAAGTTGTTGGCGAATTCGATGTTGTAGATGCAGTGTTAATCACGGTTCAAGATGAAGTGGAAATCGAAGCTTTACCAACCGATTTTCCAGAGAAATTTGTTTTTGATGCTAGTAATCTAAAAGCCATTGGCGACAGTTTTTCATTGGCTGATTTAATCTATGACAAAGAAAAAATTCAATTGGTTTTAGCAGAAGATGAAGATCCCAGCGAGCGGGTATTGGTGTCTGTCCAGGCCCAAGCAGAAGAAGAGGTGGAAGAAGTTAGCGAAGAATTGGTAGAACCAGAAGTAATTGGCGAAGCAGAACGTTCAGAAAAAGCTGAAGCTGAAAAAGCCGAGGCTAATCAGGGATCAGGGTCAGAAAAGAGCGAGGATTAAAGAAAATCAGCGTCGACATTTAATGGTTTGCCAGTGTGAGTTGACAGCTAAAGTTTACCTTAAATAATTTGGATCGAGTTCCCAAGACTGTCTAAATTTTTCTTCAGCCAGATCTTGATCGTCTAATTCTAGCAATTTACCTAAATTAAATAAGACATCTCGATTGTTTTTTTGTCTATTTTCTAAATTATAGTAAAAGTTTTTTAAACTTTGCATTTCCTGCTGATCCAGCGCAAACAAAATTTCACCAGAATTTTGGCTAAGAGCGGGTTTTAGTTGAATTATCGGGTTTTTCTTCTTTTGCCACAATTGCCAATTAATTAGACAAATAATTAAAAAAACAAGTAACAATAGGGGAGTTAAAGCTCTCTTTTTGTTTAATTTTAGCAAGAGAAACTGAGTGCCAAAAACAAGCAGGCTGGTTAACAGGCGGATAATGAATATAGCCAGTAAAATAAAATTTTTGATTTTTTTTAACATCTGGGCCAGGGGCTAGTCATAAGCATAGGCTCATCGACTAGCTGTTCAGTAACTAGAATTTGCCAAATTTTTTCTGTAACAAAGGGAATAAAAGGGTGAAATAATTTCAAAAAAACTATTAAACCCTCAAGCAATTTTTCTTGACTTATCAAGTCTTTTTTTGATTCTTCTATACATTGATCGCAAAACCAGTGCCAAAATTCATTGTGTAAAGTATCTGCTGCTAAACCAATTTGTAGTTGGTCAAGATTGCGACTAACGCTTGCCACAATTTCTTGCAATTTTTTAGTAAATTGCTCGTCTAATTTTTTTTCTTCTGTCTTGGCTTTGGAATCTTGCTTTATTTGCAACAGAATAAAACGAGCAGCGTTCCAGAGCTTGTTATTAAGGTTGCGCATAGCCTTAAAATCTGCTTCGCTAATACTTTTGTCTAAACCAGCAGTAGATCGAATGACGATGGCCATTCTAAGCGCGTCAGTGCCGTATTTTTCGCCTATTTCTAGTGGATTAACCACATTTCCCTTGCTCTTGCTCATTTTTTGACCTTTAGCATCTCTAATGAGCCCGTGCAAGTAAATTTTCTTAAAAGGCAATTCTTTAGTGAGATAGAGACCCATCATCAGCATGCGCATCACCCAAAAAACTAGAATGTCGTAGGCAGTTTCCATAACGGTGGTGGGGTAGAAGCGCTCAAAGTCACTTTTTTGATTATTTTGTAGAGTAATAACTGGCCACTGACTTGAAGAAAACCAAGTATCAAAAGTGTCGGTTTCTTGTAAAAACTGCCCGTTTTCATCTGGTTTATTTTTATTCACGATAAACTGGGCATTAATTGGGGCGCTTAAGCTTTGTAGGCCAGACTCGATTTCTTGAAAGCTGTGTTTTTTTATTAGCTCGGCAATTAGTCCGGTCACCCTTTCTTGATTTTTATCTATAAAGCTAATTCTTAAGTTAGGATTTTGCTCAATGTCATACCAGATAGGCAAACGAATACCCCAAACAATTTGCCGACTAATATTCCAGTCTTCTAAATTTTTTAACCAATGCTTGAGGATTTTGTCGTAACCAGCACCATGAATAGTTAATGTTTTATTGTCGATTTTTTCTAAAACTGCCTGAGTGAGTGGAGCAACTTTGACGTAAAACTGGGGAAGAGCTAGAGGTTCGATGTTGCTATTACAGCGATAGCACTTGGTGACGGCGTGCAGGTAATTATTATCAATTTTTTCGATGAGATTGCTTTCTTGCAAATCTTTGACGATTGCTTCTCTGGCAATTAGAGCTTTTGTTCCAGCATATTTGCCAGTAAATTTGGTTAATTTACCGCTAAAATCTACAGCAATTGCTGGTGATTTTATTTCTTCTTCGCTCAGTTCTTTTTCTTTAATCAGTAGTTCTTTCAAGTCCACATAACCCAGCCCATTTTTTGCCACAGCTGATTCTAGTTCTGCTTGATGTCTCTGCCAAAAAGCAAAATCATTAAAATCATGAAAAGGGGTGATTTTGACTGCGCCAGTACCAAACTCTGGATCAACAAAGTCATCAGCGATAACTTTAAGTTTAACCAAACCTAGCAAGCCTTGATATTCAATAATTTGACCGTGATATTTTTGATATCTTTTATCCTGAGGGTGAACGGCAATAGCCACATCAGCGAAAATAGTTTCAGGTCTAGTGGTAGCAATAGTAATTGGCCCATATTTTAAATAATAAAGAGCGCCTCGTTCTTCTTGATGATCGACTTCTAGATTACTAAAACTAGTGCCACATTTTGGACAATAATTTACCAAGCGATTAGCGCGATAAATCAATCCATCATTAATCATTTTTGCAAAATTAGTTAAAACGCTGTTGACGATATCTTCATCTAGGGTAAATTTGAAACGACTCCAGTCGGCACTAGCACCAAGCTGTTTGCTTTGCTGAATGGCAGTTTGACTATTTTCTGCCACGTAATCCCAGATCATTTGATATAAATCTTGCCGATCAAATTGAAAACGACTTTTTCCTTCTTTTTTGAGTTTTTTTTCAAAGACAAATTGAGTTTCGATTCCGGCGTGATCTGCTCCAGGCAGCCAGAGAGTGTCGTGGCCTTTCATTCGCGCGTGACGAATTAAAATATCTTCTAGGGTAATAAAACAAGCATGACCAAGATGTAGGGGATCATTAGCATTTGGCGGAGGCATTATAATAGAAAAGCTTGGTAAATCATTGTTTTTTAACTTTTGATTAACTTCGCTATCTGGATTAAAAGCATCAGCTTTTTGCCAAAGCTGATAGATTTCTTGCTCATTTTCTTGTGCTTGGTAGTGTTTATCCATGAACCTTTAATTATAGCATCGAAGCTGGTTCGACTCTAGCAGAGCAGTTTTTGCTTGTTGTCTGTTAAAATACTAAAGATGACAAAGAACGCAGTGAATTATGATCGAGTGAATTTGGTTAATGACAATGATGAAATTATTGCTAGTGCCGACAAGTATGAGGCTCACTTGGGAGAAGCATTGCTTCATCAAGCAATTTCTTTATTTTTATTCAGAAAAAATCAACAGGGTGATGTTGAATTGTTAATGCAAAAGCGCAGTCAACAAAAAATAGTTGGTGCAGAGCAATGGGCTAATACAGTCTGTGGCAATGTGGCTGAGGGTGAGACTCATCAACAATGCTTATGGAGACGCTTGCGTCAAGAGTTGGGGATTAATTTCCCCAAAAATATTCAGCGACAGTTAAAAGAAATATTTGTATTTAAGTATCATGTTGCTTGTAATCATCAGTACAGTGAGCGAGAAATAGATCATATTTTTGCTCTCTTTTTAGATGAGCAACAAGTTGCTGAGTCAGGACTTAAAGATTTAACAATAGGATTGAATCCAGCAGAAGTGAGTGAAGTGCGTTGGCTTAGTTGGTCAGAATTAAAAGAAAATCAGCAAATTCCTGGTTTAATATTGACGCCCTGGTTTAAACTGTTTTTACAGGAGCCCAAAATTATTCAAGCTATTGAACAATTTTTAGAAGAATCGAGTAATTTAACTAATTAAAATTATGAAAAAAAGCACAATTTCTCAGCAAGTAGCAGTCCCTCAACACGTAGCAATTATCATGGATGGCAATCGTCGCTGGGCAAAAAAACGCGGCTTGGCGATTATACAAGGTCATCGTAAAACAGCAGAAGAAACCATTGAGCGTTTAGCAGATTACTCAATTCAAGTTGGCATTAAATTTTTAACGCTCTGGGCTTTTAGTACCGAAAATTGGCAGCGTGATCAAGAAGAAGTGGATGGAATTATGAATCTATTTCGTGAAACTTTTGCGACGGCAGCCGAACGCTTGCACAAAAAAGGTGTGAGGGTGCACAGCATTGGAGATTTAAGTCATTTTCCTGAAGATATTAGAAGTGGAGTAGAAGATTGGAAAAAAGAAACGGCAAATAACCACAAATTAGTGGTCACTTTTGCACTAAATTACGGAGGTCGTGACGAAATAATTAGAGCGGTTCAGCGTTTAATTGCTGAAGAAAAAAACTTAAAGAGTCATCAAATAAGCGTTGAGCTCCTAGAAAAATATTTAGATACTCAGCAAGACATTAAATTACCAGATCCAGAACTAATAATTAGGCCGGGTGGAGAGCAGCGTTTGTCTGGGTATTTGCCTTGGCAAGCAGTTTATAGCGAATTGTATTTTTGCCCGACTTTGATGCCAGATTTTGATGAAAAACAATTTGCCAAAGCCCTCGCAGACTATTCTTCAAGACAAAGACGCTTTGGTCAATAAAATTTCAAATTTTTAGGGAATGGGAGTGGGCGTAGGTGAAACCCAATTTTTTTCTGAACTGGGGATGGTAAATTCCTTCACCAGACTAACTCCAGTGAAATTTGCAATTAAATTAATAATAATAAAGGCTGATAAAGCTAAAATAATTCCAATAATTGCAAAAGTGATGGTCTTTTTTGATTCTTCCATTTTTTGACTATTTCCTGCCGACATCAATAGGTTAAAAGCTGCATAAACAATCATGATAAAGCCGGTAATTCCAAGTAAGCGCAGGGCAACTGACAAAACATTAGCTAATAAACAACCCACACCTTGGACGGTAGCGACATCATTAATAACACAGTATTCACTAATAGTTTGCCACTCTTTAGTCTGGGCCTGGACCTGTTTAACAATGGGAAATAGGGAGATTGCTCTATTCATGATATTAATTATAACAATAATCCCCTCTCATTCCAAGTTTTCATGAAAAGAGAGGGGATAGTGATTTATTTAATTACCGCTAATAGGGGTTACGTTTTTGAAAACACTGTTGAAGTCAGAAAATCCGAGGAAGTTAACCACTAGGTTAATTACCGCGTAAGAAGCAGCAACAATGATTAAACCAATAACGGCTGATGTAATTTTATTACGTGCCTCTTCAGCTTTGCTTTTATCACCACCGGAAGTAATCCATTGAATACCACCGAAAATAAGGAAGGCAAATACTAAAACTGCAGCAATTAACATCACAATGTTTAAGACAGAGCTAAACATCTTGCCAAAATCAGTGGCATAACCAGTTCCTGGACTGACCTCAATATCTGAGATTGATGCCGCCAAGACAGTTTTTGCTGTTAAAAACATGCTGCCCAACGCGCTAGCGGAGCCTAAAGCAATTTTTTTTATAGATTTCATAATTTCTCCTTTTATACTTTTCTACTTTTATTATATCAAGTTTATTAGTATTTAGCAAAAAAATCTAGATGATTCTTATTACATCAATACCAAGAAAACTAGCCACCAGATTAAAAAGAGCCATAGTGGCTGCTAAAACAATCAGACCAATAACAGCATTAGTAATTTTATTACGTGCTTCTTCAATTTTGCTTTTATCGCCACCTGAAGTAATCCATTGAACCGCTCCCAAGATGATAAAGGCTAAACAAACCACGGCCCCAAGAGTCATGGCTACTTTCAAAAGATTGCTGAGCCAAAGACCAAAACCCCCATCTTCAGTATTGGCGTTTTCGGCACCGAGTAGACCTTGTCTTTGAGCTTCTTCAGCTATATTTAGAACGGTTCCTTCACTGGCTTGTGCTGTAAGTATAAGTTTATTCATATTTTTTGCTTTTTAACGCTAATTGTTTGTTCCTGGAAGACTTAATTGAAATATATCAAATTCTCCAGCAAATAATAATTTACTTAGAAAACTAAGTAAAACAAAAGAGCTAACTAATAATACCAAGCCAACAATAGAGTTCATAATTTGATTGCGGGCTTGTTCAATTTTGTTTTTATCTCCTCCAGCAGTAATCCAAGTAAAAGCTCCTAGTAGAAAAAAAACGATGACTGCTAAAGCGCCGAGGGTAACAGAAGCTCGCCACAAATAAACAACATATTGAATAAATCTACTACCACTTGGAGCGTCTGGATCGCTAACTCCCAAATTGCCTGTCACAGGATTAGTAATTTGAGCAGAAACGGATTTTGCGCTGTAAAAAAAACTAATTAGAAACAAATTAAAGCTGGCAATTAGTTTTTGGCTCAAGGTTAATTGTTTATTTTTTTTCATAATTTTTTATTAAAAAGGAGCTGGCGAAATTGTAATTACTGGCGGCATTATGGTTGGTGTTAGCGAACCTGCGTTTGGAAGAATTTGTCGAATCATGTTTCCTGGGTTTAATAGTTCTAAACCAATGATGCCTCCGATTAAACCAATAATCGCATGGGTAGCGACAATGAGAATTAAGCCAAGCGTGCTCATTACCAAACGATTTCTAGCTTGTTCAATTTTACTTTTATCTCCCGCAGCTGTAATCCAATTAAAGGCAGCTACAAAGGCATAAACAATAAAGAATAAGGTGGCTAAAATGGTGATCACGCCAATAATGTCGCTGATCCAGGTTTCCAGAGTAGATAAAACTGTGGTTTCTTGCAAATTTGCGGGTTGACGCACATCAGTAACAGGTTGGATGGAGCCAATATCTACGTCAGCTATGAGTTTGGTGATTTTTGTCATAATTGTTAATTATTATTAATTAAATAGGACTTGGTATTTTTGGATTGATAATAAAAGTAGCATCTCCAAAGAGTATTAATCCAAGAACGGCTGCTATGGTGTAAGAAGCGACAATTATGGCCAAGCCAACTACGCTTAGCGTTAGTTTTGTACCAATTTTACTGATAGATCCTGAATCAGATGAGGTGATATACGTAAAACCAGCAGAAATAAAGTTTAACATTGTCCATAAACCAGCAATAACAGCGAGAAATTTAATTAAGTTGGAGAAAAAAATAATAAGACCAATGCCGCTTGCTCCAGCTTGTTGATTAAACTTGTCCACTCCCGGAGGAGCTTCGATAGCCCCAAAAGGATCTTCGCTCACAATTGGCGCTGGGCTCTGGGCCAGAACAGGTTTGTTTGTAATTAGGAATAAAGAAAAAATTGTTATGAGTAAAATTAAGATATTTTTTTTCATTTCAAACCCTCATTATACTAAGCTCCTTTTTAAAAGCCAATATCTGTTCCAGTTAGAACTTGAATAATTTGCATAATCCAATAGGCAGCAAAAATAACGATAAACCCCATTAAAGCTGAAGTCATCGTGCCTTTAGCCTTATCTTTACTATCAGTTGTGCCTGAAGCAATCATTGACAAACCAGCAATGACCACCATTGCAAAAAGAAGTAAACCAACTACAACAAAAACCACTTTTATAACTAAATTAAGCATATCGCTAGGTTTTTGAAAAACATCACTGACTTTTTGGCCACCACTTAATTTTAAATAACTTCCTAAATCAATTTCTACTTCTTCGTCACCTGGACTTGGGCTCGGACTTTGACTTTGTGCATTAACTTGAGGTAAAAAGTTGACATTTAAAGTTTTTAAACTTAAAAAATGTGAGATGAGAAATAATAAAATTAGAAAGAAGGACCTTAATTTCTTTTTCATCAACAACAATTATAAAATAAAATTTTCTGATATGATAGGGTAGTTTGATTATGAAACGTTTTGTTGGATTTACAAACGAGCAAATTTTAGTTGAAGCCATCAAAAATGGCCATGAGCTGGCAATTGAATATTGGTTTAAAAATTATTATCAAAAGCTATATAAATTAGCCCTGCAAAAATTACCCAGCCCATCAATAGCTGAAGAAATTACTCAAGAAACTTTTATTAATTGTTTGCGCAGTATCACCCTGTTTAAGGGAGATAGTTCACTACTAACTTACATGCAAAGCATTTTGCGTCATGAAATCAATGATTTTTACCGCAAGCGTTATGCAAAAAAGTTCATTCAAATCATTCCCTTGTCTGAGTTTTTATTAGATCATGAATACAAAGACGCTCATGAAACGGCAGAGATGGTGAAGTTAGTTTTAAAGAAAATGACTAGCCAATCAAGAGAATTATTAATAAAAAAATATGTAGATGAAAAGAAAATTAAAGAATTAGCTAAGGAATGGGGGCGAACAGAAAAAGCCATTGAATCAGAATTATTTAGAGCCAGGAAAGAATTTCGCTTATTGTGGGCTGATATTGATCAAAATACTTAATTAAGAGTAAAAATGTTAAAAAACAAACAGCGGGAATTTTTAGAAAAATTAAAAGCTGAAGCAAAAGTAATAAGTGCTCTCAAAAAAGAAAAATTTGTACCCGATCGCTTGAGCACTTTGGCTAATCTGGTGGCTTCTCATCCCTGGCAAATACTAATGCTTTTGGCTTTTTTTATTTCAGTTTTGTGGGAATGTTTTTTTTATCAAGGAAGCAATGGATAAAATTTCAGTCATTAACTCATTTTTTTATTCATTAGGACAAATTATTTTTGGTTTGTTTGTGCACCCATATCAAAGCATGCAAAATTTAGTTCGAGATCGGGTTTTCATTCCTTTAATGTTCTTGCCAACTTTTTTAGCCATTATTTTTTATCTTTTGTTTGCTTGGTGGTTGTTAGGCTTATTTTATGACGGCTCATTAATTTTTAGATTGATTTATAGGTCTTTTTTCTTTTTCTTTTTATTGTGGCAGATATTATTGTTTTATTTGTATTGGCGTTTTAAACGAGCCTTTCGCAATTAGTTGTAGAATATTTTAAGAATATGTTTTTGCGCAAGTTAGCATTACAAAATTTTCGAAATTTTAGCAATCAGCATTGGGATTTTGCTCGGACGACGATTTTTCTTGGTCAAAATGGGAGTGGTAAAACTTCAATTATTGAGGCATTAAATTTATTAGCAAGCGGCGACAGTTTTCGAGCGGGTCGAGTTGAAGAAATGATTCGTTTAGAATCTGAATTGAGTAGAGTGCAAGCTTTGTTTGAGGTGGAAACACCAGAAAATTCTGTTTCTCTTTCTAAGCCAAGTTTAAGCGCTGTAGATGTATTAAATAATAAAGCCAAGTCTCCAGAAGAATTAAAATTGGAAATAATGCTAACCAGAGGTGTGGTGGCTGGTAAAAAAAGCCAATATCGTTTATTTAGTGTCAATGATGTGCGGCGGCGGCGTGCCGATTTTTTAAAAAATTTGTCGGTGGTGGTTTTTCGCCCCGAAGATTTAAGACTAATTGAGGGCAGCCCCTACCGCCGCCGCCTTTTTTTAAATCAAACTTTATCGATGTTGGATTGGGAATACCAGCGCTCGCTGCAACAATATGAACAGATTCTCAAACGACGCAACCTCTTGTTGCAAAAAGTGCGAGATGGCGAAGAAGCAGCAAATATTCTGTCTTTTTGGAATTTAAATCTGATTAAACATGGAGAATTTTTACAAAGAGAACGTAGTAATTTTATCGATTTTATTCGTGAAGTAATTTTCCCCTTTGAATTAAATATCGAGTATTTGCCTTCTCTAATTAATGAGGCTCGCTTAAACAAATATTTAAATAAGGAAATTCTTGTTGGACATAGCTTAATTGGTCCGCACAAAGATGATTTTTTAGTTAAATTTTCTTTGCCTAAAAAAAAGATTGAAGATTTGAGTTTATTGGCTTATGGATCAAGGGGTCAGCAACGCTTGGGAGTGCTCTGGTTAAAAATTGCGGAACTGCAATTTTTACATAGTCGAATTAATTATCAACCAATTTTACTTTTGGACGATATTATGTCTGAACTGGATCAAGATAGTAAGGCTATGGTGTTAAGTCTTCTGGAAAACTATCAGGTGGTTTTGACGACGGCTGATGACGATTTGGCAAAAGAATTAAGAAAAACTATTAAACATTGTCAGCTAATCAAACTAAATTAAAAATATTTAAAAATGTATTTATTTTGTTTATTTGCTTCGTTATCTAGGCTTATTAAAGCGAGATTTGTTTTCATTTAGTAATTCGTTAAACCAGCGATGTTGCTTTAAGATCTTCGTGAGATATTTAGCGTGTGCCTTATTAGTTTTAACTATTTCTCCACCGATAAACGTATTGCATAGTCCAATTGATATTTTCAGCGCTTCAAGACACTCTCTAATCATCTGTAAATCAGGGTCATAATAATGATCAGGATCAGCCTCGATTTTTATAATTTCCTCAAGGGAATAATCTCTAAATTTATTTTTTGCTAACTCATTGGTTAAAAAATCGCCTTCTTCACCAGCTGGTTTTGGCAAATGCTCTTTATTACGCATAATTGATTGTTCTATTTAAATTAAATCTAAAAAATTTACTTTTACCTTGCTTTTGTCTTAAACAGACTTGGATATTCTAATCTTTTTTGTCAACTTTTCAAGTTATGTTTTTCTTAACTTGCCACAATATTTTAGGAATATTATTAACCAAATCGCTGGCATTGAAGTGTGGACCAACACTGTCAAAAAGATAATCACCAGTTTTTTTATTGATATAACTAGCAATCACAGTGCTAACTACAGCTGAATTTTTGCAATACAAGGCCGCCAGTAGTCCAGCTAAGACATCTCCCGTTCCTCCTTTGGTCATACCAGCATTACCGCCTTTGAGTAAAATCGACTTGGGTAGAGCAAGTTGCTTAAAATCTTGACCAAAGAAAATTTGATCTTCTGGTCCCTTGAGCAAACAGATGGGCAAAGCTTGATAGTTTTCTGGACTAAAGCGTGGGTCTTTTTTTCTCAGAACTTCAAGTTCTCTTTGGTGCGGGGTAATTACACAATTGGCGTTTAGCAAATTTGGATTAAGCATTTGCAAGGCGCCCGCATCAATCACCCATTTTTTTTCTGGATATTTTTTTAATAAACGATTGCTTAAACGAGCGGTATAAGCTCCTCTTTCCATGCCTGGGCCTAACAAAACACAGTCAGCTTCTTCTATGTAGTTTTTAATCTGATTGCGGCTGATAACTATGCCTTGCCAAAAATTTTTCTTCGCCTCTTGATTGAGTTGCTGATCAAGCTCTCCCTTTTGCCACATGCTGATTAAACAATTATTGCTGGGCACTGAGCTGTAAAAGACCATATCAACTATTTTGCTGGCTATATCTAAACTCCATTTGCTGGCCGCATGAAAAAGCTGTGAGCCACCAATGATTAATAACTTTCCATTTTGGCCTTTATGAGAGTCTTTTTCAGCAATTTTTAAATCGCGGAAACTTTGTTCAATTATTTGCTGAGTTGGCGCTGTTTGTTCTTGATCTTTAGACACCTTTTTATTTTACTATGTTTTTTTGCATGTTGTTGTCTTTTTAAATGCTTGTCAATTTTTTCTATTTTTATTTTGCTTAAAATCGCACGGTTTGCAAAAATAACTCTTGTTTTAGCTATCAAACTGTGCCAAAATATGACTTTAATGTACCAACCTCATTTCCAAATTAGCAATAATCTTTTAACTTATATCTCCGCTATTGAGTCAGCAAAAGCTATTATCGACAATTCGCCATTAGTTCCAGCTTGGGAAGCTAAATTTCGTGACGAGGCTCTAGTTCGCAGTGTTCATTATGGTACTAAAATTGAGGGTAATGATCTGAGTGCTGAACAAGCAGGGCAAGTGCTATCTTTAGAAAAAACCAATGATGCGCAGGCCGTGTTAGAACAAACAGGACTAATTGCCAGAGAAAGAGATATTCAAGAGGTAATTAATTATCGTAATGTCTTGGCTTGGATTGATCAGCAGCCATTGCTTAAAACAGAGCAAGTGGCAGAATCCTCTTTAATTAATGTTGAAACTTTGAATTTATTACATCGTTTGACCATGAACATGTTGTTGGAAGACGAACAGGTTGCTACATTGCGCACTAAACAAGTAATCGTGCGTGGGGCCAGAGATGGTCAGGTGGTGTTTCGCCCACCGGTGGCAGCTGAAATTCCTTTTTTATTAGATGACTTGTTTTCTTGGGTAAAAAGTGAGGAGAGTCAAAATCTTCACCCCATTCTTCGAGCGGCCATCCTCCATTATCAATTGGTGTATATTCATCCATACGTTGAGGGCAATGGTCGAACAGCCCGTGCTTTTGCAACCTTAGCCCTTTATGAGGCAGGCTATGATTTTAAGCGTTTTTTCTCTCTTGAAGAGTATTTTGACAATGATGTTGATGCCTACTATCAAGCCTTACTGTCTGTTCAACAAAATCCTAAACAAGATTTAACTTATTGGCTAGAATATTTTACCTATGGTTTGGCCTTGGAAATTGATAAAGTTAAAGCTAAAGTCGCCAAATTATCTCAAGATTTGAAACTGAAACGCGAGTTGGGCCAACAAGTAGCTTTATCTGAGCGGCAGATTATTTTATTAGAATTATTGCAAAATCAAGGCAGCATGACTTCTGATGATGCGCAGAAGATGTTGCCCAATGTCTCTGTTGACACAATTTTGCGAGATCTCAAAGACCTAATTGTTAAAGGAGTAGTTAAGAAACACGGTGTGACTAAAGGAGTTTCTTACAGTCTTGATTAATTTAGTTTTGGCTTGGTTTTTCTACTTATTTTGGCATAATATGCTTTGAAGGAATATATGTTTTTTAATCATTTTGCCCAATATTTAGCTGATTTAGAAAAACTTAATTCTCGTTTAGCGATGACTGAGTTGTTAGCTCAACTATTCCAAGAATTAAATCGAGAAGAAATTGTTCCCGCGAGCTATTTATTGCAGGGAAGTTTGATGGCTAGCTATCAAAGTTTAGAATTTCAGTTGTCAAGTAAAATGTTGATTCGTGCTTTAGCGAATTTTTATATTCGTCACGAAGGACCTCTCGAACAAAGCCAGTTGTCTGCCGAGCAAAGTTTGTTTGAAGATGCTAATCAAGATCTAACCATAGATAAATTAAATAAGCGATATAAAGATTTAGGCGATTTAGGCGACTTGTTCTATCAAGTGGTTGGCGATTTGCCAGCGTCTTCGACGGCGAAAAATGAATTAAGCATTGGGCAAGTTCATCAGCAACTAATTGCCCTGGCTAGGGTTGGCGGTGAAGGCTCTCAAGATAAAAAAATTAATTTACTGGCTGATTTATTGGGGCAGGTCAATGCTTTATCAGCCAAATATATTTCACGAATTATTTTAGGAAAAATGCGTTTAGGTTTTTCAACAATGACGATGCTCGATGCCTTGTCTTGGGCGAAAACTGGAGATAAAAGTCAAGCAACAATTCTAGAAGAAGCTTTTCAAAAAAAGGCTGATTTTGGTTTATTAGCTCAATTGTATTTATTTAAGGAAAATATCAAGATAGAAGAATTGAGCAAGCTATATCACATGGAATTAGGTATTCCTGTAATGCCGGCTTTGTGTCAGCGACTGAATAGTGGTCAAGAAATTATTGAAAAAATGGGCAGAGTCATTGCCGAACCAAAATATGATGGCTTACGTATTCAAATTCATATTAATAAAAAGGGTTTCCCAGACGGTAGTTTTTACAAGGCTTATACGCGCAATTTAGAAGAAGTGTCGGCCATGTTTCCAGAATTAGATTTGGTCTTAGCTCAATGTTCAGCTCAAACAGCAGTTTTTGATACTGAAGCCATTGGTTTTGATCCTGATTCTGGCAAATTTGTCGCTTTTCAAGAAACTATTTCTAGAAAACGCAAATATCAAATAGCGCTCAAAGCGCAAGAAACGCCGATTTGTTTTTATGCTTTTGATCTGCTTTATGTTGATGGTCAGGCATTAATCGAAGAAAAATTGTTGGATCGAAAAAAAATATTAAAGCAAGTAATTACTGATTCACCAGTGATAAAAAAAACCCTTTTCCAAGAAATAAGCGATGCACAGGTGTTAACCGATTATCATCATCAGCAATTAGCTCTTGGTTTAGAGGGGGCAGTGATGAAAAAGCCTGATTCGCTTTATCTTGCTGGTCGCAAGGGTTGGCGCTGGGTGAAGATTAAGGAGGCAGAGGGTCAACGGGGTAAATTAAACGACACTCTTGATTGCATCATGCTTGGTTATTATTTAGGTAAAGGCAAACGACAGAATTTTGGGATTGGAGCTTTATTGGTTGGTGTTTTTGATCAAAAAAGTGGCAAAATTAAGACTTTATCCAAAATAGGCACCGGTTTAACTGACGCTCAGTTTCAAGAAATTAAAAAATTAGCTGATCAACATTTAAGCAAGCAGAATCAAGCTAATCATCAATATGATTTTAAAAAAGAATTAAAAGCTGATGTTTGGCTTGAACCAAATATTGTCTTAGAAATAGCGGCTGATGAAATTTCTCAATCTCCTAGCCATACGGCCAAAGTGGCACTGCGTTTTCCTCGTTTAATCAAGATTCGTCGTGATAAAAATTGGCAACAAGCCACCACTTTGCAAGAATTAAAAGAAATCAAGCAGGCATAAGCAAAATTTTGGCATTTCTGGATAATTTTTCTTTTAGCTAATTTTTCTTTTTTCCCTAAATTATCTTTGCTTGTTGTTCTTGAAAAATTTGATCAATTTTTCTGATTAAGATTTTTCCCGACTGTTGATTATATTTTTTTAAATCTATTAAAGATTTTTGAAATACTTTAAGCTGCTCGGGACGATTGATGATTTTTAAAAGTTTGTCGTTGGCTATTTCAGCTTTTTCTTCTACATAACCCAAGTGTTTTTCTTTAATAATGTCTAAATTGCCCTCTTCTTGAACCATGTGGGTAATAGCAAAGAAAGGAGTTAAAGTCGCAACGCTTTCAAATAGGGTATTTGGTCCTGCTTTGCCAATAATTAAATCTGCTGCTTGCATATAGAGATGCATATCTTGAGTAAAACCTAGGGGAGTAATTACTGCTTTTGATTGACCAAATAAAGTTAAACTTTTTTTGACACCCAAAACATTCTTGTAAAGAGCCTGATTTTTTCCGCAGGCCACAAAAACTCTTAATGGTTTTTGACAATTAATTAGGCTTGGTAAAATTTTCAGAATTGCCTCTGAGCCATCTGAACCAGAAACAATTAAAAAAACCAAATCTTCTTTAATTTTTAGCTCTTGTTTGACTTTTTCCTTATCATAGTTTTTTTCATATTTATCACTCACAAACCAGCCAGAAACAGCTGCTTGGCACTGCTTGTGAAAATTAGCAATAGCAGTCTGATCAAAAAAGAAATTACTTTGTGCTTGAGTTGAAATTTGCCAAGGGTGAATGGTGCGTGGGTCGGTAATAATGTTGAGATAAGGGATACCCATTTTATTTTGGATTTTTTCTAAAGTAGGGCTAAAAGGGAAATAGCAACTAATTGCTAAATCAATTTCATTTTTTTTTGTAAACTGCAAACTAGATCTATAAGTTGTTTGAAAAAAGTGATAAAAAATTAATTTCTTTAGCTCAGCGTCTTTTTCCACTATTTTGACGGATAAATTGTAGGGAAATTTAAAACTCGAGGGGGCAAAGCGATAAAAAAAGTTGTATGGCTGTTCTAATAGCAATTTTGTGTAAAAAATTTTTACCTGATAACGATCATTAGCTGCTCGTTCAATTTTCTCTTTAATTGCTTCGGCAATGCTTTGATGACCTTGTTTAGTGCTAAAAATCCCAATCGTCTTTTTCATGAATTACATTATAAAGCATAAGTTTTAAGGATAATAAAATGTTAAAATAAGATTGATGAAAATTTATCTTGGCTTAGGCAATCCTGGAAAACAGTATCAACACACAAGACACAACGCTGGCTTTATGTTTGTTGATGCTTTGGCTGAAGCGCTGGCTTTAACTTTCAAATATGAAAAGAAAATTAATGCTGATATAGCAAGTAAAAGAGATGATATTTTTTTAATTAAACCACAAACTTTTATGAATAATTCTGGTCAAGCCATTAGAGCTTTTTTTGATTATCTAAAAATTGATTTGCAAGGCTCTTTGCTTGGGCCTGAAGATTTAATTGTTATTCACGATGATTTAGATTTAGCGCTGGGATCTTTTAAATTTCAGAAAGGCATTGGTCCAAAAGATCATCATGGCTTACAATCAATTTATCAGCATTTAGGCAGCAAAGAGTTTTGGCATTTACGCTTGGGAATAGATGCAAGAGCTGGTCTGAGAACTGTGCCGGCAGCCGACTATGTCTTGCAAACCATGTCAAAAGAAGAACAGCAAATTTTACATAAAACCATAACAGAGCTTTTACAGGAACTAGTGTTGGGGGCTAAAGCTTAATTATTTATGAAACTGCCCAAGTTCTCTTTTCAAAACAACTCTGATTTAAAGAGTCTGTATATTATTCGTCTCATGAGGGAGTTGGTAAATAAATTGGTGATGTTTTATTTGCCAATTTATTATTTTAATCTGCATTTTCCCTTCTGGGATAACATTAATTGGAGCTTAATTAAAAATGGACAAACACCGTTTACGGCATTACAAATTGGTATTTTTAACATTGCCATCTTACATCTCCTTTGTTATTTGGCCAGTTTTGTTTCTTCAATTTGGGTAGCCAATCGCACGATTAAACGTGGTACTAAGCACTCTTTTATCATGGGGCAAATTTTGTACGCTGTATTTACAGTTCTTTTATTTTTCTCTCAGAAAAATCCCTATTGGGCTTTATTAGCCGTTCTATTTGAGGGTGTGCAAATTAATTATTTTTGGAGTAGTTATTATTATTCTTTAAGTCGCAATAGCGATCATCGTCGAGTTGGAAGCAATTTAGGAACTGTTAATTTTTTACTTAATCTGGTAACTATGATTTCTCCAGCTTTAGGTGGGGTGATTATTTCTAGTCTAGGTTATAGTAATTTATTTTTATTGGGTTTGGTCTTAATAGTTATTGCCTTGATTTTTACAATTTTAATGGACGGCGTTAAGATTCGAGACAAAATTTCTTGGCAAGAATTTGCAACATGGATGTCTGAACCTGGATTCAGACGCCTGGGTCTGACTTTTGCTGGTCAATATTTTAACAATGGCATGTTGGTGTTGTGGCCACTCTATATTTTTATATTATTAGGCACCAGCACGAAGGTTGGTCTTTTGTATAGTTCTTCTTTGTTATTAGCGATGATTATTAGTTATGTGGTGGGCAATGTCATTGATAAGAACAAGAGTCGTAAACCTTTTGTGGTTTCTGCTGGAGTTTTATCTTTTTTTTGGATCATTAGAAGTTTTATCACTGGTTTTTGGTCAGTGGTGCTGGTCAACACTTTTGATCGAATCACCTCTAGTTTTCACTGGTTGTTTTTTGATCGTGTTTGGGTGGTGAGAGGCAAGGGCCGTGAGGGCTTATCCTATTTTACTTATCGACAGATGATTACTAGTGCCGCTGCGGTTCTGTTTTGGTCTGCAGTGTTTTTCTTATTCTATTTTTTTGGTGAAGCCTGGATAAGTCTATTTGTGATTGCGGCTGTTGGTGTTTTGCTAACCTTGCTGGTTAAAGAGCATCAAGATCCAAAGGTCTGACCGTTTTTATCACTTCTGACGGTGCTGGAGCGTGTTTAAAAGCTTTGTTAGTAATATTTGTAAGTCTTGATTCTCCAATTGCTCAATATCTTTAATGGTTTCTTGCTTTAGTTGATCAAGCAAGCTCGTAACTTGATTAAGGGCGTGAACTTGAAACATTGCTTGCACTGCCACCACATTTTTTTTATTGATAGAAGCTGCGCCAAAACAGCGGTCTAATAGTTTCTTTTCATGAGCGTTCAACTTTTTGCTTTTCACTAAATAATAGTAAAAGATTGTTTTTTTTCCTTCTCTAACATCAGAAAGGATTGGTTTACCAGTAATTTTTTCATCTCCAAAAATTCCCAAATAATCATCCTGAATTTGAAAAATTAAACCAAGTTTTTCGCCGATTTTGCTTAGTTGCTCGATGTTTGCATGGCTTTGTCTTGCGGCATAAGCAGCCAGCATGAAAGGCAGTGAAAAACTGTATCTAGCGGTTTTATAAAGATTCATTTCGGTGATTTGCTGTAGCGAAGGCACTTTGTCTTCGGCAGCCAATTGCACATCAAGCATTTCGGCCATGATTACTTGACTAATTTCCCGATTAATTAATTCTTGAATTTTTATGGATACAGAATCAAGTGCTGAAGTTTTTTTTGAATTTGTCATCAATTGCAAATTCACCACGCCCTCATTGACTAGTTGATTCGCAAGAAAAAAACACAAATCTCCTAAACAGATAGCCTGACTTTTTCCATAATGCTGGTCAGCTGGCTGTTTTTGTAAAGTGTAATATTGCCAAATGGAGTCTTGACCTCGACGCTGTTGATCTTGGTCAATAATATCGTCGTGAATTAATAAACCAGCTTGAATCAGTTCTAGAGCACTAGCCAGTGGCAAAAGCCATTTTTCCAAGGATTTTTTGTCAATTTTGTTGCCAAATGCTTGATAAGTCAGAATTAATAAGTGGGCTCGAGCCATTTTTCCTCGTAAAGCAAAATTTTTAATAGTCTTGAAAACATCGTCGTCTAGGCTAATTTGGGCAAAAGATTGCTTCTTTTGGGCTAAAAAATGAGTTAAATACTGTGCGATGTGGCTTTTATATTCGTCAAGAACAAGGTCATGTTTAGTCATGTAGATATCATACTATGAAAGCGCAAATTAACTAAATTTGCGTGATTTCTGACAGAATTCCGACTAATGAATTATCATGGAAGTTCCAAGACACTGGCGCTTGCAAAAAACGCGCTATGGCAATAGTGAAGGCGAGTTAAAATTAGCCGTTTGTCCTGTTTGTGGTGCAAAAATATTTCCACCAGATCGCCCTGTCTGCACAGCCTGCAATTCTTCAATGAAAGAAGAGCTTGCTTTTCGCTCCAAAGCAGTAGGTGTTGGTGCACTCACTTTTGTTGCCACCGAAACGGGTTTAAAAATATTATTGTTTGACGATGTTGAAAGTAATTTATCCGATGATGACAGTAAAAAACGAGAAAGAGTGATTTTTCCTGAAGACAAAAACAGTCAAAATTCTTGGATTGATCCTAGCTCAATAAATTTTGGCCGAGATATTTTTACAAAACCAACTGGCATCAATACTGTCACCGGAAAAGTTGACAATGGAGAATCTACAGTGGTGTTGGATTTTTTACATAACAGTGAAAATTATGCTTCACTAGATTTTAGGGATTTGCCACCAGCTTTTGTTAATGCTTTATACTTGAGTATGTTGAGAGAAATGGAAGAGGAAGTTCCAGGTTTATCGGTTGCGGATTTAGAAGACAAAGTGCATTTATTTTCTAAATCTTCATTTAATATCGAACAAATTCGGCCAATCGGCGAAAATAAGCAAAACAAGGCCTTGTATGATTTTATGGTTTTTGTGCTAGCGATTTTAATTGATGAGGGCGATTTGGCAAAAATCGAACGAGAAGGCTGGCGACTTTATTCATTTCAGGATTTGTCAGAAATAGATCAAAGGGAAATTCGTAAAGCCACCTTGGCTGTTTTAGATTTCTTACCAGCAGCACTGCTTTTTTTAGCAGAAGAAGGAAAAATTCCTCAAGAAGAAGTGACCAACTATTATCAAGATACTAAATTACTTAACTAATTTAAAAAAAGGTAGCAGTGCTAAAAAATTTGACTCTAATTAAACTTGGCGGCTCGGTAATTACTGATAAAGAAATTCCCATGTCGCTGAGAAAAAACATTCTAACACGCTTGGTTGGAGAAATTGCTCGCGCTAAACAGGAAAACCCAGATCAATTATTGCTTGTTGGGCATGGTCAAGGCAGTTTTGCTCATGTGCCTGCTAGTAAATATCAAACGATGGCTGGTTTTATCAATGAAGAAAGCTTATTGGGTATGGCCATTGTCCAAGATAGCGCTGCCACTCTCAATCGTTTGGTGGTTCATGAATTTCTCAAACATAATTTACCTGCTGTCTCTTTTTATGCTAGTAATACCATTGTCACTAAGAAAAGGAAAAAGGCTGCTTTTTGTGCCGAGGTGATTAATGAATATTTACGAAAAGGCTTATTACCGGTTACTTGTGGCGATGTTTTAGTTGACAAAGAGCAGGGTTGCACTATTTGGTCGACTGAAGAAATTTTAGCTTTTCTTGCTCCCTATTTTTTAGAACAAAAAATTCAGGTAAATAAAATTATCCACGTCACTGAAGTGGCTGGATTTTTAGATAAAACTGGCCAAATCGTGCCAGAAATTACTGCCCAAAATTGGACCAAAGTTAGTCAAGATTTGCATCGCACCAGAGGTTTTGATGTCACTGGAGGCATGGGTTTAAAAATTGAAGAATCATTAAATCTTGCAAAAAAGGGCATTGAATCAATGATCATCTCTGGGATGTTGCAAGACAATTTATATTGGGCACTGACAAATCGAGACTGTGTGGGGACGAGTATTCGTTAATGCTCATTGTGTCTCAGCATCTTGTGTCTCAGTTGTAGAGTTATTTTTCTCAAGTTGTTGCTCCCAATCATCTACAACAGCTCTGCAATAAACATATTGGCCATATTCAAAAGCTTTTTCTCCTAAGTTTTTATCTGATGATTCATCAGTTTTAATTGATCCAGCAATAAATTCTTGGGCGACTTTTCCCGCTTCAATAGCTTTTTGAGTGGTAATCTTAATTTGCTCGCCAGCGTTGCTGCTTAATTGATCCAATTCTAAGTTGAGTTCGTCTTGTTTCTTAAACGAATTAATGAAATCAGCAGGGCTTTTTATCTTTCCCTCCTGAAATTGGGCAAGTTGATCCTGTAGGGGATGACTTTTGAGCCAACCTTTTTGATAAAGAAAAAGACTTAGCACTAATAAAAGCACACAAACCAACAATATTTTAAAAAAATTGGACAGCAATTTCATAATGGTGCGTGTGTTAGGACTCGAACCTAAAACCGCCAAGGTATAAGCTTGGAGCTCTAACCGATTGAGCTACACACGCGCTTGATATGCATTATAGCAAACAACTGGAGAAAACTTATTTGCCAATTTTCTATAAACTATAAAGCTTTCTTTTCTATAAAAGATAAAAGCAGCAATTTATAGATTATAGAAGCAGTAGTAATAAAGCTCCTAAGCCAAGAATGCCAAAGCCAACTTTAATGAAGTTAAACCAGTCGGCAAAACCAGATTCGGTTGGCACAGTTACAGCTCTTTCTATAACATTGCCACCATCAGCTAGTCGACAATTAACGTCAGTTGGGTTTACATCTAGGCGACAAAAACCCTCATAACAAATGTGACTGATATTGGCACAGTCGGCGTTTTCTTTACAGGCTTCATTACAGCCAACAGTAGTAATCACTTGCGTAATTATTGGTGTAGGAGTGCTTGGAACAGATGTTGGATCTTTTGTTGGCTCAGTTGTAGGTGCAGGAGTACCAGTTGATGTTGGAGCCAGTGTCCCGGTTACTGTTGGAGGCACTGTTGTTGGTGTTACAGTTGGTGGCACCGTTGTTGAAACTCCTGGTGTTGGTGGCCTGGTAGGCACCACTGTTGGCGTTACAGTCGGTTGCACCGTTGTTGAAACTCCTGGTGTTGGTGGCCTGGTCGGTGGTATCGTTGTTGGCGGGATTGCTGTTGGTGGCACGGTTGGTGGTGTTGGTGTTGTTTTGCCACATCTACTTAAATCGTGCTCATAACTTGTACAGCCCATCACATGACAATATACATTTTTCTTATCAACAGTGTCTACTTGCCAACAACCAGGCACTTCTGGATTGTTGCGTGCTTCGCTTAGCAAACTAGTACAAGTACCAAATTTCCAATATGCATCAGGATCATTTTCATGACAACCTTGTCCAGTTGGATTGCCATTAGGGCAATAAATTAGAACACAGTTTCCATACCAGCGCTCATCTTCTGTGCAACCGCCTGGACGAGTACGACAAGCCTCACAATAAGTGCCATAAGCACTTGGGCCACAAAAACCACCTCCGCCAGGAGGCTGGGTTGTACGAGGAGAGGGGCTTGGAGTTATAGAGATTAGGTAAGCTTCTTGCCTCGTATCTTGACGCTGTCTCATTAACAGTAAGCCAGCTCCACTGCCGACCAAAAGAAACAGTAATGCCAACAATAGAAGGATATTTTTTTTCTTGGATGCTGATTTTATTTGGAATTTTTTTGTAGCTTTTCCTCCATTTTTTTCTCCAGCAGTGTTTGTTTCTGCAAGCTTATTATCTGAAGAAGCGCTGTTTGCTACTAAATCATTATTTGCTAAATTGCCAGCACCTCCACCCACTGTAGAATTCTGAGGAAGATCATTCTTGGGTATATTTAGAGAACTAATGGGTTTGATCATTTCATCTTCTGCTGGAGTTTTTAGATGGTTTTTGGGTAGAAAGTTGCTTAGATCAGACATATGTTATTAAATACACAATCACAAATTGCTAATAATTAAGCATAATACATTTTTACTATCTTAGGCAAGTAGCAATTAATTGTAAAGATACGGTATTTATTTTTGTTTATTTTTAAAAATGATTAATTAAATTGCAAAATTCTTTGTAATTGTAAAAAAATTACTTTAAAAATTAATAAATATTGCTGAATCAGATTAAGTTTTAACGTTTCTCTTTCTAATTTTTTCCAGGTTTTCAGATCTTGATGTCTTTTATCATCTAAAACCCACAGTGAGAATAAACCGGGTTTAACTTGATGTCTCCAAGTATACCAGTCGTAATCAATATCTTTTAAAGAATTAGCTTCAGCAACTGGTAACGGTCTCGGTCCAATTAAGGACATTTCTCCTTTAATAATGTTAATTAGCTGCGGAAGTTCGTCTAAACCGCTGCGAGATAAGAATTTGCCAAATTTAATAAAACGCGGATCGTCACCAATTTTAAACATTGGTAGTGGGGCATAATTTAATTTAGAAAGCTTAGCCCGATTTTTTGCGCGGATTAATTCTGCATTTTTTACCATAGTACGAAATTTATAAATGGTAAAAACTTTTCCATTTTTTCCAGTTCTTTTTTGTTTAAAAATAATTGGTGAACCAATTTGCCAAATCATAATTGGCCAAAAAATAATGAAAAAAGGCAACAAAACACATAAAACGACTAAAGCTAAAATTAGATCGATAAAGGATTTCAAAAAACCCTTAAAACTATGATGAATAAAGTTGTAATTTTTCATTTGCTGCTGCTCATTGTGGATAAGCCCGGTAATATGCAAATATTTTATCGAAAAAGTTAATTAAAGATAGTCTTAATGTTTTTTTATGTTATTATTTGAGTGTTTTAAGAGAAAAAGAGCAATTAAATTGTTTATGAAGTTAAGCAAAAAACAGCGCCATTGGTTGGATTTTTTGTCTGCCATGACCCAAAAGGAAATTAAGGCTCGATATAAAAGGGCTAGTTTTGGTTTTTTATGGGTTGTGTTAAATCCATTATTACAAATGTTGGTGATGGGTTTTGTTTTCCAATTTTTTGTGCCGGTCAAGGTTGATAATTATTTTTTATATTTATTTGCTGGACTTTTACCTTGGAATTTTTTTGCGCAAAGTTTAACAAAAACCACTCCAGCTTTTTTTTATGAAGGAAGTCTAATTAAAAAGGCCAAATTTCCCAGAGAAAGCATTGTCTTATCAATTATTTTTTCCAATCTTTTTCATTTTGCAGTAGCCCTGCTTTTGTTAATTGTGGTGCTAATTGGCGATAAGTTATTGCTGGAGGGTTATGGGTTAATGCAATTGCTGTTTTACGTGTTGAGAATGCTGTGGGTAATACCAGCCATATTATTATTAGTTTTTTTTACCGTTGGTTTTTCTTTATTTACTTCTTCCCTCAATGTGCGCTTTCGCGATGTTAATTTTATGGTGGCCCTGGCTGTCATGCTGTGGTTTTATGCGACACCAGTAGTTTATGCACTAAATTTATTGCCAGAATTTTTACAACCGCTTTTCTATTTAAATCCAATGACAGCTATTATTGAGATGTTCCATTATGCGCTGATGGGTTTGCCTATAACTTTGCCAAACTTTATTTGGGTAGCGGTTGTGATCATTATTTGTGTTTTTTATTTGGGTCTGCGAGTATTTAAAAAAGAAAGTAAAAACTTTGACGATTGGCTATAATTTTGGATTCAAATGACAATAATAACAGAAACAATTATTCGAAGAAAAAAAATCAGCGATGAGGTGGTAATTTCTTTATCTAATATTAGCAAAAAATATACCATCACCCATGAAAAACCGACTCTTGCAGAAGATGTGAGTCGAATGATACATTTCCAAAAAAAAGAAGAATTTTGGGCACTCAAAGATGTGAATTTAACAATTCATAAGGGAGAAAAAGTGGGCTTTTATGGGCCTAATGGAGCTGGCAAAACCACTTTGTTGAAAATTATTGCCGGTATTTGTGAGCCAACCAGTGGGACGGTTCAAACAAAAGGTAAAATTGTTTCTCTCATTAGCCTAGATGCTGGTTTTCACCCCGACTTAACTGGCCAAGAAAATATATTTTTAAATGGCCTAATTGTGGGTATGTCAAAAACAGAAATTGAACAAAAACTCAAGCAGATTATTGATTTTGCCGATATTGGCGATTTTATTACTGCACCCTTGTACACTTATTCCAGTGGTATGCGCTTGCGCTTAGGTTTTAGTATTGCTGTTCACGCCGAGCCAGATATTCTATTATTGGACGAAGTAATTAGCATGGGTGACGAAAATTTTAGAAAAAAAACCAATCGATTAATGAAGGAAATGTTTGCTAATGGAGCAACACTTTTGTTAGTTAGTCACAACCTTCAATATTTAAAAGAAAACTGCAACAAGCTAATCATGCTAAAAAATGAATAAAAAAACTTTGAATTCTGCAAAATTATTTTTAAATTTACCAATTGGCGCGATGTTTCAAGTAAAAATAAAAAGTGATAGCATGGCGCCATTGTTTTTAATCGGAGATAATGTTTGGGTGGAGAAAACTCAGTTTGCCAGAATTCAAACTGGAGACATAATTTGTTTTTATCGAGCTTTTGACAAAAATTTAATTATTCACCGAGTTATTAAAAAACTATATACAAAAAACAAGCCTAGCATTAAGTTGGTGACCATGGGTGATAATTTGAGTGTTGCTGATTTTGATCCAGTTGCTAAAAAAGACTTTGTTGGCCTAGCTGTTTCTAAATCAAAAACAAATCGTGAACTTAGCTATTTTGATAAGCGATTATTTATCGTCTGGCAAAGATTGTTGTTTAGATTGCGATTATTGAACAACTTTTTTGATTAATTTTTCTTTCAGCCAATAAGTTAAAAAATTATCTACATCGTTGGATGCTTGTGCCAAGGGGATATTGTATTTTTTACTTAAAGCTTGACTTAGGTCTTCACTTGAGGCTTCTTTTTCCAGTATTTGCCACAAAAAACTAGCTGTTTCGTTTAATCTATAAATATATTTGTCTTTGTTTTTTAATAAACAAAGAGTGTTATCGATTTTTCTTTGGAAGATAAAATCAGAACGACAATAAAGCAACATAATATGGCTCTATTAAACTGGCAAAAAAGATTATCTATTCTATTGTCTCATTTTCACCACAAAGAACAGAAATTACGATTTTTTCACAACTTGGCGCTTGATATGCTTGCATAAAGTTTTTCCTTTTAATAAATAACACTTCGCTAAATGCTTAAATTTAGCCACTTTTTTTACTATAAAAAGCTTATCATAGTACATAGTTTTGTCAACAATATTTGCTTTCTTGAACTCTAGACGCCTTGAATAACAGGCAAGGCAGTCATTACAGTGAAATAATTTTTTTGCATAACAACTATAGGTTTTTTCTAAGGGGATCTTAAGCGTTTTAACTCCTAGTTTAATAATATCTTTTTTTTCACAAAACAAGCCTATTTCCTTTTCAAAAAAAATTGAAGCAATTTGCAAATTTCCTGTCTGAATAAATTCGTCTAAAAAGAGCATAGTCTTACGCAAATAGGTAAAACTTTGCGATGGAATTTCAGTGCCATCTCCAGCCAGCACTGCTAAAAAAATGGCTTTAATTTTTATATTATATTGGTTTTCGAGATATTTTTGATACATAACGCCAGAAATCGGAGTTAAAGCATTTGATCCTGGAAAAAAATTATTAAATTTAAAAGATTTGTGATTATCTATTAAGTAGTTCAACAGGGTTTCAGGATGAATCTTTTTTAGATCAGCCATTTGCTTGAAAAGTTTTGCTGGAAAAAAATTGCTATATATTTCTAAGGGCTCGTGATAATAATTACCATATCTTTTTTTAAAATATTTTTTAAAATAAAAAATCGATTTTTTTTGTCCAAAACTGTTTCTATTTTTAAATACTAATGGATATACATGTAATTTGTATTTTTCTATTAGATAAGACCAGGCAACTGTCGAGTCTAAACCACCAGAATAGAGTAATATTACCGATTCTTCTGGTTTTGGCATTTTGAATACATAGCCCCGTTTTTCTATAAAATACTTTTCGATAGAATCGATCAGCTTGGTATTTTCAAAGCTTCTTTTTTTGATTTTTTTCTTAAACTCTTTTTCACTAATGGTGTTTAGATCTATTTGATGGCTTTTTTTCATTTACTATTTCAGATTCATAAAGAAATATAGTTTATATAGCTTAACAGTTTTAATTTTTTGTCCAAACAATAGTTTATAGTTAATACTCTTTAAATGATATTTATCGTTCAAAATCTTATCGGAAGCCTTGTTAAAGCTAATCAGGCAGGCCTGAAGACTAGTGGCATTGTTAATTATTTGTACTCCAATATTTTCATTCACAATCTTTTCTAAAAAGTTATTTTTTCTTTCATTTGCCTTATTATAATAATTTCTAATCTCTTTTTTACTTAGATTAATGAAAGTAAACCAACTAGCCAACACGCTTGAGCCGGGCCTTGATCCTAAAAGCGTAGTATCAAATTGATCGATGTATGGAATTGTTTTTTTGATATAGTCTAATAATTCTTTTCTGTAAAGCAAAATACCAGCTGGATAAGGAATAGCTAAACTTTTATGTAAATCGGTGCTGATTAATTGGATACTTTTTTGAGCAAAAGGATGAAAATCATCGTCAAGATAAGCTTTTAGCATTCCAGAATATGCAGCATCAATCCATAAAAAGAATTTACAATCAACTTTTTCTTTTTCAAACTTCTTGACTAAATCAACAATTTTTACATATTCATCATCTGTGCCAGTAACCGTATAACCCAAAGTTAATGGAATAATGAACCCTCTAATTCCCTGATTATATAAAGAGGCAATATTTTTTTCTAAATATTTTAAATCAATATTATATTTGGATTGATGAATACCAGTTGTTATGAGTCTTAGACCAACTATGTCTGCAGCTTTATCAATAGAATAGTGGGCTAGACAACTTTTTATTATCACAATTTTATGTGATTCTTTTAAATTTAGTTGTTTTTGCAAGTAATTGCGGGCTATCCAGGTCGCATAAATATTACCCTCAGTTGTTCCTGAACTAAAGTGCCCGATTATTTCTTTGTTGGCACCCAAAAGATTTTTTATTGTTCTAATGGCGGTTAGTTCTAGTTTAGCGCTAAGTGTGTGAGGGTTTTTTATAGACCAATTACCCAAGTTATTTGGCATAAAATCACTAGTTTTTTTAATGATTTTTGAAGCAAAATTATTAGTTTTTTTTATTATTACTTGTTGATTGTCACTAATATCAGCCTCTTTTTTTAGTTCTTTTTTTATCAAACGCGTTAAAATATAACTCTCAACTTTTGTAATAGATTTATCAGTATCAATAGTTTTGAAATTTTTGTTTATTTTGTTTAGTATTTTTGTTTTTACACCAAACATGCTGTTTTAATCCTTTTGTAAAATTCCTAGACCAGACTCCTTGGGAAAAGGAAAAATGATTTTATTTTTATTTTTCAATTCTTGCCAAAATTTCCAAGCACCAAACAAGCCTTTATCTAAATATCCCTTAGCTACCACATCATGAAAAACCATAAAACCATTTTTTTCAAGCTTGGGCCAAAATAATTTGTAATCGAGCTTTACTCCTTCATAAGAATGATCGCCGTCGATGTAAATATATTGGTATTTTTTCTTGGGAAATTTCTTTGCATATTCTTCCGAAGTCATAACATAAGTATCAATATATTGATCTACTTTAATTTTGGCAAAATGTTTTTTTGGATTAATTTCTTTCCAGAAGCCAACACCACGCCAATGTTTTTTACTGTCTTTTTTATTGTATTGACTGTAAGCAGCATCAACAAAGTCAACGCTTCCGAATTGATTATCTTTGCAAGCTAAAGCTAATATGGCTGGAATATAACCTTTACAAGAACCGATGCATAGGATGTTTTTAGCCTTTATATTGCGAATAAAAGCGTAGTGAATATATCCAAACCCTAAAGAGTATTGAGTAAAATTGACTGCGTGACCCTCATCTCCGTCGTAAATTTTAATTAATTTTTTAGAAACTTGTCTCTTAATAAGGCTTTGTTGTAATTCTGGATGAATCAAGCCCCAATCGATAAAAAGTTCTCTCAATCCAATTTTGCTTAGAATTATTTTAAAATAATTTAAAAATTTCATATCAGAAATATTATGTTCTATAGAATTACCTACCTTAAATTTATAAGTCAAAGAATTATAGCAAAGAAAATGAGGTCCTATACTTATGATATAATTTGATGCAAATGTATTTAAAAAATGGTTTAAATTTAAAAGAATTTTTTACTTTTTTTTGTATTCTTTTATCTTTAATTTTATTTGCTGATTTGTATTTTAGTCACTCAATAGCCTTAATTCTTATTGGAATACTCATTTTTTACCTTGCACGGATTGCTTATCAAATTTTTACTGAAGGTTTTTTTCTTTTACTAGATAAACGCAATATCGATGGAAATATTTATCATGTGCGTAATTTTATTTATCCACGAGATTTAAATAAAAGTTTTCGAGAAATTTCTCAACCTGGAACATCAGGTTTTAGTAGTAGATCTCCGCTTTTTAACAAAAATTCTAAGCAATATTTCTTTTTAGACATAGTTAAATATTTAACCGCTAATTTATCTTCTCAAAAAATATTGCTTTTAGGTGGAGCTGGTTGTTCTTTAGCTAGTTATTTTGTTGAAAATAAAATAGGTAAAAAAGTTGATGTCATTGAATATAATCCAACGATGATTGAATGGGCAAAAAAGTATTTTTTAAAAGACGATTCTGAAATAAATTTAATACAGGGTGATGGTTTAAAGTTTCCGAAATTAGTGAACGGTTCTTACGATCTAATAATTATAGATATGTTTGATGGCTATAATTTTAATAAAGGAGTTGTTGATCGAGCATTTATCAAAGACATTCAAGGCGCGCTCAATAAAAATGGTATATTTATTCTAAACTTAGGCTTAGCACTTCAATTTGAAAGTATAGTAAAGAAATGGCAAGAATTTTTTACACTACACACTTATATATCAAAAGCTAATTTGCTTATCTCGAATATAAAACTTGATTCTTTTGAATCCAACTCCCCAAATCGCTTTCTGTTAACAATTCCTCAGCTATCACCCAAAAGTAAATAATTAACAATCTATCACCTTAGCTATTTTTTTAATTTTATTTTGCCAACTATTGTTTATTGCCAACTCTCTCTGTCGTCTTTGTTTTTTGGCAGGCATTTTGTTTTCTAACCATTTTTCTATGCTATTTTCCCAACTTTTATAATCATTGGCAATGTTAATCAGCCCGTCAAAACGTTTTTCTTTTAATTCAAGAATAGCACTAGTAACAACTGGCACCCCCAGATAAAAATATTCAAAAATTTTCATTGGATAACAATATAAATTGAAAACCAAGTCTAGATTATAAGGAATAATTGCTATATCAAAGCTTTTTATGAGACCATAAATGAAATATCGATCATTACTATAGCCAAAAAGAGTATTTTTGTGTTCTTTTAATTTTTTAATCCATTTTTGTGTATGATAAATTTTATCTTTTTCAATATTTTTTTGTTCTGGGCCATAAAATACAAATAGCCATTCCGGGTGATTGCTGATTAATTGATCAAGTAGTGGGTAGTTCAAGCGACAATTAAGGCCACCAATATAACCAATTACAGTTTTGCTTTTGCCTTTTTTAAGTGGCACTGATTTTATTTTTTTATCATTTGGTTGGAAAAATCCTTGGGCGCTAATATAAATTGCTTGCTTGTTCAGTTTCCTTTTTGCGTACAAGTTTTTTAAAGCTTTTGAGTTAACAAAAAAATAATCAACGCTGTTAATTAAAATATTTTCTTTTTGCTGATCTTCACTATAGTCAACACAATCGTAAATTTTTAGCATTTTTCGACTGTTTACTTGTGCAAAATCATAATAATTTGGATAAAAAATCCACAAAATTTTATCTGCACGACGATGTTTTGCTAAAAATAATTTAAAACTTAAGTAGCGATTGAGCTTATCAATGATTTTAAATCTCTCAAAAGGCAAATAATATTTAACTTGATGAAATATGATGTTTTTATAATTTGGGTAAACGTTTTTCCGCTTTTTTTTGCCAAAAAAATAATGGTTGTTGTGGTCATAAATGTAAACCAAATTGTGTTTACTCAAAACAAAGGCTGTTTGGCGCAAAAAATCAGCGCTATGATCCCAAGCATTTTCAATCGGGATAATGATTACTTTATTTTTTAACATCAACAACTATTCATTATCTAAATAAGTAATTTTCATGGCAAGATCTAAGTCAAAATTTGGAATGTGAATGCTTTGCTCACCCTTTTCCAAGGTGCCTTTTTCTAAAATCTTGCCTGTTTTTGGTTCGATCCATTCCAATTTGGCCTTATTATTTAAGTTTAAATTTAGCCAAGCATTTTTTTCTTGACTTTCATCTAATTTTAACAAATAGGCTAAAATGTAATCTTGGTTTTTTAATAAATAAGCTTGAGTGTGTAATTCTGCAATTACCAACATTTCCTTTTCAACGGGTATTGCTAAATTTTTTGGTAAAAATTCTTGCAGATTGCGCAAATAAACTCTTTCTGTTGGCCCCAAATAAATATTGGCATTATCTAGATTTTTGTAGATGCCATTTTGACCTTGAGTCCAAAAAATTAAACCCATATTTTGAAAACTACCTAACCAGCTCAGCACCCTCATGCTTTCCGCAGAATTAGCAAAATAGCTAACATTTTTGAAACCAAATTCACTAACTAATACAGCTTTTTCTTGATTATTATATTTCTGATTTAGATATCCCATTTGATTAGCTAAATGACCAGGATCTGTGATGTCGGGGTTATACCAATGCACCGATAAAAAGTCTAAATCTTTAGCTGATTCAGTTTCCCAGTTAGTGCTAATTGGATGGTGGTAGGGATCATTTTCTTTTAAATAATTTATCACAAACTCATACCAAAGTTCATGAGCTTCGGCCTCATTACTTAATTCCCATAAATCGATGTGGGCAGAATAACGGGCAATCACGTAATCTAGATAAAATTTTAGAGCTTGTTGATTATTTTTATCGCTAATTTCTTCATAAGAACGATAGGGAGGATAAAAGCCAAAAATCGTCATGATAATTTTTATATCTTTATTTTTTAATTTTTCTATTAGGGTGTCACCAAATTTGCCTCCATTGGTACTTAAAATAATGTTTTTCGGGTCAATTGAGTGCCAGAGGGGCATCGTCCAATGATCAACTCCATAACGAAAAATATTTATTTTGGCTTCTGTTTGGTATAAGTCAAGATAATCATCAATATTTAGATAAGAAAACTCATTTGCATCTGAAACGGGCTTATCGGTCGCAGAATTACTCATTGTATCCATCATGTTCCCGTTATAATTCCAGTCTGCAAAGGCACCCTGTATGCCCAAAGGAAAGAAAACTGTTTTATTATTAATTAGCAATAACCCTTGTTGAGTACCAATAATTTCTTCTTTGCCCACATCAAATTGGATAATTCCAGAATGCTTTTTGATAGTAAATGGGCTTTTGATATTAATTTGATATTTATATTGTCCGGGGCTTGGAGCGGAGAAGCGAATTTTCCAAGTGTTGTGATCATAATAAAAACCATTAAGCTTTATTTTGTCTTGCTTGTCGATTTTTTCTAAAACTGCTTCAATTTTTAAATCAGTAAATTTATTTTGATAAAGATTTTCGTCATGAGTGATTAAAATTTCTAAAACATTATTTTTAATTTCTTGATCAAAATTAAAAGAATAAATATTTTTAAAATTTTTGAGGCGATATTTAAATGCTGAAATTTTTTCTGTCAGTTGCCACAGCTTATTATTTGCTCTTGCAATTTTTAGATAAGGATCTTTAGTGTTTTGATCTTGATCATAAACAAAATTTATTTTTTTTATTGTTTTATCTTTTGGCTTTTTATTGCTGATGTTAATTTTATTAAGCAGGGTATTGTCTTGATTAAAAACAAATACCGATTGATCTTTGACATAGATGTCTTTTTTATTACTAATAAAATTACTGGTATATGTCCACTTTTTTTCTCCTGTTTCTTTATTTAAATATGTTAAAGAAATCTTTCCGCTAGGTTTCAGTGAAATTATAAGCAGCTGATTTTTAATTAAATGTAGCGAGTCTGTTTCACCGTCAATTATGACTTTCCAGTTTATTGCTGAAGTAGCAGAATTGATCGAATAAACTGCTCCCGTACCCGTTGACAGAAAAATATTGTCGTCATCGTATAATTGATCGTTAATCGAGTTATCAACTTTTTGTGTTTTAGTGATGACGCCAGTGTGATAATCAAGGAAAAGTAAAATATTCTGATTTTCTAGTCTTGAGAAAGTTTGGGCAATAATTTGCTCTCCAGCAGTTTTTACACTTGGAGATTCTGTGTTATTTTGCCAAAAAAGAACATTATCCACATTATTTGCGGTCCATTCAATTTCACGAAAATTTATATCAATTTTTTGCAAAGCATGATCATCTAAAATCAATAGCTGTTGTTTATCGTCCTCAATTTTAAATATTTCCCAAGCGACATTTTCTTGACCACTGCGATTAATTTTTTGCATTGATCCAGTTTTTTTATCAATGCTAAGCGCATATTTATTTTGTTTAATAATGATGTGATCGGGATAAAACATTGGCGATCTATAACTGAAGCTTAGATTGTCTATTTGCCAATTAATTGTTCCATCTAATTGTGCAATTGAAAAAAACTTATTCTCTACGGCATTAAAAACATAGACATCATCATTATCAAGATAAATGCTGCCAAAATGAATTGACCCTCCAACAAAAGCTTTAGCAGCATCGAGTTCTTGAAATTGTTTTTTCCATATCAATGAGCCATCGACACTGTTTAAAGCATATAGAGCTCCATTTCTCGAACCGACAAAAAGTAGGTCATGATTGCTTGATTTTAATACTGGTGTATCAGGCTGATATTGTTCTTCTGTGCTAAATTGCCAAATTTTTTTGCCAGTATTTTCGTTGAGACAATAAATGTTGCCGTCAAAATTTGCTAAAAAAACTTTGTCGTCAGCAATTGTTGGCGGAAAAGGGCTGTAGTATTCAGCACTAAATATCCAGCTAATTTGACCACTATTTTTATTTAAGGCATAAGTATTATTATTTTGACTATTAAAAAAAACTGTATTATTGTCAAAAATTAAATTATCAAAAATAGTGAATTTATTATTTGGCCCAATACTTTTATCTGTATAAAATTGCCAATTTTGGCTTTTTTTATATAAGTAAGTGACAGAAATTAAGGCAAGTAAAACAACAATAACAAGCCACAAAAATAACTGGCTAGTTTTTTTATTTATATTTTTTTTCATACATTCCTAAGCCTAAATATAAAAAGAAAAAAGCAGTTAATTCATAGTGATTGGTGAACACTGGATGAAATTGAGCAGCTAACAAATAAAAAAGCGCAGCTAAACTAAAATATTTATTTTTTCCTTGAAAGCCAATTTTTAAGGAATAATAAACAAAAATAATAAAAAAGATAAACGCAAAAATGCCGGTTTCAGCCAAAATTTGCACTAGAATATTGTGCGCAGGAGCTTGATCAAAAATTACAGGGAGACTGTCTACAGTCTTTAAACTTTTTGCTAAATAATATGGAGTCAAATCTAAACCAAATCCAAGTAATTTTTTATAAGACATTGATAATACTGTTCGGTTAAGTTCTGATCGGTAAGTTAAACTTCCGGTATCAGTAAATACATTTTTAACACTATCCATCCGACTAAGGAAGTAGGGCAAAATCAAGATTAATGAGCTGATAATAAGCGTTTTAAGCAGGCGATTTTTCCAGATTTTTTCTAGTAATCTTATTGCTTGTTTTTTGTGTTTATAAAAGAAGATGAATAAATAAATGATGGTTATAGCATACAAACTTCGACTACCTGTAAATATGATAGCTACCAAAGCCAAAAAGATAATAATGTAATAAAAATAACTAAGTTTTTTATTTTTATTTTGTTGGGTAATGGCAATATTGCTCAAAACCACAATGTTGATTAATAGAAAAATGGCACTAATATTTGGTTCATTAAAAATGCCATCTGCTCTCAGCAAATCTTTTGACTCGGAGGATAGAGTACCCATTTCTAATCCAGGCAGTCTGTTTTCAATAAATCTACCGATATTTCCGCCTTTTATTTGTTCAATGAAAATAATGATGCTGTGAAAAAAAAGACTACTAGCTAGTAATTGAGTAAATAGTTTTGAGGATTTTTTAAAATTAAGTATTAACGGTAAAGAAAAAATGAGCAAGTATTTAACAATAATCAGTGAGGCAAAAAACAATAGATCAGAAAATTCATGATTGAGGCTTCTTATCAGCACCAGACAAAAAAACAAGCTTAAGCTGATAAAGGGTATTGCTAGTTTTTTATTGCTTGCTTGTTTTTTATGTATATTTTGCTTATTTTTTGCAAAAAATTTTTCAGAAAAATAGTTTTGATAAATTAACAGTAAAAATAAGTCAGATAAATAAATTGGGAAAAAATATTTAACACTAAAAATTGAAAAACCGACGATTTCCCTTTGATCGATTAAAGTAGTTTCAATGATATTTCTACCCACAATCAGCGGTAAAAAGTTAAAAAACATAATAAACAAGCTCAGGCGATAATTTTGCGTTTTTTTAATCAATATGATTAAATACGCGCAAGCAAGCAATAATAGGACTTTGTTTGAATTTACCAATAATAAACTGAATAAAAATATTGTATTAACTATGAAAAAACGAAAATCTTTGTTTAAAAAGAAATCTCTCATAAGGCGCATTATACAGGACATAAAAGTTTTTATTAATAAATTAAATATCTTTGACTATTTAATAATTTTTTTATTATTGTTCGTCTTAATTTTCTTTATTCACAATCGCTTACAACGCCGGGTTGTCTGGACAAATGTTAGGGTTGCGGTAGAAAATGTTGACTGGTGGTATGGCAGTGGCACTCCTCCTAGATATTGGTATGCCAATAATCTTTTAGCAGGTGCTCAGGCAAAAGATGCCTTTGGTCAAACAGTTGCCGAGCTAGTTAATATTGATAATTATGATCAGGGTGGCCCCTATAGAATGATTTATGTTGACTTAAAATTAAGAGTCGATTTTGATAAGAAGAAAAATCAATATTTATATGAGTTTAAGCCTTTAACTGTTGGTTCTTCTTTGATTATTAATTTCCCAGAAAATCAATTGAGAGGAATTATCGTCAGCGCTGGTGAACAAGAAATTGATTATTTTTACAAAACAATCAAAGTAGTAACAAAAGAAATGTTGAATTCGACTGCTGACAAAATTGTTGTAGGAGACAAGGCTTATGACACCAATGGCAATTTAATTGTAGAAATATTAGAAGTTAAAAAAGAAATAAATAGTTCTTATACATACTCAGACATTCGTGGGGGCATGATTGAAACTTATAATCCAGATTATCGAGATTTAACAATGCTAGTAAAAATTAAGTCATTTAGTAGTTTGGATAGAGATTTTTATATTAATAATGCCGTGTTAAAAGTTGGTTCAAAAATCTGGTTTCAGTTTAAAGATTATGCAATCGAAGAGGCAACAGTAGTTGAAATATTAGAATAATCTTTCAAAAATATTTTATTATTTTTTTCAGCGTGATGTTGTTGAAAATACTTTCTTTGTGCCGAGCCAATTTTCTCTCTTAAAGGCGTATTTGTTAGTAGTTTAATAACTTGTTTGGCAAATTCTTCCTCAGTTTCAGCCAGTAAATAGTGTTGTCCGCAAGTTATCCCTAATCCATCGACTCCTAGCCGTGTAGATACCAAGGGAATGCCATTTTGCAGGGCAGTGAGTGATTTTAATCTCACTCCAGCCCCAGTTTGAAAAGGCAAAACAAAAACTTTGCTTTTGGCTAAAAATTGATCAATGTTTTTTTGATGCCCATAAAAAATTATATTTTTATTGCTTTTCAAATCCTCTAATCTAGGATTTTTATTACCTACTACATGGAATTTAATTTCAGGCATTTTATCATTGATCGGTGGCAAAATTTTTTCGCCAAACCAGCGGACTGCTACCTCATTGGGTGGCCATTCTAAATAGCCAACAAACAAGATATCATAAATTTTATTTTGACTAGTTTTTGCTGACTTAAGAGGATAAACCAGAGGTTGAGTAGAAACACTTTTACATTTTTTCTTAAGATAAATGGCTTCTGACTCGGAGATTGAAAAAATGTGATCAAATCTACGATAATTTATCTCTCCATAAAGCAAATTTAAGCTACCCTCTAACAATAAATATATTTTACGAATGATTTTTTTTGATTCTTTGAATCTAGTAAAAAACAAAACGTGATCTAAGTTATGATTTTCCAAAATTAAGACTGGCATTTTGAGACAATTTTTTTTCAGCCAGCTCTTTTTTGGTAAAAATTGTGCAGAATTAATGTGATCTACATGAATAATATCCGGTTGCCAATTGATAATTTTGTTTTTTATCCAGGGAAAACTAGGTTTGTATCGATATTGATAGACAAAATGTGGTCGCAGTTGTAGGTAATTCCAAGCCAGTTTTAGATAATCTTCCTTGATACTTTCTGCCATTAATTTAGTTTTGAAAACCTTGACTCGAATACCTAGTTTTTTAAACTCAGCTAATTGCTCTTTAGTGGCGTTTCTTTCAGAAACAAAAACAGCAAAAATGTCAAATTTCTCTGAAAGCGTTTTTAGGGTATTAAAAGTTTTAATACGTCCACCACCATCGAGGGGTAGCGGAAAACATTGACTAAGATAAAGTAGTTTTTGCTTTTTTAACATTCTTTTTTATTTTTTTATTAATTGTTGAGGCTAATTGTGTCAGTAAATATTTGGGAACTGTCACCAAATATCTTTTCCATAGTCTTTTAGGCTCACTTATGAGGCGGAACAACCATTCTAAACCATTTTTTTGCATCCAGACCGGTGCTTGTTTTTTTTGCCCGCTAATAAATTCAAAAGCAGCACCCACGCAAAAAATTTTCATTCCTTGAGAATGATCCTTTAACCAGCTGGTAATTTCTAATTGTTTGGGTGAACCAATGCCAATCCAGACAAAGTCTGCTTTTGTATCAAGAATTTTCTGATATTGTGCTAATTCCTGTTGCTGATCAATCTTTTTTGGCAAATAATCAGCGAGGATAAGGCTGTTTGGGTATTTTTTTTGCAACAAGTTGCTAATTTTTTTCTTAGTAATTAAATTAGGGCAGAGTAAATAATGTGTTATTTTTGTTTTATTTTTTTGCTGTTTAGCAAAAACTGCCAACATTAAATCTGGGCCATAAACTCGATCAATTTTTTTTTGATATTTTTTTTGAAAATATTTGGTGATGAGCATGCTGTCGGTAGTACAGTAGTCAATGTTTTGATAAAATTTAGCATGGCTTTTTTCGTTTTTAATTGCTAACTCGTGCAAAGAACAGGCTAAAATTATTTGAGAATTTTCCTTTTTAGTCAATTTTTTAGCAAGAACACCTATCACTTTATCAAATTGACCAATAATAAATTGCTTGTTTTCTAATAAAGCTAACATAAACGCTATTATGCCATTAAAGAGAGAAAATTGGACGAGACAGTTTGCCGCTTATTTTTTGTGATAAAAATAAAGATTAATTGGAGAGTATTTTTCAGAAAATAGCACTAAGGAGTGTGTATCTTCTATCGGTAATGGGACAACTCTTTCACCAACAAGCAAAATTTTATCAAAATTGATTGCGTGGTCGGTGATGGATGGAAACTCACAAGAGTTTTTTTCAAGAAAACCTGAATATCCATAAAACTGAAAATCGTTTTTTGCATAAAACCTTAGACCCATCGCGTCGTAGCAGTCAGTAGTTATTGCATAATCAGCTCTGTAGTCATCAATGACTTGTGCTACAGATTTCCAATCTGTTCTTGGTTCAATTTTATATTTTTCTAAAGCAGGTAACAATGACCATATTATTACTAAGGAGGTAAGGCAAAACATAATTTTTTTTGATTTTAAATAATGATCTAAGTTAAATAATTTATTAATGATAATAACGATACAGACTGGGATAAATGATATAAAAACAGCGATATATTTTATTTCAACTAGATAGTTTTTTAGAGGAGTAAACAAATATATGAGCCAAAAAAAATTAGAAAAAACAAGTAGGACTTGTTGGTTTTTGCTTAGTTTTTTCTTTAAAGCTAAAATACTAATTGCTAAAAAACAGAGAAAACTTAAATTATAAATAGCTGGATTAAAATTTTGCTTAAATTCTATTTTCAAAATTAATTCTAAAATTTCTGGAAAAGAAATGGGATGTCTTGCCAATTGCCACCACCAATAATTTAAAGAAGTTGTTAATAATTCTCTATTAATTAAATTTAATACTATTGGAGATAGCGAAATTAATAGACATAAATTTATCAAAATAAACTCTTTTTGCTTGATATATTTGTGAAAATTAAAATTTTTGTTTATGATAAAGCTAGATAAAAACCAAAGAACTGAGAATAACCAATAAATATAATGAGTATGAAAACCAAGAAATATGGTTATTGCTAATTTTATTAGTTCTTTTAAATCGTGTTCCCTTTTTACTTTAAAAGTTTGATAAATAGTTAACAAAATCAAGAATAATAATAAGGAATATGGTCTCACGTAAAACCTGAGCGAGTAGTAGGGTGCTAAACCTAAAAAAATAATGCTTGTTAATAATTTGAGTCTAGATGATATTTTTAACTCACCCAATAATTCATAAAAAATCCATATGGAAAGAAAGTAAAAAATTAATGGCAGGGTTCTTAGCCAAATTTCATTTGTTGATATCATTAAGAACGGCTTCAATAATACAAAAAATAAAATGGGGTTTCCCAAATCACGATTTAATAAGTCAAAATATTTTAAAGGATTAATTTCTTGACTTACATTAATGAGGAATATTTCATCAAGTTCAAAGCCAAATCTCGTATATTTATTATAATTAAGCAAGGTAATGATCGATGCAACTATAAATATAATCAATAAATGGAAATGAGTTTTTTTAATTGATTGATTAGTCATTTTAATAATATTTGGTTAATTATTTTCTTATTGCTTAATCTTTTTTAAAATTGTGTTGAACAAACAGACATTATCTTGTTTTTAAAATTATTTGCATTGAATAATTTTGCCCTATTAATACAATGCTCTTTTTTAATATCTATCTTTTCAAATTGATTGATAGTTTTATTTAGGGCTAGTTGGGTGTAATTTGTAAAAAATAGCCCGGTTTTTCCCTCTACAACAGTTTCAACAACTCCTCCGCTTTTATAGGCAATTACTGGTAAACCGTGACTCATTGCTTCGACAGGAACCATGCCAAAGTCTTCATCAATTGAGGCATAAATTAAAGCCTGGCTTTGTTGAAAAATTTCAGCCATTTTGCTGTCAGGGACAAAACCCAAGAATTTAATGTTGTTGTTGGATATTGCTTGCCACCTTTTTGCTTTAGGGCCTGTGCCAACTACTAACAAGGGTTTTTTATTTTGATTAAAAGCTTTTATTACCAAATCTATGCCTTTTTGTTCAACTAAGCGCGAATAAAATAAATAATTATTTGATTTTTGAATATTTTTCTTGATAGGGGGTGCGTAATTATTGTCAACTGGTGGATATACAACTTCAGCATCTAAATCATAATATTTTTTTATTCTGTTTTTTACATTAAACGAGTCGGTCAATAAATAATTTATCTTTTTCATTTTTTTTAAATTCTTTTTTCTTAGATAATTAAAATATGGCTTAGTAATAATTCTAAGAAATGGACGTTTTAAGCAAAGCATTTGATTAACTTCATCATGTAAAAATCTTGGTGTAGTGAGAATATAGCTTATATGTTTTTGATTAGTGTTTATCCAGTGAGCGCAAAAAGAGTGAGAAGACGATATCACTAAATCATATTTATCCAAATTTAAACTTTCCCAATAATAATGAAAAAAATAAGGTTTAAACAGGCTGGGATATTTAATGGCCAGTTTTACATTACTGAGTTTTGAGCAATAAAATTTTCCAGTAATCTTATTTTCTACTTGCGTTTTTAATTTTTTACTGGCTAATGAGGTGTAAACATCTGCCTGGGGAAACATTTTTATAAGATAAAAAAGTACCCTTTCTGCGCCTCCAAATTGAGTTAAAGAATCATGTATGATGGCAATTTTTTTATTATTATTCTTGGTTTGATTCATTTTCTCTTAAAAAGGATAAAATAAAGAGATTATTTAATTGGCGCTACAATATCTTTATTTTACTAGAAAGATAATGGTTTTTGTGTTCTAATATCAGAGTGAAATTTAAGTATAAATATAGTTTTATTTTTCCGATACACAATGAAGAAAAAATATTAAAAAAACAAGTGGTTTTTTTTATTGATTTTCTAAAAAAGAAAGAAATTGCAGATTACGAAATTATTTTAATTGAAAATGGCAGTAAGGATAATTCTCTGAGAATAGCTGCTGATTTAGCAAAGACAAATAAAAAAATTAATTTTTATCATCTGTCTAAAGCTTCTTACGGTCTTGCTATTAAAAATGGTCTATTAATCGCTAGGGGCAAGTACCTTGTGCTTCTAGATATTGATTTTTTTAATTTAACTTTTTTAACCCAGGGTTTAAGAGAAATTCCTAAATACCAATTAATTGTAGCTTCAAAAACTCTAGTTAAAGGTTCTGATCAGCGATCTTTTCGCCACAGGATGAGAACCAAGGTTTTTCAATTAATTAATAAATATATTTTTAAATATCCTGGCACTGATACTCACGGTAATAAAATAATTCAAAACTCTTTGTTGTTAAAAAAAATTATTTACTCTTGTTTTACCAAATATGAGTTTTTTGACACTGAGCTTTTACTAAGAATGATGAAAACCAGAGCATTTCAATTAAAAGAAATAGGGACGATTTCCCGTGAAATTCGAACAAGTAGATACTCCTCTTTAAGAAGATATTATTTGTGTTTACTTGATTTCATTAGAGTTATTTCAAGTTTTGTTTTTCGTGATAAGAATTTTGGCAAAAAAACCATTGGTGCATTTAAAATTAACGCCGATGACTATGGTTTAAGTGATGATGTTGATCAGATAATTTTAGCGCAAGTTCAGGCTTCTTCAATTGTTAGAGTATCAATTTTGCCTAATTTAGTAAGTAAAAAATCATTAAATGATTTGCAATTATTAACTAATAAAGTAAGAGATTTAGATTTGAATTTACATTTTAATCTATTGCGTGGAAAGCCAATTAGTTCGACGACTAGTATCCATTCACTACTCGATAAAAATGGCAACTTCTTTTCTTTACCGGAATTTTTACTAAGAGTGCTTTTTATGAAAATAAACATGCAAGAAGTTGAAGCAGAGTTGAATCAGCAGTTTGAATTTTTGAAAAAAAATAATATTCATTGCAACGGAGTTGATTCTGAACAGCATCTACATGTTTTTTATCCAATTTGGCCAGTTGTGACCCAATTTGCTAAATCAAACAATCTTGAAATTAGGTCTAAAAAATCGAGCTCCTACCACTTAAAAAAACATCCATTAAAATATTTGTTTTTATTTTTTGCGCAAGTGCTTTTTTCTTCAATATTTCCAAGGGAAAATCATAATATATTAATTCAAAGGCATGACTCGATTATAGTTCATCCTGGATCAAATTATGATTGAGACTGCTTAATGATTTTATTAAAATAAACTTATTGTTCTTAAATAAAACTTGATTAGTGTCTGCATTAGAATAAGTAAAATTATAATTATCATTAATTGTTTCTAAACAGTTGTAAACATTTGCCAAACTTTTCTCATATTCACAAATAAAATAAGTGACTTTTGCTGGCTGATTAATTAATTCGGGAAATAAAAAAGGATAGGAGCAATCAACCAATTGTGTTTCGCTGTTCCTTTGAAGCAAATACCAGTAAATTGAGCTATCCCAATTTCCATTATTATTGGGAAAATTATTGTTCAGAACTTTTATGTCGACTTCATTCAAAGTTAATAAATTTCTATTTGTGTCATTTAATATTTGTTGTACTAGTGAGTCTCTTTCAAAAAAATCAATATAATTATGTTGCAATCTTGGCGATTTTTTAAAAGATACTCCCGTGAGAATAAAAATACTGATTAAAAAAAATGTAGCTATGCCTAAATTGTTGGATATTTTTTTCAAACTACCTATCCCAATAGCTATTAATAAAACAAAATAAAAAGCATTAAAACCAGCTATGTAGTCGGGTCTGTTGATGTTGAATATACTAACAATGATGATTGGTGCAGTTATGGAGAATATAAAATAATATATTAAAAGTTTTTGCTTTTTGTCTTTAGTTAAATAAATACTTGCTAATAAAATAGGATAAATAAAAAACGAATGGGCTTGAAAATTTTTGTTAATGTTAATAAGAGAAAGTTTGCTTATGTGTTTAATAGTTTCGACCAATGCATGAATATTATGAGTATTATTTGTAATTGTGGAATTGTCATTTGTATTGAAACTTTCATTATTAATTAAGCTTTTGATATTCCAAAGATTGGAGTAGGGCTGATCATAATAATTTACCTCATTAATAATCATGGGTAGATAAGTAATAACTAAAATTAAAATTACATATAGTAATAGTTTTTTATTCTTGAGAATTTCTTTATGAAATAGTAGGAAAAGAAAGACTATTTTAATGGGTAAATAAAGATACATTGGTGGATACATTTGTAGTGCCAGTAAAAAAGACACAAGACCAATTATGAGATATTTTTTATTCTTTTTTTTGTAAAATAAGCTCAATAAATATAATCCAAAAGTCTCAAATATAAGGGCATTGGTAGGTTGTGAGGCAAAGGTGCTTGCGAACATCATCTGTTCTGAAAAACTTGCTAGAAATAAAGTAATCAATCCCGTTCTTTCATCAAAAAAATTTTTATTTGTTTGCCAAAGAAAATAAACAAGGGTCATGTTTAGCAGAATATACATAAACATATAGATTAATGGCGATTGATTGGCAAAAACATAAATTATAAATTGAAAATATAAACTGTAGGGCATATTGTGGAAATATAAATTGAGTTCATAGTCTCCTAGACTACTACCTTCACCAGCAATCCAAAATTGCTTAAAACGTATTAAATTATCGAATAATAAAAAATGATTGCCTTCGTCGCCTCGTAAATAATCAAATTTTAAGTATCTCATCAAACGAAGGTAAAATCCGAGAGCGAAAACAAGAAAAATAAAAATAATTGTGATATTTTTTTTAGTTAATATTTTCATTTGTTTTGTTGAAGCACAAAGAGATAGTGAGGATGGTATAAAAAAGAATTTAACTTTTTTTCTTTTTTTACTAACAAATTATTTTTTTTGAATAAATCAAGGTATTCTTCAACTTTTAAAAAAGTAAAAGTATCTCTTTTAGAATAAGTTTTTTTGAACAAGGTTACAACAATCAATTCCTGAAGATAGCCAAGATAGTAACCAATGCTCCCATCATTAACAACTGTCTTAAAAATAATGGTGCCATTTTTTTTTAAATATGATTTTGCTTGTAGCAGAATTTGTTTTTTTTCTTCAAGGTTGAGTAGATAATCAACGTCAAATAAAATGCAACAATCTATTGGAAAGGAATCATGAACTTCATTTGTAGTAGAAACTTTAAATTGAAGATTTGTGAATAATTTAGTGATCTCTTGAGCTAGTTGAATTTTTTTTAGATCAGGATCAATGGCAACAATCACCCTTTTGTTTGATTTATTTTTTAAAATTAATTCAAATAGACCATGTCCACAACCAATATCTAAAATATTTCCATTTTTTGGCACAAAATGTTCAACTTCATTAAAAGGGGCACTAATGTATCTTAATAAACAGAACAATTTTTCTTTAAGAGGCCATGGTAGAGAAAAGAATTTTTTAATGATTAAATAATCTTTATTACTATTGTTCATTGATTTATCTGCTGTCTAATTACATTCTTGACTAATAAGCAATCTTCTTGATTTTCAGTTAAGCACTTATTTTTGTTATTAAATTGAATAACAGTTAAAAATAGAATAATCAAAACAATTTTTACAAGCTTATCACTTTTCATTTTAATTTTATCTAGGATAATGATTAAAAAATAATAATTAAAAATTATTAATGGTAAAGTGTGTCGATTTAACACATAGCCTAAAACGGTGATCATGAAGAGTGTGGGTAGACTTGTAGAGAATAAACTGAGCAATTTTTTATCAAAAACTAGCTTTTGTCTTTTTTGTAAGAACAAAACTATCAATCCGATAATAATGGCTAAGGTAACTGCCCATCTTCCTTGAGAAACAAATACTATTTGTAGAGAATCAAGAAATGATTGTAAATGTTGTTCATCATAGTATCTATCTGGGGCATAAAACCACCAACCACTTAATAATTTGTTTGTTAAAAACCAAAGAAAAGTGAGGATGGCAGAAGGCAAATAATATTTGATTAAGAAAGAAATTTTTTCTTTCATTTTTTTATTTCGTTCAAAAAAAATATTCAAAACCATGAAACTAATAAATATAAAATTATCTTCTCTAGTAAAAATAGCTAATATACTAGTAATTAGGAAAGCTTTTGGCTTCTTTTCAAGAAAAAATTTTAGAGTTAATAATCGAAGAGCTAGAGCAATAATTTCAAAGTAAACTAAAAAAGTCTGGCTAAGAAAAATTGGGTTGCTCACCACAAGTAAAAGCATTAAGATTGCTATTTTTTTGTCAACAAAGCAAATTGCCAGTTTGTAGGCTGCTAATAGAAACACAATCGATAAGAGAATGCCGATGACATGAACAATAATTGTTGCTTGTGGCTCTGAAAAATAAAAGGAGAAACTTAATAATGAGGGTAATAAAAAAGTATGTGGATAATCACAGCCTGGATGTTTAATATAACTTAACAAGCCTTCTTCATGGATCAGTTTACTAACTGGAATCAAATACCAGGCAGTATCCCAATAAAAAGGCAGTGTTAGGTCTAAAAAATTAATTATGAATAAAAATAGACTCAATATTAAAAAAACTAAAGAAACCATAAATTAATTCTAAAGCAAACAAAGGAAAATTTCCTCAATTGTTTTAATTATTTAAATCCTATTTGCAATCGCTTTTCTCATCAGCCATACTAGATATTTGAATTCAAAAAAATAAATTATGAAGAAGTTATTGGCTAATTTTTTCTATCCACTCTTTTTTTTGCTTTTTTTATTATCAATTTTCTTAATGGAAACAGAGTATAAGTTTTATTTGTTTTTACTTTGGGCGATTTTTTTATTGATTTATAGGGATTTTTTTTCAACATTTATCACGAATATTAAAGAGCAAAAAAACAAGAAAATCATCTGTTTAACTTTTGTATTTTTATTGATCGCTTTAATTGGCATTATTTTTTCTCACCATATCCCCTTAAGCATAGAAAAATATTTATTTTATCTTTTTTCTTTCAGCATTTTTTTATTTTTTTTAAAAAGCGGACGGAAATTTTTAAAAATTGAGCTTTTTGTCGATTATCTATTGTTATTAAGCGCAATCTTAAACATTCTAGTGTTGTTGTTAACAGTTTTCGATGTTTCCAGATTATCTTTTCAGGGGATGAATTTCCTGGTTCGCAGTTACGGTCATAATCATTATGTTGCTTTTTTATTATTAATTTTGCCAATGGTTTGGTGGAGGATATTAAATAGGTCCAAATCGCAATTATTTGGTCAAAAATTTAAGATTTATTTGGAGATTTATTTAATATTATCATCGTATCTATTGGTGTTGATTAGTCTGTCTCGTTTAGGCTTACTAATTGCCGTGGCGCAATTTATTATTATTTTTTTGCTGAATAAACCAAGCTTTGCTAAAATTCGCCAACAAAAAATCCTTTTTTCTTTGGTCAAAAGTGTAATTTTTCTATTTATTTTTGTTTCTCTGCTTTTTGTTTTTTTATCTTTTTCTATAAGCAGTAATAATCAGAAAAATTGCTTTTTGAAACTCTATCGAAAAGACTTGTGCGTATCAATCACAGAGAATAGTCGTTTGTTTTATTGGCGCCAAGCTTGGTTAACTTTTAAAAACTATCCAGTCTTTGGTTATGGTTTAAATACATTTAAAGATGCCTCCTATCGCTTTCCAGCAAAAATGGAGCAAAACAGTTCTTATGCTCATAATATTTTTTTACACAATTTGGCAGAAATGGGAATTTTGGGCGGAGGATTATTTATTTTATTAATTCTCTACATTTACTATAAAAGTTTTCTAATAGTTAAAAAATCAAAAAATAACATTAACAAATTTCTTTATTTAGGCGCTTGTAGTTCACTGTTTAACGCCTTGTTTGATTTTGATTGGCATTTTTTTGGCATTTTTTTGTTAACCTTAATTTATTTAGCCTATATTTTAGTAGATCAAGAGAATCAACTTGAGAAAGAAACAAAATCTAAATTTTGGCAAATTTATCCTGTTTTTTTGCTTGTAGTGAGTGGTTTTTTCTCAATTAGCAATGTTTTAACAATCACTTGGCAAAAAGAAAATTCTAAACATTGGTTGAAATATACGCCTTTTATTGCCAGCGCTGTGAAGGCTCCTCATGATGAATCAGTCAATACAATTGAGAATTACATGCCCATTTACGATTTATATCGTTATGACACTAGTTTTGTTTTTCGTTTTTTAAACTTGGATGGAGAATTAGATTATCAATTTAAAAAGAATTTGTATTTAAATTTAGCAGAAATAGATCCAGCCAGTTATGCAGCAAAAATAGATTTTCAAGATTGGCAAGTTGAGGAGGCTAGAGTTCTTTTAGATCAATTGTTGCAGATAATTCAAACTAATAATTTCTTTGAAGATGAGTATTTTTTAAATTATTGGCGAAAAATTGAACTAGCAAAACAAATTTTTACTAAGGCTCAAGAAGCTTATAAAAACAATGATTGGGAGAATGCTAATTATTTTTATCATCAAGCTCTTTTGTTTGATGAATACGTCTTTTTTACCGAACAAGCTTTGTTTCTTGAGGAAGACAACTTGGATCATTTTCTTGAATTTTTCTCAAAATTTAAAAACGTTTCACCCCACATTCTTGGCAATTTTGGTCAATATATGTATTTGTATAAAGAAAATACCAGTAAACTTTTTGTGGCTAATCGCTTAGATGATTTTAAAAAATTAATGACTAATATCTTAGATCAGGAAGCCGCTGCGAAATTCTATCTGATACACCACTTATATGATCAAATTGAAAATAAGGATCAACTGTTAATTTTAGAAGAAATTGAAAGTAATTATTGATTTATTTTTCTAAAACCTCAATGCCCGGCAATTTTTCTCCACTCAAAAATTCTAAAGCGGCCCCGCCAGCACTAGAAACATGAGTAAATTGATTATAAAGCCCGGCTCGATTGATGACGCTATTGCTTTCTCCACCGCCAACCAGCGAAATCGCGCCGTTTTGGCTTGCGCGCGCTATCGCGCGCGCCACCTCTCTACTACCCCTAGCAAAAACTGGATTCTCAAAAACTCCCATGGGCCCATTCCAAACAATAGTTTTTGCTCCCTGCAAAATATAGCGATAAAGCCTAATTGTTTCTGGCCCGATATCTAAATATTTAATGTCGCGATCATTATCAGTATCGACTACATCACTTAATAAAGCGATTTGCTCGCTTTCTTTTGCATTTGCATCAACGCCTGCTAAAACATCAATAGGCAAGACAATTTTTGGTAAAGGTAAATTTTTTCGATCTTTACCCACATTTTCAAACAACACTCGCTCTAGCGCATGTTCTCCGAGAATATCTTTAGCTGTTTGCAGGATTTTGCCAATTTCTTCTGTTTCTTTTTCCTCGTCGGCACCAATAAAGGAGCGATGAGTTTCAATGCCACCAGCTCTCAGCATGGCGTTGGCAATACCGCCGCCGACCAAGACGACATCGGCTAAACGAGCCAGATTTTGCATGGTTGCCACTTTGTCAGAGATTTTTGCTCCGCCCATAACTACCACCAACGGTCTTTTAATATCGTTGAGGGCTTTGCTAAAAAGCTCAACTTCTCGTTTTAAATTGAAACCAGCGAAACTAGGCAGGCGCTTGGCTAAACCAACGGTGCTAGCATGAGCCCGATGACTAGCGCTAAATGCTTCATTAATATAAATTTCAGCTGCGCTGTCTTTAATTAATTGTTTTGTAAAATGAGGATCATTTTTTTCTTCTCCAGGATAAAAACGTAAATTTTCTAACAATAAAGCCTGGCCACTGCGCAAATTTCGCGCTTTTTCTGCCACATCTACTCCGACACAATCATTAACAAATTCAACTGGTAAATCTAAGTTATTTTTTAAAAATTTAGCGACTGGCAAAAGACTTAAATCATGATTCTTTTTGCCATCAGCTCTACCCAAATGAGAAATTAAAATAACTTTAGCCTGATTATCTAAGAGAAAATTAATCGTTTCTAGGGCGCTGCTAATTCTATCGCTATCGGCGACACGCCATATTGCATTTTTATTACCGGCTTTACCAGCGACTAATTTGAGTGGAACATTAAAATCTACTCTAACTAATACTTGTTTATTTTTAATATCTTTAATTTTTGGGCAGTTAATCATGAGCTCTATTTTGCCATCTTTTCCTAGAGTAAACAACAGCAAACTTGTGTTACAATACACAGATCAAAAAGAAAGGAACTATTTTGATATGGCGAATAGTACAAAAAAAATAACGATGGAGGAGCTTTTAAAAGCTAATGCAGATAAACTAGTAATTCCTCAAAAGGGAGATACGGTTACAGGTGTGATTGTTGAAAAAAATAAAAAGAATTTAGTAATTGATTTAGGAGCCAAGACCGAAGCCTATGTGGCAGATAAGGAATTTGAATTTGCCAGCGATTTTATTGATGAGTTAAAAGTTGGTGATGAAGTTAAAGGCATAGTTGTCTCAACCGATTACGATAATGGCCAAGTCTTATTATCTCTCAAAGGAGCGGCTTCTGACGCGAAATGGGAATATTTTGAAGAGGCTTTAGACAAAGATCTCGATTTAGAGGCTAAAGGCATTGAATTGAATCGTGGTGGTTTAATTGTTTTAGTTAATGGCGTTCGTGGTTTTGTACCTTCTAGCCAATTTGGTCGTCAATATATGGGTAAAATTTCTTCTCTGAAAGGCGAAGCTTTTAAAGTTAAAGCTATTGAAGTCGATCGCGAAAAAAATCGTTTAATTTTTTCTGAACGTCATGTGAGCGAAGCCAAAGAACTGGCTCAAAAAGATTTAGCAGTAGAAAATGTTCAAGAAGGCGCGATTTATGAAGGAGTTGTTTCTGGAGTAATGCACTTTGGCTTATTTGTTACTGTCGAAGTCCCAGTGAAAGATGAAGATAAAAAAGATAGCACTGGTTACATAGAAGGCTTGATTCACATTTCTGAAATTTCTTGGGAAAAAGTCAACCATCCTAAAGACTATCATAAAGTTGGAGATAAGGTAAAAGTGAAAGTCTTAGGCATTGATGAGAGAACCAATAAGCTTAATTTATCAATTAAGCAATTAGGTGAAGATCCTTGGAATACTTTGGCTGAACGCTATGCTGCTGGCACCACTTTTACTGGTAAAGTGACCAGAATCGAAGCATTTGGTGTCTTTGTCAATGTAGAAAAAGGCGTTGATGGTTTAATTCATTCAACCAAGCTTGATCCTAGCAAAGAATTAAAAGTCGGTGATGAGGTAACTGTTAATGTGGAAAATGTTGTACCAGAACAACGTCGCATGAGCCTCTCTATTGTGCAAACAGATTTGCCGATTACCTACAAGTAAAATATTCTTGCTGGCGATTTATTATCTTGATGTTTCAATAAAAAATTAAGCTTTTTACTAGCTTTTTTTCTCGACTAATGATATAATAGGGGTCTATGGCAAAACAAAGAATGATTGTTACTGACGACCAATTATTAATTGACATGGAATTGTTATTTAATGCAATTCGTGAATCAAATGGTGATTGGGAAAAGGTAGAAAAAGAGATGTATCAATATTTAGCTTCAGTGCAAGCTATGGCTCAATAATTTTTAATAAAAGGAGCTTCATGAGCAAGAACAGTCGATCAGTTGAACCTGCCGAGTATCAGCCAATGCCTTTGGTCATTGCAGATGGCGATGAAGGCGTGCAGCTCAATCATGGTCGTCGTTTTGCTTTTTTAGGCTCTGGTTTTCGTTTGCCACATTTCTCCAAGGTAGTCAAATCTTTGCAAAAAGTTGTCAATAATGCTTTGCCCAAAGACCAATTAGATAAAAATTTAAAAATTGCTGCAAGTGAAGAAAATTCTTGGATTAAACAGCAATTAAAACTTAATGATTGGGATGAAACCAATGCTAGTGCGCAACAACATTTAGCTGCGCTAGCTGATCAATTAAAGTTAGAATATGTGGGCATTTTTCCTTTTGCTGATCCAAAAGAATTGGCAGGCAGCGTAAGGGGGCACATGGTTCGTCCTCACAATATGCATTTAGCTAACCAGGTTTGTTTTACAATTGCTGGCGGTGAAGAAATCTATAATTTAGGCCAATATCTAATTAGCGCTGATTGGCTAGCCGAATTTACCAATAATGGCAAAAAGAATTTAGCTGAGGCAAAAGAAATTTTAAAAACTCAATTAGATTTTTATCAACAATTGGCTGGAGAACATTCATTAAAAGTGTTAATTGCTGAGCAAGGTCCATTTGATCCAAAACTAGTGGCACAAAATCATCAACTTTTAAAGAAAATCATCCTTTGATTTGTTTCTTTTTGCTTTTACAATAGCAAAAAAGTAAACTTTTTATGCCTCTTACAAGAAAAAGTAAAAAACAAGCTAAATCAATCAAAATCACCGAACAAGCTCTTTTTGATGACCATTTATTGGGCATAAATAAAGATCTGGGTTTAAAGCAAAATTCTCAAAAAAAAGATAATGAAGCAAAAAAAGATGGCGATCAGGTGCAAGGCTCTGGCCAGCAAAAACAGCAATTTAGCGCTATATCTGACTTACTGAGCAACCATCCCATCAAGGCTAGTAATAAATATATTAGCCAAGAATTCCAAGCTTTTGGCTGTCATATGGCTACTGTTTTAGCAGATCAAACTCACACTTCGCTGTATATTAAATTAGCTAAAACTTATCCTCGAGCGATTTTGGAACAGGCTTTGGCTTTTGTGAGCGATGCGCACAATGCTAGAAGCAAAGCCAAGCTTTTTATGTGGAAACTAGATCAGCTTAAAAAAGAGAAAGTAGCCAAGCAAAGTAAAACAGCAGGCGAGAAAAAGTGAAAACTTTAGTAAAATGATTTTATGAAATGGCGCAATCTTTTAATTGTTTGTTTAGCACTTTTAGCAGCTTTTTTAGCTTACAACTATTTTAAACAACCCTTTTTAAAGTATTTTCCCGAACAGGTTATAGATGATCCAGTTGATTTGCCAGATGAGCAAGAACAAGAGTTAAGTTCTGCCGATTTAACTACTAGAGAAAAAATTAGTCAAATGTTGATGTTGCCCCTGGTTATTGAACATGAAATCTCCACTGAAGATAGCAACACAGATTCTACAAATAATGAGGTCAATTTAGAAGAAAATGAAAGCCTAAAATTACTAATTGAACATAAGCCGGGCTTTATCATCTATTTTGGTGAAAATATTTCTTACGCAGAAGCAAAAAAATATCAAAGTTTTTTACTTGATCACTTTGAGCCCAAATTTTTGCCTTTATTAGCTGTTGATCACGAAGGGGGCTTAGTGCAACGTTTTAGTGGAGAAGGTTTTAGCATTTTGCCCAGCATGCGCCTATTTACTGAGGGTGTTAGCTTTTCTGAAGACGATGCAGACTCAACATCGCTTAATGCTAGAGAGAGAAATAAACTACTTAATCAATCGGCTCAAGAATTATCTGAAGTTGGTATCAATTTAATTTTAGCGCCGATGGTAGATTATTCACCAACACATAATCCGATTTTAAGCAGTAGAATTGGCAACGATCCAGATAAAATTGTGCAAGTTGCTCAGGAATATATTAGGGCTTTTTCCAATTGGCGAATTATGCCAGTCTTAAAACATTTTCCTGGAATTGGCAGTATTGCGCAGGATTTACATTACAATCAAGACACAGTGATTTTAGATAAAAACGATACTTTAATTTTTGAAAGAATTTTAGATCAATATCCAAACATCGGAGTAATGTCCACCCACTTGCGCATCCAAGATAAATTAGCTGGTCAAGCCTGTTCTTTAAGCAAACAGTGTTTAGATCAACTTTTTCAGTTTTATCCCAATGTTTTAGTAATTACTGATGATTTATTAATGGAATCGGCTAGCTATATACCTGGCAGTAAGGAAAAAAAGCCCCTTTCAAGCATTGCTATTGAAGCAATTGAGGCTGGCAATCATGTTTTGCTGTTCGGCAAAGGCTTTGATTATGCCCAATTAAATTCCCTCCTCAATGATTTGGAGAGCAAATATGAAGAATCTTTAGATTTTCAAAGATTGGTTGATCAAACTAGCCAGAAAATTTTATCTTTAAAGGGTTTTAATAATTAAATTATAATTTTACTTATGAAGATATTTAATAAGAAAGAAGAGCAAGTCAAAAAAATTATTTTATTAGTGGTTTTAATCCTTTTTGTTTTGTTTTTGTTGATCAAGCAGCACTGGGACATAACTAATTCATGGTCGCAAATTCTATTATTTATTTTTTCATACGGTTTAGGCTTATTTTTAATGCTGGGTGATGAAAAATATTTACAAAAAATCTATCTTGATGAATTAGAAGAGAAAATCTTGATTACGCGTAGTCCCTTGTTTGTTTTAATTTTACCCTTTTTAAGTATTTTTGTGCTCACCTCTACGGGTAGTATTGTTGGCATAGGTTTAATTATGGCACTCAATTTAGTCACATTGATTGAAATTTGGCAATTAAGTACTAAAGAAGATCTTTTTAATCAAAATTTTTTGCAAAACACTAAGAAACGAGTAAATTTATCTGAAATTAGGATTATTCAAATAGTCTCATCTATCTATTTTTTATTAATATTGTTTTTATTACTTTACTAATTGCTTGAGCACTAAATGCCAAATAAGCTTAAAAAAATTAGACTATTAATAGTGGTAGTGTGTTTCTCTGTTTGTTTAATGCTGCTTTATCAAAGTCAGCTTTGGCAGTTTTTTGTTAAGGATGGCCAATTAGTGAAATTGCAGTTAAAAAACAGCTTTTTTTCTCGTCAAGGACAAACTTTATTAGTTGAGGTAGCAAAAAGTGCGCATTCTGTGCAAAAAGGCTTGTCATCTCGTTCTCAATTGCAAAGCAGTAATGGTCAAGAAATTGATGGCATGCTCTTTATTTTTCCAGAAACAAAAATTCGGCAATTTTGGATGAAAGATGTGCAATTCGACATCGACATTTGTTGGATAGAGGGCAAAAAACTAGTGGATTGCACGAGGCGGGCGCTAGCACCTGAGCCAACAACTCCCATCGATAACTTAGAGATTTATCCATCGCCTCAAAAAGTAGATTGGGTGCTCGAGACCAATCCCGATTTTCTGTCAGAAGAAATGTTGGGGGACAAGCTTTATTTGAGTCTTTTTTAACTCTCTCTTTTTTTCTCAAGCAAAAACTTGTATGATGGATTCATGCCTAACGATCGAGCTGCAGTTCCTTTATTACAAAATCTAGACTTGAAGAAGTATCCAAGCTTAGCTCAATTTTTAACTGCTCAATCACTCTCAAGTGATAAATCAACAAACTTAATATCAAATCAACAGGCCTTAGACTTGCTTGAAGATGCTATCAATGAAGTTGAGCAGCAACGACAGCCTACTTCATCAGCTCAGTCGCGTCAAAAAGAATTAATTAGACCAGCTGATACAGCTGCGCCAGAAACCCAGGTGGATTTAGCTGAGCTGGAAAATAGCCAGCCAGAAACTCAAGCAGCTCCAGAAAAAACTCCCTCAACTGAGCAACAAGCTAGTGAAAAAGCTCCAGTAGCAGAACTAATTAAATCCAGCGAAGCTTCAGAAATAAGAGAGCTCGGTCAAGAATTGAACGAAATCAAAGAAGTTGATCGGGAGCAAGAAAACCAAGAGCTAGCTAAAAAACAACAAAGCGCCATAGATCAACTTGCTGGTCAAGCCCAGACCGCGCCTAGTCAAGTTAAACCAGTGGTTGTTCTACCAATTACGGAAAAGCAAAAAATAGAAGCCAAGAAAAAAGGCTTGAATTTTAGTTTGCGTTGGTTGGCCGAATGGGCTGATAAAATCAGAAAAATTTTCTCGGGAGCAGTACTATATAAAGAAGAAGTCGAAAATAGTACTGATGTTTAAAAATTGATAAAATATTAGAATAAAATAAACAAGTATGTCGCCACAAGGAGAACAAATACTATCTAAGGCCAATGTTTTTGTCTTAAATTTTTTAACGATTTTAATTTTGGTGGGTATAGTAGCTTTTTTACTTTATTCTCTAAGCGTCTTTATTAAAAACAGGCGTCGAGAAAAATATGCTCTTAATTTTGTCACCCTATTAGTTAAATTGCCAAAAAGTAATGAAATTAAGATTGATGCTGCTGAACAAATGTTTGCAGGTCTTTATTCGCTAAAAAAGGTTGGCGCTTTTTCATTCTTAGAGCCTGAAGAAACCATTGGTTTTGAAATTGTAGGTATGAAAGAAGATATTGCTTTTTATGTTACTTGTCCTCGCCATATTCAAGATTTAGTAGAAAAACAAATTAATGGAGCTTATCCATCGGCAGCCATTAGTGAAGTCGATGAAGTTAATATTTTTAGTGATACGGGTCGAGTCGCGTTTAGCGATCTAAAGTTGGATAAAGCCAGTTTTTATCCAATTAAAACTTACAAAGATTTAGCAACTGATGGTTTGTCTTTAATTACTAGTGCCTTATCAAAGATGGGTGACGGCGAAGGAGCAACTTTACAAATTTTACTGCAACCGGCTGGAAGAGCTTGGCAGATAAAAGGCGAACGTCATAATCAAAAGCAAAAAAAACAAGAAGCTAATCCAGATACAGCGAGTTACACTCATGATCCTAAAGAAGTTGAAGCCATTAATACTAAAATTAGTAAGCCGGGTTTTAAAACTACTATTCGCATGGTTGTTTCAGCCAATAATGACGTGACTGCTAAAGCTCATTTAAATAATTTAATTGGCGCTTTTTCTCAGTTTTCTTCTCCTTATAACGAATTTAAAAGAAAAAACATCTTGTTTAAACACGCATTCATGATCGACTTTATTTACCGCTATTTGTCTTTTATCCCCTTAAGAAAAACCATTCTAAATACTGAAGAATTGGCCACTCTGATGCATTTCCCCAATAAAACTGTTGAGACTCACCACATGCGCTGGTTAAGTGCTAAAAGCGCACCAGCCTCAAATAAAATTCCCACTAAAGGTTTATATTTAGGCAAATCAAAATATCGAGGAGTTGAACGAGGGATTTATATGTCTCTTGAAGATCGCCGCCGCCACACTTATATCATTGGAAAAACAGGCACAGGTAAATCAGAATTTTTGAAAGATTTAGCTTTGCAGGATATTCAAAACGGCCAAGGAGTGGCAGTTATTGATCCTCACGGTGATTTGGTTGAAGATTTATTGCAATTAATGCCTCCAGAAAGAGCTGAGGATGTTATTTATTTTAATCCAGCCGATACTGAGCGACCACTGGGGATGAACATTATGGAAGCCCATAATGAAGAACAGCAGCAATTTATGGCCAGTGCAGTGATCGGTTTAATGTATAAGCTCTACGATCCTCATCGAACAGGAATTGTTGGTCCGCGTTTTGAGCACGCCATTCGTAATGGAATGTTAACCATCATGGCTAAGCCTGGAGCAACTTTCATTGAACTGGTAAGAATTTTGACTGACGCTAAATATGTTGAAGATTATTTGCCTTTTGTCAAAGATCCGATGGTCAAGCGCTATTGGACTGACCAGATTGCGAGCACCAGTGATTTCCATAAATCTGAAGTATTAGATTACATTGTTTCTAAATTTGGCCGTTTTGTGACCAACAAAACTATGCGCAACATTATTGGTCAAAGTGAAAGTGCTTTTGATTTTCGCAAGGCTATGGATGAGAAGAAAATCATTCTGTGTAATTTGAGTAAAGGTGTTATTGGTGAAGAAGATGCTAAGTTTTTGGGCTTAATTTTAGTGCCTAAAATTTTAACCGCTGCCATGAGTCGTCAAAATGTTGCGATGGAGAAACGTAATGACTTTTTCCTTTATGTGGATGAGTTTCAAAATTTTGCCACCGAAGATTTTGCTTCTATTTTGTCTGAAGCTCGTAAATATCGCTTAAATTTAATCGTGGCTAACCAATTTATTGGTCAAATCGAAGAAGATATTAAAAATGCTGTTTTTGGTAATGTAGGGACGATGGTGGCTTTTCGGGTCGGTGTCACTGATGCTAATTTTTTACAACACGAATTCTCACCAACTTTTAATGAAACAGATTTAGCCAATGTCGATAAATATCACGCTTATATAAAGACTATTGTTGATAATCAGCCGGTGAGTGCGTTTAGTATGTCTTTACTAAAAGACATCAAGGCTCAGGAGGCCAAAATGAATCCCAAGCTGTCAGAACTAATTAAAAAATTATCACGTCTTAAATACGGCAAGGATAAGGAATTACTTGAAGAGGAAATCGGTCAGCGAGCGCAATTATTATAAGTAAATTTTAGTCTGATTTGCTCTTGCATTCTGATTTATTTGATTTTATAATTACAACTCCTCGCGACAATCCGTTATGGGTCTACCCATCAGGATTCCCTCCGTCAACAAATAGAATAGCGTGGTTTTTGACAGCGGCTTAAAATTGGGCCCTTAGCTCAGTTGGCTAGAGCGCCACATTTGCAATGTGGAGGTCAAGGGTTCGAGCCCCTTAGGGTCCACTCAAGAATTAAGATTGGTGTTTACTTATTAGGCTTTGGATGTTTTCCTAACGGAACTTCTAGAGGCTAATAAGTAGCCACCAAAAACAGGTTGGCAAGCAACTGTTCTTTAACATGTGAAGAATTTTATCAACTGTTATTCAATAATAGTCGAGAAAAAATGAAGACTTCAATGATTCGTAATTTATAACTTAAAGCAAAAGGTGGATGCCTTGGCTTGTTTGACCGAAGAAGGACGCGTAGGGCGCGAAAGTCGTCGGGTAGCTCCCAAAAAGCTGTGATCCGGCGGTGTCCGAATGGGGTAACCCCGCCTTGTTTACAAGGTGGCCCAAACAATTTATTGTTTGGGGGGGTACGTGCTGAACTGAAATATCTAAGTAAGCACAGGAAAAGAAAACGAATGAGATTTCCTGAGTAAGCGACGAGCGAAAAGGAATTAGCCCAAACCAGATTTTTCTGGGGTTGTAGGACTCTAACATTGGACAGTGATTGTTAGTAGAACAATGTGGAATAATTGGCCAAAGACCGTGAAAGCCGCGTATACGAAAACAAAAACTGACATAGGATGTTCCTGAGTAGGTTAAGAGACGGCAAACTCTTTTCTGAATCTGGGGTGACCATACTCCAAGGCTAAATATCAAACAAGACCGATAGTGAACGAGTACCGTGAGGGAAAGGTGAAAAGAAGGGCGGAAGGCCCCGTGAAATAGTACCTGAAACCATTTGCTAACAATCAGACAAAGCAGGATTTATCTTGTGATGTCGTGCCTATTGAAGAATGAGCCAGCGAGTATTTGCTAAGTTGCTTGGTTAAGACATTGCCATGTCGGAGCCGTAGTGAAAGCGAGCTTGAATAGAGCGTTTTATAGTAACTAGTAAATGACCCGAAACCGGAGTGAGCTAACCATGGCCAGGATGATTTAGGGCGAAAGCCCTAAGGAGGTCCGCACCGTTGTATGCTGCAAGATGCTCGGATGAGCTGTGGTTAGAGGTAAT
>CAZBEW010000002.1:0-129624 GCA_964491115.1 uncultured Pseudomonadales bacterium | reverse complement strand
GCGTTAATGAGGGAGAGATGGCCGATCAAATTGCCAGCACCCTCAATATTGCCACTGCCAAAAAGCAGCAAATCTTAGAAACTACCAACGTTAAACAGCGCATCCGCTTGATTATTGATCATCTTTCCAAAGAAGTAAAAATTTTAGAAATTGAACAAGACGTTAATCTCAAAACCCAAGAAAAATTTGATGAACATATGCGTGAAAGTGTGCTTCGTGAGCGTTTACGCACCATTCAAAAAGAGTTGGGCGAACTAAGTGATGAACAAAGTGCTGTTAATGAATATGAAGAATTATTAAAAAAGACACAATTACCTCAAGAAGCTGAAATCAGAATTAAAAAAGAAATTGCCCGCTTGGGGCAAATGTCACCCAATAATCCAGAAACTGCTTATATTAGAAGTTGGCTAGATTTGGTTTTTGATTTGCCTTGGCAAAAAAGTAAAAAAGCCAATATCAATATCAAGCGAGCGGCCAAAGTTCTCAATCAAGATCATTATGGTTTAGAAGAAGTTAAAGATCGGGTTTTAGAGCACATGGCTGTCATGCAATTAAAAAATCAAAACGATAGTCAAGAAAAGAATTTGCCGACTATTTTGTGTTTTGTTGGACCTCCAGGTGTAGGCAAAACCAGTATTGGTCGCAGTATTGCTAAAAGTTTAAATCGACATTTCATTAAAATTTCTCTGGGCGGAGTGCGCGATGAATCAGAAATCCGCGGTCACAGACGTACCTATGTGGGTGCCATGCCTGGTCGCATTATCAAAGGTTTACAGAATGCCCAAAGCAATAATCCAGTCTTTATGCTCGACGAAATTGATAAATTGGGCCAAGATTTTCATGGCGATCCAAGCAGTGCTTTAATTGAAGTCTTAGATCCTGAACAAAATTTTAGTTTTGAAGATCATTATTTAGACATGCCTTACGATTTATCTGAAGTTTTGTTTATTGCCACTGCTAATAATTTAGAGAGCGTGCCAGCTGCTTTATTAGATCGTTTAGAAGTGATCCAGTACTCTGGCTATACTCTCAATGAAAAATTTGAAATTGCCAAGCGGTATTTATTGCCCAAAACTATCAAAAAAAACGCCCTAAAAAAGCAGCAAGTGATTATTAATGACAAACTTTTGAAGCAAATAATCGCCCATTACACCAGAGAGGCTGGCGTTCGTGATTTAGAAAGACAACTTAATAAAGTCATGCGTAAAAGTGCTAGAGAAATTTTGGAAAAAAATAAAAAAACCATCACCATTAATAATAAAAAAATTGTGGAATTTTTGGGGCCAGTGATTTTTGATGAAACCATCGCGGAAAAAAGAGACCAGGTCGGTTTGGCTGCGGGCTTAGCTTGGACCAGCGTGGGTGGTGATATTTTGTTTGTTGAGGTAGCTCTTTCTCCAGGAAAAGGCCGCATTAAGCTGACCGGTAAACTAGGAGAAGTTATGAAGGAATCGGCTCAAGCTGCTTTAACTTATGTGAGAGCCCACCACCAAGAACTAAAAATTGATATCGAGAAAATTAATCAAACCGATGTGCATATCCACGTTCCAGAAGGAGCTGTGCCGAAAGATGGTCCATCAGCAGGAGTAACAATTACCACTGCCATTGTCTCGGCTTTTAAAAACAAGGCCGTGCGCCGTGATGTTGCTATGACTGGAGAAATCACTTTGCGAGGGAGAGTTTTAAGAATTGGTGGTCTGAAAGAAAAAGCCATTGCTGCTCATCGGGCTGGTAGTAAAATCGTCATCATTCCTCAAGATAATGAAAGAGATTTGATTAAAATCCCCAAAGAAGTCAAAAAAAATCTGCAATTTTTCCCAGTTCAAGACGTTAAAGATGTGCTCAAAATCGCTCTTAACTAAGACATCGGCAAATTTGTTATACTACGACTAGTAATATAAAATTAATAGATGATAAAGCGTTATTGGCTATTTTTTCTGTCGATTGTGATTTTAAGTGCTGCGCTGTTTCTGTATTTTAATCCTCCAAAAACAATTAATTTAGCTGGTCTACAAATTGAGTACCATGGCTCAGACCAATACGCCAGCGTTTTTTTAGATGATGAGTATTTGGAAAAAGCACCCTTGTTTGAAAAAGCTATTAAGAGTGGCAACCATGTTTTAAAAATTGTCCCTGATGATGAAAATTTAGCCGAACTAAGCTTGTTCATTACTTTAAGTAAAGGCACGCTCACGGTGATTTCCTATACGCCAGGAGCCAGTGCTAAAGAAAGTTCAGTTGTTATTTATGAACTGGAGCCTCTAAAAAACTCAGATGATGTAGGCGTGCTTAGTTTTGAAACTCATCCAGAAAACGCTCTCCTTAGCTTTGAAGACGATGCCGTTCAATACGCACCACTGACTTTAGAAAACTTAGAACCCAAAGAATATACCTATCAAGTTAGTCTGCCTTCTTATCAGACCCAAGAAAATGTCGTGCAAGTTTTGCCTGGATATAAGATTAAGGCAAGCATCACCTTAGCTAAATTAAACTCAGCTACGATTGATCCAAATATTGATCTACAGCAGGAGTTGGTCGACTCTATTGTGGATGCCAGTGCCAGTGACTCAACCCAGTTAACAGAAGATGAAAGTTGGGGCAGGGCAGAAGCAACAGCGATTATTGGTAAAAAAGTTAAGATTAACAGCACTAATTTTTTTGTTGATAATTTAGAAGTTCTAAGAGTGAGAGAAGCAGCTGATAAAAATGCAAAAGAGTTGGGTTTTGCAAAAACTAATTTTTATTATCCTTATATAGAAGATTTGACAAGTGATTTAGAGGCTACAGCTAGTGCGCAAACTAAAGACTGGCTAAAGATCAAGTTTGAAGGACAAGAGGCATGGGTGAGTGCCGAATTTGCTGAGTTAATTAGCGATAGCTAGTTCTTACACTTTTCAAAAGCAGCCAATCTGTGCAATAATGACCACCATATGAACAATAACAACAATACCTTTTTTAAATTTTTACTAGTTTTTATTCTCGGCTTTTCGACTTATTTTTTAATCCAAAATTTTACTTCGCTAACACTATTTAACAATGAAAAAAGCATCATTACTGTTCAAGGTTTAGCGCAAGAAAACGTTTCCAATCAGCTGGCTGAATTTTCTGCTGGCATTGAAGTAATTGCCCCAACAAAAGAGCAAGCAATTAATAATGCTAATCAAGTTGTAGATCAACTATTAATTGATGTGAAAAATTTTGGCATTGCTGACGAAGATATTCAAACCAATCAAGTCAGCGTTTATCAAGAAAATGAAGACTCAGTTGCGCCATTGGCTAATCCAGAGATAAAGATGATTGGAGAAGAAAACATCACGGGTAAAACTGGTGATTGGCGAGCTAATACCAGCATCAGCATCACTTTGCGCAATGAGCAGAGTGCCTTACTCAAGCAAGAAAGTGAAGAATTACTACATCTTTTAAACAAAAGCCAGGCAAATTACGTCTATGGTCCTAATTTTAGGCTAGACGAACAACATGTTAGCGAAGGCGAATTAATTAATGACGCTGTCGCTGATGCCCGAAATAAAGCAGAAACTATTGCTGCCAAAAATCAACAAAAAATTGTCAAGATTTTAGAAATTGTGGAGAATGATGTTAGTTATCGATCTTTTTACAGTAAAGAGTTGGCAGTTAACGATATCTCAGCTACATCGCTGGAACCAGGATCAAGCACTTTATCTAAAACAGTGGTGGTTACTTTTCAAGTAAAATAAGATAATCCTGCTGCGATCCGTCTTCGCTGCCAGTCCAAACTACTTGACCCAAGCTGAGCAGAGCCTGTTCATTTAAGTTGGGATGTTTTTCTCGCTCGCGATTGCTAATCACTATATATTTAATTTGATATTGATCTAAAAGAGCGCGGCTTTGTTGACTAGTGGGATTTAGATAAATTGTTTCAACTTCGGTCAGGCGCTTGGCTGGCAGATCCCAAGTGCCTCGCCACAACCATTCGTGAACCTGCCAACCAACCACAGTCGGCATACCAGAAAAAGCCGAAACCATGGAAAATTCAGTGAAACTTTCACCACTCGCTTCTAAAATATTAACTTGCTGTGGCTCATTGTTTTTTAAATAATTAACCATGGCATAAGAGCTGGGATATTTTTTATTCATCCACTGTAAGCCGTCTAAACCCTGATAATTTTTAAAACCATAGTAACTTTTAAAGGCTAAAACTGGATAGGCCGCTAAACCAACAATTAAAGCAGCGATGGGCAAATACAGAAATACAACAGTACGAGCTGCCACTTTTACTTTGAATAATTTATTCTTTTTCCAGGGCAAAGCTTCACGAATATCAAGCAATTGCCAGTTGAAGCATTGTTGGCTTTTTGCCCGACTAATGAAGAAAGAGATCGCCAAAGCCAATAAAATCGCTATCCAAATAAAACCTTGAAACATCAATTTAAACATGGTATTAGATCGTGGATAACCAGTATAAATATCTTTAAAATAAAAGAATTCAGTAAAAATTAATAAAACAAGGAAAGCCAAAAAAGTACCCAGTGTAAAGAACCAAGCCGCCTCTTCTTTTTTACTTCGTCGTTTTCGATTAACTAACAAAATAATAATAAAAATTAAAACCGGAATGGTGTGGGCTCCCCACAACACTAATAATTGCCAAATTGGAGAGTGTTCGGTGGCCATGCGAACTCCTTCTGAAATAGATTGAAAATTAAGAAACCAAGGCGCACTAACAATTGCCGTAGTTAAAGTTATACCCAAAGCTGAACTACACAGTGGCCAGAAAAAATCAGTTCGCCACATTAATAATAAAACTCCCAAGACTAATAATAAAATGGCATAAATAAAAACATCCCAGGTGTTAGTCATGACCAAACTGCCAAATAATACTCCCAAAACTAAACTCAAAATAAAAAATCGTTCGGCAAATAGTTTGATAATTTTTTGTCTTTTAACTTCTTCAATTAATTCGCTTAACCATAAAAAAATCGTCATTAGCAGGGCAATGACGATGGGCATCGACCACACATGAGCGTGCAGGTCGCTCACCACAAAACTATAAACAGCAAATTCATGAATAGTGCGCTCGATAAAACGAGTGGCATTGGGATACCAATAATCAATAAAGTTGCCATTAGTCAAAAAATACCAAAGCGCATGGCCATTGCCAAATAAAGTGACTAGGAAACTGGCAAGGAGAGCAGTCCCAGCCGAAGCTGAAAAATTGGCTTGTGCTTCAGTCTTTTTTTCTTTTTTAACTGACGATTTCCAAGTAAAATGGCTTCTAAGATTAAAAGTTAAAGAAAAAACTTCGCTAGCCAACAAAGCCATAACGGTCGCCAATAGAAAATTGTAAGACCAGGCTAAATCAATGCGCCATAGATGAACTAAAATCGCACCCATAAAATGACCAAAACTATAATAATTTATTGATTCACCAGCAAACCACATATCTGCTGCGGGCAAAGTGGGTGATTTCAGATAAGCCTGAATAAAACCAGCATCCATGAATTTTTCTAAACCAAGAATCTCTGGTTGAAAACTTCTGACAATTAATAAAAAACTAAAAAAAGCGAAAAAGACTAATTCCTCGATAATAATCTGGCGATGAAACTTCTGCCAATAATTTTTAAGTAATTCTTGTTGTTGCTGGTGGTTTTTGGCAATAAATAAAAAATAAATATTTATTAAAAACAGCACTAATAAGACAATATAGACACCAACAGTAGTGTTGATTGGGATTTTTAAGTAAGCAATAAAAAAGACCAGTAAAGACAAGATAAACCAGCTAAAAAAACGAGCAAAAGCCCATAGGCCATCTTTAATTTGCGTAAAAGTTTTACTCAAATAAGCAAATAGGGGGATTGCTAATAATTGTAAAAGTAATAAAGATAAATAAACTTGAAAAATCATCCTCACTACTATAACAAAAAAATTCTAAGTTGTGATCTAGAATTTTAACAACACTAAAGACTCAAATCTTGCTTAATCTCGGCAACTAGTTGATTGCTGGCGACGATTGCCTGATTTAGCCCTCGATCAAAAGGATAAATGTGTTGCATTGATACCCAATAAAGCTTGGGACAACTAGTGCGCATTTTTGGTAAATGCTGACTATGATTAACCCTGACTAAGGGTTGGGCAAAATCTTCTTTATATAAACGATAATCAATTAGTAATTGCTCAACATTTGGGTTTAATTTGCGCAAGTATGGTAAATAACTTTGCCAGATTGTTTTGGCTGACTGGCGATAGGCTGGCTCATCACTCGATAAATATCTGCCTAAATAGACTAAGTGCTCATGATTGTAATGTTTATTATCCACAAAATGATCATGTTCAACGACTGCCAAAAAAGGCCATCTTTTTTCATTAATATTTAACCAGTAGATCTTGTCTGCTAGAAGGGGCTCTTTTAAACGCACAATCATGGTCATGGCCGACAAACCCTGCAAGTGATCGTCTTTTAATTCGGGTAATGCCGCTATTTTTTTAAATTGAGTGGAAGGAAGAGTGCTAATAACTAAATCATATTTTTTTTCTTGAGTACTGCTGTTTTGACTTTTTAGTGACTTAATTTTTAATTTGAAAGCAGCTTGCTTATTTTTTGCTTGCTCTGGCAAGTAAATTTTTTCAACCCGCTCTTGCAAATAAAATTTAACACCCTTTTTGCTTAGTTTCTTTTGAATTTCTGAGGCTAGGGATTGAAAACCACCTTCAACATAGGCTAATTTAACCGTTCTTGGCTTAATTCTGGCCCAAAACCAAGCCATATTAATATCTGCTGCCCAAGCAGAAAATTTAGATTTAAATAAAGGTTGCCAAATTATTTGCCAGGGTTTCTGGCCCATAGTTTTTTGTAAAAAAACACTAGCTGGATATTTTTCCAGAAACTGACCATTGGGTAAAATTTTTAAAAAAGCTAAGACTGCACCAGTACGCAAACGATCAAAGAAACTTAATTCTTGAAAAGCTAAAAGGCTCAAAGCCGAATCTAATTGAAAATTTTTCCCTTGCCAACGGGTACTAGTTTTAGTCTTTTTGAAAAAAAGTTTTTCCTCCAAACCCAAGCTTTTTAAAAATTTTTGAAAAGCACGATCCTTAGCAAAAAGATGATGATAATGTTTGTCCAAAGTCCAAGCCCAATTTTTCTCTTTAAAACCCCCAGCCATACCAGCTAATTGTTGGTCTTGCTCAAAAACATCAATCTGTAATTTATCTGGACCGGTAATATTGCTTAATTGCCACGCCACATTTAAAGCGCCGAAACCACCACCAATAATTGCTACTTTTTTCATATAAACCTTCACTAGCCCAACTATTATTCTGCTAAATTATACCTTATTTATACTCATCGCCAGTTGCTCAAGAAAAAGTAAAGATAGTGAGCAGCTTTTTCTGGAACCGGCAAGGCAGTCCAATGTGGATAAAAAAGTATAGCCACTAACAACGGCCAAAATAAGAAATGAAAAATCAATGCTCGGCGTTGGTCTGGAGATTTTATGCTTAAACTAAATAAATAGACGGGCCAAGTCACTAATAAAACTAAATAGGGGAGCGCAGGCAAAAAATGATAAAAAAACATTGGTCTAGCAAATAAAATCCAAGGCAAAAAGGACGCCAAAAAAATTATCAACAGCCTTAAATAGCTGGGCTGAAAAAGTGTCGCTTGCCATTTTTTGATTAAAGCTTTGCTTTTCAAACTTTTTTTCCATATCCATAAAAAAAGAGGTAAAGCAAACAAGTACAAAAAAAGTAGGGGATTGCCTTGCGCATAAATATCCTGACGCCAATTGCTATGCGATAAATCAGTAAAATACCAGATTGGCCGCCAATTAAATAGCCAAGCTAGTGGCCCCGATTGATAAGGATGCGGACTAGCCCAATGTAATTGAAAATTTAAAATCTGCTTCTGCAGCTGAAAAAAATCAAGCAAACTTTTACCGCTGAAAAAATAAGGAAGATAAGCAAATAAATAAATCACCACCGGGGTGAGCAATAAGGAAAAAAGGACAAATGCTAATTGTTGATATGATTTTTCCTGGAAAATTCGCCATAATTCCAGCATTAAAAACAGAATAATGAGCCAAACAGCAGACCATTTAGTGCTGAGAGCCAAAGCCAGCATTAGGCCACTTAAAAAAAAGACAATTAAGTTTTTTTGCCGACGATACAAAAAATAAAAATAGCTGGCACTCAGGGTAAAAAATAAATAAAAAATATCGTTCATGGCTAGGCGACTCTGCACTAAAAATAAACCATCACTAGCAAACAGGGCACTGGCGATTAAGGCAAAATTGCTGGCTAAATCTTCTCTTTGCAGCTTGCTTTTAATTAATTTATTAATTTTGTCATTGGCTAAAAGCGCAAAAGCCAATTCCTTAGCTAAAAAATAAAAAACTAGCAAAGCCATGAGCCCAAAAATCACTGAAGGTAAGCGCCAAATGACTGGTGCTGGCCAGAAATTAAAAAAGCGCAAAGTAATCGCTTGCAGATACTTGGCTAAAGGCGGATGCAACCAATCAAAATAAATTGGCCAATCGGCACGATGCCACCATTCAAAAGGCGTCGTAAAATCCCCAGCTGCTAACATTTGCACCGCTGGCACATGATAGACTTCATCAAAATACATCTGTTCGGGGATATTTAATCGCCATAGGCGCAAAAAAAGAGAAATTAATAAAATTAAACCTAATAAAATGATTTCTTTAATTTTCACTATCTATCAGAATATATATAAATAGTACAAATTTTCAAGTTGCAAGTTAAAAATTTACCCAGTTAATTTAATCTAAAGCCTGAATAAGCAGGATAAAATCAGTTAATTCTAATGCAGCACTCGACACCAACACCCCATCACTAATCGCTAAAAAGTCTTTAATGTTGCTGGGATTGACACTGCCACCATAAATTAATGGATTAAATGGGAAAAATTGACGAAGTTTTTGGAAAAAAGCCTTGACTACCTCAGGCTCAACTGCCTGACCACTGCCAATGGCTGAAACGGGTTCGTAAGCAACACTCACTCGTGTTCTTTCTTGTTCTGTTAAGAGTTTGGCTTGTTCTGGAAAATCAGGCTCATCTAAACACAACATGACTCCGATATCTGCTTCTAAAGCTCTTTGCACTTTGCTGGCAATTAGTTGTGAACTTTCATTAAATAATTTTCGTCTTTCACTATGACCAATAATTGCCATTTCTACACCTAAAAATTCTAAATTCTTAGCCACCACCTCACCCGTATAAGCCCCTGCTCCTTGCGCGCTAATATCTTGCACTGCCAGACCAATCGCTAATTGCTGATGATCAATTAAGCGACGCATCTGAGCAATAAAAGGAAAAGGTGGAGCGATTAATAATCTCAAATCAGGCTTATTAGTAAGTAAGTCTTTCGGAAAATTATTTAACCAATGCTCAACTTCAAAAATATTTTTGTTGGCTTTCCAATTTAGTAAAATCGTTTTTTGCACAATTTTATTTTAGCCAAAAGCAGATCACAAAGCAATTTTTGCCATTTGAAGCATTTTGCCCTTTAAAGCAATTTGCCATTTATTAAAAACCAGCAATTTTGTGTTACGATGAAGTCTATGTTTGAGAGTCAGGAGATCTTAGACCAACTAAATAATGAGCAACGCCAAGCAGTATTACACAGCACTGGGCCTGCGCTTGTTTTGGCAGGGGCTGGCAGTGGCAAAACTCGAGTCTTAACTAGTCGGGCTGTTTATCTGATTAAAGAAGGATTAGCTCAAGCCAATGAGCTGTTGCTACTAACTTTCACCAACAAGGCTGCCAACGAGATGAAAAGGCGAGTTTTAGAATACAGTGGCCAGGAACTAAGCTATTCTGGAACATTTCATAGTTTAGGAGCAAAAATATTACGCTTAGAAACTAAGCGAGCTCTCCAGAATAATCAGGTGTTACAAATTAATAAAAGAGTTTTTAGCAATCAATTCACCATTTATGACGATCAAGATCAACTCCAGGTATTAAAAAATATTTTAAAAGAAAAAAATCTTGATCAAGAAAAATATAAAATTTCATTGGTTCAGGCACTAATCAGTAAAATTAAAAATCAATTGCTGAGTCCAAGTGAGTATCTTGATGGCGTCAACAATGATTTTAATGAGACGATTGCCAAACTTTATCAAAGCTATGAACGGCGGCTGCAACAAGAAAATGCCCTAGATTTTGATGATTTATTAATTCTGCCTTATCGATTATTAATGGAAAATGAGGCAGTCCGTCACTACTACCAAACTCAGTTTAAATACATTTTGATTGATGAATTTCAAGACAGCAATAAAGTCCAATATTTGTTGAGTAAAATTTTAGCTCAGCCACAAAATGAATTATTTGCGGTCGGGGATTTTTCACAAAGTATTTATGCTTGGCGCGGAGCGGATTATCGCAATCTAAAACAATTAAAAAACGATTTCCCTCAATTGAAAGAATATCATTTGGAGCAAAATTATCGTTCCACCCAGAATATTCTAGATGCAGCCACGCAGCTGATTCAACAAAACCAACTACACCCAATTTTAAAATTATGGACCAACAACACAAATCAAGAACACAAAATCCAGGTTCACGAACTCAGTAATGGTGAATTAGAAGCTGAAACAATCGTCAAATTGATTAAGCAAGAATTTATTGATTCTTTAGATCAAATTGCGGTTTTATATCGCACTAATGCTCAGTCTCGAGCCCTGGAGGAAGCTTTAATTCGTCACCAACTGCCTTACCAAATTATTGGTGGGACAAAATTTTATCAACGCAAAGAAATTAAAGATTTATTGGCCTATTTACGCCTATGTTTTAACGAACTTGATAGCCCAAGCTTGAATCGCGTCATTAAGCTCGGTAAAAGACGCTTTATGCGTTTTCAAGAGTGGTTGCTTAAAGCTGAGCAAAATATTTTAAATAATCCTAGTTTAGCTTTGCAAGAAATCATTAAAGTAAGCGAATACACCAATAAATTTGATAAAAAAAACCCCGATGACCTCAGCCGTTTAGACAATATTGATGAATTGCTCAATGTAGCTAGTTTATTTGAGGATAGTCAAGTCTTTCTAGAAAACGTCGCTTTAGTTCAAGATGGTTATCTACCTGAAAAACAAAATCAGCAACACTACGAAGGCATTAAACTGATGAGTTTGCATTCGGCTAAAGGTTTAGAATTTGACACTGTTTTTATGGTCGGAATGGAAGAGGGTTTGTTGCCGCACAGTCGATCTATGCTTAATGAAGAAGAGCTAGAGGAAGAACGTCGACTGTGCTATGTCGGTATCACCCGTGCCAAAAAACAACTAATTTTTAGCTATGCTCGTAATCGTTATCAATTTGGCGGAGCCCAGCAAAATCTGCCCAGTCGTTTTCTTGGAGAAATTAACACCAGCTTGTTAAGCGTTCATCATCATTTTGATGAGGATATGCAAACTGGAAATTATTATGCTTATAAAAAGCGTCGACAAAAAGTTACAGTAATAAAAAATACTAAAAGACGCTTAATTATTGATGAAGAACAGTTAGACGCCTTGTTAAATGATGAAATAGACATCAAAGATTTTATCAATGATTGAAGCCCTACTGACAAGCGAGCTTTTTTCTCCTATAATCAATGACTACAAATATGTTAATCAGAAATATTAGACCAGAAGAAAAAGACATTTATAACCGTGTGGTTGACCACCCAATTCAATCCTATGAGTGGGGAGAATTTCGTAAAAAAACCGGTTTAGAGGTGGAACGCATTGGCTTCTTTGATGGAGGAAAACTGCAAAAAGCGATGACGGTCACCTTCCATAAATTGCCTTTTGTTAATTACACCATTGGTTATTTCCCCAAGGGTTTAACACCAAACGAAGAACAAATGAGTACTTTGCAGCAATTGGCTGAAAAGCATCGGGCTATTTGTATTAAATTAGAACCAGCCGTTCTTAAAGATTTAGATCAGCTACACGACGACCATCCTAGCGTTAAATTTCTCAAAAAATATCAAATAGAGGAGGGGCGTTCTTTATTTACTCCTTTCACCTTTCATTTAAATCTAAATCTTTCTGAAGAAGAGTTAATGAACAAAATGACTAGTAAAACTCGTTACAACACGCGTTTGGCTATGAAAAAAGGAGTGAAGGTCGTTGAAGACAGCAGCGAACAAGGTTTGGAAGATTACATTAAAATTCTAGAAGAGACCACCAAAAGACAAGCTTTTTATGCCCATTCACCAGAATATTTTCGCAAAATGTGGCAAATTTTTAAAGATAGCGGCATCATGCATATTTTAAAAGCCAGCTATGACAATCAAGTCTTGGTGGTGTGGATTGTCTTCGTTTTTAATAATGTTCTTTATTATCCTTATGGCGCTTCAAGTAGTAGCCATCGTGAAGTGATGGCTAGTAATTTGATGATGTGGGAAGCCATTCGCTTTGGCAAAAAACATAATTGCCAACTTTTTGATATGTGGGGAGCACTTGGACCGAATCCAGATCCCAAAGACCCCTGGTTTGGTTTTCATCGTTTTAAGCGTAGCTACGGTGGCCAATTAGTTGAAAGCATTGGCACTTATGATTTGGTATATCAATATCCAATGTATAAATTGTACACTTTAGGAGATGCTTTGCGCTGGAAATTCTTGCGCTTAAAGAAAAAATTTACTAAAATATAAGAAGAATAAGGAGCCTGCCTATGAAAAATTTTGCCATTAATGGCCTTGGTCGAATTGGTCGTCTTGCTTTTAGAATATGGTTTACAAAACATCGTCAAGTTTTAGACCTCAAAGTCATCAATACTTCTGGATCAATGGATTTGGAGGGCTGGGCTAAATTATTAAAATATGACAGTATTTATGGCACCTTCAATGAAGTAATTAGCTTTGAAGAGTTAAAAAAAGTTAAAGACTTAGCTGATGGCGAAATTGAGCTTGGTTATTTAATTGTTGGCGAACATAGAATTTTAGTGACTGCCGAACGTGATCCAGCTAAAATCCCCTGGGAAAAATATGAAGTCTACAGTGTCTTAGAATCAACCGGCGCTTTTGAAAAAGCTAAAAAAGCGGCTCTCCATTTGCAAGCTGGTGCCAAAAAAGTCTTACTCTCTGCGCCAGGCAAAGAAGATCCAGATAATTTAATCAGCACTGGTGTTATTGGCGTCAATGAAATTGATCAAAGTAAAAATATTTTTTCGAACGCTTCTTGTACCACCAATTGTGTCGCGCCAGTTGTACAAATTATTCAAGATAATTTCGGCATCGAAAAAGCTATTTTAACTACTATTCACTCTTTTACCAGCGATCAAAACTTGCACGACAATTCTCACCACAAAGATTTGCGTCGTGCTCGATCAGCAGCACTTAATTTGGTGCCAACCTCGACTGGAGCAGCCAAAGCCACAGCTGACATTATCCCCAGCCTCAAGAGTAAATTCGACGGCCTAGCTATTCGGGTACCTACTCCAACTGTCTCTATTTCTGACATCACTTTTGTGTTAAGTAAAGACAGTAAGTTAGAAGATATTAAACAAACTTTTATTGAAGCCGCTCAGGGCAAATATCAAGGAATTGTCGCAGTGAGCGAGGAACCGCTGGTATCTAGTGATTTTATCGCTTGTGAATACAGTGCGGTGGTAGATTTGCCACTTTTACAATTAATTGATGGCAATTTATTAAAGGTAATCGCCTGGTACGATAATGAGTGGGGCTACACCTGTCGCTTAATGGAGCAATTAAGCAAAATTTAATTAAGCAGCACGAATTTGACTAGCTTTTTCAAGCCCTCTAACCAGCTGGTAAATCATGAGGTATAATGCTTGCTTATGACAAAAACGAAAAAAGCACAACAAGCTAGTGTAAACCCTAAAGAAGCAAAAAAATCACAGGCTGATGCAAGCAAAAAACAGGCCAGCACAAGCAAAAAAGAGCAGGCTAGTGCCAACTCTAAAGAAGCAAAAAAACCCTCTTTAATTAGTCCTAATGATCAATTGCGAATTAATATTGCTTGGTCTGAAATTGAACAGCCCTATCAAAAAACCATTCGCGATCTAGCAAAAAAGATGAAAGTTGAAGGCTTTCGCCAGGGAAAAGTGCCTTTAGCTATCGCAGAAAAGCAAATTTCTTTAGAAAAAGCAGCAGAAATTATTCTCAAAGATATTTTACCCAACAAATACATTGAAGCTTTAAAAGAAAAGAAAAAACAAGCCATTACTGCTCCAGAATATCACTTGGTGTCACTGAAAAAAGGTGAAGATTGGGTAATAGATGCTTACTTTTGTGAAGCTCCACAAATTGATCTCAAAGATTATGACAAGCACATTAAAACTGCTAAAAAAGCGGCTGCTGAATTTATCAAAAAACACAATGAAACTAAACCAGAGGTAAAAAGCAAACAAGCAGAGGCAAAAGCTAAAAAAACAGCAGAGCAAGCAGAAAATAAAGATGCAGGAGAAACTCCCTCAGCTGAGCCAGAGGCTAATAAACAAGCTCCAGAAAAACTCTCTCCAGATCAAGAAAAGGAAATTTATTACCAACACATTCTGCGAGAATTAGTGATTAATATTCGTCCAAGTATTGGCGAGCTTTTACTACGTCGTGAAACTCAAGCAGAATTTGAAAGATTCAGAGAACAGTTAGATGCCTATCAATTAAGTCTTGAAAAATATTTAGCCCAGCGACAGCTTAGCATAGAAGAACTAAGCAATGAGTTGGCTGGCACAGTCTTAAATCGCTTACAAATTGATTTTGTTTTAGCGGCAATTGCCAGGGAACGTCAGTTAAAAGTGAGTGATCGAGATCTGCAAAAAGCCTTGGCTGATATTCAAGACGAAAAACTTCGCGAACAAATTTCAGCACATGAGCATTATCTTGATAGTTTTAAGGCTCAATTATTGCGTCAACAAACTATTAATAGCTTATTAGAAGATTAAACACTTAATTTTTACTGATTCCAGAGGACAAACTTGACTTTGTACTATTTTGATCCTATAATATATAGTTGATCTAATAAGTACTTTTAGTATTTATTGTTCTTTTCGCTAAACACGTTACAATCATGAATAACTTGAATCAAAATAATAAATCATCGGCGAGGAATAGTGCTGGGCAAAATCAAAATTTGGCCAGAGCTCTTTTAGAGAGCGAAAAAAACGCTAATTCTTATGTTCCCTCAAGCGATGGTGAACATGATCAGCTAGATGCTTTTGCGCGTGCCTTGAGTCAAAGTGGGGGAGACATATTTTCTTCACTAGATAATAATGAGCGAAGAATTCAGAGCAGTGAGCTTGTTCAACAACAAAAAAAAGAAGCGCTGCGCCAAAGATTGCACGATCGCATCAATCCAGTTGAAACTCATGAGATTTTTGCCGCTCAGGCTGAGCAAAATATTAAAGAACTAGAAGAAACTAGAAAAGAATTAAAAATGTTGGCTGAAGATATTAACAACCTAGATAAAGACATCGATCTTGCTCTCAGTCAAGAAGTGGTTGATCCTGGTACCACCGGCATCGGCTTTTTTAATTTTTTTCACAAACTTCGCGAGTGGATTATGTTGTTGCGTGAACAAGTTAATAGCGCTCGGACTTGGATGAATCAAGTAGCTGGCAAGGGTAAAAAGGGTCGAGGTACAGCTTTCAGCCTTAAAAGCAGTAAAGGTGTTCATGACGCCATGAATAGTGAAAGAAATTTTGGCGCGAACGCGGCCGGCTAAATATTCCCTTGACTTAATTTCAAAGCAAAATCACTAGCTAAGCTTGCTTGATCTTGCGCCAGTGATGATTTTTCCTCTTCAATTTCCTCTGACAATCGCCTGATTTCAGCACTTAATTGATCAATATTTGAATTGGTTAATTCCTGGAGTTTACCTTGCGCCTTGATGTATTGTTGTACAAAACGCAGAATGGGTAAAATTTCCTCAGCCTCACTATTGATAATTTTTTCACTTAATAAGTGTAGTGCCAAAGCGGAAACTTGGTTTGCTTCTTCTTTACTCAAATAATATTCATGCCTAAGATTTATTTCATTCTTACTGGCTTTGTTTCTTAAATTAAGGAAATTTTCTCTTGTTTGTAAATCAAGAGCGGTAATTAATTCATCTAAAAAAGGCACTGGACAAAAATTCAGCACTTCTGCGGCCAATGCTAAGCGTTGATCTGCTGTACTATCCGCATTATCTAATTGCAGGAAGTTGTTGACTCGATCAATAACGCGACCAGGATCACCAAAAAAATAATAATTAGCTGGCACAGCTAATTGTTTTTGTTTGATCTTTTCATCACTCATCAGCTCATCTTACTAGGGCAGACTAGTTATCAATACTGAAAATACTAAAAAGTGAGCTTGAGAGGACTCGAACCTCTGACCTCTTCGATGTCAACGAAGCGCTCTAACCAACTGAGCTACAAGCTCGATCATGAAGCAAATTGCATTATACTTGATGATAGTAGGCAAATCAATCTGTTTTTTTTGCTAAAAAATTCATGCTATAATCATTAAGGAAATTTAGAGAAGACCAAGTACTGCTAATCTCTGCCAGAGATTGCTTACTAGTTTTTTGTTTAATTTATAGTATAATTCTTAACCTCAGGTGATTAGAAAAAAATATAACAAACATATAAAAGATAACTTATTTGTGAAAGCGAATGCTAACATTCGTTTTCCAGAGGTGCGCGTTTTAACAGAACATGGTGAGATGATGGGTATCATGTCGTCTAGAGAGGCTTTTGTGAGAGCCATGGACGAAGGTAAAGATTTGGTATTAGTTACTGAAAAATCTCAACCGCCCATTGTCAAGATTATTGAATTGTCGAAATACAAGTATCAGTTAAAAAAGAAAGAAGCTGATAATCGTAAAAAATCGAAAATTCAAGATCTAAAAGAATTGCGTTTCTCACCAGTAATCGGTGAGGGTGATTATCAAACCAGATTAAAACAGTTAAGAGAATTTTTGACCAAGGGTCACAAGGTAAAAATTACTCTTTTCTTTAAAGGTCGACAAATCACTCATAAAAAAACCGGTTATGAAGTTTTTGCGAGAATCGTTGAAGATTGTCAAGATTTAGCAAAACTCGAAATTGAGCCTCGCCTGATTGGCAAAAAGCTACAAGCTCAATTAGCGCCACTGGGCAAAGAAAACAAAAACAAGGATAGTCATGAAAAAAATTAAAGTTAAAACTAGAAAAGGCGTGGCCCGTCGTTTTCATATTACCGGCACTGGAAAAGTGATGCGACGTATTCAAAATCGTCGTCATTTACGTAGAAACAAAAGTAAAAAAGCTATCCGCAGTTATCGTATCCCCGTTGAAGTTAAGGGCCCTTACGCATTAAAAATTAAAAGGATGCTCGGTCTTAATTAACTTAATTAATTTGTCAGAAAGTTATTATGTCAAGAACAAAAACTGGTACTGTTAGACATCGTCGCCATAAAAAAGTGTTAAAGTTAACCAAGGGTTTTCGTGGAGCTAATAGTCGTTTGTACAAAAGAGCCAAAGAAGCTTTACTTCACTCTGGTCAATACGCCTATATCGGTCGTAAATTACGTAAACGAGACATGCGTAAGCTGTGGATTATGCGGATTAATGCTGGTTTGCACCAAATCAATCAACAATTTAATTATTCACGATTTATTAATAATCTAAAAAAAGCTGACATTGCTCTTAATCGTAAAGTTTTGAGTGAATTAGCTGTTAGCGACTTTGACACTTTCAAAGAAATTGTGGTTAAAGCACAAAAATAAAATTAGCAAAGTTAGCATGAATTTATCAAACTCAAGCAAACAACACTATTTTACTCAACAGTTTTTTAGCTTGAGAGTGGGGTAGTGTTTTTACAATTTTGTAAAAAAACCCCGCTACAAAGCGGGGTTTTTAGAATTAACAATAAGAGAAAAAAGCTAAAAAAACTGCTAAAATACTAAGAAGAAAGATTAGAAAGAAAATTAAACATGTCTGCTTACCAAAACTTAGTGGCACAAAGTCAAGATTTGTTTGAGCAATTTCTCCAAGAAATTAATCAACAAAATGCTCAACAATTAGCAGTTAAATATTTGGGTAAAAAAGGCTTATTTAATCAACTGGCTGCGCAAATTAAAGTTTTAACAAAAGAAGAAAAAAAAGATTTTGGCAGAGAGCTTAATCAATTAAAAAATAAACTCGAATCAAAACTGGCAGATTATCAAAAGCCAGATTTTACAAACCAAGTTCATCAAGATTTGAGTATGCCTGGAATTAAGACCAAGGTCGGTCATTTACATCCAGTTTCCCAAGCAATTGAAGAAATTAGCCAAATTTTTGAAAGAATTGGTTTTGTTCGAGTTAGTCATCCAGAAGTGGATTGGGATTATTACGTCTTTCAAGCGCTCAATATGCCAAGTAATCATCCGGCCCGCGATGAATGGGAAACTTTTTTTGTCGATCAAAAAGCTGATCCAAGATTGGGCAAAATGGTGCTCACCACCCATACTTCAAATGGGCAAGTAAGAGAAATGGAGCGAGTTAAGGGTCAATTGCCAATTCGCATGATGAATATCAGTCGTTGTTATCGACGTCAAAGTGATAATACTCACACCCAAATGTTTCATCAGTTTGAGGGTTTAGTCATTGATCAAGACATTAATATTCAACATCTAAAAGGCACAATCGATTATTTTGCCAAAGAATTTTTTGGTCCCAAAACCAAAAGTCGCATTCGACCATTTCATTTTAAATTTACTGAGCCATCTTTTGAAGTCGATTTTAGCTGTCATATTTGCCATGGCACCGGCTACATTAAAGACGAGCATAATCACAAAATAAATTGCCGTTTTTGTAAGTCTGGCTGGCATGAAGTGGGTGGGGCAGGTATGGTGCATCCCAATGTCTTAAAAGCAGGCGGCATTGATAGCAATAAATATCGCGGTTTTGCTTTTGGCTGGGGAGTTGAGCGCAGTTACACCCTTAAACAAGATTTAAACATCGATGACATTCGCTTATTTTATTCGGGTAATCAAGAATTTTTAGAACAATTTTAAAAGAACAATGCAGATAATAAAGGATTCATGAATATTTTAATACCACATAGTTGGCTGGGTGAATATTTATCCAGTAAAGCACAAGCCAAAGATATTCAAAAATATCTCTCTTTGAGTGGTCCTTCTGTTGAACGCTTAAACACTGTCAAACTAGCTAGTGGTCAAAAAGACTACGTTTACGATATTGAAGTTAGTACTAATCGCGTTGATATGATGTCAATCGAGGGCATTGCCCGAGAAGCCACGACTATTTTAAATAGAGCTGGCTATACAGCGCGCATGATTAAAAAAAATTGGCCAAGCGTTAAACAACACCCCCAGCGCCACTTGGCTTTGCCAGAAATTATTTATGAAACTGAAGGTGTAAGAAGGGTGATGGCTGTTGTTTTAAGTGATATCACCCAACAAAACAGTCCTCAATACATTCAAGATCGTTTACAAGCGGTGGCAATTAATGTGCACGATGCAGTCGTTGATATTACCAATTACGTCACTCATGAATTGGGTCATCCTTGTCATGTTTTTGATTACGACAAAATTATGCAAATGGGTGGCAAAATTATTATTAGAGAAGCTAAACCAGGAAAAAAATTCATCACTTTAGATAAAGAAGTTCATCATACAGTGGGTGGAGAAATTGTTTTTGAAAATAGTGCTGGAGAAATTATTGATTTGCCAGCAGTGAAGGGAACACTTAATACTGGCATCGATCAGAACACTAAAAATGTATTATTTTGGATCGAGTCCTTAGATGCTCATAAAGTGAGATATGCTTCAATGATTCAAGCGATTCGCACCACAGCCGCTCAACTCAATGAAAAAAATGTTGATCCTTATTTGGCTGAAAAAGTCCTTCGCTATGCTGTTTATTTATTTGAAAAAATAGCTAAAGCTAAAGTTGCTAGTCCAGTTTATGATTATTTTCCCGATCAAAAATCCGGAAATAAAATTATAGTTAATAGTCAATTAATTAAGGACTATTTAGGTATTGAGTTGCCCAAAAGGGAAATAATAGCGATTTTAAGAGATCTTGATTGCCAAGTAACACTTACTAAAGACAAGCAGGCAAATAAAGACAAGCAGACAGAACAATTTGTCATTCTCGCTCCAACTTACCGATCTGACTTAGAAATTCCCGCTGATATTATTGAAGAAATTGCTCGAATTTACGGTTATCATAATTTGCCTAGCCAATTAATGGCTGGCCAATTGCCAAGCGAGCGTCCTCAGCAAAAGTTTTTTCAAGTTGAAAGTCGAATTAAAAGCTTTTTAAGCCATTTGGCTTGGCAAGAAATCTACAGCTATTCATTGGTTAGTGATCAGGAAGCCTTAATGTCGGGTTACTCTTTGGCCAGCCATCTGAAATTAAGTAATCCACTTAAAGAAGAAAATGTTTATCTCCGTCGTTCAATTTTGCCTTCTCTAATCAGCATCATGCACGGTAATCCGCAAAATCATGATTGGCAATTATTTGAAATTGCTAAAACTTATCATCCACAAAAAAACGCACTACCCAAACAGGACAGCTATTTAGCCATGCTCAGTAGGAAAAATTTTCGTCAAGTCAAAGGCGATCTTGAATTATTGCTCAATCAATTTTTCATTTTAGAAAAAAAAGTGGTGGACTTAGATGTTGAAGAAATCATGACTAAAAATCATAGCATTTATCAGCAAAGTGCTAAATTAATTATTAAAAAACCCCAAGAGCGATTAGTGCTTGGGCATTTACATCTTTTTGCAGATGGCTTGGTTGGTATCGAAATTAAATTAAATAATTTATTAAAAGTTGTTAATTTTTATCCTCATTATCAGAAAAGTAATCAGTATGCGCAAATTATTGAACAGCTCACTTTCACCTTAAAAAAACCAGTCGCAGTTGGTGATTTTATCAGCACCCTGATTAAAAGCCACAAAGATATTAAAGATTTTACTTTAGTCAATGTTTATCAAGACAATTATACTTTTGCTATTATTTATCAAGATAATAATAAAAATTTAAGTACAGAAGATGTTGAACCAATTCGCCAACAAGTGGTCAGTTTGGCAAAGAAAAAATTTCAAGCACAGTTGGTGGGAAAAATTTAAACAACTGTTATTATTTTTTACTATCTTTAGTCTAAGCAGTAATTTATTTTTTAAATTTGCTGTTGATCAGGCTTACCTCAAAGGTTTATTAGTTGATTATTTGATCCCTAAAATATATTTATTTGATTGTTTATTAGTTGTTAATTTATTAATTTTTTTATTTAACAAAAAAAACTTTTCAAAACTAAAAAAAATTAAAATAAAATTAAAAAAAATTGATCAATTAATTTTATTGTTGCTGGCTATATTTTTAATCAAACAATTCCTGCACATTAATTTAGCTGCCATTATTTATCTACTGCGCTTAGTGCTGATGATTATTTTTGTGATCAGTATTTACATGGATCAAAAAAAACAATTAATTGTGAGAAAAGCTTTATTAGGCTCGATACTTTGGCTAAGTTTTCTCGCTTATTATCAATTTTTTATGCAGCGATCTTTGGCTCCCTATCAATTTTTTGGCGAACCAGACTTGAGCCATTTCGCTGTCATTAGTCGCGCTCAATTTTTCAATCAAGAAAAAATTTTGCCCTATGCTAGTACCGCTCATCCCAACATTTTGGCTGGAATAATCAGTATTTTTACCATGATCGTCCTTGATGATAAAAATAAAAAACCACTAATTTCCAGCCTACTACTACTTAATGCTTTAGTAATTATTGTCTTAACTCAATCTTTATCAGCTTTTCTTACTCTTTGTCTTTTCTTAATTTATTCATTTATTAAGCGTCGTGCTACAAATAAGCAAACAAATACTTACTTAAAATTTTTTAATTTTTCTTTAATTATATTGTTCATTTTTACTCCACTAATCATTAAACAATTAGAGCTCAATTTAGATAAAGAATATCCCTCAATTTCGCGACGAGCCACGCTAAACACTGCTGCTTGGGCCATGTTTAAGGAGCAAACAATTTTTGGTGTAGGACTTAACAATTACGTCAAAGAAGTTGAAAATTATAGTCAAAATCGAGAGATTGTGCGCTTTATTCAGCCAGTGCATCATGGGGGACTGTTGTTGCTCAGCGAAGGGGGACTTATCGCTCTTGCTTTCTTATTATTGCTGGCTTGGAAATTCAGAACACAAATTGCTTGGTCAAAATTATTAATTCTCAGCCCAATTTTTGCCTTGGATCATTATTTAATTACGCAAGTAATTGGGCTAGCCAGCTGGCTCCTAGTCATTGCCCTCAGTTGGAGGAACAGTCGGCGCTAGTCCTGTAGGCGCTGCAGTCGGCTCCGGTGCTTTACTTGGTTTTGGAGTTGGACTGGGCTGTGAAGTTGGGGTTGGTTCAACATAATCCCAAGCAATACCGCCAACACCAATTCTCACTTTGCTACTGGTTTTTACTTCATTATTTTTTGCATAGGCCTTAGCATAAAGCTCATACTTACCAGGCGCCAAATTAATTTTGCCTCGATATTCACTTTTACCCTCGATGGTTTCTAAGAGCTTATCATTGACGTAGAGCTCTAATTTTTTGACACCATCATTACTCCCTGAGCGAATTTCAATCTCAACTTCTCGATCTTTAAAGTTTTGTTTATCATCGGGCTTTCTTAATCTAACACTCACATCTTCTAAATCACCACAATATTCGGTGGGGAAGTGATAGCGTGAATCATCTTGACTGGCAATCCACGCATCAATGCCGATCTGCCAACGATTTTGCCCATCTTCACTAAAAGGGTCGTATTCTTTAGCATAAATGAATTCTCGTCTGTCATAATTACCGGCAGCAATTTTCGCTTCAGTAGCTAATTTATCATTTTCCCCTCTACAAACTTTTTCTAAAAGATGAATAGGATCTGGGGAAGTAGCTAGCGTTCCCTTGATGACATAATCAGATTTACTGGGAAAATCATCATGTTTTGGATAGCCAGAAATTGCGTCAAGCTCAACCAATTCAACAGAATCTGGAACTTCCCATTCAGGAGCTAAATAACCCATGTCCAGCGAGCCCAAAATAATGCGGCGCCAAATTGGTGAAGCTCCAGTAATACCTGAAGCTACATAACTCATTGAGGTATTGTCATTATTACCCACCCAAGTTGCCACTAAAATATCGCTACTCCAACCAATTGTCCAGTTGTCTTTCATATCGTTGGTAGTTCCAGTTTTCACAGCAATTGGTCGACCAGTATTTAAGAGAGAATTAGCACCAAAGGCTAAGATGCGAGCATTATTATCTGAGAGCATATGATTAATTAAAAATGCTTCGCCCTCTTCAATTATTTTTTTACCTTGAGTTTTTTTATACTCATATAAAACTTTTCCCTCATTATCTTCAACTTTCAAAATTGCTACTGGCTCAGTTTTCCTGCCGCCATTGGCAAAAACACTATAAGCATTACCTAAATCAAGCATGTAAACTTCGCCACCGCCAAGAGTCAAAGCTAAACCAAAACGCTGTAAATTTGCTTGATTCGGTTCAAAAGTTTCCAAACCCATGTTGTAAGCTAAAGTTAAAAATTCTTCTAAACCAACGGTGGCTAGTGATTTAACCGCTGGAATATTTAAGGAACTACCCAAGGACTGGCGCAAACTCACAGGACCACGAAACACACCATCATAATTTTTTGGTGTATAGGGCGTTTCAGCTTCATTGCGTATAAAAGTAGTTTGCACATCCATAAGCATGTGGGCAGGACTAAAGCCACGCCTAATCATGCCTAAATAAGTAATTGGCTTAATCGCTGATCCAGGCTGTCTCAAACCATCCACTACCACATTAAATTGACCACCAATATCATCATCAAAATAATCTTTACTACCGACCATCGCTAAAATTTCTCCAGACTGAGGGTTAAGAGCCAAAGCTGCGCCGTTGCTAATTTCGTATTTATTCACTGCCTCAACTTCTTCAGCCACCACCGTTTGAGCTAGTTCTTGCAATTCCCAATCGAGAGTTGTGGTAACTTTAATGCCACCTGTTGATAATAATTCTTCGCCAAAAAGCTCTTCAAGCTGTCTTTGCACATAAAAGACAAAGTGTGGAGCCTTGATCTCACTAATCGTTCGATTAAAAGTTAAATTATCTAATTCACTTAATGCCTGTTGCTGTTCTTCTTTAGAAATGTAGTCATTCTCCTTCATTGCATTAAGTACTGCTGTGGTGCGCATTTTCCAAAATGGCTCACCATTGTCATCTACACGTGAAGAATATGGAGAATAAACACTAGGTCGCTGAGGCAGACCAGCTAAAAAAGCACTTTCGACCAATGTTAATTCGCTCATTGGCTTGTTGAAATAAGCCTCTACAGCCGTGGCCACCCCCCAAATATTACCACCATAAGGTGCCTCGTTGAGGTACATGGTTAAAATTTCATCTTTACTAAATTTTCGTTCAATTTGAATTGATAAAACCAATTCTTTAAACTTACGAGCAATACTGCGTTCATTAGTTAGTAAGGCATTTTTTACCAATTGTTGGGTAAGAGTAGAACCACCAATCACTCGTCCCCTAAAAATAAAGTTGTAAGGAATACGCAAAATGGTTAAAAAATCAAAACCACTGTGTTTATAAAAATCGCGATCTTCAATGGCAATGGTGGCATTTTTTAGCACTTCGGGAATGTCTTCAATACGACTCGGCTGGCGCCGTTCTTCTTTAAACAAATCATATAAAATTTGGCCATCACGATCGAGAATTTTACTGCTATAGCCATCTCTTCTAATGACCTCTCCTGGCTTTGGCAAGTCTTTAGAGAACCAAATAAACATGACAAAAAAAGCAATTATGCCTACAACAACCAGCGCACAAAAGGCAATTGCCAAAATTCGCAAAGTTTTAATTCTTCTTAATTTCTTTTCGCTCGGACTCAATTGTCTACGACTTAAACGTCTTCTTTTTGGCATAATTAAATATAAAAAGTTTTCCCAATAAATTGCTAATTTTGTTTTGATGCGTCTTAACAACCATTGTAAGCGACGCCACAAAGAAATTTGCCTTTGAGGAGCTGCTGCCGTGGGTTCCTCTGCTGTCACATGCTCCTCAGGTGCCTTATCTTCTTCGCTGCGTATTATTTGCTCAGGCGATGCTTCGCCTGATGGTGTTTGCTTAGGCAGATCATCCATGTCGCCATTCTACCAAACTTATCCACATGCTACAATAAAACGATTCTATGCCAAATAAATTAAATACTAATCCAGAAGAAATTAATAAAGTGCTTGAGCGTGGTGTTGAGCAAATCTTGCCCAAGAAAGAGACTTTAGCCAAACTGATGAGTGAAAGAGTAATCACGCTCTATCTTGGTATTGATCCAACAGGCTCCCAATTACACCTAGGGCACAGCGTAACTTTGCGTAAGCTACAAGACTTTGCAGAACTTGGTCATCGCGTTATTCTCCTGGTGGGTAATGGCACGGTTAAAATTGGCGATCCCACTGGTCGCGATCAAAGTCGACCAATGTTAAGTGATGAAGAAATTAATGCTAATTTTGCTAATTGGCAAAGACAGGCAAGTAAAATTTTAGATTTTTCGCTAATTGAAATTCGGCACAATGCTGATTGGCTCGATCGCCTGACTTACAGTGATTTATTAAAATTAATGGCAAAAGCCACCGTTCAACAATTATTAGAACGAGACATGTTTCAAAATCGCTTAAAGAAAAATTTGCCAATCTATGCCCACGAAATAATCTACCCTTTGCTGCAGGGTTATGATTCGGTGGTCATGGACGTCGATTTAGAAATTGGTGGTAGAGATCAAACTTTTAACATGTTGATGGGTCGACAGTTACAAAATGTTTTTCAACAAAAAGAAAAATGGGTGCTTAGCACCCCTCTAATTGAAGGCACCGATGGTAGAAAAATGGGCAAGTCTTTCAATAATTATATTGCTCTTGAGGATAGCCCCGTAGAGATTTATGGCAAAATTATGAGCATTAGCGATGATTTAATCATTAAATATTTTGAAGTTTTAACCAGAGTGGATATGGCTCAGATTCAAGAAATGAAGCAAGCCCTTGATCGTGGAGAAAATCCCATGTTATTCAAAAAAGAATTGGCCAAACAAATTACTGCCGATTTACATGATCAAGAAGCTAGTCTTAAAGCCAGTGAACACTTTCAAGCCATTGTGCAAAATAAAGCTACGCCTGATCTTGAAGAATTTACTGAATTAGTCATCGAAATTAATGAAAAAAATGGCCAACTATCTTCCTCAAATAATATCTTTAGCAATAGTGAGCTGGGACGCTTATTGGAGCAAGGAGCAGTCAAATTATTACCTGAACAAAAAAGCATTAATTCTTGGCAGGAATTACTTGCCTTAGCCAATGATAGTCAATTAAAAATTGGCAAACATCGTTTTTATCAGTTAAAAATCAAAAAATAAATTATGTCATTGAGTCGAAAAAAAAGAGAAAAAATTGTGCGTTTTTTTGTAATTTTTGGAATTGCAATTATAGTTTTTAGTAGTCTTGCCAGCCTGCTTTTTGTCTTTTTCTAAAAATTCTAAAAAACCAACTCTGTCTTTATGTACCAACTCACACATGCTTTAGATAAGGTCCACGGAATAGGGGATAGCTGGACTACTGTTTTAGCGAAAAAAAATATTAATAGTATTTTGGATTTTTTGCTCTATTTGCCCATTCGCTATGAAGATCGCTCGCAAATTTTTTCAATAGCCCAACTCAAACGCTTGCATAATTCAGTATTAATTGACGATGTCAATCCTGAGCTAAAAAAGGAGGAAAATCATCAGCAACAGGCTAATAAATTTGCTAAAAAAGAGCAGAATTATCAAGCAAAACAAGAGTTTTTTACACTGGTCGTCAGGGTCAAAGATTATCGACAATATTATAAAGGGCGGCTACTAATTGCTCGTGCCACTTTAGTCGATCAAAGTGGCGAGTTACCAGCTATTTGGTTTAATAATAAATTTTTAAAAAACAAAATAAATGGTCAGCAACAATACTATGCTTCTGGTCAATGGAAAAATGGTAGTTTACTGCAAGCCAATTTAGAAGCAATCACTACTGATAGCCCTCACACCGCGCGCTTGGTGCCGATTTATAGCCAACTAACTCCATTTAAACAGGGCAGTTTACGCCGTTTACAAAAAGAAATTATTGATCACTTAAATCCTCAAGAACAACTGCTTGCCAAGCAACTTGCCAATTCAAACAGCACCAGTCAAGTTTTTAGTAATGTCCAAGAGTTTTTTCAAGCCCTTCATTTTCCTCAATCAAGTCAAGATATCATCCAAGCTCGAGAACAATTGGCTCTAGAAGAAATAATTTTTCTAATTAATAAGGCAAAACAACTCAAAAAATATTGGCAAAAAAATCACACTGCTCCCCAAATTGCCATTAATGCTCAAGAACTCATCCCCAGCACTTTACCATTTACTTTAACCAAAGCTCAACAAACCGCCATTAAAGAAATTAGCGCTGATTTACAAAAATCCACTGCCATGAATCGACTCTTAATCGGCGATGTTGGTAGCGGTAAAACCGCGGTGGCAGCCATCGCTGCTTGGCACTGTTGTTTGGCTGGTCACAATACCGCCCTCATAGCACCGACGCAAATCTTAGCGCAACAACATTTACAAAGTATTAAAAACCTATTGCCTAAACAAAAAGTGCAATTAGTTACTGCTCAAACAAGCAAAAATTTTAAATTAGATTCAGCAACTTTATATATTGGTACTCACGCTTTAATCAATAAACTAGAAATCATTAAGCCTGCTTTAATTATTTATGACGAGCAACATCGTTTTGGCACTAAGCAACGACAAAGTCATCAAGCTCATCTTTTAACCATGAGCGCTACTCCCATTCCGCGCAGTTTAATGCTCACTATTTTTGCTCATTTGCAAAATAGTATTCTTGATGAAATGCCAAGCAATAGGGTAATCGCAAAAAGCTGGTTAGTTCCTCAAGTAAAAGAAGAAGCTGCCATTATGTGGTTGGCAGAACAATTACTCAGCTCCAAAGATAAACAAGCATTTATCGTTTGTCCTTTTATTGATCCCTCTCAACATGCTGCTTTAGAAAATGTGGCAGCAGTCAAAAACAGTCTCGAACAATTAGAAACAAGCTTGAATAAATATTATCAGCAAGAAGGTCTTGCTAAAAACCAACACTTAAAAGTTGCCGTGTTACATTCAAGACTCAAAAAACAGGAACAGCAAGCAATCATCGATCGTCTTTACAAAAAAGACATTCAAATTTTAGTCAGCACGCCAATGATTGAAGTAGGTATTGATTTGCCCAATGCTGATTTCATAATTATTCAAGCTGCTGAGCGCTTTGGCTTGGCTAGCCTGCATCAATTGCGGGGCAGAGTGGGCCGTGCCGGACAAGAAAGTTATTGTTTGTTGTTTAGTACCCATCAAACAGAACCAGCTACAAATAATTTATTGAATCGACAGGAAAGCCAAAAACGTTTACAAATTTTTGCACAAGAAAAAGATGGTTTTAAGTTGGCACAACTTGATTTACAACACAGGGGCGCCGGCGACATTTTTGGCAGTGCTCAAAGTGGCTTTAATAAATTACAATTTGCCTCTTGGACCAATCTTAAAATCATCCAAGAAGCAAAAAAAATTAGTGAAGAGCAGCTTGATTATCAATCTCTCTTAACAGCCTATTTTGAAAAACAAGATTTTTTAAACAACATCAATAATAATTAAGTACAATAAACAATAAAAAGCGCTTGTTCTTGTTTCTTTTTTGCTTTATGATGAGTAATATGTCCAAAATTTCTTCCCGCCCGATGAGTGGTCAGATTGGCATTATCGTGGTATTGATCACGGCTGCCGTTCTAACTTTTGGTTTGTCTGTAGCTAATCGAGTAGTTCAAGAAAATAAGGTTGTTGTAGATCGTAGCGATTCAATTAGAACTTTCAATACCGCTGAAACCGGTGTTGACACCGCTCTCAACAAAATTTTTCAATATGAAAGTGGCTCGATACCAAATCCGCCAGTGGGAACGGTTGTCAATGAGGCTTTAAACCAAGTTTCAATTACCCACAGTAATGCTTACGAAGGTCACATTAATCAGGGAGAAAGTTTGCAAATTGATTTAACAGGTACTAGTGGAAATATTACAATTAATTGGTCTAAAACTGCCTGCTCCTCAACTCATAAAATAGGTTTATTAATAACCCTGTTGCACCGCAGTGGCAGTGAGTATCAAAGTAATTATTATTTACTTGCTCACAGCGATTGTTTACATAGTAGTCAACAAAATTTTATAGGAGCCACTGCCACTTCTGACACATTTAAATATAGATATAGTTTTGCATTACCAGCTGCCACCGATGCAAGTTTATTAATTCAGCCACTGGGTTCTGCAACAGATATTAACATCACTGGCCCAGCTAGCCTGATTGCCAATACCCAATATGAGATCGAATCTCGGGCAACCAGTGATAGTGACAATGCAGTCAGTAATAAAACAATCAAAGTTAGTAAAAGTGTGCCTAGCGCACCAGGATTTATGAGCTTTGCTTTATTTAGCGGAGGTAATATCGTAAAATAGAAACTAATCAATATGTCAATCACTGCCCTAGACATTGGTACTCATACTATTAAAGCCATTTCGGCAAAAACTGGTAAACAAATTCAATTGCTTCAAACAGTTGACGTTCCCAATACACTTAATCTCCTCATCCCGCAAAACGAACAAGAAACCGCTCAATTTAGCGAAATGATTGCTAACTTAATGAATGATTTCAAGCTTGATGCTAGCGACGTTCGCTTAAGCTTGCCCGAATCAGTCATTGCCAATAAAGTGATTGAAGTACCAGTGCTAACTAATGCTGAATTAGCCAGCGCTATTGGTTGGCAAGCCGAACAATACATTCCCATTCCAAAAGATGATTTATCGCTGGAATATCAGGTTCTAGCTAGGCCAAACAATAAAAATGCAGAGGCAAAAATGAAGGTTTTGCTAGTTGCTTCTCGCAGATCTTTTATTGAAAAATTAAACGATGTTTTTCTTAGCCTGGGCATTGAGCCAACAATCATGGAAACACAAATCTTTTCAATTATTAGAGCTCTTCAATTAACTAGTGACGATCCAGAAACTCTGATTGTTCACATGGGAGCTAGCAATCTTGACTTAGCAGTGGTAGCCAATGGCTTATTTGATTTCATCTTTAGTAGTAAAAATGGCTCACAATTGGTCACTAATTCTATTGCTCAAAGCTTTGGTCTCGATCTCAAACAAGCCGAAGAATACAAAATTAACTATGGCTTAAATGCAGAACAACTTGAGGGAAAATTGGTGCAGGTAATGCTGCCAATTGTTAATAATGTTGTTGTGGAAATTCAAAAAGCCCTGCATTATTTTAGTCAATTACATCCTGGCCAAACAATCAAACGAATAATTTTATCAGGAGGACCAGCAGAAATGATTGGTTTTGGTCAATATCTGGCGCAACAAGTCAATGCTGAAGTTATCATGATGGCTCCTTTTGCGACAGCAAAGGGTCAAATTCCTGAAACTAAACACTTGCACTATACCGTCTGTATGGGCCTGTTAATGAGAAAATTATCATGACAGAAATAAACTTTTTGTCTAGCCGAACTAGACATAAACAAAAACAAAGAGAACAAGATAAAAAACTCTTTAAAATATCCAGCATTGTTTTAATAGTGGTCGTCAGCATTCTAGTAGTCATTATTGCTTTAAAACTAGTAATTAATTTAAGAATTAAAGATAAAAACAAAAACATCACTAGCTTAAAACAAACCATTGTCGAAAAAGAAGCGGTTGAGTTATCTTACCTAATTTTTGTTAATAAACTGAAAGCAGTTGGAGAAATTTACGCCTCACGCAGTGACAAACAAACAGCAATGAATTATTTTGCTGATTTAATGAGCGATGTCGCAACAATTACTGCCATGAATTACGAAGAAGAGAGCGGGGGATTAACATTAAGTTTAGATCATCAAAACGTTTTTTTTCTAGAAAAAAGCACAGCCATCCTTGATTCTCCACAAGTCAAAGAAGCTTATAAAAATGTCAAAAAGGGTTCTTTAACTCGTGCAGATCAGGGTAATTATGTATTAAATTTAACAATTCAATTAAAAACCGTAGAAGACTTGGGTTTGTTTGATGCTACTCCAGTAGAAGATGAATTTGATGTCAATCTTGATCAAGAAATAAACAATGATCTTGAATCAGAAAGCTTGATAGAGGAATTAAATTAAATGGCAGAGAACAAAGAAAAATTCAACTATCGATTAATTTGGAACACTCGCAAGGAATTAGTCTTGGCAATCTTGTGCTTTGTCTTGGCTATTTTCATCTTATTTATGCTTGTTCTAAAACAAATCGAACCAGTTAAAGGTGTTTTTGCACAATTAGAAAAAACCAATCTAGAACTAGAGAAATTTCAAACAAAAGTTGACGAGCTCAATAACATTTCAATAGATGGTGAATACAATAAAATGACCGAAATTGACAGCGTTCTTCCATCTTATAAACCATTATTAGAGCTACTCAACAATCTTAATAGCGTGGCCCTACAAAGCAACACTCTGATTAAAAACTTTTCTCTTGCTCCTGGAGAAATCGCTACCGATAGCACTTTAGTTGCTAGAACCAGAAGACAACAATTCTACGATGAATTAGTTTTAGAATTTTCCGTTTCTGGCACCTTGGCTGATGTGCAAAATTTTATGAATCTAATTGAACTGGTCACACCGCTTAGCACCATCACCAACATTTCGCTCAATCAACAAATGAATGCTGATAGTGCAATAGAAACAACTGCCAACCTTACCCTAAAAACTTTTTATTTTACCCAACCGATTACTGTAACCTTAACCGAAGCTTTACCGCCAATCGAAGATGAAGATTTAATTGTTTTGGAAGAAATTAAAAAATTAATTCCAAACAACTTACCCACTCAAGAAGAAATCATTAAAAATGATCGAGGTAATTTATTCAATCTTCAGGGGATGAGTATTGAGGAATTAGAAAATCAACTAACAGTCACTGATACCGAGTCCGATCAAGTTGAATGGCAAACAGTTGATGAAACTGGACAAATTATTGAGGAAACTGGAGAAATTGTTAACGAAACCGGGCAAATTATTGAGCAGTGAAAAGCAACTTCCCTGACAACTAAGCGCAATTATTAAGCAGTAAAGGGCTTATCTTCGACCAATTCAATCCTGACGCGCAACTGATCTTTAATCGCTCGCACTTGAGCTAATTTGCGAATCGCTCTGATGACTTTACCACCCTTACCAATCACTCGTCCGTAATCTTCTTCATTTAACTTAATCAAATACTTCTGAAAACCAGCTTCTTCATTTTTTTCAATGGCTAGGTCTTCAGGAAACTTGATAATTCTAAGTAAAATGAATTCTAATAAACTTTGCATTTTTTTCTTTAAGCTTTTTCTGCTGTTTCAGCTGGTGCTTCTGCTTCTGGTGCGGCTGGAGCTTCTTGTGCCACCTCGGCTTCTACTGGAGCTTCTGCGGGAGCTTCTGTTTCAACCACCTCTGGTGTTTCCACAGGAGTTTCTGCTGGAGCTTCTGCGACTGCTTCTGCTGGCTTTGCCACTTCTTGAACTTCTTCTTTTTTCTCTTTTTTGCCCTCTGCCGCTTCTTTCAATTTAGCTTGAGCTTTTTTAGATAATTTGGCTTTTTTTTCTGGGAAAAGTTTGCCTGACTTAACTCGCTTATAAAGAGCTGCCACCGTTTCAGTAGGCTGAGCGCCTTTACTAATCCATGATTCATAAGCTTTTAGATCGAGTTCTAAAACTTTAGGTTGATAGGTTGGTGAATAATGACCCAATAAGGCCACATATTTACCATCGCGTCGATCGCGTGCCTCATTTACCACAATACGATAATGGGCTTGATTTTTTTTACCAAAACGAGCTAATTTAATTTTCAACATACCGGAGGATTCTACAAGAAAAATACAAATATCTCAAGGGCAAGTTTCGGAAAAAGCTAACTAGAGATCGAGTGCGAGTCATCTTCACCTGCTAGCTTTTGCAAAGCCATGGCCGCACTCGCTTGCTGCGCTCGCTGTTTGCTATTGCCCGTCCCAACGCCCCAGACCTTGTCATTAATTAATACCTCAACCGTAAAAGTTTTATGATGATCTGGTCCTTCTTCCTTAACTACTCGGTAAATTGGTGTCGGCAAGGATTGCGCTTGGACAGTTTCTTGTAATAAACTTTTCTGATCGCGATAAGCTTTAGTGCTTAAAATATGACTAAATTTGGGAAATAAGACTTTAGCTAAAAACTCCTCAACTACAGCATAGCCCTGATCCAAATAAAGCGCACCAATCACTGCTTCAAGCACATCAGCCAAGAGACTAGGATTATCACGGCCGCCGCCAGCCTCTTCACCTTTGCTGAGATACATCTGTTGATCTAAACCCAACTCTTTAGCCAATTCAGCCAAACTCTCCGTACGCACCAGAGCACTACGATAAGTGGTTAACATCCCCTCAGCATCACTAGGTCGTTGTTGATAAAGGAAAATGGTACTGGCCAACTCAATCACCGCATCACCAAGAAATTCCAGGCGCTCATTTGATTCGCTAGCTGCTGTACCAGACTGTTCTTTTTCATTCAGCGCACTGCGATGAGTTAGGGCCGTCATTAATAAGTGGGGATCATTAAACTTTGGCAACATAAGTAAGCCTATTTTAACCCAATTCGTATTCGTCGTGAATTAGCTTAGCCAGCTCGGCAACAGTGGCACCTGCTTCACTTAGCTCTTCCATGACTACATCTGGATCTAATTCGATGGCAAACTGACGATTGATTAAACTAACTAAGCGCGTTAAATCTTCATCTAGATTTAAGCCCAAATCTTCTTCTAAACTGGCCTCAGGCCTAATTTCTTGACGACTGAGAACCGTCATGGTCTCCAATAAATCTTGGACTTGTGAAAAAAATTGCGAATCTACATTCATGATTTACTTTCTATTTCTATGAAAAACTAGCTTTTTTGCTCTACTTTTAAGGCTTTTTTTGGCTTTTTACTAGCCGTTTTTTTAGTTTTTTTATTGACTACTTTCTTTGTTTTTTTGCTGGCAGTTTTTTTGCTAGCTGCTTTCTTTGTTTTCGGCGTTTCTGGCAAAAAAAGAATTTTGCCCAAAACTCCATTGATAAATTTTGGCGAACTGTCGGTGCCAAATTCTTTGGCTAATTCAATTGCTTCATCAACCAAAACTTTTTTAGGCGTATCTTGAGTTCGGCTTTCAAAAACAATTAAACGCAAAATAGCTAAATCAATTTTGTTAATATCATAAAGCGGTCGCTCTGGAGCATAGGCTGCCAGTTGCTGGTCGATATCTGGCAATTCCTCAACCAAATCAGCAAACCAGACTCGATCAGGCACAGCCAAAATCATTGGCTCCGTTTCTGGATCCTGGGGCCTTAAAAAGGTCCGAGCAAACAAAATTTGCATGCGCTCAATGCGCCGACTATGACGTTCATCCATGACAGTAGATTAGGGGAAAAAAGTTAAAGATGCAAGGGGGAATTTGCCTTCTTTTTACTCAAGAGCCAGATTCGCCAAGCAATTAAACTTAGTTAATGCCTAATTTTTTAAAAATACTAGCCGTCAAACCCTGTTTGTGGGCTGGGGTAGAGGCGCGTTTAATATCTTTTTTAAGATTTGGTTTATTACCTGCTCGACGCTTACCTTGCTCAACTCGAGTGATTTTATTTTTTGGTAAAGCTCCCATGAGATCCTTTTTATTTAAAAATGTTGATAAATAAGGGCTTTATTTTAAGGGTAAGCCAGCAAAAAGGCAAGGGGAGAGCTGGTAAGCAAAATTGCCAATAAGCTCGCTCTTGCTAAATTAATCAGCTAGTCCTATAATAATAGATAGGGAATAAAAATATATGGCAAATATTGAACAAAAAAAAGATAGAGTTAATAAAGAAGCAGCTCAACATGACAAGTGGAATAGCGTAAGAAGGCAAATTTATAAAGCCTTAGGGCCAGCCATTGTCGCAACCATGCTCGCAGCTGGTTGTGTGCCTGAAAGTGGCATTACTGAACCGAAGCCAGCCATTACCCAAGCAATTGGCGATGCCGAGCCAACTCCTGAAGAAGAAAGCCCTGACTTGGGCACCGATGTTGTTATTGTTAGCCCCGAAGCCAGCGAAACAGTTATTGCCAGCCCGACTTTAGAAAATACGCCAACCGAAACAGCAACGGCTACGCCCGAGGCAACGGCTACACCAGAAAACACAGCTACACCAGAGGCCACTGCCGCTCCTAAAGAATTAACTCAAGCCCAAATTCGCTCTGAAATTTTAAGAGCTGGCGTTAATCTTGACGATCTAGCTAGCTCCACTGATGAGTGGACTAGCAGCCACCTAGCTTTAGATGTCATCCAAAACTCCATTGATCATGAAAATTTTGGTAGAGAAGGAGAAAATTGGGTGACCACCGTAGTGATTGGCTTAGAAGAAGCAATTAAAAATCCACAAGAGTTAGAGCAAGCGATACCCACTGATGGTGGTTGGAAACTAATGGCTTTTGTGAAAGTGGCTTTTAAAGATGTGGCAGGTAACTGGCAAATAGCCAAATTACCAGTGGTGGCTTTTCATGAAGAAAACTATTTAATGTGGGCTAAAGCTGCATCTGTTCAGTCAGGTCAAAATGTTAAAGATGCTGATCGACTATTCCCTCGCGATGAAAATAATTTATATAAACTTGATAAAAATGGTAATTTTATTCGACCAGCCATTAACTATTGGATTGTAATTAACGACGGCTATGAAAACCATCACGGCACTGGTAGTTTTATTAAATTCTTTACCGCTTCGGTAGATGACCCAGACTATGCTAATAATGATTGTATGATTGGAGAGCCCCCTCGCTACACTAAAGAACAGCTAATCGAATTTAGAAAAACTGGTGATCCACATATTTTTGGTTACAAAGATGACGAGGGCTATCCGATCATTTGGCCACTGGTTACTTTTCAAGCTGATTTGTCTAAAGAAAGCAATTATAATCAGCCATAGGCAGCTAGAGCGGTGGGCATGGTGAGGAAAAAACATTTCATTCTTGACGATTAGCTTTAATATCTCTAAACTAAACTAAGTGAAAGATTTGTGGTGGAAATACTTATTACTGTTGCTCTTGCCAGCGCTTTTTGTTGGCTTGTTTTATTGGCGTAAAGCCAGTATCCAAGAACAACTGCAACTGGAACAAACAACTAGTGATGAGTCACTAACAGCTAATAACACCCCTGAGTCGCAAGTAACTAATCCCACCGATCTCAACAGTTTTCCTTTGAGTCCTGGAGGGGAGGGAGACCTGTTTTATCGACTAGATTGCCATTACAGCAAACTGATTATTTATCGTAATTATCAACAGCTACCTCTTTTACCTGGTAATTGGCGCTCTTTGGTCGACATTGCCTGCCAATATCTCAACAGCCAGGCAAAGTTAGAGACTATTTACCTGCCACTACATATTTATCAGCCAGAAACCCAACAATTATTGTTGGTTGGTGGTTCGATTAAACAAGCAGAAGAAGCTCGTGTGCTAAAACTTGTAAAAGAAGCTGATGAGGCTTTTTATGAGGCGATGATGCTCCATGCTCTAGATAAAAAACCAGGTTTAGAAACTATTAAAATTGTCGCTAATTTTCCCGATGAGGATTTTAAAAACAATCGAACCAGAGGAGTTGGTTTTGATAGCCTATTGGATGCCGATTCTCCTTACACTAGAGAAGATTTAACAAATTTTTATCAAACAGGTTTTAGCCAATATCTACCAGAAATAAATGGCAAAGCTTATTTTTGGCCAGTAGCCAACTACAGTTTTTAAATGAAAAAATATTTATTACTAGCCGCTTTTTTTATTTTTAGCCTGTTTTTCTTAGCCAACTTGGGGCCTGTTTCAGCTCAAGATTATCATGATTGGTGCCCTGGTGGCTGTTGTTGGGAACAGTTTGGTGGCACTGGGGTATATTATAATGGTTGCACCGACAAGCGAGGTTATTGCGCGGGCACTGGTTATGTGTCACCAGGATATTGTACTTGCAGACCAGGAGGAGCTGGCTATGCAGGCCAGTGCAAATGTGATTTAAATTATAATCGTGGTGACAATGCCGGCCCCGCCTGCATCACAGTACCTAAGAACAGTGGAAATTGTCTGGAGGCTAAAGATGCTAATGGCAAATCTGTTGCCTGTACAAAAGATAGTGACTGTAAAAATTATGGGGGAACAGGTGCTTATCCAGACGATATTTGTGAAATTGTTGCTGGCACAGATTGTGTAGTTTCTGAGATTGAACAAATTCACAGTTGTTGTTATTATGGTGGTCCGAATTGTGGTAGCGGACCTGGTCCAAGCGGCGCGCCACCAACCATCAAACCACCCACCACCACTCCTCCAACCAGCACACCTCCACCACTGCCTTCTGGTAGTCCATCACCTTCTGTCAGTCCACCACCTAACTACAACGCAACCATTAATCTTAGAATTATTAAGTCGAGCAGTGGATCTGTATCTGGAGGAGTGTGTACTGGTCCCACTTCACCCCTATATGCTGATGGTGAAACGGCCATAAGTTGGAACGGATTAACTTCTGTGCCTAATTCTGGTTATGGAGCAACATTTGATGGAAAATATTCCATCACCTTATATGGAGTCCTAGCAGGAGAAACTTTTGATCTCAAGGTTTGGCCCAATGGCGTTAATGCTAGCTGCAGCTGCTCCCAAAGCCCAGCACCTGGAGAAGAAAATGCCTGTTTGTATGCCAATGTTACGGTCCCGCCAAAAGCAACTCCAAGCAAAACTGTATATATTTATTTTGATGATGCTAGTTATGCTGATTCCTGGTTTCAAACTTTTGGCGCTAATGCTTTTGCGACCAATCAAATCTCATCCATTGTTCCTTCTGACACATGTCTAGCTCTAGGTAGTGGCCTGTGTCAGCCAGCAGTTTTTGCACCAAGACCAGGTCTCACTGATGGCTTAACCAGTGGCTTTCCATTTTTGGGAAATACTAATGCTACGAAGCTTACTACTGATCCCAACGATCGATATAAAAACATTCACTGGGCAGGGAAAAGAAACACTAATCAAGATGCCTTTGGGCTTGGTTTGAGTGCTGATAACTATAAGCTAAACTATGACCATTTTTATAACTTAGCTAATAATAACAGCACCATTACTACAATCACTGCGGCTCAAGCTAAGTTGGGGACATTGAAAAGTCACTCCAGCTGGGTCAATGGCAAGACTAATTATTTCCGAGTTAATGAAAATCTTACCATAGATCAAAGTAGTAATTTTCAAGTACCAAGCGAGGATAGTCTTGTAATTTTTGTTAACGGCAATCTAACTATTGCTAATAATAATGCAGCTGATAATGTCAAAATCGTCAGTGTCGCTAAAAAAACTAACCCCACCAATGGTGGCTTTTTAGCCTTTATTGTTACAGGCAATATTATTATTCAATCCGATGTAGGTAAAAAAATTGATCCAATGGCTACAACAGTTACTCTCCCAGTAACATATGCCAACTCTCATTTGGATGGCGTGTATATTGCCAATGGGAAAATTATTGTCAACAGTCAGGGAGATGATGGCCAAAATTCGGCTTATCCAGATCGTAAATTAATTGCTGCTGGCACTTTTGTTGGATTATCAGATGTTGAATTAAAACGCCGAACTAATAATCCCAGCGATCCACTCACAAATTATTACAAAATTCAAAATAGCTACCAAGCCCTAGAAAACTTTATTTACCGTTCAGATCTCTTAATTAATTGGCCAACTGAATTAAAATCGAGCATCATCAACTGGCGAGAAGTGGCTCCCAAGAGCTTGAATTAAGGGTATAGGTGTCAAAAAAAAGCCTGCAATCATCATCACTCGCTGCTTTTACTTTAATTGAAATTTTAGTGACTGTTAGTATTACTGCCTTGATTATGTTGGGCATTACCAGTTTGTTTATTAGTTTTGTTATGTCAGCGGGCAAAAGTCGCATGAGCCAAAGTATTCGAGAAAGTGGCACTGTTGCCATGCAAAAGATAATTGAAGAGTTGCGTAATGCTAAGAGCATTAGTTCAACTCCATGTGACGGCACCACTCAACTTACTACGCTGTCTTTTAAAAAAACCGGTGCCGATAATGCTGAGCTTGTTGCGAGTTTTTCTAAATCAAGCAACAGAATGCGTTTTACTGAGGCTGGCACTCATTATTTTCTCACCGGCGACAATCATCATTTAAGTAATCTTACTTTTGTTTGTCATGGCGGGGCAATGCCAAAATACATCGAAATTAATTTTACTTTAGCCACCAGTACGGCTGTTGCCAATAACCCTAACCAAAGCAAACTGGATTTCAAATCTGGGGTAACTTTGCGCAATTAGTATTTTTTGAAAGTTTGCTCAACGGTGTAAAAAGGCTCGTTTGGCTCACTAGGGTTTTTTATAATTTTATTATTTGCTAAATCAAAACGGTCAATGTTGATAGTAACTGTGATGCTTTCTTGAGGGGAGATAGTATTACTGATTTTTGCTTCAATACTATAACGAAAAAAGTTAAAGTCAATTTTTTTAGGGCAACCGCTTAAGGGTTTAGTTGAAAGCCCGCCAATAGCAGTCGGGATGTCGCTTAAACAATAAGTTTTGCCATCTTCTAACTTAGTGTTAAAAGCAGTCCAACCTCTAACCAGTCGTTCACGACGAAAAAATTCTATGCTCTGCTGCGCCTTCATTTGGGCTAATTGCTCCATTTCATTGGCTTCTGCCACTCTTACCGATAAAGCCATCATCGACCCCATAGCAGTCATTACCAGCGCTACAATTGACACAGCAGCCAAGACCTCAACAAAGGTAAAAGCTCCTTGTTTATTTTGCCGTTTTTTTCTTTTTTTTAACATAAAGTAATTAATAAGTAACTTTAATACTTCCTCCATTATCGATATTGAAGCTGGCAGTAGAAGTACTGCCTGTAGAGCTAATTGTAAAAGAAACAGCTTTATTTAAATTGCCAAGCGGATAAAATTTTAAATCATAAAAGTTAGAATCTGTAGTAAATTTATCTCCCTCTGAAACTCTGACAAGAAATTTGTTACCTGGAGAATATGCATCACTTGCAGATTCTCCATCACACCTTATTGAAATTTGATAATATAGCCCTGTGCCAGAATCACCCTCATAGTTATATACACTAAAATTTACATACTGTAATTGGTCACATTCGCCCAAATAACCAATTTTGGCCCTATTTTGCGCTTCCCTAAAACCAGACTCTATTTTTTCTGCCACTGCCACTAAGCGCTGTTTTTCTATAAAACTGGTATAACCAGCCACAGCGCCACTGACCAAAAGCATAATAATGACTATTGAAACTAACAGCTCGATAAGAGAAAAGCCTGATGATTTATGGGGTAGAGATCTCATAATTAGGAGGAGTAGTATTCTCTAAGGTAGCGGTTAATTTGACTTTGTTGCAATTGTCACCAGGTGCAGAGGTACACTGCGCCTTATAGGCCGGGTTACCAGTTTTCGGATCAACGATGTCGGTTGATGTTAAATAACCATCAAGTACTAAGCGATCAAGAATATTGGTAAAATTGCCTGGAATAGAACTCCCAGTAACATTTCCATAACTACCCTTATCTTGTCGATACAAGACTAGTGCCTGACGCACTGTTTCTAAATCAGTTTTACGTTTAGAATTTCTGGAGTTTTTTTGCGCATTAGAGAAACTAACCGCAGTTACTGTAACCAAAACCGCAATAATCGTGGCCACCACTAAGATTTCAATCAAGGTAAAAGCGCGAATTTTTTTGATTTTATTTGACATAATTAACTTTTTTAATTAATAACAAGCAAAATTATTGTAAATTGCTGACACAAAACCAATCTTTAGAGCCAGCGCCTGTATAGCCACAATTTACGGAGGTGGCAGAACGAATTGAGTTACCTACTCCAGTGGTTTCTAATTTCGCACAAACACAATACTTGTTGCCATCTGATCTACCACTATATACATATGTATCTGCATTTTTCGGATCAACTGGCTCACCAGCAGGAAAATAGTCCGAACCAGCAGTAGTTATCATAGTGGGTAGCGTAATCGTTCCAGCACCCTTTGGATAACTACCATCATTGTCGGCATAATATTGCTCTAAACCATTTTGCACTGCTTTTATATCTTCTCGGCGTCGACTATCTCTTGATTTGCGCTGGGCATTGCTAAAACTAGCCACCCCCAGAGAAATTAAGATAGCCATAATGGCAATCACCACCAATAACTCGAGCAAGGTAAAAGCTCCTAGTTTATTTTTTTTCATAAATTTCCTAATTACTTACTATAATTTTTAAGCGACTTAATTCGTAATCCACCGAAGGCGTTAAACGAGCATCTTTAGCCTCGATCCACGCCTCAAAATAACAAATACCTTCTCCACAAGTATACACATGATCGACCACTCCCTGCAAATCTTGAGTGCTAAAACTTTGCCCATCACCAAAAAAAATCGTGCTGCTAATCGGCAATTGCACTGTCTCAGCCGATTTTTTTTCAATATTACTCAGTAAATCGCCAAATACTTGCAAATGACTTTTCCAGTGCAAAAAGGAGTCGTCTTGTTTATCTAACACAGTTTGATTGCTAAACAACTGTTGTTTGCCATCGCCAACAACATAGGCAAAGGCCACTGTTTGTCCTGAATTAATACTTACCATTCTTTTATCATTAGCATTGCTTGGCATCGCATTGAAGGCTAAAACAATTGGCCGTGGCTGACAGCTTTGGTAACAAGTTTTTGGACAATCGGTGGCTGAATCTTGTTTTTTGCCAATCCCTTGCTCGATGTCATTTTGACAACACTGATAATTAAAACCAGCACATTCACTAGCTGGACCAGCTGTGTAATCAATCATGGTGGGAGCTTTTCCAACAGTTAGCTCATTGATTTCTTTGAAAACAGTTGTTTCTTTGCCCAGAGCATTTAAGACTATTTGACTAGCTCTTTTGTTTTGAAGATCAAAAACAAAACCAGAGCCACCATCAACTTTTTTCACAAAAATTGGTAAAGTTTTAGTTTCAATTAAAATTGGCCTTTTGGCAAAATCACTACAGACAGTTTCTAGCTGATATTCTCGCTCATTGATAAAGCGTAACTGACCCCAAGCCGAGGGAGACCTGGAAAATCCGTCATAACAATTGCTTAGATGATTTTGATTCATTAATAAATTGGCCGCTCTTTGCAAATCATTAGTTGCCAGTAACACTAATAACTCTCGACCTAAAAAAATTCCAATTACCAATAAAAAAACAATGAAGACTAAGCTTGAAAAAATAAAACGAATAATTCTCATATGCTCACGTAATTAAGGCTAAATACCAAGCCCATATTGGTTCTGCCCAAAAATAAGTCAGGATAAAACCAACTAGTAAAAATGGCCCAAAGGGCAGCACTTGACCAATTTTTTTCTGTTTAAGGAGCAATAAAATTGTAGCAAAAAAACCACCAACAATAAAGCTAAGGAAAATAGCCAGAACCATTTTTGGCCAGGTTAAAACGTAGCTTAAGGGCAGCATTAATTTAATATCACCCAAGCCAAGAGCATCTTTTTTTAAAATCCAGGATGCAACAAAGTAGAGTAGAGTAAAGAAAGCTATCGAGGCTGCAACAGCAATTAAGCCACTAATGTAGGCAGAACCAGTTAAAACAATGGCTAATAAGCTTAATAAAACAATAAAAAAGTCGGGAATAATTAGATATTGAAAATCAGCCACTGCCACAAAAATTAAGAGTAAAAAAAATAAATATTGAGCAGCCACTAGGGTTGGATCCAAGCCTTGACCGGCACTAATTTGTAAATAAATAATTATGGCAAAAGCCAGTGAATAAAGCCCCGCTAATAACTCAGTAAAAAAATGCTTTTTGGCAATTTTAGCCCGACAATGTGGGCATTTTCCTCTTAGCATTAAGAAAGAAATAATGGGAATATTGTGCTTGGCACTGATGGGTTTTTGACAACAATCAGTGAGCGAGCGACCTTGCCAAAAAGGAGGTAGCTTCAATCTTTTTCCTTTTTTATCTCTAAGAAGGCCACAATCACTAGCAGCTCGATAAATCACCACGTTTAAAAAACTGGCTAAAATTGCTCCCAAAAAGAAGCAGGCTAGAGCAAAAATAAAATAATAAAGATAAAAAATAATAGTCACTAATTCATCATAACAAAAAAACCCGAGCCTTGGGGCCCGGGTTTTAATTATTTAGCTTAAACTATTAGGGGAGACAAACACAGTTGCCTTCTGAACCACAATTTACAGTATTACCAACAGCATTGGGTGGATAATCAGCTGGAAGTTCAGTAGTAGCAATTGTTCCATCTGCATTTGCATCTAGTCTGGTTAATGCTTCAACTCTAAAAGAATTTGATTGCGGAGCAAAACAAACATAGGTGGAAGCATAATCGTCAGCAGCATGATATACATAAAGCTCATTGTAATTAGTAGCGCTGATCTTATCTATATATGATATTTTTAGCTCTTGCGATCCAACCGCAGAAGTACAATTCGCCCCACCAGCTGCTGTATCACTTAAAAGATAAAGAATTGGACAAGTAAGACCAGTACCTCTAGTCAGGGTAGTATCTATATGAACAAATTCACCTGCCACCCCACCATTAATAGCTATTACATCATTTGGATTGGCTTGCCAAGGAAAATAGCCTTGCATGGCATAATAACGATCGATGGCTGTTAACAATTGTTCGGCATCAGATCGACTAGCTGTATCTCGACCTCGATTAATCTGCTCAATTGGGTTAAGAGCCGATAGCACTGCCACTGCCAAAATACCCAAAATGGCAATTACAATTAATAACTCAATCATGGTAAAAGCTAATTGCTTTTTTAATCTTGGGAAAAAAGATTTGGTTTTCATATTTTTCTTTTTTTATTATTTGTAATTATATCCAAATACCTCCTAACATATTCAGTGTAAACTATTATCGATACCCATTTCAAGTAGCAATTTAGAATTGACTGGTTAAACTGTAAATTGGCATAATAATTGCCACCACCATAAAACCAACGCCAACGGCTAAAACAATCATAATCATTGGCTCCAATGCCGCGGTCATATTCTTGACTGCATACTCGCTTTCTTTTTCAAAATATTCGGCTAATTTGCCCAATATTTCATCTAATTTACCGGTTTCCTCACCCACACTCATCATTTGATGCAAAATTGGAGGAAAATCTTCATAACGAGCGACTGCTGCTGATAATGAGGTGCCACGCTCCACCTGCTTGGCTGCTTCTGCCAATTCCTCTCGATAAACAGCGTTGTCAATTGCTTCTGCCACAATGTTGATCGACTCTAACAGGGATACTCCAGCTCCTAACAATAAAGACAGAGTACGCGCAAAGTCGGTAAGAATAATTTTCTGACGCATGGGACCAAAAACGGGAATGGTCAACATCCAACGATCAATAGCTAGCTCTCCCTTTTTAGTTTTTTTATAAGAACGCAAGGCAAAAATGCCGACCACCACTATTAACAGTAGTACCCACCAGAATTGCACCATGAAATCTGAAATACCCATAAATATCTTGGTTAAAGCTGGTAGTTCAGCATCAAAATCGTCGTACATTTGCGTTAATTTGGGAATAACTGCCACCATCATCACCACCATTACCACCACCATAGCTATTAAAATAATGACTGGATAAATCATGGCACTTTTGGTTTTGGCTTTAAAATCTTTATCTTTTTCTAGATTGAGGGCCAAACGCTCTAACACTTCATCTAAAACACCTCCTGCTTCTCCAGCTTTCACTAATTGCGTATAGATGCGAGTAAAATTATCTGGATATTTTTGCAAAGCATCAGAAAAACTTAAGCCACTTTCAACATCTTTAAGCAAATTAGCACTTAATTTACCCATTTCACTTTCACTCTCTTCTTCTAAGATTGATAGGGAATTCGCTAGCGGTAATCCAGCATTAATCATCGTTGATAATTGCCGCGTAAAATTAACTAATTCAGCAAATTTGACTTTGGGTTTAAAAATTTTAGACAAAAAGCCTGCTTCTTGAGCCAAACTTGATACATCAATCACAAATAAATCTCGGGCAAACAAAGTCGAAACCGCTTGCATTTTCGAAATGGCTTCAACTTTGCCTTTAATTGTTTCTCCGCGTTTGTTTTTTGCTGTATATTTAAAAATTGGCATAATTACTTTATTACTCTTCTAATAAGCGTAACATATCTGTTGGGCGAAAGGCATAATTTAAGGCTGTTTCCTTACTAATCACGTTTTGTTTATAAAGATCGAGCAGATGACTTTCCATTAACATCATGCCAGCAACAACATTGGTTTGAATAATGCTATCAATTTGAAAAACTTTGGCATCGCGAATTAAGTTGGCTACTGCCGCATTGTTAAACAATAATTCTATAGCTGCAGTACGACCACCATGAATTTTTGGTACCAAACGCTGCGAGACAACCGCCTTCAAGACGCTAGCTAATTGTTGACGAATTTGGCCTTGTTGATGTGATGGAAACACATCAATGATACGATCGATGGTTTGTGCCGCCGTGTTGGTGTGAATCGTTGCAAAAACCAGATGACCTGTTTCAGCAATAGTCAAAGTAGAAGAAATTGTTTCTAAATCTCGCATTTCACCAACTAAAACTACATCTGGATCAGAACGAAGAGCACTTCTTAAGGCTAATTCCCACTGATGAGTGTCCTTACCAACCTCGCGTTGAGAAACCACACTTTTGTCTGACTGATAAACAAATTCAACTGGATCTTCGACGGTTAAAATATGTTTACTTTGGGTGTGATTAATCTCATCAATAATCGCCGCTAATGAAGTTGATTTTCCCTCACCAGTCGGGCCAGTAAAGAGCACTAAACCCTGTTTATAAGTGCCAAATTTATGAAAAACCTGAGGCAAAGCCAATTCATCAACAGTGCGAATAGATTGAGGAATTAAGCGCAGGGCTGCTGCATAGCTGCCCAGATGCTGATAAACACAGATACGAAACCGAGCCCGCTCATTAAACTGATAGGCCAAATCAATTTCTTTGTCTTCTTTTAGTTGTGCTTGTTGCTTGTCGCTTAATAAGTCAAAAATCCAAGTTTGCGCTTGATCTGCTTTAACTAATTGCGGACCAGCTGGAAAACTTAAGACGCCATTAACTCTAATCGACAAAGGCGACTCTGGGATAATGTGTATATCTGAACCATCATTATCAACTAAGAACTGTAGTATTTCTTGTACTTTCATAAATATTTTTCTCCATTAATTAATGCTATATTTTGCTTTTTTTGCATATAATTGACTAACCAACTTCTGCCACCCGCAGTACCTCTTCAATGGTGGTAATTCCTTCTAATACCTTGATGTATCCGTCTTGTTTCATTAAAGTCATGCCTTGTTGAATAGCAGTGGCTTCTATTTCGCTGGCTGGTCGGCGATTTAAAATTAAACTGGCAATTTCTGGAGAAGTCGGCATCACTTCAAAAATCCCAATTCGCCCTCGATATTCTGGCTCAGTGGCTGGTCGCTTACTACTTGGTCTAAAAAGGGTAATTTTATTTGGATCTTTGCCTTTTTCTTTACACCAACGATCAAAGTGAGGACCCAAGACTTTTTTGATATCTTCAACCACCACCGGTTCTGGGGTGTATTCTTCTTTATATTTTTCATTAATTTTTCTCACCACACGCTGACCCATTGATAAAATAATTGATGAAGCTAATAAAAATGGCTCAGCTTCCATGTCTAACAAACGTGGTAGCGCGCCTGCAGAGCTGTTGGTATGAAGGGTAGAGAAGACTAAGTGACCAGTTAAAGAAGCCTGTAGCGCTAGATCGGCCGTCTCATTGTCTCGAATTTCTCCAACCATAATAATATCTGGATCTTGACGTAAAAATGAGCGCAAGCCAGAAGCAAAAGTTAAACCCGCTTTGGGATTGGTTTGTACCTGACTGACTCCTGAAATCTGGTATTCTACTGGATCTTCTAGGGTCATGATATTAACCCCCACCTTGTTAATAATGTTCAAAATAGAATACAGAGTGGTGGTTTTACCAGAACCAGTCGGTCCAGTGATTAAAATAATCCCATAAGGAATTTTGATGGCTTCTTTGACTTTTTGTAAACCCAGACCTATCAAACCTAAATCTTCCAGAGAAGGTACGCTGGCATCTTTTTTCAAAAGACGCATCACTACCTTTTCGCCATTAACTGTTGGTAGGGTAGAGGTACGCAAATCAATTTCTGCATTATTACTCCTATAATTAAAGCGACCATCTTGAGGTAATCTTTTTTCATCAATCTTCAAATTAGCCATAATTTTGATACGAGAAATAACCGCTTCATGGACATTCTGTGGCAAAATTAATTTTTCAACTAAAATGCCGTCAATACGATAACGAACTCGAGTCCGACCAATTTGCGGTTCAATGTGCACATCAGAAGCAGAGGATTTAATGGCGTAATCTAAAATATTTTCCACAATACGGTTGATGGGAGCATCTCGTAAAATTGCTCCAGATTGCTGGTTTAATTCAACACGTGCAGATCTTTGATCATCTTGCTGAGTGGTGCTTTTGAGCGCTTCAGTGACTTCTGTAGATAAACTTTGTGCGTAATATTCGCCGATCATCCGCACAATGTCACTGTTTTCAGAAAAATAAGCCTGAATTTCATGACTAGTTTTTTGTTTTAAAAATTCAACTGCTGCTAAATCTAAAGGGTCAACCATTGCCACTTTTAAAGTGTTTTTTTGCTTATCAATGGCAAAAGGTAGAGCCTGATGGCGTTTGGCTATGCCCTCATCAAGTAAAGTTAAGGATTCGGGGTCAACACCAATGGCTGATAATTTTATGTAAGGCACATTGCTAAATTCAGCCTTAGCCTGAGCAATATCTGTTTCTGTAACCAATTGTTTATTTAAAACCAATTCTTCGTAACTAGTCCCTTGGCTTAAATTTTCTTGACGCAACTCTTCGGCTTGCTCTGGTGAAATTTTCCCCTTGTTGAGCAAAACATCAAAAAAAGAATTTGTTGGCACAAAATTAACAGCAGCCTGGGTTGGGATACTAGCGTGAGGAAGATCAGGTAATGCCTGAATTGGCAAAGTTTTTTCAGCCTCGCTAGCATCGTCTGGTGTCTCTTCAACATTAACTGGTGGAGTAATGGCTTCACTTGTTGGATCAATATCGCTTGGCTGATCACTTGTTTCATCAGCCGCAATCGTAGATTGATCCGGCGATTCATCACTCAATTCTTCTGTATTTGCCTCGTCTAAGTCGGCCACACTCACAGGAATTGCTTGAGAAAAAATTGGCTCGGTAATGCCCAAATCATCTGGAGCGTCACTTGTTGGAGTTGGATCTTGTGCTGGAGCCAAATCTGGTGCTGGAATTGGATCAACGGTTGGAATTGGATCTGGCGTTGGAATTACGTCCTGTGCTGGAATTAGATCCTGTGCTGGAATTAGATCTGACGTTGAAATTGAATCAGCGATTGGAATTGCATCATGTGCTGGCTCTGGCTCAACAGCTGGCAGCGGCTCAATAGGCGGTAGCGAATCTACTGTTGAAAACTCAGTTGGGGCTGAATTTATAGCTGGATCCATAGTTGGCAGAGAATTTATCGTTGAAGTCGAATCCATAACAGGAGCCACAGGCGCATTAACGGCCACTTTGTTACCAGCAATTAACAATTCTTGTGCTTCAGCATCCGACATCGCCTGATCACTATCACCCAAGGAAGGTTCTATCTCTAAATCTTTAGCGATTTGATCTATCGTATGCTGCAAATCAGCATCAATTTGTACACTGGAATCGTCTGGTTGATTATTTTGGGCAGTTAACATAATCACTTACTCCTTTTATAATGCCATAAAATGTCAAAATTTTATATAAGCGAAATTTTATATTTAGCTAAATTTACAGAGATAAATCGGGACAATGACGCTAAATTGGCAGATATTCAAGAATTAGTTCTCAAACACCTACAAAATAAAGAACTGCAAGCAAGCATTAAAAAAGAGCAAATACTCTGGTACAACACTCAGTTAGCTAATTTTAAAATTGAATTAGTCAGAGAAATTATTAGAGAAACTCAATATGCCAATTGGGACAAACAGGGGTTGAGAGTCATTGTTTTGCTTAATTTCACCAGCGCTAGTTTGGAAGCACAAAACGCCTTGTTAAAATTAATCGAAGAACCACCACCAAATACCTTAATTATCTTGCCCGTCATCAGCGACAATCGCTTATTAAGCACTATCAGTTCGCGCTGTAATTATTGTCAGATTGACAGTCAACAGAGCCAAAAACAAGCAAAAATTGCAGAAACTAGCTGGCCCAACGAGCCAACAGCCATCTTTACGCTGGTTGAGCAACACAAAGATCGGGAAGCAGCCAAAGAATTAATCCAGAATTTGCTTAAACAAAAAATCAGCTATCGGCAAAAAAAAGCCTTAAGTCGCGCTTATTTAGATTTAGAAGCCAATGCCAATGTGCGCTTAACATTGGAGCATTGCTTTCTCACAGCTGATTAATCCACTAAATACCAGACTATTTAGCCTGGAGTCTTAGAAAAATTAGCGCTTAGAACGCCCAAAATCGGCTTTTTTCGATTCAAACATGCTTTTTGAGCTTTATTTTATATAATAGATGTGGTACAAATAAAGATCTTATGGCAAGTCAGATAGACGTCAACAACTACCAAGCAGAACAAATTCGAGTCCTAGAGGGCCTAGAACCAGTCAGAAAACGTCCTGGAATGTATATTGGCTCAACTGATGCCAAGGGTCTTCATCATTTGGTTAAAGAAATTCTAGACAACTCAGTCGATGAGGCCATTGCTGGCTTTGGTCAAACTATTCAACTGTTCCGTGATCAAGCTACCGACTTACATCGAGATTTATTCCTGGCTCACAAAGCCAATAAAAAAATTCCTGCCTCCGAGAAAATCATTGGTGAAGAAACAATCACCGTCGTTGACAATGGTCGTGGTATTCCAGTTGCCCAACACGAATCTGGAGTTTCAGCCATGGAAGTCGTCATGACTAAATTACACGCGGGAGGCAAATTTGAAAGTAAAGCCTACAAAGTGTCCGGTGGTTTGCACGGTATTGGTTTAAGTGCAGTCAACGCCTTATCCTGCTTAATCCAGGTAGCAGTTAAACGCAACAATAAATACTATTATCAATATCATTCTCGAGGAATTCCAGCGGCTCCAGTGGCTGAAATCAGTGAAACAGAACTCATTGCTAAATTTCCCCAACAAAGTCGAGACTTTGTTACTTATGAAAGTGGGACCATGGTGCAATTTATTTCTGATCCACTGATTTTTAAACAAGCTAGTTATCAACACAAAAGCATTATTGAAATTGTCAAAGATCGAGCCTATTTAATGGCAGGCATCTATTTTCAACTTTTTGATCGAGTTAATAATCTTGAACAACATTTTTATTTTGAAGGCGGCATTCGTTCTCTAGTTGAACACATTAATATGTCAAAAAAATCCTTACATCGGGTTTTTTATTTTAGTGATCAATGGGCTGATGAAGAAACAAAAAAAGAAATTGGTATTGAAGTCGCACTCCAATACAACGATTCTTACAAAGAACATGTCGAAAGTTATGTCAATGTCATTAATACACCAGATGGAGGAACCCACGTTCAAGGTTTTCGTCTCGCCCTAGGCCGAGTGATTCGCGATTATGCAGAGAAAAATGGTTTAATCAAAGAAAAAGAAAACTTCAACTCAGAAGATCTTAAAGAAGGTTTAACTGCCGTCGTGTTTGTGAAAATGCCATCTAATGATTTGCAATTTGAATCACAAACAAAAGCTAAACTAAATAACGCCGAAGCTCAGTCTGCCGTTTATCGAGTTTTTAAGAAACATTTTGACACTTATTTAGAAGAACATCCAAAAGTTGGCAAAATTATCGTTGAAAAAGTCTTAATCTCTGCTCGCGCTCGCCTGGCGGCTCGCGCAGCCAAAGACGCTGTCATCCGCAAGGGTTTGCTTGAAGGCATGTCTTTGCCTGGAAAATTGGCTGATTGTCAATCCAATCGACCAGAAGAAAGTGAAATCTATATTGTTGAGGGAGATAGTGCTGGTGGCAGTGCCAAACAAGGCCGCGATCGGCGTTTTCAAGCAATTTTTCCTCTGCGCGGAAAAATCCTCAACACTGAGCGCGCCCGGCTGGACCGCATTGTGTCTAGCGACGACTTAAAAAACCTAGTGATTGCCCTCGGTTGTGGCATTGGCGAAAGCTTTGATCAGGAAAAATTGCGCTATCATCGCATTATTTTGATGAACGATGCTGACGTTGATGGTGAACATATTACCACTTTAGGCTTAACTTTTTTCTTCCGCCATTTGCCAGAATTAATAGAAAAAGGCTATTTATATGTGGCCATGCCACCACTCTTTAAAATTACTTATAACAAAGAAGAAATCTATGTTTATGGTGAAGAAGAGCGAGATAGTGAAGTGCAAAAAATTTCTGCTAAAAATCCCAATGCCAAAATTAATATCCAACGCTACAAAGGTTTGGGAGAAATGAATCCAGAACAACTCTGGAACACCACCATGAATCCGGCCACCAGAGTACTTAAAAAAATCGATGTTGAGGACGCAATCAAGGCCGACAGCACTTTTGAAGTGCTAATGGGTGATGAAGTTGCTCCTCGTAAAAAATTTATTCAGGGTCGCGCTAAATTAGCCAAATTAGATATATAAGGATCTTATGAAAACTTACATCATCGGCCATCTAAAACCAGATACAGATGCTGTTGTGTCAGCCATGGCTTTGGCTGAATTTTATCAACAGACTCCTAGTTTTTCTCGTCCAGCGGCGACCGCGGTCATCAGTGATCCAGTTAATAATGAAACTGCCTTTTTACTAGAAAAATTTGGCGCAACTGCGCCGCCAGTCATTAAGGCCAGCGACATTGATCCACAAGATCAGATTGTTTTGGTTGATCACAATGAAATGGATCAGCGACTTGATGGCATGAATCAAGAGCAAATTGTAGAAATTGTTGATCACCACAAGGTCAATTTGTCTCTTAACCAAGCAATTTTCTTAACTTTTAAACCCTGGGGTTCTTCCAGCACCATCGTTTATCATTTGATGAAAAAATACCAGTTTAGGCCCAATCCTAAGCTAGCTGGTTTAATGCTCTCGGCTATTCTTTCTGATACCGTTGGTTTTAAATCGAGCACTTGCACCCAGCAAGATATTGAAACAGCCAAAGAGTTGGCTGATATCGCTGCTGTGAGTGATTTATCTGCCTTAACTTTAGAAATTTTTAAAGCTAAATCAGATCTTGGTCAGATGACTTGTGAAGAAATGGTAAAAAATGACTATAAAATTTTTGAATTTTCTGGAAAAAAAGTATTGATAGATCAATTAGAAACTGTTGAGCAAGCAAAAATTATTAGTGAAAAAAAAGCCTGTTTATTAGAAGCAATGGCTAAGGTTAAAAGCGATCTACAAGTCGATTTAATCTTTGTCGTTGTATCCGATATCTTGGCTAGCAATAGCAAAATTTTATTACTTTCTCCTGTCGAACAAAAACTGGCTGAATTAGCTTTTGCTGAGACTGCGCTGGATCAGATTATCGATATTGGACCCAAACTGTCAAGAAAAAAAGATATTGCTCCGGCTTTAGAAAAAGCTATACAAAATAATAAGTAAGATATCAAAAGAGTAAACAACATGTCAGAAGAAACAGCAGCAGAAAAAAATCCAGAAATTACTAGTTCAACTAGCCATGACGATGTCGCCAATGACGACAATATTGCCAATAACAACAATGGCAGCGATGATCCCAGTAGTAAGTTTGGCACCATAGAACACACTGAATATGGTCAATTGAAACACACTGACATCGTTGATGAAATGGAAAAATCTTATCTGGATTATGCCATGAGTGTGATTGTTTCTCGAGCTCTGCCAGATGTAAGAGATGGTTTAAAACCAGTTCATCGCCGCATTCTTTATTCCATGTATCGATCTGGCATTCATTACAATACTCCCTATAAAAAATCAGCCAGAATTGTTGGTGATGTATTGGGCAAATATCACCCTCACGGTGATAGCGCTGTTTATATGGCACTTGTCCGCTTAGCTCAAGACTTCAACATGCGTTATCCTTTGGTTGATGGTCAAGGTAACTTTGGCTCCATTGATGGCGACAGTCCAGCAGCCATGCGTTATACCGAAGCTCGCAGTGCAAAAATTACTCAAGAATTACTGGCCGACATCAATAAAAATACTGTCGATTTTATTGATAATTTTGATGGCTCACTAAAAGAACCAGTGGTTTTACCAAATCGCTTGCCTAATTTTTTACTGATGGGTTCTGAGGGTATTGCTGTGGGCATGGCCACCAAAATCCCCCCACACAACTTGACTGAAAGCTGTAATGCGGTGGCAGCGATGGTAGAAAAAGGTAAATCCACTAGCGAAATAAGCATCAACCTTGATGAAAAACAATTAAATTCAAATTCTGCCTGCATTGACACTTTAATCAGCAGCGATGCTCGTCAATTAGCGGGTCGTTTTGAGAGTGACATTGATCACGATGAAATCATGACTCATATCAAAGGTCCAGATTTTCCCACAGCCGGCATTATTTATGACGCCAAAGCCATTAATGAAGCCTATCGCACAGGCAAAGGACGCATTGTCGTTCGAGGAAAAGCTAGTATTGAAGAAAGCAAGCGTGGGCAAATGGAAATTATCATTACCGAGTTACCTTATCAGGTTAATAAAGCTCGTTTGCTCATGAAAATTGCCGATCTAGTTCGAGATAAAAAAATTCTTGGTATTAAAAATTTGCGCGATGATTCAGACCGAAGTGGTATGCAAATTACCATTGAATTAAAAAAAGACGCTCGACCAAAAGTAGTTTTAAACAAATTATTTAAGATGAGCGAGTTGCAAAGCAGTTTTTCACTCAACATGGTGGCTCTCAATAGTGAAGGCACACCTCAATTAATGACTCTCTTTCAGGTGCTGAAAGAATATATTGTTCATCGACAGTTAATTATTACCCGTCGTTCTCAAGCAGAACTCAGAGACGCTCGAGATCGAGCCCATATTCTTGAAGGATTATTAATTGCCTTAGCCAACCTTGATGAGGTGATTGCTACCATTCGAAACAGTAGTGATACAGAAGTTGCTCATCAAGCTTTAATGAAAAAATTTGGTTTAAGTGATCCACAAGCCACAGCCATTTTAGAAATGCAGCTGAAACGCTTGGCAGCCTTGGAGCGACAAAAAATTGAAGATGAGCACAAAGCTATTCAAGAAACTATCATCAATTTAATTCATTTACTAAGTGAGCCTCAACAAATTTTACAATTACTACTTAAAGAAAATCAGGAAATGATTGATCTTTATGGAGACGAACGCCGCACCAAAGTCATTAAGGGCCGAGTTGGCGAATTTAATGAAGAAGATTTAGTGGCAGATGAAAATACCGTTATTACTTTAACTGAAAGTGGTTATGTAAAGCGCTTGAGCCCAGATGCTTTCCGCTCTCAATCTCGCGGAGGAAAAGGGGCTAAAGGCCTCAACATGAAAGCTGAAGATGTCTTAATGTCGATTGTCACCTGTACCACTCATGATCAATTATTTTTATTCACCAATCAAGGCCGAGTGTTTACCATGAAAGCTTTTGAAATCCCCGAAGCAACGCGGATTGCCAAAGGCACGGCTATTGTTAATTTACTTAATCTTAAACCAGAGGAAAAAGTGTTATCCATTGTGATCGTTAATGCGGAAAAAGATCAAGATAAATATATCACCTTGGCTACCAGAAAAGGTTTAGTCAAAAAAACTGCCGTCAAGCTCTACGACAACATTCGCCAAAATGGAATTGTGGCCATTACTCTCAATGAAGGCGATGAATTGGTCTGGGGAAAAGTTACCACGGGCAAAGATAATATTATGCTCATTACTCATGACGGCAAATCAATTCGCTTTAGTGAAACAGAAGTCAAGACCTCTCAACGCGATACTAAAGGCGTGAAAGGCATCACTCTTAAGGCAGGCGATTATGTGATCGGTGTCGAAGTCTTTCGTGATGACCCAGAGGTTTTTAAAGAACATAGCCTGATGATTATTACGGAAAATGGCATGGGCAAACGCACTTTACTTGAACAGTATCCTATGCAAAAAAGGTCAGGCATGGGAGTCAAAGTTTCAGAAATTACCAAGCGCACTGGTCCAGTGGCAGCTGCCAAACTAATTTCTGATCGACATGATGAAATTGTCATTAGCACTAAAACTGGCAAAGCCATTAAAATGCCGATCAGCAAAAAATCAATTCCAACACTCACTAGACCAACTCAGGGAGTAATTTTGATGAAACTCGACGACAGTGATCAAATAGCGGCCGTAGCCCTCACTTTGGTAGAAAATGACAAAACTTAAGCTTAAACTCATCCGCCATGGTGAAAAAAAATTGTTTTTGCCTAATCCTAGCTTAACTGAATTAGGCAAGACTCAGGCAGCAGCTTTAGCCAAAAAACTGGCACTTACCAACAAAGCAGAGCAGAGCAAAAAAATTCTGCTCTTAGCTAGCCCTTTGCAACGCACTCAAGAAACAGCCGCCATTATCGGCAATCAGCTGCATCTACAAGTCATTACCGATCAATTCCTAGCCTTTGATCAGCAGATTCAGCCAAATCCTCAGGGAAAACAAGCCATTATTAAGCATTTTAGCGATTATTTTAAAAATTTAGGTCCAGAGATTGAAGAGGGAGAAATTTTAGCGGTCACTCATAGCCAAAATATCAAAAATTACTGGCAAGTCTTGGCTGGACCAAGTAAAGCCATTATCGATATTTATGAGTGCGGGGTTTGGACCATTAATATTGAGGGCAAACTAGATCAGGCAAACAGTGAGATTAATCTTGATTTTGAGTGGACCGAAGGGGACTTGAACCCCTGACCTCTTCTATGCCATAGAAGCGCTCTAGCCAACTGAGCTATCGGCCCTTTTTTCTAACTTTTTGATTTTAACATTGATTGCATTAAAAAACCAGAAAAACAAAAATCATTTATTATCAAGTCAATAAATATCCCATTTGTGAATTTCTTCATTCATTAGCAAATAATAAATTGCTAAATTTTCTTCATCTGAGGCATAAAGCAATTTATAGCCTGCTATAGAATCTCTCAGATTAAATTCTGCAAAACACCAATCTTCCCTTAAAAGATCATGTTCGACAGATGAATCATCACATATAAGATAAATCTTGTCACTATAATCATGAACAGGAGAATAAAGAAAATAGCTGTTGTCTTGGGGGTCATTTTTGATTAATCTTCTACCCAATGCTTGTTCTAAAAATATCCAGTATGCGGCATTCTCATTATTGTTACTATTATTAACCGTGGAGATTAAAAAGTCTGTTTGTTCTTCTTGATTAGCCTTGATGTTACTGGAAATTATGCTGGCTACAAACTCATGTTTAGTAATCTTTTCTGCAAGGAAAGAGTTTTTTGTAAATGGAAACAAGATGACAAAAAATATGAATAGAAAAAAAATCAAAATAATGGAGGCTAGTTTATTGCTTAAAGTTGACAAAACACTAATGGAAAATATCAATAAAAAGATGAGAATTGGATAAAAATACCAGGTCTCAATACCGATTTTGTCTACTAACAAAAACAGTGTCGAAGATGATAACAAAGCAAAAAAAGAGTTAAGTGAATAAAAGCTTTTCTTTTTTAAAAAAAATAAAAGAAAAATTAGCCCTAGGGCAAATAAATAAAAGCAGTTCCATGGCGTGTTACTTCCCAATAAAAATTGAAAAAACGCTTTACCATTGTCATAAAATGTCATTAGATAATCGGTTTTATTGAAAAATAATTGATCAAAAAGCTGTGTCAAAGATAGTTCTTCAAGATTAGCATACATGCTCATTTTTTGATTTAAAAATATAAAGCCAAGGTTTAATAAGATGATTAAACTCGGATAATTAAACTGACTCACTATCATCGTTTTAAGTTTAGAAGTGGTCTTACTAGCCTGATTAAATCGATATTGTAAATAGCAGCTGGTAGCAATTACCCAAGGAAACAATAGCAAATGCGCATAATGAATTTGTGTGCTGATTAAATAAAGTAAGTTGGCTATTGTTAAATACTTGATTGACTTTTTTTTATAAGCATAAAAAAAATAATAAATACAAGCTATCAAGAACGGTATCGCAAAATTGGGTTGAAATGTGTATGAACCACGAGAGTAAAAACTTGGAAAATAAAGGAAAAAAAGCACTGTTAATAGTTGAAGTTTTTTATTAGTAAAGAAAAGCTTGGAAAATAGATAAGAAAATATGACTAAAGTAGAAAAGAAAAATATTAAAAACAATATTCTAAATAAAAATGGCTTTGCAAAAGAAAAAAACATAAAAATAGTTAAAAAATAGTAATAAAAAACACTATTTTTCAATACATTGTCAGCATAAGCAGAAAAGGGGACAATCCACCTAAAATCATGGTCCAAAATAATGTTCCTAGTCACTAAAAAATCTCTGGAATCATCGTTAAACCAATTAATTTTGAAAAACAAATTAAGACGAGCTAAAAAATTAATAAGGAGCAGTAGTAAAAAGACAAATAAAAAATATTTTTGCAAAACTTTGGAATTAAATATCTTAGCAAACTTCATAAACTACAATAAGTATTGCACATATTGAAAAAAAGCTTTGCAGTATTTAATTAAGCTAAGATTATTTAAAAATAAATGGTTTTTGATTTTGTTTTTTATATTTACAAATATTTTTATATAGTAAATAAAATTCATTGTCACTAATTGATAATTTTTTATATATATCAATACTTTTTTTTGTATTTTGATATGCTTCTCAAAAGATATCTTGCTAGCTTTTAATCACTAAATAAGGTCTCCATCCACTCAACAAACCAAGCGCATGTCAGCATGTATTTAAAATAAAGCTGATAAGCGCGACACATGGCCCTCTATTTTTGGCAATCAAAAAACTTAATTCTAAAAATTTATTCACAAAATTAAAAAAATAAATCAGCAGCTGCCTAAAAAACAAGTCTACTGCCAAAAAAAACAAGTCTGCTCCGATTTTTTTCAGTCCAAATCATTATTAGCACTTAGCAGTCAAAACAGCACTCTGCTAAAACCAGCTTTTTAATCTATTTATTGATGAATCAATCTATTTTTCAGTATTTTTTTGAATTAATGATTTTTTCGTCAAATAATTTTTTTCGGCAAAAGGACGTTGCACTCGAGTAAATAAAAATCGGCTAGCATAACTAAAGTTTTGAGTGGCGCTTGTCGTAAACTTTTTTTAACTGTGATTTAGTGACATGGGTATAGATTTGTGTGGTGGCAATATTTTTGTGACCTAAAATTTCTTGCACATCGCGCAGGTTGGCACCATTAATTAAGAGATCAGTAGCAAAGCTGTGACGAATACCATGTGGCGACAATTTGACAGTCAGTCGGGCTTGGCGCGCATATTTATCTACCAAGCGTTGCACGCTCCGACTGGTCAGCCTCATGCTTTCATCATCAAAAGCAGGATGCACTTTTTTACCAGAAAAACGAATAAAAACCGCTCGCCACATATCTTCGCGAGTCGCCAGCCAACGCTCAAGCCAATCTGCCGCCCGATCACTTAAAAACACCACTCTTGGTCGACGGCCCTTACCAATTACCCCGAATTCTTTACGAGTGAGATTAATTTGATCACGATTGAGCTTAACCAGCTCACTGACCCGCAAACCAGTAGAGAAGAGAACTTCCAAAATGGCCCGATCCCTTAAGCCGGTTTCACTACTTAAGTCTGGTTGGCTGAGTAAGCGCTCCATTTCTTCAATATCAATGAAGCTCATTGGAATAGATTCAGCTTTGGGCAAATCTATTTTCTCTGGATGAAGAACATTGAGGTCATTTTTGATTAGATATTTAAACCAAGATCGCAAGGCAATCACATGATAACTTTGAGTTCTTTTGGATAAAGTCCTGCCTTGTTCATCAATATATCTGGCTAAAAAAACTCGATAAGCGCGCAGTGAATCGAGATCTAGTTGAGCTAAATCAGTGGCGCCCTGGTCTTTGAACCAGGCGTTAAAGCGCCTTAGATAATGACTATAATTGCGAACTGTGAGGCGACTGAGGTTCTTTTCTACCTCGAGTGACTCGAGGAAAGATACCAGGGCCTGATCTGGATCAGTACTCAAGCGAGCAACACTTTTAAGCACTTGTTTATTTTTAAGCCCAGCTGCTGCTTGATCACTATTCATAAGCTCAATTTACAATAAATTTAAGTTTTTGCCTACTGGTAGATCTGGTTTGAAAACAAATCTGCTTTGAAAAAAGGGGAGAGGGGAAAATATTTTTTGGGTAAATTTTTCAGAAAAATTGGGCAGAAAAATAAGTGATAATGGCAGGAAAACCAGAGTAAAAAAATAGGGGAGACTCCCCTATTTTTCCCTAAGTATAGGGGACCCAGTAGAGTAATTTGCGCACTGGAGAGTCAGCTTGCACTCGAGAAGCAGCAAAAATCCCGCCATTTTTCTCGATAATTTTTTTTGAACCCAGATTGGTCTCATCGCAAGTGAGTAGTACTTGTTTGGTATCAATTTTTGGTTGATGCTGACGGATTTTTTCCAAAGTTAAAGCTAATAAACGACTGCCGTAGCCCTGGCGACGAGCACTTGGCCTAATGACGTAGCCAACATGGCCGCCAACTTTCCGCAACTTATCATTGAGTCGATGGCGAATGGAAACTCGACCTATCCAGACTAATTGGCCATCGGTCTGTTCTTCCATTAACCAATAAATGCTTTGTGGCACTCGATTAGGTGCTAAATTAATGCCGAGTTCTTGTTCTGCTAAATAAGTTAAGTGTTGTTTAAAAAACTTTTTGTTGCTTAATTGAGCAAGATCAAGATTTTCTTCTACATAATATCGTTCGTGTTGGTGAGCTTGTAATTCGCTAAGACCATCAATGAAAGCCCGATGATGAGCTAACTGTGGTTTTAACAAAAAAACTGCATTTTTTGACATACTAGCTATTATAACTTGATTTGCAACGAGGGATTAATCATCTAAAGGAAAAAAAGCCGATTTTAGGCTTTTAGCGAGCTTCTTGAGGTGTTTAGATTGATATATCAATTTAATATGCAATTTAGCTTGCAAAATCTTTAAAGATTCTTTAGAGATTTTAGCCTGGACAGATCTGGAGAAATGGCTAGGCAAGAGGCAAAAAGTGGGAAATGGCACCGGGCTAGATAATTAACATACCAGGCAAAATGATCAGAGAGCAAGCAGTGGATAGGATAAATAAGGAAAAATAAGGACAAAGTAATCGAGAAATTCAAAGAAAAGATTAAATGTTTAAAAGTAGTCTTTTGCGCAATTCTAGGGTTTACGTCGCAAAAGTTATATTGTGCGACATAACCCCAATCTCTCGATGGCTCTTAGACTGCCAAAACAATGCTCTAGGGCAGTCAAGAGTAGCAGCTAGATATTATTGTTGTTTTTATTGATCTTTTTACACTGCACTCTCAAACTCGCTTGCGCCTCTTATCGTGTCGATCTAATTTGCCCCCAAGTGGTCCTCCCTAAACATTTTTAAAAAAGCATATTCGGGTTTTTTATTGATTAATCAAGCCTTTTACTCCCCAGAGCGTGCCCGGGGGTAAAAGCATAATCACTTGAGGAGATCCAGAGAGGAAGTCGGCTGCAGTTACTAACTCTACCAGGCTATATTTATTTTTGCATCCTTATCTGTAACAATATCTAAGTGGATCATTGTTAAGTGTATCAAACTATATCACTCCAGGCTTAAAGAGTCCTATAACAATTGAGTTTTCCACAATTTTCACGCCTCTACCCTTTGCCGAGTCTATTAGTTTTTTTCTTACTACCCTAGTCAATATTTATTAGTATTTTTTATTAAAAATTTTACTCAAAAAATTATTTTAAGCTTATTAAATGAGTCAAAACCGTGAGGGATTAAATATTTCTGCTCACTCTAATTCAAGCAGCAAAAAGCTTGATTTTTGCGCACTCTTCCCCACTCCAATTATATGATAAAACATTGATACATCAATGTTTTATCATTATTTACCAGGGAAAGCAACGACAAAGGTAATAAGAATGAAAACTGCCACTAATATATATTCGGTGGCAGTATTTTTGAACAGTCTACCCTGCAAGAGGTTGTGAAACAAGGATAGACCAACATAAACCAATGACATGATAAATAAGGAAATATGCCAAATTTGCATCGGTAAAAAAGAAAAGCAGATAGTAAATTCGGTTAAAATTAAGACAAATAGTAGACTGTATTGTAGAATTTCTCGATCAACACGCGGCTCCAATTTAACCGACCATAAAGACATTAAAATCAAGAAAAAGTGCGTCACAGCCACCAATAAAGCATTAATATAAAAAGGCAGACGCAAAGAAAAAATCGTATTAGTTAATAATAAAGAAATAATCATGGTGAAAAAGAGAGCGATCGCCTGTGCTGCATATAAGAGTTGAATAGTTCTACCCTTCGCCACCGAAAAAATATTGGCAGTTAAGAACAAAGCGTACATGCCAATGCCAAAAATGGCTAAAATAACCAGGCGGGAAATTAATAATTCAGGCAATAAAAAATAAAAAAGCGCAACAGAAGTGGCATATAAAACGGGTAAAGGTAAAATCGTCAGCCATTCGTAAATCTGCAAATCTTCGTTAAGCGCCCAGGCTGACATAAAATAACTAATAACAGCAAATAAAATAATTGCTCCATAGCGCCAATCAATTGGCACATACTGAGTAGCCAACAAACCCAAGGCTAGCAAGACTGAGACAATAATAAATTTTTCACGACGACGCATAGACCCTAATCTTCCTTTGGCAAATCGGCTGCAACAAATACATCTTCAACATCTTCATTCGCTCTTAATTGATCAACTAATTCCAGCACTTTTACTACTTGTTCCTCGCTTAAATCAACTTTAATTTTTGCCTTAAAACCACCTTCTTGATCACGCTCAAACATGTAACTAGCGCTTCCAGGACCAGCCAAAGAACCAGCGTGCTTACTTAATAAAGTTCTTAATTCGCTAGCAGTTCGATTGTTGTTGTTGGTCAAAGCCACAATCATCAAGGCTACTCCACCTGGCGCAAAAGCCTCATAGACTATTTCTTTAACTTGATTTTCCCCGGATTTTCCTAAAGCCACATCAATCGCTCGTTGGATTTTTTCTTTTGGCATATTTGCCAAGCGGGCTTTGTCCAAAATCAACCTTAAATTGGCATTGACACCGGGGTCTCCAGAACCACCGGCCTTGACCACGGCCCGAATTTGTCGAGAAAATTGACTAAAAATCACTCCCCTCACCTGATCCTGAGCGCTTTTTCGATTCTTGATATTACTCCATTTACTATGTCCTGACACATTCCTATTATAACAAAACTTCGCTAGTCCCAGTATTTGATTTTGTGAGTTGACAATTCGATTAGCAAACTGTAATATCCCCCAAAGAAAGGTCTATTAAGCATATGACAATGTCAAACAGCTCTCAGCTGCGAGCCAACGCCATCCAAGCGGTAAAAGACTCTGACTGGAACACTGCCGTCTTAATTAATCAAGAAATTCTCCAACAAGATCCTAAAAATTTAGAGGCCATGAATCGTTTGGGTCTTGCCTATCTAAAATTGAAGCAAGAAAAAGAAGCGACTAAAGTTTTTAAAAATGTATTAAAAATTGATCGCTCAAACATTATTGCCAATAAACATTTAAAAAAGCTCAAGAATAATGAAGAAACCAAGGATATAATTTTTAACCACCAAGCAGATTTCATTGAAGAACCAGGAAAAAGTAAAATAATTTCTCTTCACCGCTTAACTTGTCGCAGGCAATTGTGTGATCTCAAAGTTGGTCAAGAGTGTTTTCTCCAAATCAAGAACCGCTACATCAGCATTATTGATGATAAGAAAAAACATGTAGGCGCTCTGCCTGAAGATATTTCTTTCCGCCTTAGCCGACTGATTAATGATGGCAACGAATACAGTTGTGTTGTTTATCGAGTAGATGACAAACAATGTTGTATTCAACTCAAGGAAACCTTTCGCTCAAAAAAGAATAAGCAACTCCAATCATTTCCTAGTAAAAAAATTAATAATCAGTTTAATCTTGACGAAGAAATTGTTTTAGAAAAAGATATACCTTTGGGTATTATTAGCACTGATGATGATGAAGAAGATAGCGAAAACGAAGGCTTAGAGGTCTTCATGAAAAAAATCGACAGCCCTGATTCTTAATTGAGCCAAATCTTCAGCTAAAAAAACCACAGCTCCAGCTCGGTATTGCTGAGCCAATTCTTGATTAGTAGTAATAGTTTTACCTGGTAGTAGTTGTTGGAAACGATCCACCATTAGTTGACAGTGGGCATTTTCTGGATCAATTAATAAGGAGCTTGAAACTAATTTGTCTTGACCGCTGTCTCTTTTTACCACTGAAAAACCATCTTTTTCCAATAATTTTGCAAAAGCACTTGCCAAACCAGTGGCTCCACTACTATTGATGACTGCCACCGGACACTCAAACAACTTATCATAGCTAACTGCAGTATTACGATTAAGAAAATTAATAAACTGCTGTTGTTTGCCAGCTAGAGTATTTTCTCCTGCATCAGTCGACCATTCCCAAGTCAGCGAATCAACTTCTAGATAAAAAGCTAAATTATTGGCTTTACGTTTTTTTAAATCCTCAATTAGATGGGCCTTAAATTCATTTTGTTTGTCTTCACTTAAGTTCTGGCTCGGATATTCGATAATTTGATCAACAAAGCTATTAAAAATTAGGCTGTAATACAGAGTTTTCTCCTGCTCATTGATTTCTTCTTGAGAGTCTTCAGTTTGCCAGTTAGCCGCGCTCAATAAATTAAAATTAAAAACTTTAATCTTCTGTTCGGCTGGGGCTAAAACCACCCAGGCGTGCGCTCTCCCTGTTTCCATGATTAGCAAATGCTGATTACGTTCAATTTGATGACGTTTCATCACTTGATTGCGGAGCAAATAAAAAACTAAAAGCACTAATAAAACGAGTAGAAATAATGAAAAACCGAAAAAAAAGACCTTTTGCCAATTAAAGGAGCTAGTTGGCTTGTTCCTAGACCGACGAATTTTTTTAGCTGTGACTTTTTTAGCTTTAAGTTTGGCTTGTTCTTGGCGAGATGGACAGTAATCACGCATAAGACGATTCTATTCATTTAGTTTAACAACTATCAAGCTTTTTCGCCAATCATAAAGCGGGTAAAACGAGTTAAAACGATTTTTTCGCCAATTTTTCCAGATAAAGCTTTGATGGTTCGCTCAACATTTTCGCCACCATCTCGAATAAAATCTTGAGCTAATAACTCAGCTTTGTCTTGAGGATTCATGGCCACCACTTGCATGGCTAGATTCTTGGCTAATTGCTGAAATTCTTCATTTTTTGCGACAAAATCTGTTTCACAACACAATTCCACTAAACTGGCAATTTGGCCAGTTGTATGAGTATAACTAGCGATATAGCCGACTGCAGTTTCTCGATCACTACTCTTCTCTGCTCGAGCCAAACCTTTTTCTTCGACATATTTTTTAGCTAATTTTAAATCGCCTTTAGCCTCTTCTAGAGCCTTTTTACAGTCCATAATTCGGGCGCCAGTTTCTTGCCTCAGTTGCTTTATTAATTCCATACTAATTGTCATTTTTAACCTTTCAGCGACTATTTACTCGCTACTTTACCCGCATTGTAAGCATTCTTTAAGCGCTGCACAATGTATTGAACACTTTTACTAGTATCATCATTGGCGGGAATAATAATATTAATTTTTCTTGGATCAGCATTGCTATCAGCTATAGCAATCAACTCTACTCCCTCGCTAGAAGCTTCTTTCACTACAATTTTTTCTTGTTCTGGATCAATGACAAAAATACAATCTGGTTTGCCTTTTAAACCCTTTAAGCCAATAAAAAATCTTTCTAGTCGGGTTTTTTCTTTATCTAATTGTAGGCGCTCGTATTTAGTGTATTTATCAAATTTTCCAGATTCAAGACCAGTTTCAATATCACTCATGCGCAAAATAGATTTTTGCAATTGATTGAAATTAGTCAATAAACCACCCATCCAACGAGAAACAATGTAAAAACAACCCATTTCTGTGGCTGCCTCTTTGACAATTTCCCGAGCTGAACGCTTGGTACCGATCATGAGTAAAGTTTTTCCCTCTTTGGCTAAATCATAAAAACGTTGACAAGCTATATCTAGTTGCTCAGCTGTTTTTTCTAAATCAAAAATGTGGGAGCCTCCCTCAGTGCCATAAATATAGGGAGCCATTTTTGGATGCCACTTGGCAATTTGGTGACCGAAATGACAACCGGCTTCAAACATTTCTTGGAGATCGATTTCGGGTAAATTGGCAACTCCTGTCGCTTGGCTTTGGCTTACTGATTCTGGAGAAACTTTTGCTGGAGCCTCATCTGCTTTTTTGACGGCTGGAGCTGATTTTTTGACGGCTGAGGCTGATTTTTCCTCAACTTTGACTGCTGGAGCCGCTTTTTTTACAGCACTGGGTTTTTTGGCGGCAGCGGGCTTTTTGGTGGCAGTTTTCTTAGTGGCAGCGACTTTTTTGACACTAGCTTTCTTGACACTGGCTTTCTTAGCAACAGCTTTTTTGACAGTACTAGTTGCTGCTACTTTAGCACTACTCTTTTTAGATGAATCAGCCTTTTTAGCTGTGGAATTTTTTTTGCTTTCTGGCATCTACTTCCTTGTTTATTTCAGATTAAGTCTGAAAATGGCCCGGGTGTCTGATCAGGAAAATAAGCACCTGGCCCAAATTAATAATTAGAGCTTAAATTGTACCACACTTCTCTGCTAAATCTAGTCAATTTCTCCGCTAAATCTAGCTAATATTCTTAAAATTGTTGCCAATATAATTATGGGCTAATTTACAAAATTATTATGGGATATAAACTGGCGTATTATTGATCACTGAATGTAAAAAAGCAGATAAAATTACCGGCGAAATATTAAAAGTATTAAAATCGGCTAAACTAGCCCCTTTGTCCTCGAGTTCTCTAGGCAGATGACTAGTGCTAATGATCTGTCCATTTTCAATTAAGCATTCCAAAGCAGCAAAGTGTTGATTGGATTCTAACATTAAGCCGTTTTTATATGCTTCTAATAGATAACGGTCAAGCAACTCTGGATCAATTGGTTTACTAACTACCTCGATCATGTCACTAAAAGTATGCTGTCGACCATTCACCAATTGACTAGCAATATCCCAACGCAAAACCACCTGCCCAGATTTTGGAAAACAAAAATCTTGTCGCAGTTGTTCGCGCCACTGCCAAAATTTTTCCTCAGGAAGCCCCTCTGGATATTGTCTGGATAGTTTATGATTTTGCTGCCAACTAGCATTCTCTTGATAAATAAAGGAATTAACATCGGAACCAGCAAACAAGACCAATTGACTGAGCAATAAATTAAGATCTTGATTATCCGATCCATCAACTGTTCGGCAATGTTCAGGATATTGCTTAACATCTTTAATTAAGTTGCTCACTTTACTTTTAGCTACATCGGCAGCCCGCACAGCACATTGTTCTTGATTGGGATCAGAAAAACAAATTACCTCTTGAGGAACTAATAACTGGCCAGTTAAACGATTGATTAGATCAGCTAGGGCTAAAGCTTTCTTCTGATTGCCAGTATTAATCACCAGAGCACTTAAATCAGCCATTAATTCTCGCAATTGCTCTTTTCTGTGCGCTCGAACCCCTTCTTCTTGACTAAAGCGCTCGTTGGAAAAAAGTGTGACTGACATAAGTTAAATAGTCTAAGATTTAAACATTAGGGCTTTGTGATCGCTAGCATCTACAATTCTTTTTAATCTCGTAATCTCATCTAAAGCTAAGCTTTGGTTATCTTCATACTTTAATAGCGCATAACAAAGCAGTATTTGTAATGAATAGTCACCACTATCTATTGATTCTTGGTGCAGTTCTCTCAGCTCTGGCTCAGGGAGCCCCTCAAGCTTTTTTTTCAATTCTGCTTGAGAAAGCTGGTTTAAATTTGCTACATGTTCTTTGCTCATTTTAGAACCTTTCTAATTACTTTTTTTATAAAAATACTTAATAATTTTTTCTGAAAAATTGAGTTTGCTTAATCTGTCCTCAATAACCGTTTCATCAATCCCCTGCTCTCGCCAATTATTGACTAATAAACTAGTCATCTCTCTCAGTTCAAAGGGGAAAATAATCCAGGCATCAACCAGACTAGCATAAAAATCTGGAATAATAGCCGAGCGTTCTTTAAAAAAAAGTGTGGCTGTTTTGACCTCTGTTGCTCCCTGTTCTAAGAGATAATCACTAGCGAAAAGTAATGATTCACCAGTGTCGGCCACATCATCGAACAATAAAATTTTTTTACCCTTAACACTGATTGGCAAATCTTGATACACCTCTGGTTCACTGAGGCGCTGGTTAATTCCCGAGTAAAACCTAATTCCCAAACTCACTAAGTTGGACATGGCTAAATAATCGACAAGAGTGCGACTCATGGGCCAAGCACCTTTGGCTAAGGCAACCACCAAATCGAACTCTTCTCCAGCATCATTTATTTGCTTGGCGAGTTCAAAACACAACTGGTCTAAATCTGCCCAGCTTGGAACAATATATTTAGCTGGATCAAGATCAAAAATGATTTGTTTAAATTGCATTTTTTCTTTAATAAAAAAATGAGCGCTCAACTTTTCCTATTCTCTTGGTTTCCCTCTTGACTAAAAGTCAAGATTCGTTGCTTGGGAATACGAAAAGCTTAACGCTCATTCGCACTCTTCGCTTATATTTTGTTATTGTAACAAATTTAGTGCCTTTTGTAAATCAGCAGTCAGTGGCACCTCTACTGACTGTCTTTTTTCCCAAACTGGGCCCGTTGGCGAAAAAAATTTTAAACTGGCAGCATGTAAAAAATGTCGAGGGCACCAGAGTTGATCCAAGGCCTGACGTTTTCTTCCAGAGTAAATTTTGTCAGCAATTAGCGGATGATGCATCGAGGCAAAATGAACCCGAATTTGGTGAGTGCGACCTGTTTTTGGTTGGGCTTTGACCAGGCTAAAACCGCCCTGATACAGCTGTGGTCCCCTTTTAAGCAGTTTGTGTAGATTTTTACTGTTTGGTGAAGAATCATCTATTACTAGTTGCGACTGCAAAGTGTCCCAGGAAAATTCATCATATCTCTCAATGACCTGATAATGAGTTTCGGCCACTCGGCCAGTAGCACTGAGGGCAAAGCGCAAGCGGTCGTTTCTCGCTCTAGCCAATGGCACGCTAATTTTGCCCTGATTTAAGGCAAAGTGTCCATGACACAGAGCTAAATACTCTTTATTAACTTGTTGCTCTTTAAATTGTGCCAGTAGGTTTACTAAAGCACCGGGGTTTTTTGCCAATAATAGTGCTCCAGAGGTTTCTTTATCTAAACGATGAACTAAGCCTTGTCTAGCCAACCAAATCTCCTCTGGTGAGCCAAAATCAGCTTGAAAGTTGTAAGGAACCAAATGCGCCCATTGCGCGCGCTGATGCTTGATGTTTTCCTGAGTAAAAACTGCTTCGCCTAAATATTCGAGCAACCAATCTTGCACCGTAGCGCTTTTATGAGTGAGAGCTCTGTTGACCACCAAGCCCGCTGGTTTATTAATCACGATGAGATTTTTATCTTCAAAAATAATTCTGATTTTATCCATACGTGTTTTGCCAACAAAAAATTATAAATTGATCTGGGGAGGTTTTTTGTGTTTGGCTTTGATCGTCAATCCAGATCTAGACAATAGTAAAACTACACCAAAAATTAATAATAATAAATAAACCCAATGGTCAATCACTGTACCTACAATAAGCATTCTAGGTACTGAAACAACTGTCATTAACAAGTAAAAAGACCCAATGGCAATTAAAAAGGTCGATAATAAAAAACCTGATTGAGCCGTCTTTCTGCCACGTCGATACCATTCAAAAGTTCGATAGCGATATTCAACTTTAAGTAAATAATTAAATAATAGAAAATAGAAAACAACAAAATATAATTGCACTGGATGACTTTTTTCAAAATTACCCGGCATCACCACTCCCCATGGCAAACTGGTAAAACGCCCAGCATAACTGCCTGCGAGAAAAAAGCCAAAATAAAGGAAAATCATCCCCAAACTAATAGCTGTCACCCAAAAATCTAAAATCTCAAAAGGATCCCATTTGCGTTTTTTAGCCAAAAAATATAAAGCAAAACCAGCTGCTACTAAAGTTAATAGGGGTATATTACCAGGCGCCTGATTAAGATTAAAAATCAACCACCAATTATCTTTAAATAAAGCTAAATTAAACAAGACAAAACTTAAACGACCAATTGCCACGCCAAAAACACCTGAAAGAATAAAAGCATCAAATAACTCCATATTGTCGTAATGCTCTTCTTTACCCTTGTGCCAAAAAACAAATGCTGCAAAAAATAAAGCTAAAATCGCTAATAGTGTTAGAGATTTTAACTGAAAAAAACCAAAATTAATTAAAGTTGGCCACATAAGCGTGCCGAGAGAGGGAATCGAACCCTCATGAAGTTGCCTCCATAGGTTTTTGAGACCTACGCGTCTACCTATTCCGCCATCTCGGCTGATGACTTTTTTCTAAAGCTTGCTTATTCTACCGTAAAAAGACTTGTTTTTGTTAAGAAAATGCTTCATGATAATATTGAGATTGAAAATATGGAAAACATTAAGAACTTAATTCAACAAGCCATCGCAATTGACAGTGTTTGGTCAATTGTCACTCGTGGTGTGATTTGGGTAATTATTTCAGTGATCATTATTGTCAGCATGGATAATCCCAATGCTGATGTGTCTCAAAAAAATCTAAAAGCGAATCTGGGGTTTTTTATAATTTTTATGCTTTTATCTGGCGGTTTAATTTATTTACTTTTTGGTTTCCAGCAAGGTTAATTTATATCAGGCTTGAGTTAATTTATGCCATCGATTGGGTCGATTTGTATCGCACTTGAGTTAATTTATGCCATGCCTCCTTGAGAACGTTTCATTTCCATGCCATAAAAACGCACCCGATTGCCTTTAAAGAATAATTCTAAGTCTCCTAAACTACCATTACGGTGTTTAGCGATTTTGAGTGTCACTTCTTCTCGATTATCTTCTTCTTTGCGATATAAAAATAAAACAACATCGGCATCTTGTTCGATTGAGCCTGATTCACGCAAATCAGATAATTGTGGAGAACGCTCACCTCGTTGCTCAACAGCCCGAGATAATTGCGCTAATGCTAAAACAGGTATTTTTAATTCACGAGCAATATTTTTTAATCCTTGAGAGATTTCTCCCACTTCCTGGACTCTATTCTCGCGATTGGCACCATGAGCTAATTGAAGATAATCAACTATGAGCATGTCGATATTCTGCTCCATCATTAAGCGACGGGCTTTGGTGCGCATCTCAAAGATACTTAAACCTGGGGTATCATCAATAAATAGTTTAGCTTCAGCTAAAACACCCATGGCATCGGACAAACGCCCAAAATCATCTTGATCTAAACGACCAGTTTTTAATTTCCAAGCATCAATATCTGCTTGAGCTGTTAAGAGACGATCAACTAATTCTTCGCGGCTCATTTCTAAAGAAAAGAAGCCCACTTTCTTTTTGGCAACCACCGTTAAATATTGGGCAATATTAACTGCTAAAGCTGTTTTACCTGTGCCAGGACGAGCGGCTAAAATGATTAGATTGGATTTTTGAAATCCAGCTAATTGCCGATCTAAATCAGCAAAACCAGACGGCATACCGCGCAACTCTCCTCCGCTCTTTTGCAATTCATCTAAACGATCAAAACTTTCAACAAGAGTGTGTTTAACTGGCAAGAAATCTTTACGAGCATGTGTTTGAGAAATTTCCATCACTGATTTTTCAGCATTATCTAAAATTTCACTAATTTCTTTGCCTTCATCAAAAGCTAAATTAGCTACATCACTTGATAAAGCAATTAATTCGCGTTTGATGTATTTTTCTCGAACTACTTCGGCATAGTTGGCCGCATTTGCGCTGGTTGATAATAAATTAGAAATGCGACTGATCCCCGATACTCCACCAGCCAAACTTAACTTTTTATGTTTTTTTAATTGATTTTTAAGGGTAATAACATCAATCGGCTGGCGATTATCATAAAGATCAAGCATTGCCTGATAAATTGCTTTATTAGCTGCGCTATAAAAAGATTGGGCAATCAATATTTCTGAAACTTTTAAAATGGCATCTTTATCAATTAAAATAGCTGCTAAAACAAACTCCTCAGCTTGTAAATCATGAGGTGGGATTTTAGGATCAATTCTGCTAGTTGCCATATTTAAGTACGAGATAATACTACTAATTGCATTTCTTCTGGTAAACGATCCTTTTCAATGATTAATTTTTCCTCAGCTACGGCTGTCGTTCCGTAAACTTGAAAAAAATCTTCAATTCTCTTGAGAGGAGCATCTTTGGGATAGGCGTGATCAGCATAATGCATGGGTATTACATAATTTGGGCTAATGGCTTGAGCCACTTTAACAGCAGCATCTCCCATTAAAGAGCTGGGACCGCCAACTGGTAAAAACAGCACGTCAATCGCGGCCAAATCTTTTAGTTGCTCCTCACTTAATGGATGGGCTAAATCGCCCAAATGACAAACAGTGATCCCATCAATTAAAATCGTAAAAATTAAGTTATTGCCTCGTTCTTTACCATTTACTTCATCGTGATAGGTGTTCACTCCAAAGACGCTGATGCCGCCCACTTCATACTCTCCAGGAAAATCAATAATAAAAGGCTTTTTGCGATTGACCGCGCCTTTAATTTTTTCGATAGCATTATGGCCTCGATGTTGATGTGAAATCGTGACTATATCTGCAGAAAGTTTAGGCATGCTGATACCATAAACCCCCTCTTCGCTGTAGGGGTCGGTGACTACCGTGCCGCTTTTTCCTTTTAATTTAAAACATGAATGACCATAATAAGTAATTTGCATACTCGCATAGTACCCGCAAAGTTGACTTTTTTCAAGATTTAACATAGGATAACCTCTCAATTACAATAGTAATTATGCGGAAAGAAGTTCTTTTAGCGATTCTAGTTGGGGCCAGTTTGGGTCTTCTCATCACTTTTGCTGTTTATCGAAGTCAGCGCAACGTGAGTGATGCTCAAAAAGATCAGGTGCAAGATGTGATTAGCAGTCACACTGCAGATGAACAAGAAAGCTCCGGTCAATTAGCCATCACCTCTCCCGAAGACAATTTAATTATCGATAGTCAAAGACTCATTGTTAGTGGCAACACCCAGGCTAATAACTCAGTGGTCATTGCCCTTAATGATTTGGAAATAATTACTAATGCTGATGAATCGGGTAATTTTTCAAAAGAAATACGCTTAGACCAGGGCGCTAATGTTTTATCTATTTATAGTATTAGTCAAGATGGCTTGCTAACAAGAGTGGATCGAACCGTCATTGTCGATGAAGAATTTTTAAATGAAGACTTTTCTGAGCAAGAAGCGGAAGAAAATACCGAGCAAACTCCAGATGAAGAAACAGTAGAAGAAGATAAACAAAATTAAGATAAAGCATCAGATCTAGAAAAATAAAAATGAAAAAGCAAGCAATAAAAATTTTTGAGCAAAAGAAATTTCATAAATTACCGCTATATCTATCGCTAATAGCTCTGTTTGTGCTTATTAATTTATTAATCGTTAAACCAAGTCATCGCACTCAAGCTCAAACAGAAAATGATAAAGAAGCGAGTGAAGAATCAACCATCTCAAACCTTAAAAAAGTTTTTCAAGATAAAACAGTTGAATTAGAGCAAAATAATCAGCAAACAAATCATCAAAAACAGGCCTATTTAGCTCAAGTAAAAAGAGTGAGTGCCGAAACTTTGACGGTTTTAAATGATCAATTGTCGATAGTGATTCCAGTCGCGGAAAATTTTGAAATTATTAAAGAAGACAAGACCATCTCTCTTGACCAAATAGAGGTTGATGATTGGGTGCTGGTTTACAGCATTCTTCAGGAAAATACCGCAAAAGTGGTGAGAATTGTTGTCACCAATAAAGATTTTACTAAAATTGAACGCAAAATTATGCTAGGAGCAATTGTGGAAATTTATCCCAGCAATTTACTTTTTGATTCTCGAACAGGAGAAACTAATTTAACATTTCTGTTAGATAAAGATACGCAATACCTTGCTGCCGATGGCGAGGAAATTACTGTCAAAGACTTTTATCCAGAGTTGCAATGTCTAATTATTGCTAAACAGAAAGCAGATGGGCAATGGCAAACGACCAGCATCAAAGCTTTGGCCGAAATTGATTAAGAGTGGACCTGAGGGAAGTCGAATCCCTGACCTCTGCAATGCGAATGCAGCGCTCTAGCCAACTGAGCTACAGGCCCGTTTTTCAAAGATCATTTTTATTTTTAAAAGACCCTAAGAGGGATTATAGCAAATATTTATTTGACTATTAGCCTTAAAAAACATATAATAGAGTGTTGATGCAAAAAACAATTGCTCAAGTACTAGTCGCTCATCACTTCCCTATCTAAGGGGGATGTTTTGCTGACTAAAAAGCAATTGCATAATTAATCCCCTAAGACTGGGGATTTTTTGTACAATAAAGATACTTAAAGGATTTATGAAAAAGAATCAACAATTACAAACACCAAAAGGCTTCCGAGATTTTTTACCAACAGAAGCCTTACTGAGAAAAAAAGTACGCTCTATTATCGAAGATAGCTTTAAGCGCTTTGCTTTTTTGCCTTTTGAAACGCCAACTCTTGAGTATGCCAGTTTATTATTGGGCAAATATGGTGAAGAGGCTGATCAGTTAGTCTACACCTTTACTGATCGAGGCAATCGTCAACTTGGTTTGCGCTATGATCAAACTGTCCCGAGCGTTCGTGTTTTGGCTAATTATCAAGATAAATTAGGCAAATATTTGCGTCGCTATCAAATCCAAACTGTCTTTCGGGCAGATAAACCACAACGTGGTCGATATCGTGAATTTATGCAATGCGATGCAGATGTTTTTGGCAGCAATTCAACTCTGGCCGATGCCGAAATTTTAGCCCTTTTTTATGATATTTTTCAAAGCTTGGGCTTAAATGAAGTTAAAATTGAAATCAACGATCGTCAATTATTAGTTGAAAATCTTCAAGAATATGCCCAAAATCAAGTGTCGGTAGCATCTATCATTCAAAGTATTGATAAGCTGGATAAATTAAAACCCGAAATTGTTGAAGCAGAATTGTTGAGCAAGGGCTTGGCACAACCAGCCGTCAAGGAAATATTTCTCAAGATTGAAAAGATTGCTAAATCTGAATTATTAATAGATATTGAACAAAAAGTTTTGGATTTAGGAGTCCCCCAATCAGCCATAGTATTTAATCCCAAACTGGCGCGTGGTTTAGATTATTACACTGGCCTAATTTTTGAAGCTAAACTACCCAATTCGGCACTTGGTAGTTTAGGCGGCGGCGGTCGCTATAATAATTTAGTTAAAGAGTTAGCCGGTCTTGATTTGCCAGCGGTTGGTTTTGGTCTAGGTTTTGATCGAGTGGTAGAAATCATTAAAGAACGAGATGGTCTACAAGCAGCGAGTGCCCAGGTTTTAATTAGCTATTTTGCTGATGCTGGCTGTCAAAAAAGAGCTTTAGAATTAGCAAAACAATTAAGAATGGCCAATATCAGTTGTGAACTAGTTTTAGAAAAAAGCAAAATTGCCAAGCAATTTAAATTAGCTCAAGAAAAAAGTATCCCCTGGGTGGCTCTCATTGGTGAAGACGAACTGAAACAAAATTTTATTAGCCTAAAAAATATGAAAACTGGCGAGCAAACCCAGGTAAACATCGAGCAATTAATTAAAGAGCTCAATAATTAAACTCTCTGTTTGAAGCTAGTTTTTTTGTGCTATAATTGCTCTTCGTTATGAAAAAAGCTATCCATCCTAACTGGCATCATGACTGCGTTGTTACCTGCAGTTGTGGTAATAGTTTTACCACAGGATCAATGAATAAAACCATTAGTGTTGATATTTGTAGTGCCTGTCATCCTTTTTTTACTGGAGAAATGAAGTTTGTTGACCGCCAGGGTCGTGTTGATAAGTTTATTAAAAAACGAGCCACTGCCGAAGCGATTGCTAAAGAGAAAAAGGCTGCTAAAAAAATTACTCAAAAAAGTAATGAACCAGTCAAATCTTACAAGCAAATTCTTCAAGAGCAACAAGAAAACCTCAAACAAGAAAAAAAAGCTGCCGCAACAAAAGAAGTTAAAGCAGAATCAAGCACTAAGCAAGCTAGCGAAGCTGTCGCTGCTAAAACTGTCGAAAAAAACAGTTAGCTCATCCCCTTTTTATTAAATTCAGCCACTCTATTGGAGGGCTTTTTCGCTATAATTAAATAAAAAATATGACTGAAAATAATAATCCTTACCAAGCTGCCATTGCAGAATATCAAGAAAAACTTCAGAAAAATCAAAGTTTACTGGCTGACCCAAGTTTTGCCGATTCGGCTATGCAAGCGTTAGTTCTAGAGGAAATTGAGCAAATTAAAAAAGAATTAACCAGTTTGGAACAAGCTGCAGCCGCTTTAGCTGAAGACAGAAACAATCAAGAAGGAGCAGATTTGACAACTAATGTTGCCCAGTCTAATGCCATTGTGGAAATTCGCGCTGGAGCTGGAGGTGAAGAAGCAAAAATCTGGGCACATGAATTAATGCGCATGTATCAAAGATTTTGTCTTGATCACCATTTGCAAATTGAACTCATTGACGATTTAGTTTTTAAAGTGAAAGGTAAAACTGAGCTACCAGTTTTTCAAATAATCGATAATGAGGGAGTTGAAGAACTACTTAAAACTGATCAAGTAGAAGAACTGGGTGCTTTTGCTGTTTTGCGCTATGAGGCTGGAGTGCATCGAGTACAAAGAGTACCAGTCACTGAAGCTCAAGGTAGATTACACACCTCAACTGCCTCAGTCGCTGTTTTACCAGAAATTCATGCGAGAACTATTGAAATTAGAGATGAAGACTTAGAGTTACAATTTATGCGCGCTAGTGGCGCAGGTGGACAATCGGTCAATAAAACTAGCTCTGCAGTGCGCTTAACCCATATCCCCAGCGGAATTGTGGTGGTAGCTAGAAGTGAGCGCAAACAGACGCAAAATCGGCAAATTGCCTTAGAAATCTTAAGGGCTAAGCTTTGGGAAATTGAAGAAGAAAAGAGACAGGCAGCCGTCGGTGCTGCGAGAAAAAATATTGGTCGCAATATGCGAGCAGAAAAGATCAAAACTTATAATTTTCCGCAAAATCGCTTAAGCGACCATCGCATTAAACAGTCTTGGCATAATTTAAGTGAAATTCTTGAAGGCAAATTAGATGAAGTGATTGCTCAATTTAGAGCTTATTTAACTCGAGAAAAATAATTATTTCGGAGCAAGAAATTAAAGGAAAACAATCAAGTTTGGGCCAAGAAATTAAAGGAAAACAATCAATTTTGGGCCAAGAAATTAGCAAAAAATTAAATAGTTTAAATAGTCTTTAAAATTCTTGAATAGCCCGATCTAGAACCTCATCGGCTTCGGTTTCGTAGTCTTGTGCGACCTCGATATCTACAGCCAAACCATTGTCGTTGATCCAATCACCCTTGGGCGTTAACCAGCGGCCAATAGTGACGTGTAAACCACCGCCATTGCTTAATTCACGTCGATCTTGGATAGTTCCTTTACCAAAAGTCTGTTCACCAATTAACTTAATACCCTTGTCGTCTCGCAAAGCCGCGGCCACAATTTCGCTAGAGCTAGCACTACCCTTGTTGACTAAAACAACTGTTGGCACCTGCTCTAATTTTGCTCGACCTGAGCTAGAATAAGCTTTTTGGCTATATTTGCTCTTCTGCGACACAATGGTTCCCGACTTAACAAAATCACTCGCAATACTAATCGATGCATCAAGATAACCACCGGGATTATTACGCAAATCAAAAATTAGGCCTTGGATTTCATTTTTGTGCCATTTTTCAAGAATTTTTGTCACTGCCCCATCCCACTCACCTTGAGTACGATCACCAAAGCGACTCAGTTTTAAATGAGCTACTGATTTATCACCTTGAGTAATAAAGTCTAAAACCACGCTCTCAACAATAATTTCATCACGGACAATTTCCACTTCTCGATTCTCACTCTCTTCTGGCTGACGCAAAGTTAAACTCACCTTTGTCCCCTTTGGCCCACGAATTTTTTGGACCGCTTCGTCTAAAGTCCAACCACTAGTTTCTTCGTTTAAATTGGCTACTGCATCATTGACTTGCAAAATCATGTCTCCAGCTTTGACTCCCGCTTTCTCAGCAGGACTACCAGCGAGTGGCGCAATCACGCCTACTACCCCATCAATATAACCAAGTTCAATACCAACCCCATAAAAACTACCTGCCAAATCTTCACCTGCCTTTTCGTTATCTGCTGGAGATAAATAGGTTGTATAAGGGTCTTCAAGCCCCCAAACCATGCCTTGAATAGCCCCATCAATCATTTTATTGTAATCAACCTTGCTTGGATCGATATAGTCGCGTTCGACTATCTGCCAAGCTTCCCAAAAAACATCCATGGAAACTGGCGCATTTTGTTCAGAACTCTTCACTAAGCGCGCAAAATCCTCTCTCTGTTGGGAAAATCCGATTTTATCTAAAAATCCTAGCTTTAGTTTAATCGGTAAAGCGCCAATTGCGTAACGATAGCCAAGAACAATACCTAAAACTAGGATTAATAAGGCCACAATTACGCTGATGATTTTTTTGAAAATGTTTTGTTTTTCTCTAGGCATATTGGTTTCTATAGATTGAGTAAATTCTTCCACAGTATGATCGATATTAGGCATCTGGGAAACCATTGTAAAACTTAGGCATTAAAAAAGCTAGTTAAAAACTAGCTTTTTTAGTATTAACAAATTAATTACATCGTTTGCGTAAACGGTAAAAGAGCTAAATGACGCGCTCTTTTGATTTCTTTGCTAAGTTTTTTTTGCTCTTTAGCACTTAAGCCAGTTTTACTTCGAGGTAATATAGAACCATAAGGCGTAATAAACTTACGAAGGGTATCTGGATTTTTATAAGTAAACTGTTGTTTCATTAATTCTTTCCTTATCTAGTTTGTTAAAAAGGGATGTCGTCACTGACATCTTCGACTTCTTCGCCCTCGGTTGCTGGCGCGATTTCTTCTAGTTCAGAGTCGAGTTCTTCTTCATCTTTTTTAGCTCTTGATTTGCTTTTGCTTTTTTTATCAGGCTGTTCTTCGCCTTCAACATTATCAGCCGCATATCCTCCTCGACTACTTAAGAGCATCATGTTGTCGATCACAACTTCAGTGATGCGACGCTCAGCTCCCTCTTCGGTTTTCCAATCACGATTTTGAATGCGCCCTTCTACATAAGTTTTATCACCCTTGTGGAGTAATTGACCACAGATTTCAGCTAATTTACCCCAAGCAACAACATTATGAAAATCAACTCGCTCTTGCTTTTCACCACTATCATTGCTGGTCCAAGAACGATTGGTAGCTAAACCAAACGAACAGACGGCTGTACCATTGGGAGTAAATCTTAAATTAGGATCTCTCGTTAGATTTCCAATTAACATGACTTTATTTAAAGATCTTACTGACATTTTTTCCTTTCTCCATCACAGAGTTATTTCATTAACAATATCTTATTATTACTTTTTGATTGACAAAATCCCTTATATTTTATTAATTGCTTACTTTGTTTCAGTTTTGTCTGCTGCTTTTGCTTTCTTTTCCACAGCTGGCTTTTCTACAGGCTTATCACCCTCATTAACTAACAAAAGATGGCGCATGATTTGTCGATGCAAATCAAGCTCCTTATTTAATTTTTTTAGTTTTTCTGGGAGTAATTCAATCAGCAAATGAGTGAAAATTGCTTCATGATGAGCTTGACCATTATGATTGATTTTGTAAGCTAAGAGCTTGCGTTCCCAATCTTCTTCTTCAAGAACCTTACCTTTCAGCTTAACAATCAGATCAGTAATTTCTTTACGGATCTTTGCTACATCAGCATCTAAAAGATCACCTGTAACCAGGTATGTTACTTCGTATTTTCTTTGGCTAGAATTTTTGACCAAATTCATCTGTTCCATTCTAGTTCGCAGAAAAAATTGCCGGATAACAAATTTTTCTTTGGATAATTAATAAATTTAGCGAACTCAGAGGGTATTTTAGTATAAAATCTTGAAAATTACAAGCAAAAAATGCGCTATACCTTTGATTTATTTAATCTGGAAGACTATAGTCTAGAAAACTAGCGGCCAATCATAAACTCCACCACGTCACCATCTTGCATAATATAGTCTCGACCTTCTTGACGAATTTTTCCTGCTTCTTTAGCTCCTTGCCAGCCACCAGTACTCACAAAATCAGCAAAACCAATGATTTTTGCGCTAATAAATTTATCATAAAAATCACTGTGAATGACGCCTGCTGCTTGCCGAGCCGTCATGCCCCTGGTAATTGTCCAAGCCTTCACCTCAATTTCACCAGCCGTTAAAAAACTCTGTAAATTTAAAGTGTCATAAGCAACCTTTGCCAAGCGCTCCAAACCACTTTCTGTTAAACCTAGGTCTTGAAGATAAGCCAACTGATCATCCTTGTCTAAAACTGCCAACTGACTCTCAATCTGAGCAGAAATAATGACTATTTGTTCAGGTAATAAATTGAGTTGCACAGCCCACTCTTGCTGCAACATGGGAGCTTTAAGTAAATCCCCTTCATTAACGTTAATCACAAAAATTTCTGGCTTAGCCGTTAACATACATAATTCTTGAGCAACTAAGGCCTCAGCCTCGTTTAAACTAAAGTTGTTTTTCTTTGTTTGAGCATCAGTTGGTAAAACATTTTGCCCTTGTTCTAAACTTTTTTTGAAATTTTCAATAATCGACCAACGCTCTTGTTCGGCTTTACTAGATGAACCCTTTGGCGGACTTTGTTTCTCGAGTGTATTTAAGTCAGCTAACTGCAATTCAGTCCGAATCGTCAGTAAGTCTTCAATGGGAGAAACACTGCTCTCTCTTGAGACATTTTGATCATCAAAAGCACGCAGCACATGGCAAATCGCCTGAGTTTCACGAATATTAGCTAAAAATTGATTGCCCAGGCCCTCTCCTTGAGATGCGCCTTTAACTAAACCAGCAATATCAATAAATTCCACCAAAGCGTGTTTAATTGGTGGCAAAGCAGTTAATTTTTCAGCCTGATGGGTAATGTCGGCTAAAACTTGTAAACGCTCATCAGGGACTTCCACCACTCCCACATTGGCCTTGATCGTGGCAAAGGGATAATTGGCGGCCAGCGCCACCTGTTTTTTCAGTAAAGCGTTAAACAAAGTTGATTTACCAACATTGGGCAAACCAACGATACCAATTGATAATTGACTCATGGCAGTTATTGTAGCATTGAAAATTATTAAGAATTGTTACAGTCTAGAAAGTTTAGTTTTTGCTTATTATTTTCTAAGCATTAATTCTAAGTATCAATCTTCTAGCGGCATTATTATCCAGGCAATAATATAAATTAATAAACCAGGAATCCCTCCAGGAATAAAAGTTAAAGCTAAGATGAGACGCACTAACACTGGATCTATCTCAAAATAATTAGCTAAACCGCCCGCTACTCCAGCAACGATATTGTCTGTTTTAGAGCGAGTTAAACGTTTGATGGGTTTTTTCTTGCTTGGCATTTTTACCTTTCGCCTGACAAATAATTTCTTTAGCTTTATTATACTTGATCAAGTAAAATATGCCTGATGAACAAATTTGTTGTTGATAATAGTTCACAACTCTTACTAAGAGATCTGCCGGTGTTTATGCCCGATGCTACCTTGGGCGTGGTGCGCAGTTTAAGTCCTGAGGACTTGCAAAGTGTTGGCTTAGAGTGGCTAATGGTTAATACCTTTCACCTGATGAATCAGCCAGGAGAATTAGCTTTAAAAAAAGTCGGCGGTTTGAAAAAATTAATGAATTGGTCGGGATTTCTTGCCTCCGATTCTGGCGGCTTTCAACTCTACTCTCTCATTCACAAAAATCCACACTTAGGCAAAATTACTGATGAGGGGGTTGTTTTATATACTGGACCTAAGAAACAAAAGAAAAATTTATTCACTCCAGAAGAATCAATCCGTTTGCAGTTTGCCATTGGCAGTGATATTAAAATTGTTTTGGATGATTTTAGTCCTCCAGATGCTGATGAAGCGCGCCTGGAGAAAAGTGTTAAAAGAACTATTGCCTGGGCGAAACGCGCCAAAGATCAATTTGAGCAAGAACTCCAGGCGCGCCAAAAAGAAGTTCGGCCTCGCCCCCTACTGCTTGCCCCAATTCAAGGTCTTAATCATCAAAAATGGCGCCGCTATTGTGCCGATGCCCTGCTGGAGATTGGCTTCGACATTTATGGCTTAGGTGGTTGGCCTCTAGATAAACAAGGTCAATTTGATTATCAACTCTGCCAATTTAATGCTAAATTAACTCCCAACAACCAGCCTCGTTTTGCTCTGGGCGTGGGCAGTTTGGAAAACATTGTTCGGCTCTTTTTTATGGGTTATCAGTTTTTTGATTGCGTCCTCCCCACCCGTGACGCACGACACGAACGTCTATATATTTTTAAAACTAATCCGCAAGAATTAAGGGCTAAAGATTTAAAAGACTTGGCTGAAAAAAATCAATTAGAAAAAGTTTTTGACTATTTATATATAGGGCAAGGTCGTTATCAGCATGATTTATCAGCAATTAATGAACACTGTGATTGTCCAATCTGCATAAATACACAGATAAATAGGGCTTATTTACGCCATCTTTTTCAGGTTAAAGATAGTAGTGCCTGGCGATTGGCCACTCTACATAATTTACGTACTTTTCAATTATTAATTGAAGCATTGAGGAGATAAAGACTCACTCAAGAAGATAAATCCTCACTCAAGAAAACAAAGACTCGCTCCCACACTCAAACCTGGTTTTGTCACTCTTTTGTCAATTACCCAACTTAAACTGAATTAGTGGATAATAATCGACAATCTAATAATAAGCAGAAAAATAATCAGCTAGCCATTTACCGCCCCAGAGAAAAATTGTATTACTCTGGAACAGATAGTCTAGATAATAGTGAATTACTTGCCATTATTCTTAATCATGGTCATAAAAATCTACCAGTTTTAAGTTTAGCTAAGCAAATTTTAAAAAAGATTCCTCTCTCTCAATGGCATGAAATTTTTTTATTAAAAAATTTTCAAAAAGAGCAACAACTACTCAGAGATTTGCAGAACATTTTAGGCTTGGGTTTCGCCCAAGCTTGTAAAATCATTGCTGCCATAGAACTAGGTCGCCGCAGCATTCAAGAGTCAATCACTAATCCACTCCACTCACCCAAGCAGGTTTATCACCATTGCACTTCCTTAATTAATAAAAAACAAGAATATTGTTTGGCTTTTTTTCTCAATGGACAACAAGAAGTACTACTCAAAAAAATTATCACGATTGGTGGATTAAATTTTAACTATTTAGAGGGTCGAGAAATTTTTGAAACAGCCTTCCAATTGCAAGCCAGCAATTTAATTTTAGTGCACAATCATCCATCTGGTAATTTAGAACCTTCACTAAACGATCTCCAAGTGAGCAAAAAATTAGCCAACTTAGCCGAAGCCATGGGCATCAATTTAATTGACCACTTAATCGTTTCAAAAAAAGGCTATTTATCTATTAGAGAAAGGTGTGGCGAATTAAAAGATCTTGATTGCAATTTTTAATGCTTAATTTTTCTGATCAATAATTCTTCGTTTTCAGCGTCTAAGATTTCGTAACCCTGATTTTTTAATTGCTCACGCAATTCATCTGCCTGAGCAAAATTTTGAGCTCGCCTAGCAATTTGTCTTTGTTTAATTAATTCTTGAATAGAATTGGGTAAATCTGCCAAAGCGAGAACATCTCGTTTTAGGCCCAAACTATGAGCAAAATCTTGATCAATAATGCCTTTTGCCAAGGAATTATTAACTGTCTCTAAAAAATTCTCCTCGTTTAAAGCAGCTAGACCCAAACCCAAGACTTGATCAAATTCCATAATTAATCGATATAAGATATCGGTATCAAAAGCACTATTTAACAGCTCCCAAACTACGGTTAAGGCCTCATTGCTTTTCAAATCATTTTCTAAGGCGGCAAAAAAATCTCGATGTAATTGTAGAGCCGCTGGAAAATCACTTAATTCTAATTCCTTATTGCGTTCACTAGCCCGCAAATTTAAAACAAAACGCGCTAATTTTAAATAAGCCTTTTGTGCAGCACTTAAACTATCCCAAGTAAAATTTTGTTCGCTACGATAATGACTCATTAAAAATAACAAGCGTAAAGCCTTAGGCGAAAAACCTTTCTCAATAACATCATCAATTGTGTAGAAATTATTGAGAGACTTGCTCATTTTTTGACCATCAACAAACAAGTGATTATGATGCACCCAATAACGAGAAAAAGGTTTCTTACCAGTCGCTGCTTCAGACTGAGCTATTTCATTAGTATGATGAATATTAATGTGTTCTTTGCCACCAGTGTGAATATCAATTTGTTCTCCCAAATGTTCTAAAGCCATGGCACTACATTCAATATGCCAGCCAGGAAAACTGCGCTCGTGCCATGGACTTGGCCAGACCATTTGCCGATTCTCTCCAGCTTTTTCAAATTTCCATAGGGCAAAATCGGTGGGGTGTTTTCTACCCGGCACTTTCTCCACTCTTTGCCCCTCACGCTGGGCAGTTAAAATTTGCTTAGCCAAAACTGGGTCTTTATTGATTAATTTACCGTAATCGTCTATTTTGCTTGTATCAAAATAGACGCCCTCGTTGTCTATCACATAAGTTAAGCCTTTTTTTTCTAAAGCTAAAACCATTTCTAATTGAGCTTGAATGTGATCAGTAGCTCGACAACTAAGGCTGGGACGTAAAACACCCAATAAATCCATGCTATAAAAAAAGTAATCTTCAAAGCGTCGTGCCACTGCTTCGGCACTAGTGCCAAACTTTTTAGCTCCCTTTTCTAATTTATCTTCTCCCACATCGTCGTCACTAACCAAATGTCCCACATCAGTGATATTTTGCACATGTTTAACTTCATAACCAGCATGACGGAGAGTGCGAATTAAAAGATCATCTAAAACATATTTACGTAAATGACCTAGATGAGTGTAATCATAAACAGTTGGCCCACAAGCGTAAAGTTTAACCAGGTTTTCTTCTATAGTTTGCAATTCTTCTATCGATCGCGAAGCAGTGTTGTAAAGTTTCATGAATAATTTATTTTAACATTAAAAAACTACTCTGCTCCAGTCAAAGTAGTGCGCTGACGCTGTAAAATAGTTTGAGATTTTTGAGAACCAGACATACCACCGAAACCTTTAAAACCAGTTTCTCGACCTTTTGGTATGGGTAATTCTTGGGCTTGTTGAGCTTCAAGTTCTTGAGCTAACTGTTCTTTTTCTTGCTCTTCTTGCCGTTTTTTAGCTAATTCTCGTTGATAAACAGCTTGAGCTTCGGCTTGTTCGTCGGCAGTAAGTTGTTGCCAACGACTTGCTATTGTTTTTTGTTTAGCTTGCTCTTCTGGGGTTTTGGCTTGAATATTTAATAACCGATTAATACTCAACATTGCCTGCAACGAGTCTTTGATGTCTTTCGCGGGACGCTTAAGCAATTCTTGATTTAAATTTCCTACCGACCTGGCTTGAGCAGCAGTTTTCTCGGGAGTTTGGGCTAAAGCGGTTTCACCAGCTCCTTGACTGGCCGCCGCCGCTTGCAGCGCGCCTTGTTGGCCCAACACGCTTCCTTGCTGAGCCAGCTGTTTGTTTTGCCCACCAGCGGCGGCGGCGGCTTCGTCTAAATGTTCTTCAGTAATACTACCACCAAAAGTTTGACGAAAACCACCACTACTAGTTAACTGGCTTTTAGCACCAGCGCCTAAGCTTGATCCGCCTTCCATAGATTAATCCAATCTTTTTAATTGTTCTACTTGAGGTAATTTATTTTCCGCTTGCTTGTCTGTAGTTGAGCCAGCACCACTGCTAGCATCAGCTTCTGCCTCTCCTTCTGCTGATACATCATCTTTAAGCACTCCTGGAAGTTCCTCTCTCAATTGAGCAATTTCAGCTTGATCTTGAGCACTTTTTTGCTCCTCTAGTTCTTGAATTCTGGCTTGTGCCGCTAGTTTTTCAGCAGCCAGGGCTTCTGCTTCTTGTTGCTGAGCAGCTAGCTCTTCTGCACTCGGTTCAGCAGTAGCAGGCGGTTGTCCCTCTGGACTTTTCATATTTGTTAAGGCTTGCAAAGGATTTTGATTATCTGTCATAAAACTAGAATAACACAAAAAGCAACACTATAACTACTGCTTATAGCGGATGCACCTTATTTGCTAAGGCTGCTAGTACTAGTATCAATAATCTAAGTGTTTTTCTTTATTTTGTCTTAATTTTCTGCTAGCAGTTTCAACTGCATCAACGATAGCATCGTAAAAGTCGTAACCAGCTACTTCCACCCAGATGTCTTCACCGGGAATTTCGATGCGATATTTAACCAAGACATTCTTATTTTTACTGCTTTTTTTAGTGCTTTGTTCTAAATAAACTCGGACTGCGCTAATTTTCTGCCCCAATTTGTTCAATTTTAAACTTTGGCGTTCAATAAACTCACGTAAAGCTCTAGTTACTGTTAGACTTTTAGCTTGGACAATCACTTTCATGGCTTTCTCCTTTTTTGCGCTCAGGCCTACTAATTAATACTTTTTTTAACCATCATATGACAAAAAAACCGGCAACTTTGCCTAAAACAAGGTGCTCGGTTTAACTTAGAAAGATGTTGGACCATCTAACTTCAATATAGCAAAAATGGTATTAATAAACAAGTTTTGTTATAATTAACTTATGACAGAAACTCCAGAGGTAACTCCAAAAATAACTCAAGAATTAATTCAAGAAACAACTCCAGAACAAAGAGCAGAACCAAATCAGCCAGTTGAATCAACAGAGTCTAATCAAGCAGTTGAACTAACAGAACCTAATCGGCCAGTTGAATCAGCAGAACCAGATCAGCCAGTTGAATCAGCAGAGCCCAATGATCCAATAAAAATGATTGAGCAAAGCAATTTGCCTCAAAAAATTAAAGATGCCGCTCTTACCATCCTAGATGCTGTACGAACAAAAATTGAACAGTATAAAAAACCTATCAACAGAAAATTTACGATTAACCTAATAGTTGCGATTGGCTTTCTAGGTGGAGCAACCGCTTGTAGCGAGTCCTGGCAACGAAGGGCTGAGGAGCAACTAGATCCAGTCAAACGTTCAGACGACCCAATTGTTCACGAAGCATACAGCACTTATTTACAGGAAAAAGAAAAACAAGATCTTGAAAGTCCGGTTCAAGCTCCTGAATTAGTTCATACTGATTCAAGGTATGAAGTAGCTGAAGCAAAACAAGAGTATGCTGCTGGAACAAAAGTTATGGTTGATGCTGGTGGTTATGGGGTCAATGTGAGAAACTCCCCAACAACCAATTCTAGCGAAGCCAGGATTTATCCAGATGGCACAATTTTTATTATTAATGAATCAGCTGGCTCTAGAGATGGCTATAATTGGGTATCTGTAGCAACAGAAGATGGTGACATTATTGGCTTCGCTGCTACCAATTGGCTCAAACCACTTCAACCTTAAATTAATCAAATCAACAAATATTGCCTTGATTAATTACAAGCCTCTTCTGCCTTCAAGCGCTCTGGCTAAAGTCACTCCGTCGGCATATTCAATATCGGCGCCAATTGGTAATCCATGGCCAATTCTACTAATAATTAACTCGCCTTTTTCGATTTTGTCAGCAAAGAACTGATCGTTTTGCAATAATTCAGCAATATAAAGAGCAGTTGCCTCACCCTCCATTGTTGGATTAGTAGCTAAAATTAATTCTTTGACCTGTAACTTTCCTGAAGAATCTTTTAATCTCTTAATAATATCGCGCAAATAAAGTTGATCAGGACCAATATTATTTAAGGGAGTAATTGCCCCATGTAACACATGATAATTACCCTGATATCTACCAGAACGCTCAATTGCCAATAAATCCAGCGGCTGTTCCACAACACACATTAATTCTTGATCACGAGTTTTATCTTGACAGATTGCGCAAGGATCTTCTTCGGCAACATTGTGACAGAGATGACACATAACCGTATCTCTTTTTAGGGCCAGCAATTTTTCTGCAAAATCTGCTAAATGATTTTCAGGCGCATGGAGTAAATAAAACACTAAGCGTTGGGCAGACTTAGGGCCAATGCCTGGTAGGGCCTCAAATTTGTCAATTAATTGACGAACAGCTTTTGGTAATTTTTGCATAAAATTATGATATCTTGATCAATCCTTGTTTTTTGGCTTGCTCACGTCTTCTAAATCTAGATCAGCAATTTTATCTTCCCAAGAACTTAACTGATTTTTTGCTAAAAATTCTTTAACTATCTGCCAAATTTTTTTCTCTACTTGATCTGCACTGGGTCGAGCATCAATCACCACCCAACGAGCCTTTTTGCCATGTTGTTCTTGATCTTGCTTGGCTAAATCTAAATAAGACTGACGAACTTTTTGATGAAAATCTTTGGCTTCCATGTCTAGACGATTAACATCGCCGGCGCCATTTCTTCTTCCAAGACCAATATTAACTGGTATATCAAGTAAAAAAGTAATATCTGGATAAGTTTTTTTTGTTGAAATATCATTGAGTTGCTCAATTAATTCTGTACCAAAACCGCGCACCATGCCCTGATAAACAACGCTACTATCACGCGAGCGATCCATCACCACTACTTTTCCAGCCTTCAGTGAGGGCAAAACTATTTCTCGATAAATTTGCGAGCGAGCTGCCTGAAACAATAAAACTTCAGTAGTAAAAGCAATACTAGTATTTTTACTTGATAGAACTACTTCTCGTATTTGCTCACTGATGGTTGTTCCGCCTGGTTCACGCAAGACCACCACATCTTTACCTGCTTCTGTTAAATGTTTTTTTAAACGCACAATTTGGGTGGTTTTACCACCACCTTCTCCTCCTTCAAGAGTAATTAATAAACCAGTTTTTGTTTTCATATTTTTTCAATAATAATTATATCTAAGTTAGAATGCAACAATCAGTTGGCTTATGTTTTGCCAGTACTGCCAAAACCACCACGATTATTTTTTTTGGAGAACTCTGCCACCTCTTCCCACTCTACTTTTTCTCGTCTGAGCACTAGCATTTGCACCACTCGCTCTGCTTTTTTAACTAGCACGGTTTTTTTGCTAAAGTTATAAACTGCAGCCTGATATTCATCGTCACTCCCACAATAATCACTGTCACCGATGCCAATGCCATTAATCAGCATTAAACCCATTTTATGTAAAGAACTGCGGGCTGCGACTAAAACAAAGCTGTCTTTGGGAACTTTTAGGGCAATATTTAAGGGTAAATAAGCAACTTGATTTGGCTCAATTTTTACTTCTACCCGACTAGCTAAATCGAGGGCAGCTGCCCCAGCTGTTTTGTATACTGGTAAAGCTAGATTTTTATCAAAACGCTTAATCTTAACCTTCATGATCTTCTTTCAATCCTGCGACAATGCTAACAAATTTTTAATAAATAAGCTAGACTAAAGTAATGAATTTACAAACTTTTACACTGGGAGATTTACAAACAAATTGCTACTTACTAGACAACGGTGAAGAAGCATTAATTATTGATCCAGCTGATGATGGTGATTTTTTAAATGAAGAGCTGAGTCGGCAAAATTTAATTTTAACTAGAGTAATTTTAACTCATGGACATTTTGATCATTGTTTGGGCTTGTTAAGTTTAGCTACTGCCTGGCCAAAATTACCCATTATGCTTCATCCTGCTGATAATTTTTTAATTGCTCAAGCTCAAAATAATGCTCGCCATTGGCTAAATAAAGAGGTTGATCCAGTGCCTGAAGCTAATCAAACCCTGAGTGATGGGCAAATCATCAATTTTGGTCAAGAAACTCTCAAAGTGATGCATATGCCTGGCCATACACCGGGAGGCATCGCTCTATTAAGCGAAAAACAAGATAATGATGAAACTTACTTGTTTACCGGCGATACTCTTTTTGCCAATGGTGTTGGTCGCACTGATTTTTCATATAGTAATTATCAGGATTTGCTAAGCAGTTTAGCTAAATTAAAAGAGCTCAAACAAGCTGGGGCTTATTCTCTCGCTTTACCAGGTCACGGTGACAGTTTTTATTAAATATATTGTTTATTAAAAATAATATAGGCCTTGTCAAAAAAGGCTGTTTGTTATATACTGAAAGTCTATGAAGAAACCAGAAGCACCAGGAATGAGACTAGAGTTACTAACTGACCGTGTACTAACACCAGAAGCACAAATAATTCAAGCGGCTAATGATTTTGCACATCAACTTAGACATAATCCTCTTCCAATGATAGTTGATTTGCTCATAAAGCGGTTTCCAGAACTCAGCAAAAAAGAAGCTGAAAAGATCGCTGAACAAAACACTGACCACGGTGAAATAATTTAATTTAAGCTGCTTTTCTCACCCAATGTTGAACAATAGTGCCTTGCTGATTTAGCGGTATTTCTTTGACTAATTGAAAATTGCCAAAAACTTTATTGTCTTTGAATAATTTGATGCCATCGCCAAATTCAATTGGCTCAATAGTGATAAACATTTCATCAACCAAATCTTCATCGGTAAACAATTGATACAAGCTAGCTCCACCACAAAGAGCCACTTGCTCATAACCCTCATTGGCTAAGGCTGCCAATACTTCTTGAGGAGATTTGCTAGTAAAACGTAAATTATTGGGCAAATAATCCATTTTTAATTTGCGTCTAGCCAATTCACTTTGCTTTTCACTATCACTGGTTAAAACAATAATTAGCCGTCGAGGTAAAGGGTGACCAATGGTCTCATAAGTGGCTCGACCCATGATCATGACCCCAATTTCTTGAGTTTTCTCAGTAAAAAACTGATAATCTTCTTTACTGGTCCACTTGGTTGAGGGCAATTCAACACCATCAGCTGGGCTAATGTAACCATCTTTGCTACTAGCGACAATTAGCGTGTCTTTAATTCGTGATCTTAGTTTTTCACTCATTTCTTTTGCCCTTTTGCCAGTTTGCCTGGGTTAATAAAGGTCCATACATGTCGTCTTCAATTTCGATTCTTAAAGCGGCTAATTCTTGATCGTTCAGGGGTCGATCCATAAATTCTACCATCTTGCTGTCAGTGACCAAAGCCAATGGGGTTTGTTCATCAACTTCGCCCATTTCCAAGACTGCTGCCACGGCCAAAGCCTCAGCGACATTAACTTGAACCATTTTAATTTCTCTACCAAATAAATCCTCATCACCCACTCGACTATTTAATGGTTGAAAACCACAACTTGCCAAAGACATCCCCACCACTCCCCAACGCAATGGCACTGACCGACTATCAGGGATAATCACTCCCACTTCTTTAACACCGAAATCCTCTCGCAAATTACGCCAAATTTTTTCAGCTTCAGCATACAAATTTTTTGGCCATAAAATATAGTTGTCGTTGGCATTGGATTCATCGATGCCCGCATTAACCATAAGCGTGGCTTCGGCAATGGTTAACATTAAATCGTATTTAGAACTATGAGGATCTAAATAATAGTCAGCTTCTTGACTCACCAAATCATGCTTAAAAGCTCGTTCTTCTTCTCGACTAACTTCTCTCCCCTGTTGCGCCGCTAGGGTTGGGACTAAGCGCCCTTGTTCATAAGCAATAATCTTAGAGGTCACTACTAAAACCGAGCGTTCTGGTAGACCATCGGCAAAATTTTCCTTAATACTTTGATTAATGATTGGTCTTAATTCTTGACCAACAGCAATCATGGGGGTTTTGAGAGCTATGACTTTCATAAAATTCCTTAAATGCAGCTTTATGATATATTAGAAGTTATGGAAAAACAACGATCTCAATATCAACTCCTTTTAGCAGAAATTCTCGATCATGGCCAAAGAGTTAGTACTCCTCAGGGAGTAGATGCTCTCAGCATTATTGGCCCAAAACCCATGCATTTTAAATTAGCTGAAGGTTTTCCCGCGATTACTGAACGCAAATTAAGTGAGAAAATTTGGCAACAAGCTATTGCCGAAATTATTGCCTTTATTAATGGAGCTAGAACCATTGACGAACTAGAAAGTTATGGTTGTTTTTGGTGGAAAGCTTGGGGTAGCGAAGCTAAAGCAAAAAAAAGAGGGCTGGAAACTGGTGATCTTGGTCCCGGATCTTATGGGGCAGCTTTTCATGATTTCCCAACTGCTGAAGGAGAAAATTATAATCAATTTGCCAATATTTTACAGCAAATGCGTGAACAACCACACTTACGCACTCATTTCATTAGCCCCTGGATACCTCAATACACTATGCGTGTTAAAGGTCGCACACAAAAAGTTGTAGTGTGTCCTTGTCACGGTTGGATTCATTTGCGGATTATTGATCAAAAATTAACTCTCCACATGTTCCAGCGCAGTGCCGACGTCCCCATTGGTGTCCCTTCAAATATGGTGCAATACGCTGCCCTAACGATGATGATTGCTCAAGTTCTAGGTTTAGAGGCTTATGAATTTGTCCATAGTTTTTCTGACGCTCACATTTATGTGGATCAAATTGATGCGGTCAAAACTATGTTAGAGCGCGAAGTTAAAGCTCTTCCACAAATGAAAATAAATCCAAAGATTAAGGATTTATTTGCTTTTCGTAAAGAAGATTTTACATTAGAAAATTATCAAGCTCATCCTGGAATTTGGAATATTCCAGTGGCAGTCTAGGCACGACAAAAGTGCTAGTCTAAGCATGGCAAAAGTGACAGTCTAAACATGGCAAAAAAAGTCAAAAATCAGTTTATTAATCTAGCCAATGCTCGAGAAGAAGAGCAAAAGTCGGTGATGAATAATATTGCTGAAGCCAAGCATTGTCCTTTTTGTCGAGAAAACCTGGCCAAATATCATCAGCAAGCAATTCTTAAAGAAGGCAAATTTTGGATAGTCACAACGAATCAGTGGCCCTATAAAAATACCAAGCATCATTTTTTATTAATTTATAAAGTCCATGCCGTTAATTTGAGTGATTTGTCGCCAGCTGCTGGTCAAGAACTATTTGAATTAGTTGCTGAAATGGAAAAAACTTACGCCATTAAAGGTGGTGGATTGGCAATGCGCTTTGGCGACACTGATTATAGTGCCGGCACCATTAGTCACATACATATTCAATTGATTGAACCTGATTTTACCAATCCAGATTTTGTTCCAGTTCGGATTAAAATTGGTGCTGATAAGGCTAAATAGACACTGATAAGGCTAAGTAGCTACTGATAAACTTAAAATTTCATTTAGAAACCAAGCCACCGCATCTTCATCATTAGATTTGTCTAAGATTAATCGGGCTTGTTCTTTTACCTCTGGCCGAGCATTGGCTACTGCCACCCCAATACTGTTGGCCATGACTTCTAGATCATTCATCCCATCCCCGATCATGATTAGTTTGTCTGAATTTAATTGATAATGTTCAAGCCATTTCTCTACACCTTTGACCTTAGAAATATTGGGCAAAGTTAGATTGTAATAAGGTTGATGATTGAAAGTGCTAACAAGTTTGCTTAAATGAAAACCAAATTGGTTTTGTAAACTCTGAGTATATTTTTCTACTGTTTCATTTAGGTGATTAATTATTAATAGAGTTGTTGTCCAATTATCATGCTCGGCAATAGCAGAATAAGGTAAAAATTTAATTAATTCCTTGCCCTGGCTCCGTTCTTTAAGAAAGTCCTCTCCGCAATAAAAAGCATCCTGAAAACCAAAAGAAAAACTGCCACCCAACGCTTCAACATCTTGACAAATTTGCCTAATAATTGCTGAAGAAAAGGCTTCTTCCGAAATTACTTCTGTTTGGGCGTTAATTAACATGGCACCATCACAAACAATATGCACAGAGTCTGGAGCGTTTTTAGCAAATACGGGCAAAACAGTGTTAATTAAGGCGGCTGGATGACGAGCAGTACAGAGCGCTAGTCTCGGTAAATTATGATTATTTTGCTGTTCGCGCAAATAACACTCAATAGTGGCTAGGCTTGTCTTTGACAACTGACGCCGACTATTGAGCAAAGTACAGTCAACATCAGTCAGCACTGCTTCCGCTTGATGATGTTCAATTTCTTTAGACATCTTATTTAAGAGTAACGTTTTTTTAAATTACTGGCTGTTTGCTGAGTTTTTAATAACCCTGCTTGTTCTTTTTTAGAAAATTGCACTTGGATAATTTCGATCTCAGCGCTTTTTAAAACGGCCAAGCCATCTAAAACAGCATAGCCTTCGCTAAAATATAAGCGTTTAATGCCTGTTTTAGCAATTAGTTTGGCACAAACTGGGCAAGGAAAGGTTGTCACAAACAAATCTGCGCCAGCTAAGGCGATGCCTTGAGCGGCGGCGCGAGCGACAGCGAGCGCTTCTGCATGAATAGAACTAGTTAATTCTATGGCTTCGCCAGATGAAAATAAACTGCGTGGGTCGCCGTTAAAATGTTGTTCTTGGGTGCTGGGTAAGTGTTGGTTGTAAGTGCTAATTAATGTTTTTCCGTCTTTTGCAAAGATGGCTCCAACTTGACGCCACCAATCATTGCTGTAATTAGCCTGGATAAAGGCGTCCTTCATCATTTCTTTTTCTAAACCAGCTTGATCGATTATGCGATCAGCTAACTGGGTTTCTGGGCTAGTTGTTGTTTTTTCTTGGCGAGCTAGTTCAACAGCTGATCGATCCCAGCGTAAAAAATATGAACTGATGCTAATTTTTTGGTCGTGCAAAATTTCTTGAGCTAAATATCGACCAAAATCATCATTACTAAGGATCCACTGTCGCTGATTATTTTTGATCCATAGTAAAAATTCTTGCCAATCTTTTTGCTCTTTGATAATTGTAATTTCTAAATTCGGAAAAATTTGCTCGATGGCTTGCTTCATTAGTTGGCTATCAAGTGCTCGAATGTCTTTTTTTATATAATCAAAATCTGGCCAATTGCGTAAGAATTGCTGATCAAATAAAAACAAGTTTTTGCTCTGATGATGTTTTTCTAAAAATAAGCGATAGCCTTCATGTAAAACGGGTATGTATAGAGCAATTGCTGTTTCCATATTATTTCTTGTTTTCAATTTGCGTTTTAAGCTTCTTTGAATTCGGCTAATACGTCTTCAATGCTTTTGCTTAGTTTGCTGCTTATTTTGTCTTTAATGCTGTTTACTGTTTCGATTTGCATTAAGCGAATTTTACCGGTGGTGCTGGTAGTTGCCATCGGCTCCAACACAATGATCTTAGCACAGAAGGATTTTAGTTTCTGGATCGTGCTAGAGTCATAAGTGTTTTTAGTGGCCACTAATACGTCTGGTTTTATTAATTTAATTAAATTAAATTTTGGATCAGTAATTTCTTTCAAAACTACATAGTCAACGCTGCGTAAATGGGTCAGCATTTCCATGCGTTCATCTTGAGGAACAATGGGTCGATTCTGGCCTTTGCGAGCTTTAACTTTCTGATCGCTATCTACGCCAACGATTAATAAATCGCCAAAGGACTTGGCTTTTTCACAATATCGCGCGTGACCGATGTGCACTAAATCAAAAGAGCCCTGAGTTAAAACAATCTTCTTGCCACTTTTTCTAGCTTTGGCGACAATGGCTTGGATGTCTGAGGGATTGGAAATAATATGCGGGTTTTGTTTCATAAAAAAACTATACCATAGCTTTGATTAAAGACCCAACTTGTTTATTATACAGCTACCTTTTTAATTTTAACGCCGACTAAATCAATTTTTGGAAAATCTTTTCTCACTAAATCCCAAAACTTCTGAGACAATTTATCTGCATAAACACTATATACTCCCCGACCCATGGCAGCACAGAGGCGTCGATCATAATCACGAACCACATCTACTACTTGTTGACCTAGTTGATGAAAAGCTGCTGCGTGTTGACTTTGATCTTGTTCAAATTGTTGATGGATTTTAGCAAAATTATCAAATAAAGTTCGATGTTCATCAATCATTTTCTGGTAATAAACTTGATATTTAGCTTGTGGCATAGATGTGATTTTGTTTCAGGTAATTGATAATTTTTGGATCAAGTAGTTCTGTTAAATTTACTCTTTTATCGGCAGCTTGTAAGGCTTCTCTAACTTGAGTTGAGGAAATCTCAAGCGGGCTAAATTGCGCTAAAAGAATCATTGCTGGATACGGGCTGGTTAATGGAAAATTGACTCTTGGATATACATAAATTGGATAATGTTTTAATAAATATTGATAATTTCTCCCCAATTGATCTTGCCACAAATGAAACTTGGCTAAATTATCACTGCCCATTAAAAAAGAAAATTGATGTTGAGGATAGCGCTGACTTAGATAATCAAGAGTGCTGGCTGTATAGCTGGTTGGAAAATAACGAATTTCACAATCTTCAATTTTAACCTGACCAAAAAACTTTTCTCCGCGCTTGGGTAAAATTAATTCAAGCATTGCTAAACGTTGTTTTGGAGAAATCATTTTCTTGGAAAAATCATGTTTACCCACTGGTAAATACCACACTTGATCACTCAAACCTGCTTCTAAAATTGAATTCACTATTTGCTGATGACCAAGATGAGGCGGATTAAAACTGCCTCCAAAAATCATGATTTTCATGAAGATTTTTTCTGTAGCTTAGTTGTTGCTTTTGCTGTTTTTGTTTTTGCAGGCTTTGCTTTAGCAGTTTTTGCTTTAGTTTTTGTTTTACTTTTCTTAGTCGAAGCTTTTGCTGTTTTACCCTTGCTCCGTGCTGCTTTCCAAGCCGCTCTTTTGGCCTGAATTTCTTCCCACTCAGCAGCAGTTAATTTTAAATTTGGCTCTGGCTTTTTCCAAGAAGCCCACTGGCACTTGGGATAATCAGCACAACCATAAAACATTTTTCCCCAACGAGTGTTTTTGACAACAATTTTTGCTTGCTGACAAAGTGGACAGAGTTGATCTCCAAGGGTTTCCACTAAATTTTCCGTGTATTTACACTCAGGAAAGCGACTACAACTCTTAAATTTTCCATAGCGACCTGTACGAATCACCACTTCACCAACTTCTTCTACTTTTAACTCACCTGCTTTGACTAATTTCAGACACTCAGGACATTTTTCACCAGTTTTTTCTACTGGCACTGCTACTCGACTGGCTTCCTTGCTCACTAAATCAATGCGTTTGGCTAAGGGTTGATAGAATTCATCAACTACTTTTGTCCAACTTTGATTTCCTGCAGCAATTTCATCTAAGCTAGCTTCAATCGTCGCGGTAAAATCATAATCCATTAAGGTTTGAAAATGTTCTAACAAAAAATCACTAACAGTGATACCAATGGGCGTAGCAAAAAACTTCCGCTCCAATCTTTCAACATAAGCTCGTTGGATAATGACTGAAATAATCGATGCATAAGTACTTGGTCGACCAATACCCTTTTTTTCCAATTCTTTAACCAATGAGGCATCATTATATCTAGCTGGTGCTTGGGTAAATTTTTGTAAAGGATTTTGCGCTAAATAGGTTAAATCTTGGCCGACGGTAAATTCTGGTAAGATTAAGTCATCTTTTTGACTAAATAGCCGCTGCCAACCTGGAAACTTCATGACCGAGCCCACTACTTTTAATTCATATTCTTTATTTTTAAGCGACGCTTTGACCAAAATGGTGTTTTGATCATAGACGGCCTCGCTCATTTGCGAAGCGACAAAGCGGCGCCATATTAAATCATATAATTTAATATGATTAGCGCTTAATTGAGCAGCGTGTTGGCTAATATTGTCTTGAGTAATGCCCAAATCTGTCGCTCTAATTGCCTCATGAGCTTCTTGAGAATTTTTATTCTTTTTACTAAAAAAGCGCGGTTTATCGGGAATATAATTTGGGCCAAAGTTTTGCGCTATATATTGACGAGCAGCCTCTTGAGCACTTTTGGCTAGATAAAAAGCATCGGTACGATGATAAGTAATTAAACCCTCTTCATAAAGACGTTGAGCTAAACTCATTGTTTGTTTGGCACTAAAACCAAAACGAGTAGCTGCTGCTTGCTGAAGTAAAGAAGTAGTAAAAGGAGGCAAACTTTGACGCCTTTTTTCTACTTGTTTGACTTCTTTAACTTGATATTGAGCTCTTGCTAAGTCTTTCACAACTTGATCTGCTTCAGCTTGATTTTTGATGACTAATTTCTTATCAGCTAGTTTTTCAACAGTAAAGGAAACAATTTCTTTTGGTAAATTTGTTTGCTCTTTATTATCACTAAAAATTCGACCTGCTTCTTGCCACTTTGCTAATTCTTCTTGGCTAAAAGAATCAGGAAGAGTGAGTGCTACCACAAATTCCCAATATTCTTCACTTTGAAAAGCTTGAATTTCTTTTTCTCGCTCAACAATTAAGCGCAATGCCACTGATTGCACTCGACCCGCTGATAAACCACGTCTCACTTTTTTCCATAACACCGGCGACACTTTATAGCCCACCAGGCGATCTAAAATTCTTCTGGCTTGTTGAGCATCAACTAAATTTAAATTCAGTTGCGTCGGTTGCTCAATTGCTTTTAAGACTGCGGGCTTGGTAATTTCATAAAAAATCGAACGCAAAAAGGTGTTTGCAGTGCTTTTCTTTTTTTTGCCCTGCTGATCATTTTCTAGCAAATACTGAATGTGCCAAGCAATCGCCTCTCCTTCTCGATCTGGATCCATGGCCAAATAAACAACTTTAGCTTCTTTAGCTAATTTTTTTAATTTATTAACAATCTTTTTTTTGTCACTACTAACCTCATATAGCGCTTCATAATTATTTTCCAAATTAATGCCTAGATTCTTTTTTGGCAAATCGCGCACATGACCGATTGAGGCTTCTACAGTAAAGTCTTTACCCAAGTAAGTTTTGAGTTTTCTGGCCTTGGTCGGTGATTCAACAATCACTAAATTCATAATTATCCTCGTTGTTTATTCCTAAATTCCTTGTTTACTCCTAAACTCATCATTTATTTCTAAAAAGTTTATTCTACTCTCTTTGTATTATAGTGAGCAATGCAAACTCAGCCCCCATTTTAAGATGATTATAGAAAAAAAAGCAAATGGAGCTTAGTTTTTGAAGATATAATTTTGTCCTTCTTGTTGAATAATTTGCTTAATTTGTAAATTTAATAAATATTCTGCCAATTGAGCGGTTTCGTATTGAGTTTGGGTAATTAACTCATTAAAAGAGAGAGCTGTGCCCCGATTGCTTAAAACAGCGAGAATTTTTTCTTCTTGAGCTGAAAGTTTTAATTTTGCTAAAGAAGATTTTAAGGCAGAGGCGCTAGTTTCCTGCTTTGCCTGGTTTTTATTTTTTAAATTTAAAGCTAGGTAAAAATCCTCGACACTGCTGACTAAATTAGCTCCCTCTCTAATTAAGTGATGACAAGCCACTGAATAAGGATTGCTAATTGCACCGGGCACAGCCAAAACCGGTCGTCCTTCATCAATGGCGGCTTGAGCAGTTAACAAGCTACCGCTTTTTTCAGCTCCTTCAATGAGCAAGACTGCTTGAGATAAACCAGCAATAATGTGATTTCTTTGCACAAAACTGCCAGCGCTAGCCTGTACTGTCGGCGGATATTCACTAATAAACACTGCTCCTTCTTCTAACATTTTATCCATCAGCGCTTGCTGTTGTCTTGGGTAACAGTAATTAAAGCCATAACCTAAAACCCCTAGGGTTTGACTTAGCTGATGAGCAATTTTCATGGCTTCTACATCGACTCCGTACATGAAACCAGATACCAGTTTTGCTTGACTAGCCAGCAAAATATCACGCAATAAAGTTTTGATAATGAAGCAACCATAAGTAGTAATACGCCTGGTGCCAACCACCGCTAAAAAGAAATTTTGCCAATAAGCTTTGTTTAGTTCCTGATGAGTTTTGACAAATAAAACTGGCGGATGATGTTCCGCACTTTTTAGCAAAGCTGGATAGGCTGCTTCCCGATCCAATAAGACCCGAATTTTCTTTTTTTTTAAATCTTGATAGTAATCTGTATAATTGTGTTCTTTTTTGAACTTTTTTATTGACTCTTCTTGCTTTTTTGTTAGTAGTGCTTTTTGCCAAACCTGCTCGGCATTTACCCAAAACTCTTCGTCAGAGATTTGGGCCTTCTTTTGTGCTGATAAACAACGCTGAAAACTTTGCCGACCAATACCAGTGACTGACCACAAAGCCGTTAAATGACTTTTGCTAAATTGTTGCATGCACACATTGTGCCAATAAAGTTTGACAAAATTTTGACATTGAAAATTTTGACATTGAAAAAATTAGAGAAAATTAAAAACCAGTCATCCATTTTAAAATTTCTCTGACAATTGGCGCGGCATCAGCCGATCCTTCACGATAAACCACTTCTCCATCACTCTCTACTAACACTGTAATAATTAATTCTTCTGGCAATAGATCGTTTTCCAAGGCTTTTAACCAATATTCTTGTTCAGGACTGGCCGCTTCTAAACCTAATTCTTGCCAATGATCTAAAATTAATGGCTTATTTAGGCCAACCGCGCTCGAAAACCAAGCGTGAGTGGCTCGATAACCCTGTTGATTGGCGCTACCAAACTCTGATGTGCCGGTTTTACCAGCAATCATGCCTGCTCGAATCTTTTCCTGAGCACTCAATTGATTAAAGGTCTCCTCTCCCAGGCGTTGTTTTAAAGTCGCAGTCAGCAAACGATTATAGTCAAATAAAGGAAAAGCTGTGCCTCCGTCTTGGGCAACCCCCAATAGAGCTTGATTAATTAAGTCTAAATTCTCTTGGCGCAGGGCTAAGTCATGACAGTCTTGCTGATCAAGAAGCAAGGTCGCTCGACACAAAACACCATTATTATTAATGGCTTGAAAAACTTGAGTAATTTGCAAAGGAGAAACCAACAAATCTCCTTGTCCAATGCCAAAATGATAGGTGTTTCCTAAAAACCATTTTTCGCCCAAACGCGCTTCTTTCCAGGCTGGATCTGGTACTAAACCAGAAGCTTCACTAGGCAATTCAATGCCGACTGGCTGACCCAAACCCAACAATCGAGAATAATCGGCCAGTTTTTGTGGACCCACTAATTCTGCCGCTTTATAAAAAAAGATATCATTACTGCGCACCAGTGCCCGGACAATATTAATCGCGCCTTCAACCTGACCATATTGCGTGTAATACCAATTAGCGTACTGATAATCACCAACTTCCAGAATTCCCTCATCAACAACCGTGCTAGTGGCATTGAGCACCCCCTCCTCTAAAGCGGCCAAAGCTGTCACTACTTTAAAAACAGAACCTGGAGGATAATTGCCACTCACAGCTCGATTAAAAAATAACTGACGATCATCCGTTAATTGTTCAGTCATTTGTTCTTGAGCCGCAGTATTTTTTTGCTTAGCTACACTGGCTAAACGCAACTCTTCAAATAAATTAGGATCAAAACTAGGACTACTCAGCAAGCTTAAAACTTGGCCAGTTTTAGCATCCATAATCACCACAGCGCCTTTTCTATCTGCCATGGCCTTGTAAGCTACTTCAGACAATAAGGGATCAAGACTGGTATTAAGACTATTACCAAAAACAGCTTCAGTTTTGCTGACCAACTGTTGTTTTTTGCCTAAAGCATCTACTTCAAAAACCTCGGTGCCTAATTTTGATCTCAAAGGCGTGTCAAAATAGGCTTCTAAGCCTGTTCGACCAAACTGCTCAGCAAAATTCAAACCTTGATTGACCAATAAATCCTCAGCCGTCACGCCAGTCACATAACCCAGCACATGAGCAAGCGCCTGTGGATGTAAATATACTCTAGAAAAATCTTGAGTAATTTTGGCACTATCAGTGGCAATCAGCGACAAGGCTTGATCGTAGTCAATTAATTGTTGTTGACTGTAAAGTTGGTCTTGATCGGTCAATAAATAATAATTGGGTCGATTTTTTAATAAAGGCTCTTGAAAACGATCAAAAATCAATGCCCGCTCCAGCACATATTTTTTTGAAAAATATCTGTTTTGCTCGGCTAATTTTGCTAATTCTTGACCTCGTACTAGTTGCAGATCAACTAAACGTAATAATAAAAGACAAAAAATCACGAAAAAAATCACGAAAAAAGCAAATAACTTCTTTTGATCTCGCTCGCTAAAACTTGTGCTTTTCATAGCCTGTTGATTTTGATGGTTCTATAAATCAGTAAAATTAGCACAAGCAAACCTTGTGCCAACATAAAGCCATTAAAGCTTAAACCTGATAAAAAATAGATCGCTATTTGCAAAACTGCGAATAAGCTGAATTGTAAAATTTGCCATTGTTGAAAATTTTTACTAAACATTTTGCTACCAAACACACTGCGCAAATAATAATAAAGAAAAACTAGCACAATGCAGACACTGATCCCCAGTTGATAGAATAAAGCCAAGCAAAAACTCAGCAACAATAATGAGGCAATTAAATAATAAAAACTGCGATCATCTCGAGTATTAAATCTATCCAGGAGCTTAAAAAGCAAATAAAGAGTAAAAATTGGCGTTGCCAAAGTCGATTCAATACTCAATAAAATTAGTAAAAAAATAACTTGCAATATGTAGTTTAAATAAATCATGGCTGGACCTCAACCAAACTTAATTCATAAAAATTAACATCTTGTTGCAAAATGGCAGTTTGAGTAGATTTTGCTTGATCTTGTTCCTGTAAACTGACAATTCGCCCAATAAAAATGTCTGGACCAATGCCCTCTTGCCCAATAGTCACCACTCGTTCTCGTAAATTTAGTTCGGCCTCGCTCAAAACTTCAGTAAGTAAAATATCCTTACCATCTCCTTTCACTATGCCTTTGACACCAGATTCTGTCTTGGCAACTACTCCCTGAGTTTGCATGTCTTTGAGTAATAGTACGCGAGCTTGTTGCTTGCCCAATTCTTCAATAATACCTAATAAATTTCCCTCGCCCAAAACTACCGAACCAACTTGTAAATCACTATCGCTGCCAATAGATAAAACCGGCTTAGCAAAAGAGCTAATTGGTCGAGTAATAAAACTTGTTTTATGAACTTGATCGGTGTTTTCTAAAAGATTTCTTAAGGCTTGATTTTCTTCGCGCAAGGCTTCAAGTTCAGTGAGTTGCACTGAAGCCTCTCGATAACGATATTCCAAATCCTCTAGTTTTTCTCTCAATTGCCACATTTGGCGTAATTGAGCAAGAGGTTGAGTCAGAACCTGCATTGCTTGATAATTTTTTGCCTGCCAATCAATTACTCCATTCCGCAGAGCAGAAAGCTTTAACAAGCCCAAAAAATCCAATAAAAAAATAAAAATTAATAAAACAGTGACAAAAAAATAGCGAGTAATTTTCGGATAATTAAACATAAGCAGCCAAAGGTTCTTGATTAAGAATCCCTTCCATTTTTAAGTGCTGACTTAAATCATCAACGATTGAGTTGTTATTGATCGCAGGATGCATAAAAAAATAAAAATACTGCCACTTCTCCTGAAATAACTGGCTTGGCACATTTAAAATAAATCTATCAACGGCACTTTGCAGACGTTTAATTAAGACTGCTTCACTAGAATTTTCGGTGAATGGCAAATGCTGGGTTTTCAATTTCTTATCTAGTAAAAATAAAGATAATTCAGCAAAATCTAAATTTAAGTCAATAATTAGTTTTAATTTAGAATAATCTTGTTTGCGTTCTAAATACTGATAGAAAAAATCTGCTCGATCTATAATTGTCACCGGTTTTAACAATTTTTGCGCAAATAAATTTTTAATAGACTCTTTTTCTAAATCACTATTGGCACTACTAAGCACCACTTGTAAACGTGTGGCTGTTTTAAGGCGAAATTGATCAAAAAAAAGCTGATTATCTAAGACCTGTTCCAGTGCCCATTTTGATTGCAAAATACCAGCTCTAAGGGGATAAATTAATTGCCAAGATTCATTACCCGATTCCAAGCGATGCCACTGCCACCAATCTAGGGCTTCTTGACCCAAATTAATGATCTGCTCTTGATTAGAGTCCCACAAAAATACACAGGGCTGCTGAGCAAGATCAACTAGTTCAATCCCTTTCGCCATATATCAAAGCTTAGCAGAAAGTTAATTTTTATTCAAAAGAGCTATTGCTGTTTTGTAGCGATCCGCTTTAATTAATTCTTGAATCTGGTCTAAATCTGCCATTAAACTTAAATTATTGTCTTCACTGGCCTGCTGTCGGCTTTTTCTGATTCTTTCTTCAAACATTTCTTTCTTCAGCAATAAAGCTTTCTTGTACATTATTTCTTCTAAATTGGGAATAAATTTCTCCAAATAAATTAACAAAGCTTCTTTGCGTTCGTCATCGCCTTTGGTGCTATCAGCTAAAATTTGCTCAGCTTGGGCTTTTTCTTCGGGATTTAGTAGCTGTGCCAATTCAACCTCAATAAAATTATCCCAAATTAATTTTTCTAAGTCATTTAAAAAGGCTTCTTTTTCTGACTGTTCTAAATGATCTAGGTTCAACATTGTAAAAATATTTTGACTTTCTAAATCTTCTGCATCAACTACTTCTTCTTGGGTAAGATTTGGGCTTTCAGGTGTAGCTGTAGTTGTAGGCGCAGCTGTAGTTATGGCTGGCTCGGGCTGAGCTAAGGGTGGCTGCTCTTCTTCTAGTTGGCCATTGTTTAAGGTAAGATCTGGCTGTGTATCTTGATTTAGTTTAGAAAAATCTAAAGATGGTCGCTGATGACTAAAATTTTCTTTAACAGTAATTGGTTGTAGATATGGAATCTTAGTTTTACCAGTTGGCTCGGGTTGAACCGGTTGCTCTTCTACAGCAAAAGCAGGTTTTGGCTCTTCTGCTTGCTTATTGCTAGCAATTTTCGCTTCCAAATCTTCAATAAATTTATCTAGATCGGCGTCGGAAGTTTGGGCAGGCGGTAATTGCGGAGTATCACTGCTCTCAATCATTGGTGTAGGCGCTGGTTGCGCTAATTGTGGGTCATCACTACTTTCAATCATCGGCGTGACCGGTGGTGCTGCTAATTTTTCAACTTCATTCTCCTCTTTTGCTGGAGCTTCAGAAGCTACGGTTTTGGCTGCAATTTCTTGATGGAGAGCGTCTAATTGACTAATTAATTCGTCAACATCGGCTCGGCTCGGCTGAGGCTTAGCTACTGGCTGTTCAGGCTTAGCTTCATCATTACTTATTACTGGCTCATCATTGCTCACTGCTGATGCACTATCATCAGAGTATTGACTAATTAACTGATCATCTTGAATATTGGTCATAGGCAGGCTTTCTTGTTTACTCTTCAATTTAACATAAATAAAGAGTAAAAAGAAGTAGAAAATCGGCTATACTATGCACATTATGAACCACGAAAGACAAAAAATTGATCGTTGGCTAGACACCATCATTTTTGCCTTGTTTAATATTTTAATTTTCACCACTCCTTTTGTTTTTACTTGGTTTAATCAAGAATTATTTGAATTCAACAAAATGATTTTTGTTTACGTTCTGACCAGTATCATTGTGGCTTTATGCTTATTAAGATTTTTGCTCAGAAAACACAATCCCTGGCGCCAACGGCCAGACTTTTACGTCATAGCCGCCTTTCTTGTTTCACAACTGCTATCTACTATTTTTTCCATTCATCAACGGACTTCAATATTTGGTTACTATACTCGTTTTAACGGTGGCTTATTGTCTATTTTTACCTATGTCTCTTTATTTTTTGCTGCTCAATACAGTTTAGATAAAAAACAGATAAATGCCCTGCTAAAAAACCTACTCCTAGCTGCTTTATTAGTCAGTTTATATGCCATTCCTGAGCATTTTGGTCACTCAATGAGCTGTCTCATTGTCTCGGGTAATTTTAATGTGGCTTGCTGGGTTCAAGATGTGCAAAATCGAGTATTTGCCACTTTTGGTCAGCCCAATTGGTTGGCTAGTTTTTTAATCATGACTATCCCTGTAACAATTTGGCAATTGTGGGAAAAAATATTGGCAAATCATAAAAAAATAGGCAAAATTATTATTTATTCATTGCTCCTAGTCCTACAAGGCATGGCTTTGTTTTTCACTAAATCTCGATCGGGCATTTTAGCTTTAGCTATTGCTTTGGTCTTCCAATTGTTTGCTCAATATTTGTTACTGAAAAAGAAAAAAGAAAAGAAACTCAATCTTATCCAATTGTTATTACCCCTATTTTTAATTATTTTAACCTTAGTCACTTTTGGACGTAATTTAAGTTTAAATAATCCTAATCAATCAATCTTAAGCTCGCTCACCGAGGGCCTGAATAATGAAACACAAAATACTGAAGAAACAGTAATTAGTCCCGAGCAAGCAGGCGGTTCTAAGTCTAGCGACATCCGTAAAACAGTGTGGCAAGGAGCCTTAAAAGTCTGGGAACGCTATCCACTGCTTGGATCTGGGGTGGAAACTTTTGCTTATAGTTATTATCGAGATCGACCTGCCGAGCACAATTTGCTTTCAGAATGGGATTTTTTATACAACAAAGCGCACAATGAGCTGCTAAATTTTTTAGCCACCACCGGCTTAGTGGGCTTAATCACTTATTTAGCCTTGTTTGTGGCGCTGTTTGTTTATCTTTTTCAGCAGTGGCGTCAAGAAAAATTAACTAGTCTGCAGATCGCCTTAGCCAGTGCTTTATTAGCCATGTTTATTAGTAACTTTTTCGGTTTTTCTACGGTCACTACCAATCTCCTTTTGAGTTTTTATGCAGCAATAATCGTCAAGCAAGAGGTAAAATGGCCAAAAATCAAAGAAAATCGCCTCAGCTGGTCAGAATTACTTATCTCCGCTGTCATATTATTAATGTTGGTTGTGGTCGATCGTGGCATCTGGCGAATTTGGCGAGCCGACAATCTTTTTTACAAGGCCAATAATCATGTTCGTGAGGGAGATTGGCAATCAGGCTTAAGCCTGATGCAGGACTCTATCGAATTATCCCCCAAAGAAGCTTTGTTTTATGATGAACTAGCTAGTCAATATAGTATTTTAGCCATTGCTTTTGCCGAAGAAGGTCAAGCAAGCAATAGCGCTAAATTTGCCGAAGCAGCCATCGAAACAAGCAATTATGTGCAAAAAATTAATCCTATGCATCTGAATTTTCTTAAAAACCGAGCAAGAATTTTTATCAGATTAGCACAATTAAATAAGGGCTTTTATGAAGTGGCTAAAGAGACTTTACTTAAAGCCATTGACCAGTCCCCGACTGAAGCCAAACTCTATTACAATCTGGCTTTAGTAGAAGAAGAATTGGGCAATCGCCAAAGCGCCATTACAATTCTAAAACAAGCAATTGACTTAAAAGCTAATTATTGGCAAGCCTATTATAATCTTGGTCAAATTTTGGACTCAGATAATCAAGCTGCTGAAGCAGCACTTAACTATCAATATATTCTTGACCACATTGATCCAAACAATGAATTGGCAAAGCAAGCTTTACAGAAGCAAATAAAAGAATAAAACTTAATAAATCAAGCATTTTACGGTATAATACCCCCATGGAAATTATTACAGCCCCTCATCCAACTCTGCGCTTAGTGGCTAATCGAGTAGAAAAATTCGATAAAAGATTGCTAAAGTTTGTTGCGCGACTGGAACAGCAACTCTTGCGCCAAAAAAATCCTGAAGGAGTGGGTTTAGCGGCTCCTCAAGTCAACAAAGCTTGGCAAATTTTTACTATGCGCCGTGTTCAACAGCCCCAGGATCAGCCTGATCAGCATCTAGAAAAAGAGCAAAAGCCAGAAAATAATCAAAAGCAACTAACTACTTTTATTAATCCAATGATTATTGACCACAGTAAAAATAAAACTTTACTCAAAGCACCAGAACATTTTGAAGGCTGTTTATCGATACCAGAAATTTATGGCCCAGTTCCCCGCTGGGAGTGGCTGACTGTTAAATATCAAAGTTTGAATAAGGCTGGCGAAGTTGAAGAGAAAACGGAAAAATATCAAGGATTTTCAGCCCGAATTATTCAACATGAATACGATCATTTACAAGGCATTTTATTTACCGATCACCTATTGGAGCAGGATTTGCCAGCCTACATTATGGAAAAAGATCAATGGGTGGAGCTTGAAGATCGCACAATTTTAAGCAAATTTTAAGCAAATTTTAAAACAAAGGGCAAAATGTCCATTATTAGCAAGAAAAAAATTCGTTTAGCGATCGCTGGTTCAACCCAACACAGCCAAAAAATTGCCGAAACTCTAGTGAAAGACCAGGCTTTTGATTTAGTCTGGGTGCTAACTCCACCTCCGAAAAAGATTGGTCGCCAACAGTTATTGACCATCAATCCTCTAGCACACTGGGCTCAGACACAAAAAATTAATATTTTTTTAGTACCAGATAACCTCAAGAACCCCCAACTTAAAAAACAAATTAAAGAACAAGAGATCGATCTTTTTTTGGTCGTTGATTTTGGCTATTTTATCCCAGATTGGCTTTTAGCTTTTCCCAAAATTACTACACTAAACATTCATCCATCACTATTGCCTAATTGGCGAGGTAGTTCTCCTGGACAATTTGCTATGCTATTTAAAGACTTAGAACGACCTTGGCAAAAGCACATAATCGGCAGTCAAGAAAGCGCAGTCACCCTCATGACGGTAAGCAAGGATTTAGATGCTGGAGATATAATTATCCAGAAGAAATTTAAGATTGAAGATAGCTGGACTCTTAGCGATTATTACGCACAAGCTTTTGCCCTGATGACAAAATCCTTAGCCAAGAACATCAAACAATTTATTGCTGGCGAATTAACCAGCACTCCACAGCCCAAACAATCACCCACTCCCTTTGCCCAACGTTTGAGTAAAGCAGATGCCTATATTTCATGGGTACAATTAAAAAAACTGATGAGCCTAACTCCAGAAAACCAACTTAATAATTTAGCTAAAAACCCTTCCTCGCTGAGTGGTCAAAAAGAGGCTTTACTGTGTCAATTATTGGCTGCGCAGGGCATCTTAGGTAATTTTCCATTAACTAAACTCGAACAAATGCACTTAATTAACAATGCTTGTCGGGCTTTTCAACCTTGGCCTGGTTTATGGACCATTATTCCCACACATAAAGGTGACCTAAGACTAAAAATATTAACTTGCCAAATTAAAAAAACAGCAAGTGGGCAGCGTTTGCTTTTAGAAAAAGTACAATTGGCAGGTAAAGAACCCTGTCAATTCAAACAAATGCAAAATTTGCTCAGGTAATACTCAGGAAAATTGTCAAGAATTTTTCGCTCAACTAAATTAAGCTTAATTGTTCTCAACTATTCTTAATTAGTCTCGGGCTTTTGAAAATGAGTCGTCAAACCAGCTTTTTTTAACTGGCGCAATTGACTAGTTGGCACTTTGATTTTTTTCTTCACACCATCTAAAACCACTGTGGTTGCATGTAAATTATATTTAAATTTACGCTTGGTGCGATTTTTAGCATGAGAGACATTGTGCCCAACATGAGATGCTCGAGGAAGCTTTTTGATAAGCTTGCTAATTGTGGCTTTTTTCATAGGAGAGAATTCTAACATGTAGCGATCTTTTCTGCAATCTGCTGCAAGATATTGCAAGCTACTGCAATCAGTTCAAGGCTTTTCACTCAGGCTTGTCATAGATAGTTACACAGGCTTGTCATATAATTACTGCCACACTTGCCACACATTTATTTGTCACATATAATTGCGGCTCACGCTTGTCACGCGTTTACTTGTTACATATAGTAGAATGGAACAATGCTTGGATTATTATTTAGCAGTCCACTAGCCTTTTTTTTAATCTTAATTGGCTTGTTGTTGTCGATCAGCCTGCATGAGGCTGCTCATTGTTACGTGACTGACGGGCTTGGCGATCCTACTCCCAGATTGAAGGGCCGCCTTACTCTTGATCCACGCGCACATTTAGATCCATTAGGCACCCTCTTAATCATCCTCACTGGCTTCGGCTGGGGCAAGGCGGCCCCCTACGATCCCTACAACCTTAAATCACCGGTTCGTGACACTGCTATTATTGCTCTTGCTGGCCCACTCACCAATCTGTTAATTGCAATTGTATTATCTGTTCTTTCTCGAATCTTTGCTAGCGATTTTTTCAGTCTTTTTGCTGGAGTTTTAATTCAAATTAATCTCTCCCTCGCTTTGTTTAATCTATTGCCGGTTTATCCACTTGATGGTGGCAAAATTATGAGAGCTGTTCTGCCTGTAGAAAGCAGTTTGGAGTATGAAGCCGTTATGGAGCGTTATGGTCAATATATTTTATTATTTCTCGTTTTGCCTATTTTTAATGGTCAGTCGGCAGTGGTGCAACTCCTTAGTCCAATCATTAACTTGCTCGCTAGTTGGTTAATCTAAAAAGATTTGCCGATCTAAAAAGATTGATCGATTTAGCAAAAACTCCCAATTTTTAAACAATTCTTGTTATTTGCTTTTAAAGTCAATATACTATTTATATATGTCAAATAGTTTTTCCCAACTAATGGATCTAGCAAGTAAAACAGGTCTTTCTCGCTCGAGTTTAATGGCCGAGATTAAACAGGCAATTATCGCTCTTTATCGAGAACAAAATCCCAAAGCAGCTATTGGCACTGCTGTTTTAATTGATGAGGACACTGGCTTAATCAAAATTTTTGCTGGAGATAATGATGTGGGTTCTGCAAAGTTTTCTCAAGAGGCTAATCAACTGGCACAAAAAATTTTAATTGACAAAATTGCTCAAGGGCAAAGCAACATCAGCAATCAGCCCAATGATGGACGCGAGCTAATAAAAAAAGCCAAAAGCAAGGGTTTTGGCTTTCTGGGCAAGTTCCTTTTTTGGGCCTACAATATTTATTTCATCTTTTTTAACCTGTCAATGCTTGCAACACTGTTTATCAATCAAGATTTTATGTCACTTATTAAAAATATTGAATGGGTACAAACCTTGACTCTTCTGGCCACTTTCTTATTACCTATCGTCTCGGTGATTTATGTCTGGCGCAAAGGTTTACACCGCCAAAGCGGCAACTTGACGAAATTCTTTTTCTTTTTTGAATTACCTTTAGCTACCATTTTATTAAGGCTCTCGAGTTCAATTGCTTATGTCACTTTTTTCACCGCATTAAGCATAATTGCTTTCCTCAGCCTTCCTCCTTTGCTCTACGTGCACTTTGCTAAAGTGGAATTATCAGCTGCAACTAGTAAAGTTGTGGCTTTTTTTAGTCAATTCAGCACCTTATTTCTTGCCTATTTCACCTTATTATTTTCTTTCTTTTTACCGATAGTTGTCATTGGTTTACCAAAAATGTATTTAGAAGACTACTTTTTTTTCGACATCAGTTATGGCTCTTTTGCTAATTATCCGGCTCACGCACTGCAACTTGGTATGGCTTTTGCCATTTTTTTGTTAATTCTTGGAGCATGTACTCTACCATTCCTTGGCTTACGCACTTTATGGAAAATTTTTGAAAAAAGTCGACAAAAGCTGATCGAATCTTTAGGACAACATAAAGCAGACAAACGAGTAGCATTTGGCTGGCTGATTGCTTTTACTTTATTTTTGCTTAGTTTGTTTCGCTGGCCAGATAATCGCTTACTTACTCAACTGATTGAATTTGATCAAAAAGCTGATTATCTTACTCAAGAAACTAGCGCGAGCTCACTGATTAATGAAGAAGAAAAACTACAAAAACTCGTCAAACGCAAAATTAGAACACGCAATCATTATTTATTTGACAAAGATAATGAGATTTTGGTCGACGTCTATGGAATTGTATTCGAAAATGAAGGTTTCGCTCGAGTCTTGCAATCTGCTTTTACCAATTTAGCTTATCCACTGGTCTATTGGGAAAGCTGGGAAGACCAAGACACTCTCACAGATAATTTTGAATATTTATTCGGCTATCCTCATTATTCGCAAAATTCTCAAAGTAAAAATAAAAATGAAGAAGAAAATGAAAAAGAGGTCCTGCTCACTTATCGGGAAATCACGGTTAATACCGAGGCTAATGGTTTATTAGCCAATATTACCATTGAAGAAGAATACCAAAATCAGACCAGGCAAGAACAAGAAATTATTTATGAGTTTAATTTGCCAGATGAAGCAGCTTTCCACGATCTCAAGCTTGGGCCAAATCTAGAATTTACCGGCATTGTTGCTCCTAAAGGTGCTGCACAAAAAGTTTATGAGCAACAATTACGACAAAACCGCGATCCAGCTCTTTTAGAACAAACTGGCCCCAATCAATATCGTTTAAGAATCTTCCCTATCCCAGGAAATAATGATTTTAATACTTTGCAAGGGCAAAGACAAAAAGTGTCCTTTAGCTATAGTATTGCTCAAAACGCTGGTGTTTTTGCCTTGCCTCACTACACCAAAGAATCAAATGTTTTCGTTGATGGTTCAAGCTCAATAACTCTCTCTTACGATGGGCAAATCAGCTATCTTAAAGAAGAGCTCAATGAGTTACCTGCGGCAAGTGAACAAGTTTTAGACTTATGTCAAAAACAAGAAACAATGAATATCCTAGTTGAAGCAGGGAGAACTGCTCGGGTGATTTTTCATGCCAATGATCCAGAATTGCAAAAAATTGCCTGTGGCAATGTTGAAGAGCTTTTACCTTTACTCAAAGATTATCGAATTGCCATCGTCTATGATACCTCCTCGAACAATCAAGACGATCAAACCCTGGATAAATTTGCCGACTTCTTAAGCAAAAGCGATAATAATTGGTTAAATGAAGCTCAACTAGATTTCTATAAATTCAATCAAGTTGTTAGCCAAGGAGAAAAAATCACTAGCGAAAACTTCAAGGATTTATTAGCACCTATCCACTTCTCTAAGGTTAGTGATTTTAGTAAATTAGGAGAAATTAAGGCGCAACACGATCTGGTAGTGCTAGTCACCAGTCAAGATATAGATTTCTCGCAACTAAAGAATTTCCCCTTCTCCAAGCCCAGCATGGTCTATTGGGTTAGTGAAGAAAAATTACCAGCGCTCAACATGGAAATGACCAGCGGCCTGTGGCAAACTGGCGGTGGAGCGAGCACCAGCATTGAAAGTGCGCTGCGAAATTTCTTAATTAAAAAAACTTTAGCCGAGAAAATTACGGATAACGCCTTAAATCTCAATCAAAATTTAAGCTTAGAATACATGGGCTTATCGGGTAATTTAAGCAGTGATCTCTTTAGTGGAAGCACTGCTTTTGGCAAAATTGCCAACAAAGGACTGCTTAAGAAATTTGTTCAAGACCAAGATCAAGAAGTGGTGGGCAATATTAACCAGCTTGACCAGCTAGATCTGGCTGCACGCCAGGCTAATTTAGTTAGTCCCTACTCTTCTTTACTAGCCCTAGTTAACCAACAACAATTGGCTAGTTTAGAGCGAGAAATGGCACGATATAGTCGTTTCCAAGATGCCGAAATGAATGAAAATAATTCGGTGAATATTTGGCCAGACTTTGGCATGGTGCCAAAATCAATGATCATGATAGATAATGCCATGCTAAAAACAGGCCTTCTGGGGGTAACGAAGAGTGCGGAAATGAGTATTTCAAACACAATGCTTGAAACTAGCACACAAAGTGACTTCATACCTACGACCGGTAGTCTGGATAGTCTAGGTGGTCTGGATGAAGGTAGTAACATGGCTAGCAGTAGTTCACTCTTGCTCTTTTCAGCTGCCCTTGCTGTCATTGCTATAGTTATTTTCTTAGTGCAAAAATTAAGGAATAAATTTAAGAAATAATCTTTGGTCGGCTAAAATCAGCTAAAATAGCGAGAATTGATTTATTAGTGTTGATTTATACGATCGCGCTAGCAATATGTCATCCAATCAAATAGATTGATTATAGAAATGCAAATAAAACAAGAAAATAAGGAGCAAACAGTTATTAAGCAGGAAAGCAATCTAGATCAAGAGCGTCAAGCGCTTGATCCAGCAAACATCTACCCTCCTCTTGATGAAACAAAACTATTTACTGTTGAAAATGAAGGCTTAATTGAGCTTGCACAAATCAACCTTATCAGACAACTGCTGGAAAAAAATTTTCAGAGTATGCCTATGGGTTTTTATAAACCTTTAGTTAGAAAAACCAAAGATGGCAACAGTTTTGAAAGTGTAGGAGGCATCAGTTTTGAAAAAAATAAGGATGGCATTTTAATCGCCATTGAAGAACCAGATAAAAGTCCCGAGCATTTTCTAATTGCCAAAAATGATAGTTTAAAGCTTAACAGTGTTGATCCTGGAAAACTCCAACAAATTTTACCTAAAATTTTTCAGTTTAATGGAAATAATGTTCAATATTCAGCCATGCTTGGTCTAAATAGTATCTCTTTACCATATTTCCGTGAATTAACAGAAAAGGGGCAGGAAGAAACGGGTCAGGAGCTAGAAGATGATTTTAGTAATACTGCATATAAAGAACGAACTGCTTCTTATGCCTATGAGATACAAAGTAATTTCAATGAAATGCCCGAAATTGCTGGCTTAGATAGGCAAAAGATTTTTCAAGACGCTTCAGCCTGTGTAGCTCATGATTTTTTCGCCAAAGCTAGTGAGCAATCGCAAATATTTTTTAATACCCTTACTAACAAGCAAGCGTTTTTCCTCAATAATGATGATTATGAAACTTTTGCTAACACTTACTCTAATGAGGTAGTTCAGCATTCAAGTTACGCTAGAACTTTAAGACAAGGTTTAATTCTATTTAATCAAGAATTGATAATGGAAAAGATTCTCAATCCAGTATTTATAAAAATTTATCACTTAATCAAAAGAGAGAATTTTACTCTACCAGACGATCAACAGGGAATGATCAATCTTATAGCTCAATACATTCCCTATTCTTACAACAGCACCGATGAAGCAATAAATCCGCAGTTTGTGGATGATAAAAATCAATCAAAAGAAGATTTATTAGCAGAATTGACAGAGCAGGTACTCTGGTCAATTGTTTACCACGAGTGTTTGCACATTCTTAGTGGAGACACCAACTTTCTAACAGGATTGGATGAGGCTGCTACTCATTATTACACTGCCAAAGCTGCTTTTAGAGAAAAAGGGGCAAATGCTTTTGGTATGTCACTTGTTTTAGCTGGAACAAAACATAGTATGAAATGGCTTAGTTTTATTAGAACTTTCAAGCTCGACCCCCAATTAGCTGAGGACATGTACTTTAATAAAAATGACCAATGGCATATAGACAATTTACTACAATTTTTTGCTGGAAAAGAAGAAGAATTTATAAAAATGATGGAGTAGGAAAAAATCCCAATAATAATGCTTAATTTTTCTTTAATTCTGGCAAGAGTTCCATCTCTTCCAAAGGCATAGCTGGCTTTGGATCGACATATTTCACTTCGTCGTTAAAGGGAATTTCCGCGTAAGGCAAACTAATAGTTTTGGCTATGCTGGCCCACTGGTCAAAACTTTGCCACTTCACTTGCCTGGAATTAAGTGCCTGCTCATAAATATTCCACCAGTCAAGCCGAGTGCCGCCAATATAAACGTGAGATACTAAAACCATATCCTGCGGCTGTTGATCAAGACTTTCTTGTAAAAGTTGAGCAAAGTCTTCAGTTAGCGAACCACGTTGATACAAACTAACATCACAAAGCGAACCCGAACCCATCTCGCCAAAAACTAAATTTGACACCAACAAAATCCGCGCCTGATACTCCTGGGGGGTATAGATGACGGCTTCAACACCACATCCCCGCCCTAGCACATAGGGAATGCCCAAAGCATCGGCTGCCTTGAGGGTATTTTCATCATAAGCAAAATATTTAGAAGCAAAAATTTTAATCGGTTGCTGCAAAATCGCCTCTGCCGATTCTTTATATTCTTTCATAATCGCGTATTGTTTCTCATAAGGCATGTGCCAAAAAGGCGCCTCGCCATAAACAGTTGCCACTTCATAACCTTTGGCCGCTAAATGACGAAAATAGTCTGGATAAGCCTCCAACACTACTCTATCCGGTTGAACAATCGCCTTATAATTTTTAGCGTCCAAAGTTTCTTCCCACTTATAATAACCAGTAATATCGCCGGTCGTTTCAATGAGCAGGAGAATGCCATTTGTTGCTGACTGTCGAGTAATATTTTTATAAGTTAGCGCTAAAGCTAAAATGGCTAAAGCAATAATAAAAAAGAAAACATAAGAGAAGCGCAGCATTGGCTGTTGAGAGGGGCGTTTAGAGGACTGTTTAGAGGGTTGTTTAGAGGCAGTTTTGGGCATAATTACTTTCAATTAATCTATATATTCATCATAAGCCGAAAAATTAGCCTTTTCAAGTAAAAACATTAAGTGCTTAAAAGCTGGCGCAAGCCAAAAATATACAAAACCAAGCCAAGTAAAAGCAAAAATAGTTTAAGCGTGGCTTTAAAATCATCGCTCTTCTCTTGCCCTCGCCACTTGCTAAAAACTTTGAGCAAGACCAACACTAATATATAACTAGCAATTTGAATAAGCGGATTATTCGCAAAAAAGTTATCACTATTGCTAATATATAAAGTTCCGCCAGGATTTGACGAAAAATAGTGCACAAAAGGAACAAATAGATAAGCACTGCTTAAAGCCGACAAGAACAGTTGTAGAGAGCTAGGCTGAGTGCGTTTAACCCGCTTAGTTAGCCAAGTGATCAGAGCAAAGCACAAGCCAGCCAGCAGCATCATCACCAGCGGTGAGACAAGAAATAAGCCAAAAAGCGGAAAAGAGCGCCTAAGACCAAATTGCGTTAAGATCGGCAAAATAAAAAGCACGGGCAAGAGCGAACAAGCGTCGATCGTCAGCCAGAAAAAGTCTTTAAAATTTTTGAGAGCGAGATGAGTTAAATATAAAACCAGGCGCACACTTAAAAATAAAATGAAAAAAATAGTTAAATTAAGCAAAAAAGGCAAAACCGGCTCAACAATAAAATTAAGCAAGAAAAATAAAGGTAAAGATAAAAATAAACATACATAGCAGCTTAAATTTGCCCAATCTGGAAATTGATATTTTTTATATACTTTCTGCAGAATTAAATTAATGGGTAAATAAGAAATTAAAAGCCAACCCCCCACTACCAAACCAGTCATCCAGTGTCGAGATATATTAAAGTCTGCCAAAGGCCCATAGCCCATATGATTGTAAAGAAAAATCAGTTGACGGTCAGCAACTGCAAAGCAAAAAACATAAAAAGCTAAAATACTTAAAGAAAGAACAAGGGCATGAATAACTAGAGCAGGTGTAGGCTTTGGCACTAAGTTTAGTGTAGCATAATTACAAGTTTTTAGAAAAACTTTATGATAACTTTATGTTTGTGTGCTAGGAAAGCTAAAATTTGCATAGGAAAACTAAAATTTGCAAAAAGAAACGCAAAGCGATTATCCAAAAACTAACAATTGTAAAAAATTAGCTATGATTGTTGCTACTTTGCACAGCTCTTTATTCTCACTCCGCCACCTTCTCCAACACCTCTAAAATCCGAACCATGCCGTAGGTATCTAGAGTACAATAATCCATCAAATCTTGTAAAATTGCCTCTTTATCCCGCTTATTTTTACCCAGCAAAATAGTGGCTATCCACAGCCGTCTAGCGAACAAACCATCGCCAACATTTAAATCAGCGTAGCTTAATTCGGGAGCTAAAACGGGTAAAACATATTTCAAACTAGCACTGCCCATAAAATCTCGATCGACAAAATCCAAGTTTTTAAAGACAGTCATCAAATCCACGATGCGTTCATTAACTTGCTCAAAAAACTCCGCCTCCTCTGGATAAAAATCAGCCATGCGTTGATGACAGCCCTTTTCATAGCTCATATTCCAGGTGAGAATACTGCCCTGCTCGCCCAATTCTTGCTTTAATTGAGCGATTAATCCTGGCAAAGGATTGCTCTTGGCTTGATGCAAATAGGCAAAATGCTCTACTTTGCCGCCAGGCTCCCTTAATAAATGCAAGGAATACTGAAAAGGATAATCTTGATAAGGCCTCATCCCGTCAAAAAAAGGAATGACGGCATTCATCGTTTCATAATCTAAAAAATATAAAGGATAGTGCAAGCTGGCTAAAAAATCCTTAACTGCCGACTGATTAATCAAGGGTTGGCCAGTCCGCGTTGTCTGGATTTGCAACTTTTGTTTGGTGGTTATGGCTAATTCGTCAGGAATATCGGCTAAGAGCTGAATCCCCTGCTTCTCTAATTTGCCCAATTGCTCGGCTTTTGCTCCAGCTAGCTGATAAATATTGTATTTAGCTAAATCAGGATGAAGCTGCGAATAAATGGCCAACCACTCTTGGAGCCAGTTGGTCTCTTTTACCCCAATTAAATTGGCTAAACTAGGTGAAAAAGAAGGCGGCTGTGGCTGTTTGAGCACAGTCTTGGCTAGCTCAACTAAGTCTTTAGTTTGTGGCAAAAGGGCTTTAACCTCTTGAGTGATCTCACTGCGACTGCATAATTGCTCGGGATCAATTTCCCCTTGGCGCACATAGTCTCTGTCAGCATGCACAACACTGATCTCCCCCACCTGCCAGCCCAAACGCTCTAAAATCAAGCTTTGAAAAGCTAAATCGTAAAGATGGGTATCTTTTACCTTAGTGCCAGATTTTATTTCAATTAAATTAAAAGTCTGTTCATCCACCCGCTCCAACACATCAAAAATGCAAGTCAAACCATCAACTTCTAGCCTCCCCTGCAAAATACAGGGAGTGTGCTGGTCAATTAAGGCTTGAGTTTTCTCTGGCAAGCGCAAATATTGATCATAACCAGCAAAACCCAATTTAACTGCCCCAAGAAAGAGCTGTTCCGCATAAGCCTCAAATTGCTGGCCACTGGCAAAAATGGCCTGGAGATTGGCATCGGCTTCGGGCAAGCGCTGGGGCTGGTGTTTTTTAAGCCACAACCAAGCCGGGTGGCGCAGAAAAAGCATGTAGTCGGATTTGGAAATGGTCATAGTTTGATTATATAATTAAAGAATGGATGTAGAAAGACAAGATGAGCTGGTATCAAGGCTGGGAGATATAGAAGAGTTGCTGACGGATGATGAAAGTGCTGAAATTGAGGAATTAATCGACCAAGGCGAACTAGACAATGCCGAGAGCTTAATTGATGAATTGGATTGGGAGAGAGGGTGAAAAATTATAGTTAAATAAGTTTAACAATCTTCTTTAGAAGAAAAAGAGTGTGTTTAAAAATTACCCGATTTGATTAATTAGAGTTATAATACAGTATAAACACTTTGGGTTCTATTTAGGAGCTTTATGATTTATGTAATGGATTTTTTATCTAAAAAAGAAATGCTTGAATTGATAGATCATAAGGCCTACAAGGTTATTAACTATTTATTAAAAAAGGTAGCGTTTTCTCAACCAGAATCTCTAACCATAAATAAAAAAAATAATGACATTCAAATAACTAAGGAATTTTTAGAACAATGGATAGTCCAGGGCTGTGATTTAGAGCCAATAGGATCGGGCAATTATCCAATTGATGCTTTTAAAATTAATGATTATGGAGTGGATGTTAAATTTGTCTCAGCAAAAGTGGATAAACAGGGCAACTTAATTAGTTCCCAAACCAATGAAACTTCGTTGGGACAAAATTTCAAGGGATTTGGAAAAACACTAGATCAGGCATTTGAAAATCAAGAGTATGAAAAAATTCTAGTAGGTTGGCAAAAAATTTTGCTAGAAAAATTAAAACAACCACTTTTAGATTTTAATTTAAAAAAAATATTCTATTTTATTTTTATCAGAGCTGGCAACAACATTCATTTATCAATCGCTAAAATAAATCAAGAAGCTATTAATACATTAACTATAAAAAAGTCATCTTCTACATCAGTTTTTGTGAACAATTATATTGATAGCGCTCTTGGCAACGTTAAAATATATAAAAGTAAAAAGAGAATGGAACTGAGGTTATATGCCAAAGAATTACAAGATAACAATTTTCTAATCACATGGGGTTTTAACAATTTATATCCTGCAACAATTAAGTTGAGAGACATTGTTGACAATGATCAAATTGAATATCATATTGAGAAAGAACTTAATAAGTTTTTTAACAAATAACTTATGACCCGCTATCAATAGCCAGTTTCATATTCCTAGCAATTCTTTTAATGACCGGTATTGAGACTGAATTCCCAATCTGCTTGTACAACTTGCTATCAGCAATCTCTGGCAATATATAGGAGTCTGGAAAACCTTGAAACCTTGCACACTCACGTGGTGTTAATTTTCTTATTATTTTTCCTTGTTTTATAATTGGCACGTTGTGTCCACCAGTACCCATATTTGCTGTTAAAGTTGGACAAACTCCTTTTTTATTTTCACGAATATATTTACGTCTCCATTGATATAAGGTATCTTCTCTAGTAATAGAATCTTTAATTCTAGGAAATAAAGGTTTATTATTGTAGTAATATTTTTCATGAACTTCCTTCTCTAACAAATCTTGAGTTTTTATTTTAAGATTAATTTTTTCTGGAAATTTAAAGTTATGAGAAGTCTGTTTATTATTAAAACCAACAATATAAATTCTTTCCCTATTTTGTGGCAAATTACCGTATTCCATCGTGTTTAATACTTTTGTTTGAATGTGATAGCCTAAATTTTCTAATGTTTTTGTAATTATCCTAAAAGTTTTACCACCATCGTGACCTTCTAAATTTTTAACATTTTCCAGTAGAAAGCCCGCTGGTTTTCTGTTTTGAATTATTCTTGCCATATAAAAAAACAAATTGCCTCTACCCTGCAGATCGGAAAATCCTTGCCTGTAACCAGCAACTGAAAAAGGTTGGCACGGAAATCCAGCCAACATATAATCAAAATCGGGAAAGCTTGAGGTTGGAATTGATCTTATATCCTGAACAAGAAGCTTTGTTTTATTAAAATTTAAATCATAGGTAATTTTACAATCATGATCAAAATCATTAGCAAAAACAGTCTCAAATCCAACTTTCTCAAAACCAATTCGAATGCCTCCCATGCCTGCAAATAGGTCTATTGTGCGATATTTTTTTTGTGTCATTTTCTCAAAAATTTTTAAGTTTATATGTTAGTTTATTTAAACATACAAATCTTACAATAAGTTTACATTAAATGCAGCAAGTAATTCTTTTAATTTGTAACAACAAATGTAACTATTGTTTTAAAAAATAGTTACAATGGCCATAATAAAACTTCCAACTTTTGAGAAATATACTGTAGATTTAAAATTACGTCAATTTCGCTTTATTAATAAAAAACAAAAATTAGAAATCATCGATTTTGACACCAAACAAGGTCAAAAGATTCTCAAAAAAATCTCAATTAACAGATTCACCAATGAATCTAAATTACTAAAAGAATAAGAAATTACCTGTATAAATCATTTTTCAACCTACTTTCAACAAACTCTTTCAAATTTTTGTCTTGAAAAAAAACATAGCAACCGTAAATACCTCTAGTCATTAAAATTTTATAAATATTTTTTACTAATAAACATAGCTTTTCTGGTTCATCTTTTAAACCCTTTTTTCCAGCCATATCCTTATAAGAGTCCCAAGGAACAAAATACTCAAATTTTTCTTTATCAAAGCGCAGATCATTACCAACGATTACACCCACATAGTCAAATTCTAAACCTTGACTTGTATGTACACAACCAATTTGTTCGTGGCTATTTGCATCAATTGCCCAATTTGACCCAGTTTTTCTTGAATTCCAAGGCATACTAAAGTTATATTCAGGTATCTGAACATCTTCACTCTGAGAATCATAATTGCCATCTTTTGCACTTGTCCATTTCCAAGCGTATCCTGCTAGCAATTGAGCATCAAACCCCTGATTTTGTTTATTCTTAATAGCTTGCCTTAAATCATTCGGATCATCAAAAATAAGAAATTCAAAGTTTTTGTCTTCCCAACCATCAAAATTTGCTGTTTCTTTAATTCTTAAAGTATTATCTAACCAATTTATATATCCGTCTGAACCAGAACATCTAAATTGAGCCTGTAGTTCTATTTCATTAATTGTTGCATATTGTTGATTGGCTATTTTTTTAATTTCTTCAATCGAGCCTATGTCTTCTGGACGAATAATTTGATTTTCGTCAACAAAAAAAATACTAGTTTTACCAGCCTTCACAATATCTTCAATTTGATTTTGTCCAAAATATTGGTAAGCTTTATAATTTTTTAAACGATGTGCTTCATCAACAACAATTGCATCATAAACGTTATCTTTTAACCCGTAGAAAGCTGCCGAACCTTTAAACAAATGATTTAATTTCTCTTTCCTTTCCTCTCCAGCTAATTTATGTTTCATCACACTTCTAAAAGCAGCATTGGGTGCTACAAAAACTGTGTTTAACTGTTTAGCGAGTAATCCTCCAAATAAATTCATTGAAACAACTGATTTGCCAGTACCAGGACCACCTTTAACAATAATTACAGTTTTTTCTTTACTATTGATAGCACTATGAAGAGCTGTTTCGTAGGCAACCTTTTGTTCATCCAAGAGAATAAATTCTTGATTGCCTTTAAACATTGCGCTTACACAGTCAATTAATCTTTTACTAGGCCTAATTCTCCCCGATTCTATGTCATAAAGAATTTCTTCACCACCGCCATTACCAACATGCATTTTTATAAAGTTTGCTAATTTTTCGAAGTCATCTTGAAAGTAAATTGGAGAATCAGCTACGTATTCTTTATACGCATCAGCTTTTAGAGGCTCTGGGTGTTTTTCCTTATAATTGTGTAAATATGCACACGAATAGGGATTAATTTTACCGCTATAAATATTCTCGTTATAGTCTTTTAAGAAACTTTTGTAAGAATATGCTTGATAAGACGGATGTGGAGTTTCTCTTTCGCCACCTCTAAAAAAACTAGTTACAAGGCCATCTTTAAAAGTGCTATTCGCTAGCTGCCATTGTTTAAGTTCAACAATAACAAATTTTTTTTTGTTTTCACTATCACAACCAGCAATTATGAAATCTATTCTTTTAGAAGTAGCTGGAATATTATATTCTATTAAAACCCCACAGTCTTGAGCCACTCCAGAATTACGAACTATTCTTTCCATAAATGACATGGAGTTTATCCAAGCACTTTTTTCACTAGGATTTACTTTTCGACCAAGACTGTTTTTGAAAGCTAATTCTATGCTGTCAGCTATCTTATTAGTCTCAACGTCGTAGCAAAATCCAGTAGCTGTATTTTTATAAACAAGCATTTTGTAATTCTATAATTTATTATATTTTGTGCTTATGCCTTTTGACTTTTTTATTGGATATTTCTTATTATTTATTTCTATTTTTTTAATTGCAGCTTCAATTAAATCAATGTCTATGTCATGAGCTAATAAAATTAGATAATTCAGAACGTCAGATATTTCTTCTGCTAATTCTTGTTTATGCTCCACACTATATTTTTGACTTTCTTCTAGATTCAACCACTGAAAGTGTTCTAGTAGCTCGTTTGCTTCTATAGAAATTGATTCTGCTAAATTTTTTGGGTTATGGAATTGTTTCCAATTGCGAGCTTCACGAAAATCAATTAATTTTTGAGTAAGTTTTTCAATTTTTGACATTACCTCTGATTATACAGTAATATATTTTTTGGGATTGTGACAAATCTTTATTTCATTAATTTGACTACTACAAAATTCTCCCAACTCCTCTATTTGATCACTTTTTGCACAAAGCTTTAGCTAATAAATATTAAACCGGAATTCTATAGAAATTATCAACTATATTGTCATGAGTGATATCAAAAGAAAAGAAAGCCTGATTTTCTCTTCTAAAAAATTTATGTGTAAAATACTGACCTACTCCCTCAGCAACTCGATTTGTTAATGGATGAAAGCCATTGTCATCTGGAATAAAAACCTGGGTGATATTGTTGTCCTGTGCAATTTGTTTAATTATATCAAGCATTTGGTCACACAAAATCCAAGCATTAGTTGAAGAAATGATGCTGGTGGAAGGGTTAAAGCCCCTAAAAATTAGTGCCGGCTGACCATTATAATTATATTGATAACCTTGAATATTACCCACCACTATTTCTTCTGCATCAACTAAATTAACATGAAAATGATCTGGTCGATTAAAAAGAGAAACATTACCCGCAGTGCACAATCCGGCTGTTGTTTTAGCAAAGAAAGAAGCAGCGTTTTTAGTGAGATAAGCAGTCACCACTGAATTAGGATCAATCTCTTGCCCCTCTTTATCTCTTAAAATAATTTTCTCTCTTTCATTTTGGACTACTTTGCGTAAACCAGCCCCTCCAGCAAAAATGCTTCGTTCAGTCATAAAAGACAGCAACCTAGCTAATAATTGACGTTTTTGGTTCATGTTCGTGTCTGTTAATCTCAGACCACTGATGATGTCTTTAAAATCCAATCTATCCTCTTCACTCATGGCTTTATTATTAACAATATTCTTTTCTAAAGCACTCAGGCGCTTTTCACTTAGTTTGGCTAGTAATGTATTAACTTGCTCTTGATGACCCTGTAAAAAATTTTCAATACTACTGGAAGCATTATCCTTATAATAAATGCCAAATAATTCCTTCGCCTTATTTAAAATGGTATTTTTTTCAGCTATTTGTGAAGTATCTCCAAGCATTTTTTCGGTAAAAACATCAATTTGATTTCCCAAAGAAACTCGACTACAAGCTATAACCTCTTGTAAATTATCTTTAAACAAAGCTTTTTGATTAGTTGCCCCTGCGTCCACTAATAATCTTGCCCAACCTCGAAAAGCGAAAGCCTCATCTCCGCCTCCAGCTAAATAATCAGCTCCTTGTTGATCAGCAAAAATGACTTTGATAAGGTTGATTAATCCTTCATCAATAGTCTTATTCGGGTCTCTAAGAACGGCTTCTTTTTCTTTAGAGACAATTTTTCCCTGATACCCTTCTTCTCGAATTTTCAAATTGGCCACATCTTCACACCGATCTTCCAATTCTGTTAAACGAAACTTAATATCATCTGGATTGGTGCTGGGAAAAGTCAGCGAAATTGCATCAGTTAAAAAATCTATACCTCCAACTCCTTCGCTTAAAGGCATAATTGGTACATTACGATGCACATTATGTCTAAAGTTATCAATTTTTTCTCGATATTCTGCTCTCTCAGCTTCATTTAGATTTAAAATATAACTAGTAATTAAAGAAGGGGTAATATTACGAAATTCCTGCATTGCCTCTAATAATCTCTCAAAATACAGCGGCTCGTTAACAATTTGATCAATTTTCTCTGCTCCTGTTGAGCGAAACGCAGTGACGCAACTTTTAAAACTAGAGGGTTTCTCGTTAAGAATTTTTTTAAAAAAATTTATTCTTTTCTCATTATTATTCAGATTAGATTTTAACCAATATAGAGAACTTTTATTAACATAATAAATGTTGTTGGGATTAAGGCCAATGTTTTTAGATAAAGAATTTAATAAATTTACATCTACCGAACTTAAGATATCGTTAGTCTCAGGGTTCTGCACTAGACTGCGAAATCGGTCAAAATTATTAACTGGCCAGCCAATTTGTTCTAGTCTAATCATTAGACCACGATTGCTTTCCCAATAAGCTTCTGGATTAACAATCAAAGCAGCATATTCTGGAGCGTGTAGATCTTGATAAAATTGACTCAATTTTCCAATAAAATCACCAGTTAGCTGGAAACCATAAGCTTTTTGAAACGACTCTTGAAATACTTCACTTTCTAAAAATTTCTCAGTGATAGTTCCATCTTGATTTATGTACTCATTGAGAGAAAAAGTTCCTTCACTTAAACGAGTCACAAGAAAATCTACAAAATAATTAGCATTATAGTTGCTCTCCTGACTTAGAGGATTGAAAATAAGCAAGGCGGGATTTTTATTTAAATAATCAAGTAATGCAAAAAAACGATCTTGAGAATCTGGATTAAGGGCTAGCTCACTAAAAAAATTTAACTGTAATTTGTTGTTTTGGAGAAAAAAATTACTTTGGATTTTTAAAACATCATCTACATAATTCTGATATTTTTTAACTAAAATAAATACCTGCTGACGATCTTTTTCACTTAAATTAAGATAAAGATTGGAATCAGCAAGATTAAACTCAAAGAGACTATCAGCCTTAATACCTAAAGATCTGAGTTCGTTTAATAAATATTCTTGATCAGCGGGGTTCATTGTTTTTAACAAATCATAATTGTTCACAAGGGTCTCGTTAACGATGTTGTGTGGAGCATCAGTAAGACAAGTATTTTTAAAATCTAAGTAATCTGCTTCTGATAGTTGAAGTATATAATGAAGGCTCTTTGAATCTAGGGCAAATGATAATTTTTCATTATTTAAATCATTCATTCTTTGATAAAACAAATCTTTTTGTCTATATAAATCCTGGTAAGTATCGGGCGCTTGAAAAAAAACTTGCCATCTTTGCCAACTATGACCAACGCTCTCAACGCCCATATGCGCCTTTAATGTCTGGTTAAATAATTGGTCATTAATCATCTCTTGAATTTTTGGGTCAGCCAAAGCCTGAAAGCGTTCTTTAAGGGTCTCGAATGAATCAAGGTTTTCTAAAACTTGTGAAGTATATAGATCAAAATCTCCTAGCAAACCCTTCTGGTCAGCTAACAATTGAAAAAGACCGCTAACTTCAGTTACAGAAAAGTTGGCTAATTTATTGTCAATTGTTTCCCAAATACTAAATCTAGCATTGTTTTTACGAAGATCATCGTCTGTCTCATTGGTATAAAAATCTTTAGTTACCTCATAAATTTCTAAAGCTTTTTCTAGGCGATCTGGATCAGAGCTTCTCATGAAATTATAATATTCTCTCGATTCATTGCTTAAAGGCATCTCTAGACCATATTTTTTCAATATTTTGGCATTGAGCATTAAATCTTGATTGTTATAATCGCTGAGCAACTCATTTTGTTGATCAAGAATTTGCTTAATATCAGTTGCTTCTTTATGACTATTAAATTTGGAGCGAAGAACGCTATTTAAATCAAAGCCATTATCAAGCAAAGTAACCGTCTCTGGAATTTCTTGAAGAATTTGCTCTGCTCTTGAAACTGTCCAAATAAATCTACTCACCTCATTGGAGTCAGCTAAAATTTGACTTGCAAAAGCTTGTTCTACTGAAGAATTATTGGTATTTGCTTTAATCACTTGCACAAATAATGTTTCCAGTTGAGGATTGTGAGCTAATTGCAATAAATTTGGTAATAGCTCCAACTTAATTGCCTCTTTACCAGCAAGTCTTGCCCATAATTCTTGAACTCGAACAAGATTTTCTTCTGAGAGTAATTCTTGAAAACTTTGCTCGTCTAAATTTGCTAAATCTTGCAATGGATCAGGAGAAAATACATTGTTACCAGAGACATTTTCATAAATACTCACTTGAGTTTGACCACTTTCGTCACGAGAAAACACTAGATCATCAGTCTTATGTAATTTGCTCAGATTTGGTAATACTCTAATCTTATTAATGACTTCACGAACCCGAGGATTATCTGCCACAAATTTTGCATATTCAAGCGTATTATTTTTATTGTATTCAATATTTTTAAAAGGAAAAATATTATTTAAATCTTCAAGTAAGGCCGCTGGATCATCACTAATATTCGCTAATTCACTAATAAATTCAAAATCAGCTTCTGCATTATATTGATAATGAGCCTCTATCTCTTTATCATAATCCGGTGAGCCAGATCTGTCTGTTGGCCAATAGCTTTGACTCGCATTTTTTCTTAAAAAATTAATCACAGTTAGGGCTTTTTCAGGATCTACTCCTTTTTGACTGAATTCTTTTCTTGTCTTTTCCTGATCAACAGTGCTCCGCAACTCTTCTGCTCGCTTCGCCATAACATCATCTGGAGACCTTAATATTAGTTTTTCTGGTTTTTGCAAAGCTTGTAGCACCACTCGCGGATCTTCTTGACAAACTTGACGCAAAATACCAAACCAACGCTTTAATTTTTCCAATGAAGCTGCATTTTCTGACTCAGCTTGAGCTTCTTTTATATTAGGCTGCTCTTCTATATCAGACTGAGGAGTTGCTGCCGCCTCTGTGATCGGAGTTTGGGTTTCTGCGATTGGATTTGTTGCCGCTTCTGCAATCGGAGTTTGGGTTTCTGTTTGTTTTTCCATGGGTCAACTCTCAAAATCCTTAGAAATTTAGTACATTCAAAGTTTTTAATTCAGGAATTACTGCCAACTGTTGTTTGATATCGCTTAGAGCAGATTCTGCAGCATCCTCACCAACAATATTCAACACCTCTGTGGCTATTTCAGCTGCGCGCTCAATACTAATCAGCTCGTCTTCAAGTAAATCAAGTAGTTTTTCCGCAATAGTTCGTTGCAGCTGGAAGATATTATCTCGCATATAATCATTATAGCTAGCAATAAATACCATTACAAGCAAGGTGCAGTAAGATCCACGCTTAGCTTTACCCTATCTCAAAAACTTTAATCTTTGATTTCATGCCAGATATTAGATAAATGCTGCTTTTTTTGGTCTTAAAATGCTTGGCTAAGGCCTCGATGACAGCTTTGTTAGCTTTTCCTTCCAAAGGTGGTTGACTGACATAAACATGTAATGTTCCTAGCAGGTCTTTTTCTATTCTTGCTCTCTTGGAGTTGGGGTGAACATTAACAGTGATTCTCATTAGCACAATTTTACACTGTTTTTGCATTTGTCTTATAGATCTATTACACTTTAGTTAGAGAAAAATATGCCAAACTCAACAGAAACAAAAAAACCCCAATCAACTATTAATCAGGATGATGAAGAAACATTTTCTCAGTGGTCTGCTAAACAGCTTAAAATCCAAGAAGAAGTTAGATTGCGTCAACCAAACATAGAAACAATGGTGGATGGTCTTTTTCCTAATAAAAAATTAGAGCAGCAATACGAAAAAATGGCATTCAATCGGCAGAAATCAGTCGATCAACTTGATGAACAAGAAAAAGAAGAGGCAGAGCAAGAGTTTTATAGAGCCAGAAGGGATAAAGAAAAATTAATTGACACAATTGCTCATCAAACAGAAATTGTTAGTCAAGATTTGCCTGAATATATTGCGGCGCTTCGCGACTTAAGCAGCAGCATGCTTCCCGCTCAAAGCGAATTGACCCCCGCAGACATGAGGCAATGGGTAGAAGTTTGCGATACTGCAGATCAAGCAAAATTTAATCAAACTTTAGCGAGCCAGTGGAAAGCAAAATTTATGAGTGAAATAGATGAGTCAACAGCCCAAGAAAGACTCAAAGATTTTAAAACTGTTTTAGTTAATATATCTAATTCTGGTAAATACCTACACTCAACTCCAAAAAGCCCTGAAGAATTTATCAATTTTTTTAATGGCATTGCTGAGTTTTATGAATATCATTATCTAGTTACCAGTCAACGAGCACAAGATAAGTTAGACAAAAATTTTATGAGTGTCACTAAGTCATTTTGGTTATCCTTTAATAATCCAGATCAACTCAAATTAATGCTACAAATTTACAAAGAAGTTGCTGATTATGCTGATAGAAATATTGGAGCACAATTTGCTGAAACAGTATTCAGTTATACCAGAAATCATGATTTAACAGCAGAAAAATCACGAGGATTAATCGATCGCTTGCTGCCCGCCATGCAAAACAATGACCCTCAAATCGAAATTATTTTAAAAAGTGGTAATTTTTGGGGAATGAATCATGGAGATTTTGGAGTTGGCGATTATCTTTGTCACGCTTATGCCAGTCCAGTATCTGCTGAAAATCTCAATGAATTATTACTTGCAGCTAGAGTAGTCCCAGCCACCAGTCTGGCTCGATTGGAGCAAAATCGATCAGACGGCCTCATGATGGCAAAACCATTTGGCATTTTACGAGACTGCATCCACGACCAACGCCCTTATATTAACGAATTAATCACTGCCATGGTTCATTATTACGACACCAATGATAAATCTCAATTAGAGCAAGCGATCCCTAAAGTTAATTATTTTAACTCAGCAGAACGAATCCAGTTATTGTTTGACAAAGAAAAATATGACATGGAAATTGAAGAAAGAAACGCAAGTAGAAAAAAAGTAAAACCTATTGATGTCCTGAGAAGATTGGCAGAAAACACCAAACCGGTATCAGACTTCCCACCCACAACCTCTGACAAAGAATTAAACCAACAATTGCAAACACTAGAACAAGCTAAAATAAATGGAGTTTTGAGCAATAAAGAGGTCTTGGCAAACGCAATCAACTATCTAAACCAAGAATTAAGCACAATGATGGAGGAAAAAGTGATCGGCATTGAGCCAAATCACATCATGGCCATCTCGTGGCTGGAAAGACAAGCCACCGAGCTGTTACGAAACATAAGTTTTGAAGACCAGTGGGGAGCATATAAACAAGATTGGTTTA
>CAZBEW010000001.1:0-134593 GCA_964491115.1 uncultured Pseudomonadales bacterium | reverse complement strand
GAGTTTTAACTAGCGATGGCGAAGAAGGTCAAAGTGTCAAAGTTGGCTTAGAAACCGATCGTCCTAAAAAGCCAGTCAGTTACGAGAAGCATGAAATCAGTTCTTGTAAATACGAAATTAAATTTAAAACTGCTGATGATGGGCGAACCAGCAAGGTTGAGGTCTATCGTAGCGATGACAATGTTTCATTCACTGCCAAAGCCAGTAGTCGAATTAAAACGATTAGCATTGGCTCAGATGAAAAACACAGTTTTGAAACAACTCGACCTGATTGCGACAAAGATTATTATTATGCTATTCGCGCTTTTGACCAGTATGGCAACGCCTCAGACTTAGTTGGTGATCGGGAAGTGAAGACGGTCATTGTTGAAGGCACTGAAGCAGAAGAAGCAGGCGCTCTTGCAGTCACTGAAACCGTCGTTTTAGACGGAGATGTAGGTGATGCTGGCGTCCTCAGCGAAGGTTTACTTGGCGAAGAAGTGGCAGAAGACGAAAAAGGGACAATTTTAGGCATAGATACAGAAAGTCTAGTGTCCTTTTTAACCAAAGTTCTTTTACCAATTTTAGTCTTTGTTACCATCTCGGTTTTAGTTTATCGCTTGGTCATTGCGAAGCGTAATGAAAAATAAAAAAGCCCGCCCTAACTTAAGGGTAGTTTTTGCTAGCCTATTGATTGGCGCTGGTCTAACAGTTTTGCTTGTGGCTTATGGGCCAGTTTTAGTGGCTGAATTAGGCTTTGTTTTTAGCCAGCGCAATCCTCAATTAATTGATAATGATGGTCAAAGTAATGCTCAATCTACCGAGATTAAGGCTGTTGACGAGGACTTTGGCATCGTGATTCCGAAGATTAATGTAAATGCAGCCATTGTTCAAGATGTTGACCCTTATAGCTCTTTTGAGTATCAGCGGCAGTTGGCTAAAGGCGTGGCTCATGCGGCGGGCACCGGTTTTCCTGATGAGGAGCGCAGTATGTTTTTGTTTGCTCATGCCAGTGGCGATATTTTGATGGCGCGCCGCTATAATTCGGTGTTTTATTTGTTGAACAAATTGGAGGCGGGCGACCAGCTGCTGATTTACTATCGCGGCGCGCCCTATCACTACCAAGTTATTTCTAGCAAGGAGGTTGCTGCTGACGCTGTTTCTTATTTAGAAAATAATGATGAAAGTGATCTAATTTTAATGACTTGTACGCCACCTGGCACTACTTGGCGTCGTTTATTGGTTTTTGCTGATAAAATTTCTCCAGATTTATAAAATTCGCCACAAGCTTAGTCTGGCATTTATGTTGACTAACTGCTAAACTATAGCGATTAATTATGCTAAAACGAGTTTTAGAATACGCCAAGCCTTTTCGTAAGACCTTAATTTGGGTTAGTTTTTTGATATTGCTGATGGCTTTACTTGGTCAGGTTGAGCCTTTTATTACTCGATCTATTACTGATAGTTTGGTGCAGGGCCAGGGCGAGGGTCAGGGTTTATTTACTTCTATTGTCATTTTACTTGTAGTGCTATTGGTAGTGAAGTTAGTTCAATCGGGCCTAAATCGTTTGTCTTGGTTTCTTACTAATATTTTTGTGATTAAATTTGAGGCACATTTAAAATCATTGAGTTTTGATCATTTGATGAACTTATCTTTATCTTTTTTCAATCAACAAGAAAGTGGTAAGATCATCAGCAAGCTTGACCGAGGAGTGAATCGCTTAATTTCAATTATTAATAATTCGGGCATGCATTTTCTCCCCAATGTTACTACTGCCATTATTTCTTTTGCGATTGTTCTTCATTATGAATGGCGTATTGGTGTCATTACGGTGCTGGCTTTTATTCCTTATATTGTAATTAATCGTTGGCGTTTCGAAAAAAATAGTAAATTAGAGCGCGAAGAACATCAGCTTTACGACCGACACTATGCTCATTTTTACGAAGTTTTGAGTTCCATGGAATTGATCAAAGCTTTTCGAGCCGAAGAATTTGAAAAAAAGAATCTTAGAAATTTTTTCAAAAAGGCTATTCGTCTTCGTCAAGAAATGGAAAACAACACCAATCGATCTATGATTGGTGATATTCTTTTAGAACTGCTGAGTTGGGCTATGTATGCTTATATTGTTTATATTACCTGGCAGGGTCAAATCACCATTGGTACTTTAATTTTATTGGTTAGTTTAATTCAATTGATTAGGCAACCGCTTTGGCAGCTTAATTGGATTTTTTGGGAAGTTAAAAAAGCCCAAATTGGGGCAAGAGATTTTTTCAAAATTATGGATGCTAAGTCCGATGTTGTCGATCCAGTTAAGCCTTTAGAAATTAAAGATGTTAAGGGTGAAATTGTTTTTGATAAAGTTTCTTTTACTTATAAGCAAGATGCCTTTAACTATTTTGACAAAAACTATGATGAGCAGACTAAAAATGAGCAAGCAGACGAGGAGAGGCCCAAGCAAATCCCGCGCAATTTACAAGTTTTTAAGGATGTTTCTTTTACCATTAAACCAGGAGAAATGACGGCTTTTGTTGGTCCTTCTGGGGCTGGAAAAACTACTATTGCTAGTATGTTGATGCGTTTTTTTGATCCTGATCAAGGAAAAGTTCTCTTAGATGGTGTTGATATTAAAAATTTTCGCCAACGCGATTTGCGCTCGCAAATCGGCTTGGTAAGTCAAAGTGTTTATTTATTTTCTAGTTCTATTGAAGAAAATCTGCGCTATGCCAAACCCAATGCCACTGAAGCTGAAATGTGGCAAGCTTGTAAGATTGCCCGAGCCGATGAGTTCATTGAAAAACTTGATAAAGGTTTAAAAACTACTATTGGTGAACGCGGGGTGAGGCTTTCTGGTGGACAGCGACAACGCTTATCTTTGGCAAGAACTATTTTGCGAGATCCCAAAATTATTATTTTAGATGAAGCAACTAGCGCGCTTGATTCAGAGTCAGAAATGTATATTCAACAAGCCTTGACTGAAGTCTTAAAAAATCGCACTTCAGTGGTTATTGCTCACCGTTTATCCACAGTGCAACGCTCTGATAAAATTATTGTGATTAAAGATCAGCGCTTGTTAGAAGAAGGCACTCACCAGCAATTACTCAAAAAAGATGGTTTGTATGCAAGCCTGTTTAAGATTCAATCTGGAGACTTAAGCAAATTAAAAGAGTGGGATTTAGTGGGATAGTATATAATTGAGGAGTTCTATTAATTATTAATTTAAAATAATATAAAATAATATAAAAATAATTTAAAAAACATATGAACAAAACTAACAAAAATCTCAACATCATTGTAATTATTGTTGCCGTTGCTATTATTGCTTGGGTGGCTTTGGACTTGTTTGTTTTAAATGGTCAAGGATTGTCTAAAAAAGCAGACAATACTGAACAAGAATCAGTCGTGGCGCAGGCGGGAGAGCCAGTCGATAATGATATTTTTTATTGGGGAGATGGTTGTCCTCATTGTCAAGATGTTAAAGATTGGATGACGGCCAATAATGCTGCAGAAAAAATCGAAATTGAGAGTAAAGAGATTTATAACAATCGCACTAATTCTGCTGAATTAACTGCCAGAGCAAAAAGCTGTGGTATGGATACTCAGCGCATTGGCGTGCCGTTTTTATATACCGTTGATGGTCAATGTTTAGTGGGTTCTCCATCAATTATTGAATACTTGACGGCCAAGATTGCTGAATAAAGCTGTTCCAATTAATTTATTTTTTGCCTGAGTTTTATCTTGATTTTGTAGTATATTATACTCAAGTTAACGAAAGGATTTTATGTCACGTCGTGATTTTTTCAAAGTTTTAGAAAAAGAGGTAGCCCGCATTGACGCGGCCAGTGTTACTAAAAGAAAAGAACACTTAATTGAAGGTTTCACCCAGGAAGCTTCACCCAAAGCTTTGATTGATGGTAAACCTTATCGGATTTTTAATTCTAATGATTACTTAGGTTTGCGCCATCATCGTAAATTAAAAAAAGCTGAGCATCTCACGACTGAATTATGTGGCACGGGTCCTGGAGCAGTGCGCTTTATTTCTGGATCTTTTAAAGTCCATCGTGATTTAGAAAAAGCTTTGGCCAATTTTCATGGTCAAGAAGATGCTATGGTTTTTTCTAGCGCTTTTGCCACCAACTTAGCTGTGCTATTTAGTTTAATTAAGGGTCAAAGCAAGGACTCTCTTTTACAAAGTGAGGCTTTAGTTATTTCCGATGAATTAAATCATCGCAGTATTATTGATGGCATTCGGGTGGCCAATTTAGCCAGTGAACAAAAGGCGATTTTTAAACATTTAGACCCCAAATCCTTAGAAGAAATTTTGGCAAAAAATAGTAAAAAATTTAAACGAGCCTTGGTGGTGACTGATGGCGTATTTTCAATGCTTGGCGAATACCAAAATTTGAAAAAATTACGCACTATTATTAATCGCTATGACAGAATTTATCCAGAAGGAGTGTTGCTAGTAGTTGATGATTGTCACGGAGTGGCAGCCTTTGGCAAAACTGGTCGTGGCACTGAAGAAGTTTCTGGAGCTAAAGCTGATGTGATGATTAGTACTTTAGGCAAAGGCTTAGGTGCTGATGGTGGCTATGTGGCAGGTAAAAAAGCTATTATCGATTACTTGCGAGAATCAGCCGCTACTTATATTTATTCCAACTCAATTTCACCAGGAACAGCCGCTGCCGCTTTAGCTGCAGTGAAATTAATTGACACTGAAACTGGAGCTAAATTGTTAAGGAATTTAGAAAATAATTTAGCTTATGTCAAAAAAGAATTATTAGCTTTAGGTTTTAAATTTGCCGCTGAATCTATTCATCCTATTCAAGCAATTTTAATTGGTGATACAGCCAAAACCAAAGCTCTAACCCAAAAAATGTTCGAGCGTGGTTTCATGTTAACTAATATTAATTATCCTGTAGTGCCTAAAGGTAAAGACGAAATTAGAGTGCAAATTAGTGCCAGCCACAATAAAGCAGATTTGAAGGCTTTCTTACAAAATATTAAAGAGGTCGGCAAGGAGCTAGAAATTATTTAATTTCTTTGCTTGGCTATCAAAAATAGTTATTTTAGTGCCAAATACTTGCTTGGGTGAAAAACACTTGCCTTAGTGAAATTAATAATTCATGGCTTGGCTTATTTGTTTTTTACTAATAGAATTAAATTAGCTATGATTAATTTTTTTCAAAAACTTTTTATTGTTTTGCTTCTTTTAGTCTCCTTCTTAAGTCCGAAGCATATTCAAGCCCAAGAGATTAGGGGAGAAACACTCGAGGGTCGAGTCACAGACATTATCGAAAGTGGTGAAAAAATAATCGAAGACCAAGCTTTTCCTTATCAAGTTTTAGAAATTCTTCTCAATAAAGGGAGTTTAGCAGGTTCAAAAATTCAGGTGCTCAATGAATCCAGCCTAGAAGCTAATAACTTAACAGTCGTTAATTACCGCGAATATAAAATAGGCGAAAACTTAAGAATTTATACTGATTTTAATTTAGAAGACGAACGTTTTTTTGTAATTGAGGGTTTAGTTAAAAGACAGGCGCTCTTGTTTTTATTAATTTTGTTTGTGGTGGCAGTGTTAGTGGTGACAGGACGCTTGGGTTTCTTTGCTTTGCTAAGTTTATTCCTTTCTTTTTTTGTCATTAGCAAGGTCTTAATTCCGATGATTATGGCTGGCCGTCCTCCTTTATTATCGGCTTTTATTAGTTCCTTAATCATTATTCCAACTGGTTTTTATTTAGTTCATGGTTTTAATAATAAAACTCATAGTGCGGTGATTGGGACTTTATTGTCTTTGCTCATCACCATGTTGTTGGCTTTTTATTTTGTTAATTCAACTAATTTAACAGGCTATGCCAGTGAAGAGGCCATTTTTGTGCGCAACATGAGCCAGGGAAAAATTGACTTATTAAGTTTGTTATTTGCGGGAATCATGATTGCCGCCTTGGGCGTTTTAGATGATGTGACTATTGGTCAGGCATCGGTGGTTGAGCAACTCAAATTAGCTGATGCAAAATTAGACAAGCGCTCCTTATTTCTAAAAAGCATGAAGGTGGGTCGAGATCATGTCTCATCAATGATCAATACCTTAATTTTAGTTTATGCAGGATCAGCCATGCCCCTATTACTTTTATTTTTTGATGGTCAACACAGCTTTATTGATGTCATTGAATTAGAAATTGTTGCCGAAGAAATTGTGCGCACCTTAGTGAATAGCTTAGGCTTGATGCTGGCAGTTCCTTTAACAACTTTTCTCAAAGTTTTTGTCTTTGAGACTAAAGCGCAGTCGGATTAGTGCTTTGCGTGGCTAATTCAAAGATGATTTTTTTCTCGTTTCCTACGACTGTTGAGGCTAAACGCCTATTAACTTCTAGATAAAGTTTTGTCCAGTCATTTTTTTTCTTTTCTAAACTTTTAAATTTTTGACTAAACATTTCTCCATAGTCTTGCATTGCTGCCGTAATTTCAGGTGTTTCTTTTTGAATATCAATATTTGCTTGTTCTGCTTGTTGATATTGTTGCTTTTCTTCTTCAATTTTATTAAGCTCATTAGCGATCAGCAATTGAATTTGTCGAAGGATGAACTGCTCAAAGCGCTTAGCCAATTGATCAGTTTTTATAGCGCTCTCGCGACTATCTTTTTTAGCCAAAACCTCCCTTTGAGCTAATTCAGCAAAAACCGCTGACACTAGTGGATCACCTGGAGGCCCAAATTGCTCTCTGAGATATAAGGAAGCAATTTGCTCCTCTTTTTTTTCTAGTAATTGGGCAATTTCTGTTTGGAGAGTGCTGATCATTGTTTCGCCAGTCAGACTGATGCTTCTAATTAAATTTTGACTGGTGTTGTCAAGTTGCTCACTTAAATTTCGCAAAAACTCAACGGGGTTTTGTGAAATCATTCTTAAATCTACGCCATCATCTAGATGCGCAGAAACTTCTTGCTTCCAATTTTCTCCATACCAATTATTAGCGTATTCGCGGGAAGAAACATTTTCTTTCATTAAGCCTTTCTTAAGCTTTATTAGCTAAGTTCATGTTCAATGAACTTCAATTAATAATTGCCGTGGAAAAGCCTTGAAAAATCGTTTGATGCTCGTCAAAACTGATTTGGGCTGAAGATCGGACTTAGTTGTCTTGAGAACAAAATTACCGTTGCGGCACAGTCATGGAATTTCACCATGTTCCACAGCAAGTTCAATTTAGCAGAAAATTTTTACTAAGGCAATGCTTAATTTGCTTTGACTTGAGCTTGCTATTCACCTGCAGGGGTTTCGCTTGGAAGAGTTTCACCGGCAATGCCTTGTTGAATAAAACTTTGCAAGCCGCTCCAATTGTTATGACCAACCTTAGGTATGAGCACAGAACCATTACTACTCTTAGAACTAGTTAAAACGTTTTCAGTGCTGATATTAATGTTTTTGATAGCAAACTCATTAGCGTTGATTAATAATGGGGCAAAATATTGCAGAATAGTTAAATCAAAATCGCTAGCAACATGCTGACCCACTTGTTTAAAAAAGCGAGGAATGTTGTTTAAGGCGTCTAAATCAAATAATTTTTTTCTAATACCTGCTAGCACCTCAACTTGACGACGACTTCGATCAAAATCACTTGAACTGTGTCGAGAGCGAACATATTTTAAGGCGTCTCCTCCTTCCATTTTTTGTGTTCCGGCAGAGAAATAAATTTTTTCATATCTGCAAGCAAATTGTTTTTCCAATTCAAAACCACTTAAAGTTTCTGTTAAATGGGCGATTTCTTCATTACTATGCCCACAGGGATCGAGCTGTCTACCTTCAACCGGATACCATTGATCAGCAAAGTCTTCTTTAACCTCAACTTCTATACTGCCTAGTTCCTGACCAACCAGGCGTTGAAAACCTACAAAATCTATGGCAATAAAATACTTGATATTTAAATTGGTGACCGAAGACAATAAGTTTTTGCTGACTTGGCCGGCATTGACTATCGGTTCTGGGCCGCTCATGTGTGAGCTAAACACCGTATTAATTTTACGATAACTACCATCGTTTAATTTTAATTCTAAATCTCTGGGTATGGAGATAAAGGCAATGATTTTATTTTCAAAATCTATATGAGCAATTTGAATGAGGTCGGCCAACATGCCTCCTTGATGACCAGCACCTCCATAGCCAATTAATAAAACATTTAGCTCTTTTTGATCGTCACTAGCAATCTGACTGAGATCATCATTCAATTGAGGTATTTGTTGATTTTCCTGAGCAGCATCAGCTTTTTCCTCTTTTTGTAATCGATGAAAAGTAATAGTTGCTGTCACCCCGATGCTAATGACTAATAAAAACAAAAAAGCGAAAAATAATCTCTTTTGTTTTTTACTTAATCCCCGATATGCATTTAATAATTTTTGTTTTAGTTTTTGCAACATTTGAGTGAGCTTAGTATATCTTAAATGATATAATAAACACATGTCAAAAAATTCTTTTTTTACTTTGCAAAATAATCAATTTCCTTATAATAAATTAAGATTTCCTGGTCAAGGCAGTGATGAAAAAATCCTCTATGTCACAAGAGAGCATGTGATATTTTTAGTCTATAAACTCCTCTTTATCTTGTTAATTGCTGTAACGATTATTGTTGCTAGTGTTATGTTAAATAAAAGCTTTGGTCAAATTTTTGATAGTCAACTTTTATCCAGCATCTTAGCGCTTGGATTATTGCTGTTTTTTGTATTTATTTTGTTGGGCATGTGGTGGGTGTTTACCTTGTGGAAAAAATCAGTGGCTATTGTCACTAATAAGCGTTTAATTAAATTTATTTACACAAGCCCAGTTAATCGTTACAACATGAGCTTGCCCCTAGAAATGATTGTTGATACTAGCTATCACAACAAAGGTTTTCTTAGTTCATATTTAAATATTGGCACCATTACTGCCCGATCTAGTGCCAGCAGTTCTGGAGTGGCAACAGACGATGTTACGCGAGTTAACAAAAAATATTTTTATTTAGAAAATATTCAATATGCCGAAGATTTACAACAATATTTAAACAAGCTTATTAATGCTTTACACAAAGATTCAGCAGCTTTAAATGATTTGCGTCCATTTTTACCCAATTTAAAAGGGGAGGAGAGAGAAGAATTTTTGAGAAACAACTATCCTCAATACGCAAAAAAATAGACCAGCAAGATACTGCTCGAATCTGTTAAACTACCCTTATGACTGCTGATTTTAATCAAGTGTTGAGTAATTTTCACTATCCCCTGACTAAAGAAAAAATTGCTCATCAACCGCTAGCCAAACGTGAGCAATCACGACTATTAGTTTTTAATCGCCAAACGGGAAAATTTAGTGATCGCCATTTTTTTGAATTAAGTGAATTATTAAATGCCAACGACGTTTTAGTATTAAATGAAACTAAAGTTTTTCCCGCTCGACTTTTAGGCAAAAAAGATACCGGTGGCAAAGTGGAGTTGTTGCTTTTAAAAAAAACAGCGGCTAATGCTTGGCAAGCTATTAGCAAACCAGCATTAAAAATTAATCAGCGCTTGTATTTTCCACCCAGAAATTTACTTTTAGATGAAGATTATGATTTAGCGGATTTTTTACAAGCTCGAGTCTTAAAAAATCAAGAGGCTAGTGCATTAGTTGAAGTTGAATTTAACTATTCAGATGATAAATTGTGGCAAGCCATTGAAAAAACTGGTTATACTCCTCTTCCGCCATACATTAAAAATCAGCAAAGTGAAGATTTGCGTCGCAGTGAATATCAAACTACCTATGCCAAAAACATTGGTTCAGCAGCGGCTCCCACTGCTGGCTTACATTTTACCGATGAATTATTGAAAAAAATATCCGATCAAGGAGTGCAAATTGAAAAAATTGATTTAGCAGTCGGTTTAGGTACTTTTGCCAAATTAACTCAAGAGAATTGGCAGAACCAAAGGCTTCATGAAGAACATTATCAGATTCAAGAAGATGTGGCTGATAGATTAAGCCAAGCCAAAGCGGTCGGTAAACGCTTAATTGCGGTTGGCACCACTAGCTTGCGAGCTTTAGAAAGTGCTTTTATTAATTCAAAAATAATTGAAAAAAATAAATCAGAACTGCCAAAAAATTCTCAAAAAAATAAAAAAAATGATTTCTTGTTTAAAACTGGCCAGCAAAGCACGAGCATTTTTATTAAGCCTCCTTATCAATTTCAAGCAGTTGATGCTTTAATTACTAACTTTCATTTACCAGAATCAAGCTTGCTCATGCTGGTGACGGCTTTTAGCACTCAGCCCAATTCCCCCTTTGTTTTTAAAAACTTTTTAAGCTCGCCTATCGGCCAAGCCTATCAACACGCCATCAATAATGACTACCGCTTTTTTAGTTTTGGTGATGCGATGTTGATTCTTTGATTATTTCTTGCTAGGCTGAGCTAAATATAATGACAAAAAAAGAAGAAAGAACACTGCTTTTATCAGCTGATAAAAAAATTGTTTTAAAACAAATTTTACACTGGTTAGAATTTCAAAGCCAAAAACAGCCATATTTAACCATTGGCGGTTATGCTGGAACTGGCAAAACCACTTTATTAGCAGTCTTACGCCAATTGTTGCACAAAAAGAACCCTAAATTAAAAGTGGCCTTTGCCGCTTTTACTGGGAAAGCCACTCAAGTTTTACAAAATTATTTGGCTGAATTTAACATGCTTTATTCACAAGATTCAGTGAGTACCATTCACTCACTCATTTATAGTGTAGTAGAGAACGAACAACAACAAATTGTTGCCTGGCGCAAGAAAGAGCGTTTAAAAACTGATTTAATCATTATTGATGAAGCCTCGATGCTCGATCAAGACATTTGGCTTGATCTGCTTTCTTACCATATCCCGATTTTGGCAGTTGGTGATCACGGGCAATTACCACCAATTCATGGTTACTTCAATTTAATGAAAAAACCGATGTTGCGCTTAGAAAGCATTCATCGTCAAGAAATAAGCAATCCTATTATTGATATTTCAATTTTGGCACGGACGCAGGGCCAAATCCCCGTAGCCAGTTATGGCAAAAAAGTTAAGAAACTCCTAAAAAGTGATCCAGATACCGCTGATCAAATTGAAAATTATTTGCAAATGGCTGACGAGGACACCCTCATAGTTTGCGGATATAACAACACTCGCTTACGACTCAATCAATATTTACGCACTCTCAAAGGCTTTGAAACAGCAGAACCACAAGTTGCTGACCGCGTCATTTGTTTACGCAATAATCATCAAAAACAAATTTATAATGGCATGTTGGGCACAATTGAGAGAATTAGGCGGATTGATCAACATTTTTATGATATTGTAGTAAATTTTGACGACCAAGATCGAGTTTATGAAGGCTTAGCCTTAGCCAAACAATTTAATAGTGCCAGCACCATAAGTTATAACAGTCCCGATCGACAACTCTTAAAAAAAGCTGATTTATTTGATTTTGCTTATGCCCTCACCGTCCATAAAGCTCAAGGAAGTCAGGCGGCGCGGGTCATCGTTTTTGAAGAACGCTTTAAACAAATGAGCGATGAAGATTGGCGCCGGTGGCTATATACGGCCGTGACCCGCGCCGAAGAGGAATTAATTATTATCGGTAATTAATAAATGTTTGCGCTTAATTTCCTCTCTCGTACGTTTAATTCGCTCTCTCTCGCACTTAATTTAAGTTCTTACAAGCGACAAAATTAATTTCAATCTTTCAAGATTAGCGTATATAATTAAGCATATTCTATGAAAGGTCGTATTAATAAAATCTTGGCTGATTTGGGCTTAGCTTCTCGGAGAGAGGCTGATACTTTAATTCAAGCTGGTCAGGTAAAAGTCAATGGTCGTCAAGCTAAATTAGGCGAAAAAATTGATTTAAGTCATGACCAACTAAAAGTTAAAGGTAAAATCATTGACGATGCTTTAATTCAAACTGTGGCCAGTGGTGAAAAATTTGAATATTGGTTGTTAAATAAACCGCGAGCGGTAGTGTCAACAGTTAGTGATGAGCTTAATCGTAAAACGGTTATGTTTTTTTTAAAAAATAAAAGTCAGGCTCGTTTATATCCAGTTGGCCGTCTTGATTATGATTCAGAGGGTTTATTGTTAATGACTAATGATGGTGACTTGGCTTATCGTCTCACGCACCCCAAATATCAGGTGGAAAAAGAATATCTTGTTGAGGCTCAGGGAATTTTTAGTCAAGATAAAATTAGTCGTTTAGAAAGAGGCGTCTTGCTTGCTGGCAAGCGCGCTCGGGCTGAACACATTGAATTAGTTGAGAAAAAAGGCCGCGACTTGCTCCTAAAATTTATTCTTCATGAGGGGCGAAAACATGAGGTGCGTCGTTTATCTGCCAAAGTGGGCTGGGAAGTGACCCGTTTAACCAGAACGCGCTTAGCCAATTTAGAACTAGGTAATTTACAAGTGGGCACGGTGAGAAAATTAAGTGATGATGAAATTTCGGCCTTAAAAAAGACCGTCCAATTAACTAGCTAACTATGTCTAATAATTTTAAATATTTAATTTTTGATTTTGATGGTACTTTAGCCGATACGGAGTTTATTCATCTTGAGGCTTACAAGCGAATTTACCGTCGCTTTGATTTGCCAAAATTTACTCAAGCAGAATTAGTAAAAATTAAATCAAGCAAGATTAAAGATCTGATTACAGAATATAAGATTGGTCCTGTTAAATTATTAAAAATTGCTCAAGCTCTAAATCAAGAAACAGCTTCTCTAATTAGTCAGGCGAATTTTTATCCCAAGATTAAAAAGATTTTATTAGAATTAAAAAAAGATCATGTTTTAGGCATTTTAAGTTCGAATCAATTGAGCACTATTGAAAATTTTTTTAATCAGCAAAATTTACCCATAGATAGTCTTTTTACTTTTTGGCGCTGTGAAAAAGAAATATTTGCTAAAGATCGAGCGCTGACAGCCTTGATGAAAAAACATAAAATTCCACGCCAAGAAGTTTTATATTTTGGTGATCAAGTTAGAGATGTTGAAGCTTGTCAAAGAGCTGGTGTAGCAGTGGCAGCGGTTACTTGGGGTTTTGCTAATGAAGAATTATTAGCTGGTGCTCAGCCTAATTTTTTGCTTAATCAGCCAGGTGAAATTTTAGATCTATTATCTTAATTGTCTGTTTTTTTTTGTTGAAAAGAGTATAATCTAGCTTTTGTTTTTAAGAAATTATGCAAATTCGTAATATAGCTATTATCGCTCATGTTGATCATGGTAAAACCACCCTGATTGATGGGATGTTGAAGCAAACTCATGCTTTTCGAGCTAATCAGGCTGAAATGGGACAAGAAACCATTTTAGATAGCAATGATTTAGAACGAGAAAAGGGCATCACCATTTTAGCGAAAAATACCTCAGTATTTTATCAAAGTTTAGCTGGAGAAGAATATAAAATTAATATTATTGATACTCCAGGACATGCCGATTTTGCTGGAGAAGTTGAGCGAGTAATCAGCATGGCAGATGGTGCCATTTTATTAGTGGATGCTGCCGAAGGCCCTTTGCCCCAAACTAAGTTTGTGCTGCAACAAGCCATTAAACAACAGTTGCCGATTATTGTTTTAATTAACAAAATTGATCGCCATGATGCTGAGCCAGAAAGAGTCTTACAGCAAGTTGAAGAATTATTTTTGAACTTAGCCAGCGACAGCAGCCAATTAGATTTTCCAGTCTTATATGCGGTGGGTCGATTAGGAAAAATTTGGTCAGCGTTGCCAGAAAAAAGCCAATTAGAAACTTTGCCTCAAGCAGCAGGTAATTTACAAGTCTTATTTGAAGAAATTATTCGCACTGTCCCTGCTCCTCAGTGCGACACTCAAGCAGCTTTTAAAATGCAGGTGTCGACTTTAGATTTTGACCCATATAAAGGTATTTATGCTATTGGTAAAGTCACTCAAGGAGTAGTTAAAAAAGGTCAGCGCTTGGTCATTTTGCAAGAACAAGAAAAGGTGGGAGAAATATCTGTCAGTCAGTTATTCGAAAGTATTGGTTTAGAAAAAAAAGAAATTCAAGAGTCACCAGCGGGAGACATCATCGCTATTACAGGAGTGGAAAAAATTGCTATTGGTCAAACTTTGGCTGCATTGGGGGAAACAGAGGGTTTTCCTATGATCAAAATTACTGAGCCGACTTTAAAAATTGCGATTACTGCCAGTACCTCACCATTTGTTGGTAGAGAAAGCGAATTTTGTACTGTTCGTCAATTGGCAGAGCGCCTCAAACGTGAGCAAAAAACCAATTTAGGTTTAGATATTCAACAAAAAGAAGGCGGAGTTTTCATAGTTGCGGGACGAGGGGAATTACATTTGGCTGTCTTAATTGAAACGATGCGCCGCGAAGGCTACGAAATGGAAATTGCTCGACCTCAGGTTATTTTTAAAGAAATTGATGGTGTACAACAAGAACCAATCGAAGAATTAATTATCGAAATTGAACAAGCTTATGTGGGAGTCATTACTGAAGAATTAGGTAAACGTTATGCTCAGCTACAAAGTAGTTCAAGCAATAGCCGAGGCGTAAGTCACATGCTTTATCATATTAGCAGTCGCAATCTCTTGGGTTTTCGCAGTGAAATATTAACAAAAACCAAGGGTAATGGCTTATTTACCAGTTCTTTTTTACATTATGCTCCTTTGCAGGCCAGCAGATTAAAATTAAGAAATGGGGCTTTAATTGCTACTGAAGGCGGGATGGTTACTGCTTATGCTTTGGAAAGCGTCCAACAGCGCGGTAAAACTTTTGTTATCCCTGGCGAGGAAGTTTATGAGGGGCAAATTGTCGGTTTGTGCAAACAAAAAGGCGATTTAGAAGTGAATGTTTGTAAAAGTAAAAAATTAACTAATTTTCGATCAAATGCAGATGTTCTGACAGTGCTTAATGCAAAAGTTGATTTAAGTTTAGAGCAATGTTTAGATTTTATTGAAAATGATGAATTGCTTGAAGTCACACCAAAAAATCTTCGTCTTCGCAAACGTTATTTAAGCAAGTTAGAGCGAAATAAAAAAGCTCAAGCTCGGGCTTAATAATAGTCAAGCAAAAATTTGCTTGTTTCAGCCAATTGTTGAAAATGAGTGTTAGAATAGGCTTGTGTCTGATTTTAATGAACCTTTAGCTTCCCTACTGCGTCCCAAAAATTTAGCAGAATTTGTTGGTCAAAGCCAACTAGTTGGTGAAGGCAAGCCCTTAAGTACGATGATTGCCATGGGCTCGCCCTTTTCCTTAATTTTTTGGGGACCTCCAGGAGTGGGAAAAACGACTTTAGCCAAAATTATTGCCCGAGAAACTGGTCGCTCATTTATTGAATTGTCGGCAGTGTCAGCAAGCAAAGCTGATGTTAAAAAAGTGCTTGATCAAAGTAAAGAACAAAAAAGTTTACTAGAGTCTTATCAGGCTCCAGTCCTCTTTTTAGATGAAATTCATCGCTTTAATAAAGCCCAGCAAGATTTCCTATTACCCAGTGTTGAAAGTGGCCAAATAATTTTGATTGGGGCAACTACGGAAAATCCTTCTTTTGAAGTGATCGCTCCTTTGTTATCCAGGATGCGGGTTTTTGTTTTACAGCCATTAACAGCTGAAGACCTGATCGCCATTACCAACAGAGCTTTAAAAGTATTAAAAATTAAAAAAATTGCCCAAGCTAGTCAAGAATTTTTACTGAATTATGCCGATGGCGATGCGCGTCGACTCTTAACCATCATTGATAATGCCTATGCCCTCTATGGTAATTTAAAACTATCCTCACTCAAAAACGCTCTGCAATCGAAACAAATACTCTATGATAAAAAAGGAGAAGAGCACTACAACATCATTAGCGCCTTTATTAAAAGTTTAAGAGCCAGTGATGTTGATGCTGCGCTCTATTATTTAGCCAGAATGGTCAAAGCTGGAGAAGATCCAAAATTTATTGCCAGGAGAATGGTTATTTTTGCCAGTGAAGATGTGGGCATGGCTCAACCAACTGCTTTGGTAGTAGCCAACGAAGTTTTTGATGCCGTAATGAAAATCGGTTATCCAGAGGCGCAAATTAGTTTAGCCCATGGTGTGGCTTATCTTGCTTTAGCCAAAAAAGATCGGCGAGCCTATGACGCTTATTTTGCAGCTTTAGATGATGTTGAAAAATATGGTAGTTTAGCAATTCCTCTTAAACTGCGTAATGCGCCAACTCAATTGATGAAAGATTTAAATTATGGTAAAGATTATCAAATGTATAAACCGGGAAAAGATAAAAAATTAGAAAGTTATTTACCAGAAAAACTGCGAGGCAAAAAGTATTATTGATCAAAATTTTGATAAATAAGTTGGGGGCAAATTTAGCAAGAAATCAGCAGCGTAATCAGCAAGATACTTAGTAATATACTCAACAATGTACTCAACTGGGTTACTTGAATTAAGAAACAAATTTTTACTCTTAAAACTTATTATAGATTGATAAATAAATGTTTTTTGTTTATTGATTATTTTATTTTTTTTGTTAAACTCAAAAGACTAAGTATTTAAAACGGAAAGGTTTACATGTCAGAAAAAAAATTAAATAATTGTTGCCCAGATTGTCCTTGCCAAGATTGTCAGTGTTCTGAAAATTGCCCAGAACAGTGTCCCAGCCAGTGCTCCAAAAAGTGCTCCGACAACTGCTCAAATAAGTGTTCTAATCAATGTCCCGACAAGCATTGCAGTCAAAGCACTTCTTCTTTCCCCCTAATTGGTGATAAATTTCCTCAAATTGAGGTACACAGCACCCACGGTCGCTTATCCTTTCCTCAAGATTTAATGGGTAAGTGGACAGTTTTATTTAGTCATCCTGGAGATTTCACTCCAGTTTGTACTACCGAGTTTGTCGCTTTTGCTAAAATGGCTCCAGATTTCAAAAAAATTAATACACAGTTAATTGGTTTATCCGTTGATCAAGTTTTTTCTCACATTAAGTGGACAGAATGGATTAATGAAAAATTAGGCGTGAAAATTCCTTTCCCAATTATTGCCGACAGCATGGGTAGAGTTGGTAAATCACTAGGTATGATTCATGAGAAAAAAGGGAGTGACACCGTGAGAGCTGTTTTTGTGATTGATGATAAGGCAATTATTCGTTTAATTCTATATTACCCTCAAGAAGTAGGTCGTAACATGGAAGAAATTTTACGAGTCGTTAAAGCCTTGCAATTTTCGACTGCTAATAAAGTGGCCATGCCAGCTAATTGGCCGAACAATGATTTAGTTGGCGATCACGTTATCATTCCACCTGCGAAAGATGAGGTAGAGGCTGAGAAAAGACGCGGTCAAAAAGATTGTTTTGATTGGTGGTTTTGTCATACCGAAGTAAAAGAGCTAAAAAAATAATTTTAATTGAAAAATCAGCCCCTATTGAACTAGGGGCTGATTTTTGAGATAATAGGGACTTGAGAACAGCGCCCATAGCTCAGTTGGATAGAGCGTTTGTTTGCGGAACAAAAGGTCAGAGGTTCGAATCCCCTTGGGCGCACCCTTTTCTAAAATTTCCTGGAGCGAAGAAGATTGTTTTGTTTTTTTGTTTTTCTGGGCTTTTCGCGTTAGAATTACAATAGGAAGGGTCGCATAGTGGCTATTGCATCAGTTTCGAAAACTGACGCCCTTTTGGGCATCGCGGGTTCGAGTCCCGCCCCTTCCGCAAGATTTTTAACCTTAAGATAAGTCTATTTTTAATGTTATATGATTAGATATGTTAGAAAAATTTTTAGCAAATGAGCTAGAGATTAATAATGTAAGAACAACTACGATATCTGGTGTTGATTTGATTGAACGTATATATCAAGGGAATTCATTACCTCAAGATGAACAATTTTTAAGTACAGACAAAGATGATGTATTCAAGTATTTGGATTTAGGAGAATTAGTTAATGACCCAAACTCAAGTTACTTTTCTATATTAGAATTAAATAAAAAAATAGTTGGACTCTCCGAACTTAAAAAAGATCCAAAGAGTGATAAAAATTTTTGGCTAATGTTTATATCCATTGATCCAAAATATCAAGGAAAGGGATATTCACATAAATTAATAGATGAGCTTTTTAGTTTTTTAGAAAAAAATGCTGAATCTGTAACACTTTCTTTTTATTCTGATGAAGGTGAAAAGAGAATTAAAAGAAAGATAGAAGAAAAGAGTGTAAAAAGTTTAATTAGGGTAATTGACTCAAAAGGAAAATTCTTGAATTAAGGATACTATGACAGACATATTATTGGTCTACATCACCTGCGAGAGTGTTGAGCAAGCCAAGCAAATTGGCAAGCATTTAATGGATAAAAAACTCTGCGCTTGTGTGAATATTTTTCCCGAAATGCAGCCGATGTTTTTTTGGCCCCCAAAATCAGGGAAAATAGATGAGAGTAAAGAAGTCGTCTTAATTGCCAAGACGATCGAGAAGAATTATCAGAAATTAGAAGACGAAGTTTATAAAATCCACACTTACGATGTTCCTTGTATTTTGGCAATCCCTGTTCAACATGTCGCCAAAAAATATTACGATTGGCTTATTGGGGAGATGAAATAAGCTGTAGATGAAAGCTAGTTAAATTCCTAAGTGCTGATAAATTTTATTTTTCAGTTATAATTTCCTTCATGAAGCAAAAACAAAAAAAATTGGGTTTGGCTCTGGGTAGTGGCGGCTGGCGCGCTTTAGCTCATTTAGGGGTGATTAAAGAATTGCTTAATAATGACATTGAAATCAGCTATATAGCTGGCAGTAGTGCTGGAGCATTAGTTGGTGGCATGTATAGTGCTTTACTTGATATTAATCAGGTCGAAGAAATTTTTCGCCAAAACATGAATTACCGCAGTTTACTTTACGCTTTTTCTGATCCCCGACCAGCTAGAGGAATTTTTAAGGGCGAAAAAATGGAAGAGATTTTTGCTCATTATCTAGCTGGGCGTCGCATTGAAGATTTAAAAATTCCTTTTTGTGCGATGGCTTGCGATCTGATTACTGGTCAAGTTGTTGAATTGAAAAAAGGTAGTCTGAGCGAAGCAATTCATGCCAGCATAACGGTGCCTTTTGTATTAGAACCAGTCAAGCGGGGCAAGATGCGCTTAATTGATGGTGCTTCAGCTGTACCAGTGCCGGTTAAAACGGTGAAACAAATGGGTGCAGAAGTGGTAATAGCAGTCAACTTGCAAAAAAATCAATTTCCCATGAGCAATGACAAGATTTCTGCCCTACAAACAGTTCTAAAAACTTCTCAGGTGATGTTGCATCATTTGGCCAAACATACACAAAAAGATGCCGACCTAGTTTTATTCCCCGATATCAAAGAAAGCGGTGAATACAGTAATCCTTTTTCAGGATTTGTGACACGAGGTGACGTTTTAAGTAACGGTCAAGTGGTTGTCAAAGAAAATATTAAAAAAATTAAAGAATTATTATATTAATTTTAAAAGCAAAAAAATGGCAAAAATTGCTGATAAAATTATTTCAGCTCTTAAAAAAGCAGCTAATCCGCAAAAAGCCCAACACTCTCAAAGATTTTTTAAAACTGCAAAGGGTGAATATGGCGAAGGTGATTTATTTTTAGGTATAACAGTTCCACAAGTACGAAGCATTGTTAAACAGTATAAAAATCAAGTTAAAATTGAAGACTCGGCAGAGCTAGTGGTGAATCCCTATCATGAAGTTCGCCTAAGCGCTTTGCTATTATTGGTGGAGCTATTTAAAGGCGCAAAAACTCAAGCGACCAAAAAACAAATTGTTGATTTTTATTTAGCGCATAGCGTTTATGTTAATAGTTGGGACTTGGTTGATTTATCTGCCGACAAAATTCTTGGTCAATATTTATTGGAGAAAAATAATGAACTTGTGCAGAAGGTTCCCAGTTTATTAATTAACTTAGCTAAATCTAAAATTCTTTGGGAAAGGCGCATTGCAGTTTTGTCGACTTTTGCTTTTATCAGGGCGGGGGAATTTCTGCCCACCATAGAATTAGCCAAGATATTACTTAATGATCAAGAAGATTTAATTCATAAAGCAGTGGGTTGGTTGCTTAGAGAAGTGGGCAAGCGTGATGAAAAAGTTTTAATTAATTTCTTAAATCAATATACTTTGCAGATGCCTCGGACCATGTTGCGCTATGCCATTGAAAAATTACCAGAGAACAAAAGACAGTTTTATTTAAATAAAAAATATTAAGTAATATTGTGCTAAAGTAACATTATGTCTTTAATTAATTTTTCAAATAAATTTAAACAGCGAATAGCCATTTATTTAATTTTTTTTATAGTAGGCAGTTTGTATCGCTTTTGGCTGATTAGTAATAATAATGTGTTGTTTTGGTTTGATCAGGGTCGAGATGCAATTATTGTTAAACAAATGATAGATGAGAAAGATATTAAAATTCAGGGTCCATCTGCGAGTGGCACAGATGATGCTGTTTATCATGGGGTTTTGTATTATTATCTAATTGCCCCTCTGTATGCGTTTGCTGAAGGAAACCCCCAGATTGTTTCTGGCTTATTGGGTGTAATTAGCATGTTGGCTTTAATACCAATAGGCGAATTAGCTTGGCAATTGTCGAAGTCAAAGTATGTGTTTGTCTTAACTTTATTTTTATTTACTTTCTCCACTGATAGTGCACAACTAGGCACGTGGCTATCTAACCCAATGATTGCACTTATTACTATTCCCGCCTTTTATTATTATTTGTATCGGGTTTTTTGGCAAAATAAAACCAAGGAGACTTGGCTATTAGCATTGTTTTTGGGTCTGTCTCATCAGGCTATTATTTTTGCACTTTATCTTTTTGGAGTCTTAATAATAGCTTGGTGGTTTCGCAATCGTCAGGGTCATAAATTAAAATTTTCCAGAAAAGAACTAATTAGCTCGGGATTGATTTATTTAGCAAGCACCAGTACTATGCTTTTGACTCAATTACAATTAATTGTAAGAGGCATTTTTAATCCCCTGTCATTTTTTACTAAATTCAACTCCGTTGGTTTAGCTCCGTCTGAAATATTTATTGGAACAATTAATAATTATTTAAAAATTATCGCTCAATCATTTTTTCCAACAATGCCACTTTTATCGATATTTCTCTTTCTTGGAATAATATGGTTTGTGGGGAAAAAACTCAGCAAAAAAAACGGATTTTTCTTTTTACTGTTTTTTCTTGGACCAGTTATTTTATTGACTTTGCAATATCGAAATTCTTATTATACCTTTATAGGTGTAGCTCCTTTATTATATATCTTTGCCGCTTTATTTTTACTGTTTATCAAGGACAAGCTATATATGGGTAAATTTATTGTTTTTGCTATTTTAATGCTATTTTTTATAACAAATATAAAAGAATTAAGATATTCAAACAAAACTGGTTATCATCCTGTAGCAATTAAAACAGGAACCACGCTTAAAGATCAGCTGGAGCTAATTGATTACACATATCAAGCGGCTTCGTTTGAACCATTTAGCTTTTCTTCACTCACTTCTCCCTACGATTACAATACAACTTGGGCTTATTTATATAGTTGGTATGGTAACAAAAGCTATGCTTATATCCCAAAATTTATCGGTCCGTCTCAAACTGGAATTTTTGGAGGAGGTTTGTTAGAGGAAGATAATCAGCCTACGGGCGTCCATTTTACTCTATACGAACCCCCAGATGGCATTCCAGAACACATAATACAACTCTTTGTTGACAAACAAAATAGTTTTTCAATTAAACAAAGTGAAAAACTATTTAGCTCAATGATTGTCGAAGAGAGATTGGCTTTTAACTAGAATTATTTGCTCGATGCTCTCGCTTGATACTTCTAGCTTCGATAAAAAACGTTATAATAAGACAGTTTTAAGGAGGTGTCGCATAGCGGTCAATTGCACACGCTTGGAAAGCGTGAGCCTCACGGCTCCAAGGGTTCGAATCCCTTCACCTCCGCAAGAATTGGTTTTTTCTGTATAGATCAGTCTATTTTCCGTATTGTATGGATGTATCTCGCTTTTTTTTGCTTAAAATTTGCCAGATGTGAGTTTTGAAGCCTGTGATTATCAAAAAGAGTCGTTATTGTGATCAGTGGAACGTTGGTTTGATGAAGATTTGATCTAAATAAGCTATACTTATTTATATGAGTGTGACCATTAATTTCCTTTTCTTATTTGCTTTCTTATCTTTCACATCAATATTGTTGTATTTAAAGTTACAAGATGAAAGAAATAAAAATCTTTATCTCCATGGAGAACTGAATCCGTATAAGAAAAAGAAATATTTTTTAACTCTTAATGAAAAAGAACTTTTTTTAATACTTCAAGACTTAACTTCAAATAGCAATTATTTAGTTTTTCCGCAACTTCACCTTTCAACGCTTTTACAAGTTAAAGAAGAATCAAACGATCTTGCTGGAAAATTTGAATGGCTTAATAAATTATTTGTTGATTTTGTTATATTTGATAAACAAAATTTACAACCTTTATTAGTAATTGAACTGAACGATTCAACTCATCTGTGGAATAACAGAAAAGCTAGAGATCAGTTCGTTAAGAAATCTCTTAAAGACAACAACATTCCTTTTTTAGCCATAGAGACACAATCTCTAATTAATGGACAAGCAAAACAAATAGTTGAAGAAATTTTAAAGAAATTATAGGGACACTGGGTTTCCAGGCTCACATGCTCCGCCAAAAAATTTGAACTATGGGTAAGCCTTTTGCTACAGCCAGTTTGAAACAAGCGCCATTTAAAGCCATCACAAGCCAATTAAATTTATTCTTTAATTAAACAAACCTTCATCATTGAGCAAAGTTAGATCTATTTTTTTATCGAGAGAAAGCAGGGCATCTTTCATGCTCACTAGCTTGTCTAAAGAGTTCAACTTAATTAAAAATAAAAACTCAGCTTGATTATCTTTTTCATCCACTCGCTTTAAATCAATAAAGCTACAGTATTGATCCAAAACATTATTGATCTTTTTTAAATCCATTTTAGCATCAGCCTTAATGTTCAAATATAAAACCTCATCAGTTTTAAGGTTGAAAAAGTTAAACTTTTTCGCGATCAGGCTTCTTAATATAATCACAAGGCTAATTAAAACAAAAAAGACAATTGCTACTTCTCTCTGACCGGCACCAAAGGCCAAACCTAAGGATACCGCTAGAAAAATATATGCTAATTCTTCTGGCTCTTTGATAGCTGAGCGAAACCTAATAATTGACAAAGCTCCAACCAAACCTAAAGATAGGGCTAAAGATGATCTAATCACAGAAATGATCATCATAGTAATTAATGACAATAAAACAAAATTTGCCGCAAATTTTTTGCGATTAGATAGAGAATTGCCAAATTTTTGATAGATTATTGACAATAAAAATGAAATTAAGACCAAAATACCGACATCTAAAATAAATTCATTTAAGGAGCCAGTAATTTTACTGTCGTCAAAATAGGAACTTAAAAATTCCAGTTGATTAATTTTTGCCATAAGTTTCTTTCTTTGCTAAGTGTTTATAATTGTAAAATATTTTTAAGATAATTAAAGGATTATTATTTATAATTAGCAATTAAATTAATATTTGCATCAAGTAAAAAATTAATTTTCTTATTTTTGGATTCAATATCGCCAGTCCAAGAAACAAATTTGCAGCCGGCGCTTGAAATTGCTTCTATATTAATTCTAACATCATTAAAATATTCTCCAACCCAAGGCATTTGTTCTTTATCAATAATAATGCTGTTGACCTTAATTGAGCCACAAGCAGGGTTATTAGTATTGATGCTGATATTGCTCATTCCTGAAAGATTAAAAAAGTTGATCGTATGTTCTTTCATATAGATTGGTCGCCAGTAAGCATAGACTTTTAATAATTCAACATTGTTTTTCCATTCTTCATAAGAGCCGATGTTTTTAATTTTATCAATAGTTTCTTGATTATTTATTATTCCTGGCCAAGTTTCTTTATTATGCCAGCGCTCAATTTGTCTAGGCATTTCAGAGTCAATTGCGCCTGCTAGCTCATCAATTTTTGCTACGACGTTTTCATATTTAAAGGATGTATTCAATAAATCAGCATATTGATTGACAAACTCATTAGCAAAGCTGTAGTTATAAAATAAATTTCTAAAGGGGAAGTGATCATCAACCAAGCGATCTTGATAGGGATTGGCTTTGGCAGATCTTTGCATTTCTTCCTCACTTTGTTTACCAGCTCCAAATCCCACATCTAAATCAAAAAGTAACCAGCGGAAGCGCCCATCTAAACCATTGGGAGCATTCGGTTCAAAAGCATTGGTTTCATAGCGCCAGAGTTTAGCGTTACCATAAGGCCAATCATAATTATTAAAATGTAATTCGGTAATTAAATAATCGCGGTAGTTAATTGGGTCCAGATATTGTTTTAAATTATTTAAGTCGGTACAACTTTGGCAACTTTTTGTTTCATTAAAAAGCTTGTTATAAAGTTCAACGCCCCCGGTGTCTTTTCCCTCGTCCAGTTGTATTCGACCGCGATCAACGCCAACATCGTGAGGCACGTAATAAATATTGACGCGTTTTGCATCGGCACCATAGTGATTGCTAAAATAATCTTGGTCATATCTTTCACGAATGTCATATAAGCCCCAATATTGACCATTTAAATAGAGGACTGCTGGACGATAATCTTGTAAATCAACTGTTAAATTGGCGTCTTCAACGATTTCTTGCATTAACGCATCTCTCAAATGGGTATGGCTCCAATCACCACCAGCATTTCTTAAAATAAAAGAATTAAAATTCTGCACTTTGCCATCAGGGAATAAGGGATATTTTAGAGTTTGATTATTTTCCTTGTTAGTAATTAAAATCCGAAAAGATTTTTGCGGTAACCCTCGTGTTCCACCGCCATGAATCCTAATCCCCACTTCTCGAGAAAATCCGCGTGTGCCATCTTCTTCATAAAAATTTATTACCCCATTTCTTTCCCACTCCTTGCCCTTCTTTGCATAATTTTCTTCTGTATAAATGCCAGTTTCTTCATCCCATAAATTAACTGGATCCGTAGATAAAGAAATTACTGCGAGATCGTGATGGGTATTAATAAACAGATCATGGGTTTGCACGGTCCCCAGTTGTTTGCCTTTTTTATAAAGAACAAATTTTAAAGTGGTAGTTTCCTTAATTTCAATGGGATTTTGGTATTGCTCGCTACTTTCATCTGGAGTAGTGCCATCTTTAGTGTAATAAATTGTGGCCTTTTTAATTGGTGAACTTAAAGTTAAATTAATCGCTTCCTTGGAAAAATTAATATCTGGATCAAAGCTTATTTTTTGTTTTAATAAATTAATTTTTATAAAATCAAAATTAAATAAAATTAAAATGAAAAAAAATAAAATTAAAAAAGCAGCTAAATATTTAAAAATTTTTTTCCAAGCTAAGTGAAATTTTTTATTTTTTTTTAAAATCATGTTAAATCTTAACTTGCGGATAAACTTTTAACATTCCCAATACATATTTAGACGATTTAGTCATGCGAAAAGGAAAAAATGAGCTAATTTTATCGGCCTCGGTATCGTTTTGCTGATCATACTTTAATTCTAAGATATTTGCGTTGATTTGTAGTTTAGTGTTCCAAGTTATTTGATTTTTATTAACTTGATAAAAACGTAAATCACGATCAATGGTTAAGCGATATTTTTTATCAGCCGATTGAAAATAGCGCCGAAAATATGAAATTAAAATCACTGGTTTGAGATTTTTTAGCTTATATTTACTTAGCGATGCAAAATTATTTTCAGTAATAAGCAAGTCATTAATCATTGGCAAATCACCAGCTGAGGAAAAACTTTGGCAGGCAATTGTCTCTTTAGTGCCTAGCAAGCCAACTTTAATTTTAAATTCCAAATTGGGGTCGAGGGCATTTTCTAAGTCATCATACCAGCGCAGCCTAATTTTCAAACGTTCCTGACTGCCTTGAACATTATGTTGATAAAAATCTAGACTATGATTGTCAAAATAAAGGCTGTTAACCTGGCGCTCGTGATATATTTCTGAGAAAATTGCCGGGTGCAATTTAATAATGGTTTCTAATTGCTTATCATTTAGCTCAGTTAAAAAAAATTTCCGCTCGTATCTCGCACTTAACATGTCTTAATTTTATCATTAAACTTTTTTTAAGACATTGGACAAAAGCTTGATTTTTTCACATTTTTCAGTATAATGTCCCATAATGATAAATAAAAAGACGAGGGTGAGATTATATCAAAAATCCCCGGCTAAATTTATTTTACAAAAAGCAAAAAGCCTCAAGAAGTTGGCGATCTTTTCTTTTGTTTTGAGTTTTTTACTGCTTATCTTAAGCAATCCATTTTTTAGTTTTCAAGCAATTAAAAAATTACCAAATACACTTAATCAATCAAAACAGCTCATCAGTGCTGTTCCTGAATTTTTCAAAAATTTACCACAAGAAGTAGAGGAGAATACTTTTGCCTTTTTTGATTGGACAAAAATGCAACTCGACAAGACTTGGCCAATTTTTGCCAGAGAAGAGGCCTCCAGCCAAGAAGCCGGTCAAAGCGCTTTAGCCAAGCTCATAGAAACTCCCGACTACGCGACCTTACCTTTTTATATTGAAATACCTAGCCTAGAACTCTACGAGCAGGTTCATCCCAATATCGATCCTAATAATGCTGAAGAATATCAATCAGCACTAGAATCTGGTGTGGCACATGCCAAAAACTCAGCTTTTCCTGGTCAAGAAAAATTAATTTATATTTTTGGGCATTCTACTAATGGTTTATGGAATGTCGAAGCTTACAATGCGGTTTTTTATCAAATCAAAGATTTAGCTATTGGCGAGCAAATCATTCTTCATTTGGGAGATGAACAATTTGTCTACGAAGTCACTGCCCAAAATGTAGTCGCTAGTACAGAAATTGATTTTGTTAACAATCTTCAAGAGGAAAATATCTTATTACTGCAAACTTGTTGGCCACCGGGCACCAGTTGGCAGCGTTTATTTATTACCGCTGTGCCTGTTGTTAAGGAATAATATCCCATAATATTGACAATAATTAATTATAAGTATATAATAGAGTATCAGACACATTATTACATTTATTAAATTAAATATAATTAAATTAAAAATAAATAAATTAAATTAATAAAAAAATAAAAAAAATAACAAAGTATTTATGAAAAAAATAATTTCTTCCCTTTTATTAGCAACAGCTTTTCTTTTAGTGACTTTTAATGTTGCCAGTGCTCGCGATTGTCACACCGTTTATGGCGGTGGTGAAGTCTGTGAAAACGGCGATCTAAGCCTAGATAAAAAGATTTTTAATCCCAAAGCCAATGAATATTGGGACAATATTGCTGCTAGCTCTTACACTTTTGCTCCTGAGCAAGAAGTTAAATTTAGATTACGCATTAAAAATGTGAGCGATGTTAAAACCAACAAGGTTCGTCTAATTGATGATTTCGCTCGTTTAGTTGATTACATGTTCTATTTAGGAGCAGACGGCAAAGAATACCCAGTTGAATTTAAGGACAATGAATTAAAATTTATTATTGATACCGTTGATCCTGATGAAGAAATTACTGTCTATTTTACTGCTCGATTTAAGGGTAAAAACGAATTACCAGCTGGTACTACTTGTATTACCAATAAGGCCAAAGTTTATTCTCGCCCAGATGATGTGAGTGATAGTGATTATGCTAGCTTTTGTGTAAAAAGCGATGGTGCTGCCATTATTACTGAGAGCACTCCAGACACTGGTTTTGATTTAAGCACAGTTTTAATTTTAGAAGCGGTGGCTTTAGCTGGCGTAGGTGCTTTTGCTTTAGGCAAATCAAAGAAATTTAGTAAATAAAATTTACAGAAATATGAAATTGAAAGCCCTTCTTTGACAGAAGGGCTTTTTAAAATAGCTAAGGTGACTTTTCAACTTAAATGATTATTTGATCTTGAGTTAAGAAATTTGGCAAAAAGATAATTGTAATGTCCCATAATATTGACAAAAATGACTTTATTTGATATACTTATATATATTAATAAATTAATAAATAAGTAATGAATCTTTTGATTAGAGAATAGTTTTTGACAGCTCCATCTTTTTTCCCCAACCCTTGTGTCAAAAATTATTCTCTACTCGAAAGAGTAGAAGAAGGAGCTCTTAAGTAAAGCTTAAAACCTAGAAATTGCTTCTGGAGTTTTGAGTCACTTACGAAAAGAGACGCACCTTAACAAGGAGGAAATAATGCCCGAGGCATTTTGGTCCAGCTTTTTTAGCAATCATGATTGAGGTGGTTGTTAGAGAAGCTGGTCCAAGCGTGCCATCAGGGCAATGGACGAGTCGGTGACCACTGCTGTCTAGTGGAATTTGCGCAAGAAAAAGGAGAAAAAATCATGCGCGCAAAAATTTTGTTTGTTTTGTTGTTAGTGGCGAGTTTACTCGCCTCTTGCTCGACTCCGGTTGAGCAAGAAGCACCCCCTTTGCCTCCAACAGAGGTAAAGGAAACAACCGTACCTATCGTGGAACCGGTGCTGGTCGACCCCGTGGTCGAAGACCCGGTGGTCGAACCCGTGGTCGAACCCGTAGTTGAAGAACCAGTGGTTGAAGTACCGGTGGAAGAACCCGTGGTCGCAATCGCGGATTGTCCGCTCGGATATCAGGGAATGAGGATCGAATTCCTCAGCAACCTGAAAGAAGACGGCTTTTATAAGTTGTCTTCAGGAATGAAGCAGCTGGCAGACTATGCTGGTTGCAACATTTTGATTGAGGGTCGCCAGACCCTCGATCCCGAGCACCATATTTGGGTCTTTGACCCAGGTGTGGAGTGGGAACTCTCCGTTCGTGAGGCCAGCCTGTGGGTGTATCCCGCAGACTGGAACATGGCGGACTTTTCCACTACAAAGCCGCCGATCGCATCTGAGTTCGTGACGGCAAAACGTCAGAACCAGATAGCAAATGGTTACGACTGGACAATTTTTGTCCACTACGGGAAAAACATTTTTGTTTTTCCCTTAGGACAAGCCACACCAGTGGTGGTTTTGCCAGACAACGCCGACTTTGACCAACCCCAGTCTATTTCGGTACACGGGGTTTGGGATGGCTCAGCTTTCAGCGCCAGCATTGGCGCTCGAGGCGCGACTACTGTCGCGCTGTTGGATGAACAGCTGGTGTTCTGGGTGAATGCCCAGGACAATATTGCTTATAAAACGGTCCAAGCTTGGCTAATGCCAAGCAGCTGGACCGAAGCCCAGGTAAAGGCCTGGGCGGCCGCCACCTTTCCAGGGCAAAGCCTCACGGCTTATGCCCCATAATCCTCCTTACCCGCGTCCCCCTTGAAACATAGGAGACGCGGGTAAAACAAAGCTCATCAATTAGGATTGGTGGTTTTTGTTTTACCAAAAATTATGAAATTAAGTAACAAGACTTACCAGCGCTTTAATGATTCAGCTACTTTGTTGCTAGTTTCTAGTTTTCCTCTGCAAGGTGAGGAAATTGCCAAGCGTAACGCAGTGGCTCGTTATAGCCAATTATTACTTCAACATTTCCCCAATCAACAACGAGTGGTGGTTCTGTGTGAGCAAATTGTTGGTGAAAACAACCAGGCTTATTTACTCAAAAAGAACATTTTAGTTGTTCCCAGCTATACAGTTAACTCACTTCAGCTTTTTACTCAACTAAACAGTCAATTTAAACGTTTTTCTCAGGCAAAAAACATCCTCCTCCAATTTGAATTTAGTTTATTTGGCAAAGAAATTATTACTTTTTTATTGCCTTTTTTCTTTCTTTGGCAACGCTTGCTTGGCAAAAAAATCTACAGCATGCTACATCAAGTAGTTTTAGATTTAGCTACTTTGTCTGGTCAAGTGGCCTTGTCTGCTAGTTCGCTAAAAACTCTGTTTTTTAATGGCGCGATGCGTCTGTTTTATAGTATTTTGGGCTTGGCTAGTCAAAAAATATTGGTTCATGATCAATTTTTAGCTGAAAAATTACAAAACTTAGTGCCTCAGCGTAAATTAGCTATTATTCCTCACGGTATTAATGGTTATCAAAATTTAACTCAAGAACAACAAGCTAATTTTAAGCAAAGTTTGGGCTGTCAAGCCAGTGATCGACTAGTTTTAGCCTATGGTTATCATTCTTGGTACAAAGGTACTGATTGGTTGATTAAGAACTTTTTGCGTTTAAAAAAATCTGGCAAGTTAAGCAAGAATACTAAATTATTATTAGCAGGAGATGTGGCACCTACCCAAAAAAATCAGGCTCATTTGCGTGCTTTTTATCAAAATCTGCACAATTTAATCAAAAATAATAGTCAAGATATTATTCACACTGGCTTCGTGCCAGAAAAAGAGGTGGCAAAGATTTTTGCAGTGGCAGATTTAGTAGTTTTTCCTTATCGTGCGCGTATGTCGAGTTCTGGAGCTCTAGCTCTAGCTTTGCAATATCGTAAGTCTTTTATTTGCTCAAGTTTTTTTGCCGAAAATTTAAGAACAGATGAGGTGCAAAAATTAGCTAAAAAGCATGGTGTCGCTACTGATCAATTATTATTTGACTTAAATTACACTTCTTTTGCCAAAGTATTTTTAAACAACTGGCAAAATCCAGTTTTACGCCAAAAAATGTGGAATTTTGCTCGTCAATTATCTAAAGCGCATGACTGGAATGAGGTTGCTGGACAATATTTAAGTCATATAACGCCAGTCAAAAAACAAGTTGTTAAAGAACAAATTGTCAAAACAAGCGGACTAGAAAAAGGATATTTTTGGCACAAGCCAATATATTCTCAAGCTGGCACTTAAGCTTAGTTTTTGTATACAATTGAGTTATGAAATTTATTTCCCTAGTTAAAAAGATCTGGCCTCAGCTGCTTTTGTTTTTCTTAGTCACTGTTTTGTGTTATCAGAACTTTACCCCAGATACTTATTTAATTGGTTGGGATAATTTACCCGTTGAGCTTGATTTGGGGATTAATTTAGAAAGAACTTTTAATGCTGTTTGGCAAGAATATCAGGGTTTGGGTTTATTGGGAGGGATGGCTCATGGAGCAGACTTAATTCGCCAGCTGTTGTTATGGCCCTTATCTTTAATCTTAAAACAAGAGTGGCTAAGATATTTCTGGAATTATTTGTCTTTATTACTGGGTGTTTTAGGAGCTTATCGTTTATTTGCCCATTTATTAAGAAACAATAAGCAATGTCGACTATTGGCTGTTCTTGGTGCTAGTTTTTATTTATTAAACTTGGGCACAGTGCAAAATTTTTATGTCACTTTTGAGCCTTTTGCCGCTTTTTTTGCTTTTTTCCCATGGTTAATTTATTACTTTTTAAGCTATCTAGAACAATCGACTAAAAAAAACTTATTATTGTTTATCTTGTTTTCTCTTTTGGGGAGCATTTTTGCTTACGTCCAAACGGTCTTCATTGTTTATTTGTTAATTTTATTGATTATTATGGTTTTTTTTCTACTCAAGAAAAAAATTACTTGGAAAAAATTTGCCCTAGTTTTATTAATAGTCTTTTTAAGCAATGCTTTTTGGCTATTACCTGTCATTTATTTTACAATTTTTGCCAGTAACACCACCGTCGATGCCAAAATTAACCTGATGTCTACTGAGGTAACTTTCTTAAAAAATAATCAATTTGGTAGTTTTGCTAATTTAGCCACTCTCAAGGGTTTTTGGCTTGATTACACAGACTTTAATCAATGGGGAAATAGTGTTTACCTGATGGATGTGTGGAAAACTCACTTTCATCAACCAGGCGTTATTATTGTAAGCTGGCTCTATTTTTTATTATTGCTTTTGGGTTTGGGATTATTAATTTTCAGCAAAAAAAATAAATCATTTTTAGCTCACAGTCATTTAGCCATTCTGCTGGTTTTTTTGTTTACAGTTTTTATTTTGGCAGGTTCTAATCCACCCTTGGCTTTTCTTTATGATTTTTTACGCCAATATTTGCCTTTGTTTGGCCAAATATTTCGCTCAGCTTTCACCAAATGGATTGTGCCCTACAGTCTTTTTTATAGTTTGTTGCTGACTTTTGGCTTGGCTTGGCTTTTTTCTTTATTAAAGAAGAGGGTTTGGCAATTTATTTTGTCTGGCTTGTTTTTCCTGTCCTTGTTGTATTATTCATGGCCAAGTTTTACTGGTAATTTTTTCTATTCGCGTTTACGAATAAATATTCCCGATGCCTATTTTCAACTTTTTGATTATTTTAAAGATCAAGCTCCAGCGAGCAGCCGCATCGCTAATTTACCTCAGCATACTTTTTATGGTTGGCAATGGAATGATTGGGGTTATCGTGGCTCTGGATTTATTTGGTATGGTATTAAACAGCCTATTTTAGATCGAGCTTTCGATGTTTGGAGCGAAGCCAGTGAACGATATTACTGGCAATTGCAGTTGGCCCTCGATCGACAAGATATTGTTGCCCTAGAAAATGTCTTCGCCCAATACGATGTTGACTATTTAATCTTGGATGAATCAATTATTAATCGTAATACCAAAAAACCCTTTAATTACCAGGCTATAAGTGATTTTTTACAAAGTTCGACTAATATTCACTTGCTTGAACAATATGACTTTTTAAGCATTTATCAAGTCAAAAAACAGCCGCACCAGGCTCGTCAAGAATTCATTAGCTTGTATGATGATTTACCTAGAGTGATAAATAATTATCGCTTTAGTTGGCTTGATCAGGCTTTTGCTGATTTGTCTCATTATTTAAGTATTGATGATCAGCTGCTTACTGAGCAGCGAGCCGCTTCTATTAATCCTGATTTTATTTATCCTTTTCCAGCATTATTTAGCAATCATCTGCAAAAAAACCTTGAATTTTCTTTAAGTGAAGATGAGCATTATTTTTATCTTACTAGCTTGAAAGCTAGCCCCAGCACCGACTTTCAATTGCACTTTGCAGACTTACTTAAAAGTGAAAAAGACTTGCCTTTTCGTTTAACTTGGTTGGTGGAAAATGGTGAGGCTCAACTCAATTTTAGTTTGTTAGCTCCAGAAATTATTGAGCAAGACCAAATAACAAATTTTACTTTAGAAAAAGATTTTGTTTTTGATGCTCATTTATGTTTAGCTAGCGAGGCCTGTTATCTAAATATTAACAATCACTTAATTGCTCAGCTGGAAAACAGTGGCCAAATTGATTTATTGCTCAACACCAGCGTTTCTAACACGATAGCCTTAAGTAGCGAGCAAAGTACTGCTTATTTTGACTATGCTTTTTTTGATTTAAATTTGTTTAATGTGCAAGTTGAGCAGGTTGAGCAAACTAAGCGGGTTGAGCAAGAATCCCATCAAGGAACTGAGCAATTATTAGTGAAAATTCCCCGAGTAATTTTGCAAAGTAATCTGATGACGAGCGAGAAAAATGTTTTTGAACCAGTTGATTGTCGACCATTACAAGGAGGTTCTGTGGCTAAGGAACAGTGGGCTGAAGGTACTTTTTATCAGGCAGTTGGCACCAGCATCTGCGATCATTTCCCCTTGGCCAATTTAAAGCACGATTTAGGCTATTTAATCAGGCTTGAGGCAAAGAATTTAGCTAGTCTACCCGCTGTTTTTGCTGTGCAATCAGATAGCTCGGGTCGCAGTCCCATCGAAACTTATTTAAGCGAAGGAATCAACTATCAAGTTTTACCACCAACCGAAGATTTTAATCAAGCTTACACCTTGTATTTCTCAATTGACTCTTATGGACGAGAGCTAAATGAAGATCTGATTGAATCACTTGAAGTATTTTTTTGGCCATATAATTTCTTGAAAAATTTATCATGGCGAAATGCTACTGCTCAAGTTTTTCAAGAACAGCCTAGCGCTTGTGATTTTACTGTGCAAAAAAGAGCTTTCTGGCTCTATCAAGTTAATTTATCGTCTAATTGTCAAACAAAATACTTAAGTCTATCTCAAGCTTTTGATCCTGCTTGGGTCGCTTATCAAGATGGGCAAAAATTAGAACATCATAAATTAAGTAATTGGGCTAATGCCTGGGTGATCAATAAACCAACCGATAATAGTCAGATTTATATTGTTTATTGGCCTCAACTTTTAGAATTGGGGGGACTGGTGCTCTTAATGCCTTTGTTAATAATTTTGCTAGCTAAATGGCAAAAAAATCGAGCACTTCGTTTGGAGAAAAAAAGCTCATTATAATTTGTTATACTGAAAACGTGCCAAAAAATCATATCTTACTCAAAATCAAAACCAGCAAGGATGGTGAAGAAACTGCAGAGGCAGCAGTGCAGTTATTATCTACTTTGCCAAAACTTAAAAACAACTTGTTTGAGAAATTATTGGGAAAAAACGAAAGATTGAGTTTTGAAATCCTAGTGCGCGAGCAAAGTATTCATTTTTTAATCAACGTGCCTGTCCGACTTTTAGCCTATTTTAAGGGAGCAATTCATGCCAGCTATCCCAAAGCCGTCATTGAAGAAATGGATTCTGACCCAGTTGATTATTTTTTACTCGAAAATCGCCAACTAGCTATTTCCAGTTTTAGATTAAAAAATCGTCATTATTTACCACTCAAAACCCATCATGATTTTGTAGATATTGATCCTTTAGCGACTTTAATGTCGACTTTATCAAAAAACGAGGGAGAGGACACGATTTTAATTCAATTGCTATTAGCCACTGATTTTCCTTTCTTTTCTATAGATCAAACTCCATCAACTGAAGAATTGGCCGAGCACCCTCAGCAACAACTAATCAAGCAAAAACTGGAACAAAGGCAATTAAGAGCCGCTTTTAAAATTGCGGTAGCCACTGACAATCGTCAAAAAAGCCAACTCTTATTGAGCAATATTGCTGCCGCTTATCAAGCCACTTCTAGAAGTGAAAGCAATGAATTACTTTTCTCAAAACGTCTCTTTCTCAAAAACTGCTTTATCAAAAGCATGAAAAATCGCAGCTTTAACTTGGTGCCAGCACTGACCCTGAGTGTCGATGAATTAGCAACTATCTATCATTTTCCCAATCAAAAACTGAGTAATATTAATAATATTTCTTGGGGTAAAAAAATTCTTGGTGAGGCTCCAGACAATTTGCCAATCATCAACATTAACAGTTCTGAAGAAAGCAAAAATAAGATTAATATTATTGCTGAAACCAATTATAAAAATCAAACAAGTAAATACGGCTTAACTGATGCTGATCGACGTCGTCATGTTTATGTCATTGGTAAGACTGGCACTGGTAAATCAACTTTACTGGCTAATATGGCCATTAATGACTTAAAACACAATAAGGGTTTATGCGTGATTGATCCCCACGGGGATTTGGTGGAAACTTTATTGGATTATATTCCTAAGCACAGGATTAATGATGTTATTTACTTTGATCCAGCTGATCAAGAGCGCACGGTGCAGATTAATTTATTTGAGGGAGAAAATGTAGCTCATCGGGAGCTGATTGCTTCTGGAATTATTTCAGTTTTTAAGAAATTATATGGTTATTCTTGGGGACCAAGACTTGAATATATTTTACGCAATTGTTTACTGACTTTATTAAAAAGTGAGCAGGCCAAGCTGTCAGATGTTTTAGATTTATTAACCAATGAAAAATTTCGTGAGCAAGTCGTCAGCCAACTCGATGATCCAATTTTAAAGAATTTTTGGGTCAATGAATATAACAAAATGAGTGATCGCCAACGCCAAGAGCAAATTGCCTCAATTCTGAATAAGGTTGGTCAATTTGTTTCTTCACCGCTGGTGCGCAATGTGGTTAATACCACTCAATCATCTTTTAGCATTGAAAAATTAATGAACGAGGGCAAAATTTTGTTAATTAATTTGTCTCAGGGGCGCTTGGGTGAGGACAATGCCACCTTGTTGGGCGCGATGATGATTACTAAAATTCAATTGGCAGCGATGGCTAGAGTCAACACCGATGAAGAAGAGCGTCGTGATTTTTATTTATATGTCGATGAATTTCAAAATTTTGCCACCGATGCTTTTGTCAAAATTTTATCTGAAGCGAGAAAATATCGACTCAATTTAATTTTGGCCAACCAATATATTGATCAAATTCCTGAAGAAGTGCGTAACGCTATTTTTGGTAACTGTGGCAATATTATTAGTTTTGTGATGGGAGCTGGTGATGCCAATTATTTTCAAGCTGAATATGGGGGACTCTATACTCAAGATGATTTAGTTAATTTGGGCAAATACCAAATTATTAACAAGATTTCTATTGATAATGTTTTGAGTCGGCCATTTCCAGCTTACACGCTAAGATTAGCCAGTAGCAAAAACCAAAACCGAGACAAAGTAATTCGCAGTAGTCGAGAACGCTACGCTAAACAAAAAACAGGGTAATTACCCACTGTTTATTTCTTTTTCTTATCTAGTTTTTCCAAGCCCAAGCCTTTAACTCCAAAGTAAACAACGGCAGAGACAATGGTGAAGTTAATCAACGCAGTGACGAAGTTTCCCCAGACAATTTTAGCTGAACCAATTTGCCAGACAGCTTGAGAAAAGTCAACTTTCCCTAGCAGCAGTCCCAAAAGAGGATTAATTATATCGACCACGATTGAATCAACCACTGAGCGAATTGAGCCACCTAAAATAAAACCGACGGCTAAACCAACCACTCCTTGTTCTCTAATAAAATCGAAAAAGCCTGAAACTGGTACTTTAAGTGATGTTTCGGCAGTTATTTTTGTGTTATTTTTTTTCATAATCTCCTATTGTACCATTAACTCTAGCATTAATCCTATTTTATAATAAAATCTTTAGCTTATAATTAACATTTGCACAATGTCATTAAACATTAAAGTTAAACCAAAAATTAACAAGATTGCTATTTTGTATTCTGACGCCAAGCGCGAATATTTTCCAACTGAAGAAATTTATATTACCGAAGTAGAAGTCAAAGGCCGCGCTCAATTAATTGCCGAAATCTTAAGAAGCAAGGGTTATCAGGTAGAAACTTTTCCAGGCAACGCTCAATTACACAATACTTTGCTTGAATATAAGCCAGACAAAGTTATCAATTTGGTGGACAGTGTTTATGGTCAAGAATATTTAGCTGGTACTATTCCAGCCACCCTCGAGCTATTACAAATATCTTATACCGGCAGCGGTATGCTGGCCACTTCTATTAATGCCAATAAGTATTTAACCAAATCTCTCTTAGAGCAATATGGCGTGACCACGCCTAAATACCAATTAGTTAGACATTCGACAGATGAGGTTGATGAAGAATTAGATTACCCTTTATTTGTTAAACTTAATGAAAATCATGGCTCTTTGGAGGTGTCGCAGGCCTCAGTCTGTTTTGATGAAAAAATGGCTGATCAGCAAATTAATTATTTGTACAACACCTATCAGCAGCCAATTTTATTAGAGGAATTTATAGCTGGTCGAGAAATTACTGTGGTGCTTGTCGATGGTGGTAATAAAAAAATTTACGCGGCTGAAAAAATCTTCCATCGAGCAAACGAGGATCCTTTTGGCAAAATTGTCACTTTTGATGACAACTGGATAACTGAAGAAAAAACCATTACTTATGAAAAGTATGAATTGCCAGAATCAGTTAAAAAAGCGGCTAAAACCGCTTTTAATATTCTAAAAATTGAGGACTATGCCAAATTTGACTTTCGGCTTGATGAGGCTGGTCGTCATTATCTGATTGATGTCAACGTTAATCCCGCTCTTGGTCCAAGTGGCAGCTGTGCCATTGGCAGCATTTTAGAGCTTCATGGCGTGTCTTTCTATACTTTATTGGATAGATTAATTCACTACTAAATAGATCGCCCCAACAGACAGATTAATTCACTACTAAATAGATTGGCCTGCACTTAAATATATTTGTGTCCCTTAGTATTAGCTAATCGGGCTTGTGTCGGTTAGAATATCTTTATCTGCATAAAAAAATATATTTATCTTTGCTAATTATCGTTTCCCTCTTGTCCTTGGCATATTTGTTTAGTTTTTTAAACTTTAGCCAGTTTAGAGAGCAATTCAATTCAACAAACAACCAACCTAGCCAGGCGCCGTCCGCTCCAGAACTGCTCAGAAAAGCACCTTCTCCCACTCCCACGCCTCAAAGTTTTACTTTGGCAGTCGGCGGAGACCTAATGTTTGATCGGCATATTCGCAGCAAGGCTGAAGCTCAAGGCAACTATGATTTCATTTTTGATCAAAAACTGACTAATTATTTGAATAGTGCTGATTACGCTTTGGCTAATTTAGAAGGGCCAATTACCTTAGAGAATTCAATTAGTCAAAATACCATTCCCGGTGGTCCTGGCAACTTCACTTTTACTTTTTCACCAGCCATTATTCCCGTTTTAAAAAAGAATAATTTAACCCTGCTTAATTTAGGCAATAATCACATCTTAAATTTTGCTCAAAAAGGCTTGATGAGTACGCGTCAATATTTGGCTGATGCCAATCTGATTTCTTTTGGAGATGTGGGTGAAGAAAGCAGTGAAGAAAATTTTTACTACTTAGATATTTTTGAGCAAAAAATTGCGCTGATTAGTTATAACCAATTTGTTAGCGGCAGTAAAAATCGGGCTTTAGCAGCTATCTTGACAGCGAAAAATCAAGGAGCCAGCCTGATTATATTATTTACTCACTGGGGTAATGAATATGTTCCAGAAGCCAATCAGGTTATTGTTAATTTGGCTCATGAATTTATTGACGCAGGAGTTGATTTAATTATTGGTGGCCATCCTCATGTCATACAAAATAAAGAAGTTTATCAAAATAAAACTATTTATTATTCTTTGGGCAATTTTGTTTTTGATCAATATTTTTCCAAAGAAACTCAAGAGGGCTTAGTATTAAAAATTAAGTTCACTTATGATCCCAAGCAATTATTATGGAGCTACCACATTGATGAGCAAATTATTGAAATGAGCCAAGAGGGAATTACTAGTTTGCGCTTAACAGAGCTTGATTAAAACCTGCTGAGCTTGAATAATATTGTGTCTGATTCGCAAAAAATTAGATTAATGCTCGATTAAACATCATATTTTTCACGACTTTTCTCCAGCAAGGAATAAAGACAGCCACAATAATTTTGTTTATAAAAACCGCGATGGGAGTGATCTCGCATCGCTTGATCAATTTTTGGGACATAAAAATCAATTTGATATTCTCGACTTAATTTTTGGGCAATCAATTTCACTTTGTCTAAATCTTGATAGTTGCTGCTGAATAAAGTTGAACTAACTAGAGAAATTTTTTCTGCCTGAGCTCTTTCAAAGAGGGCTCTAAGCCTGAGCTCCCAACATAGTGGGCAGCGTTTTTGTCGTGAAATGATCGTGAAACGATCGTCGGCACTTTTGTTTTCACAGTTTTCACGATTTTTCAAACCTTCACCATTTTTCAGACTTTCACGATTTTTAGAAGCATCACGATTTTCAGGATTATCCTTTAATTTTTTGATAGTTTGAAAATAGTCTTGAGGTTGATAATTGGCGACAATAATTTTAATGTCTTGATTTAGACTTTTCACAACTTTTTTAATGGCTAATAATCGAGCTTGATGTTCTTCTCTAGGGTAAATATTGGGATTATAAAAAAATATCTGCACAGTTGCTTGCGTTTCCTCGCTCAAAGATTGATAGAGCTTGAGAAAACAATCGGCGCAACAAGTATGAATTAACATTTTCTGTATTATACCTGTATTATAATTGACTTTTATTTATAAACAGTATATTTTACTCCTAGAGATGTCACAAATTCAAGATGTTAAAGACGCGAATAATATTGTTGAAATTATCGGGGAAAGAATTGATTTAAAAGCCTCTGGCAGCAGTTTTAGGGCTCGCTGTCCTTTCCATAATGAAAAAACCCCCTCGTTTTTTGTTCATCCTGAAATGCAACGTTATCGCTGTTTTGGTTGTGGAGAATCAGGAGATGTCTTAAATTTCTTACAAAATTATGACGGGATGACTTTTTATGAAGCTTTAAAATTTTTAGCTGATCGAGCAGCCATTACCCTCAAAGATTTTAACCGTACTAGTGAAGATGAAGAGCGGGAACAATTATTAGCGATTTTAAATTTAAGCAAGGAATATTATCACTTTTTATTGACTGAGCATCGTGCCGGCCAAGTAGCTTTAAAATATCTAAAAGATCGGGCAGTTAACAATCAGTCAATTAAATTGTTTAACTTGGGTTATTCTTTAGCCAGCTGGGATGGGCTCATCAATTATTTGCACAAAAAAAAGAAATATCCTTTAGGTTTAATTGCTAAAACAGGCTTAATTATTAAGGGTAATGATGGTCGCTATTATGATCGTTTTCGCGGACGCTTAATGTTTCCTTTGAAAAATCATCGTGGCCAAGTAGTTGGTTTTTCTGGTCGCTTATTGGATCAGCAAGCCAAGGAAGCTAAATATATTAACAGTCCAGAAACGATCCTATACCATAAATCAAAATTACTTTTTGGCTACAGTGAGTTGTTCCGAGAGATTAGAAAAAGCAATAAGGTGTTGGTGGTTGAGGGTGAATTCGATGTTATTTCTTCTGCTCAGGCACATCTTAACTATGTGGTGGCAATCAAGGGCAGTGCTTTGACTAGTGATCAAATTGATTTGCTATCGCGGGCAGCGCAAACAATTATCCTAGCTTTTGATCAAGATAATGCTGGTATTGAAGCTAGCAAAAGAGCTATTACTTTAATTAAGGATAAAGATGTTGATTTAAGAGTGATCGACTTTCCAAGTTTAAAAAAGTTGGCTAAAACAGAGAATCTTAAAGATCCAGATGATTTTGCTCGCTTCGAACCCAAGTTGTGGCGGGAGGCAGCTAATCAATCCATCTCTGTTTATAGTTTTCTGTTAAATGTGGTTTTTGCCAATCATGATGCGCAAAGTCCAGACGGCAAACGCAAAATCATCAATGAATTGGCGCCAATTATTGCCAGTATTGATCATTTAGTTGAAAAAGAATTTTATTTGCAAAAAATTTCTGAAAAACTAAATGTGAAATTAAGTTTGATTAAAGAAGACATTGAACGAGTGGCGCAAAAAAAATCTTTCCCAGTTAAGCCAAGTAAAAAAGATGCACCAAAAAGCGATCAAGTCAAAGAACACCAACAAGTTTTAGAAGAATATTTATTGTTTTTATTATTTAAACTTGAGCCAGAAATGTTTGAGCAAGAAGTGAAAAAAGTTTTAAGCCTCAACTACCAAACTCCAGGAATCAGTAATATTATTGAGTCGCTAGCAAGCAAGCTTAATAATTTTGATTTAGAAAAATTCAGCAAAAGCCTGGCAGATGACTTGAAAGAAATATTAATGGAATGTTTATTAAACCCTGTTTTTATTAAAAATGCAGAAAATATCGATCTTAAAAAAGAATGGCATAAAATTTTATTACAAGTCAAACATAATATTGTGCATAGTGAAATTGCAAAAATTAATCTAGAACTGCAAGCTCTAGATAATAAAAATGAAAGAAGTGCGAAAGAAGAAAAGCGAGTTAATGATTTATTAGAAGAAATTGTTAAGAAACAAAAACAGCTAAAAGACTAAACTTTGCCACAGAATTGCCTCTTGCTAACATACCCCCATAGGGTATAATGAAATTATGGCTTTCAAAAATAAAATCACCATTAATGCAGAAGATAAAACAATTGCTCAATTAAAACGTATTCGGGGTCAGGTTGATGGTTTAATCCGCATGTATCAGGACGAGCGGTCTTGCGTTGAGATAGCTCAACAGATTACGGCCGTGCGTAACTCTTTAGCCAGAGTTTCTAGAGATGTTTTAACTGGGGCTGCTAATCGCTGCGTTAATGATCGGGAGCAAAAACAGTTAAATTCAATTTTAAAAGAATTATTAAAATAATTATTATAAAGAAAGGTGCTTATGCCAGCACAACATTTAGACAGTAGTAATTTTCAAAGCACATTAGATAATGCTCAAACTCCAGTTTTAGTTGATTTTTTTGCTGAGTGGTGTGGTCCTTGTCAAATGGCTGCTCCAATCATGGATAAATTAGCTGATGAATATAAAGACAAAATGCTCATTGTTAAAGTCGACATTGATGAGGCCAGAGATATTGCTGGGCAATTTAATGTGATGAGTATTCCCACAGTAATTATCTTTAAACGCGAAGACAATAAAATGGTAGAATTTGATCGTAAAATCGGTTTTCCTGGAGAAAATGCCTACAAGGAAATGATTGAACAAGCTCTAGCTTAAATGCAAATCTAGTTAAAATATAAATCTAGCTTGGCTATAAAGCTAGCTAAAATCGGTATAGAGGATTATTTTATGCAAAACATATCAGTGGCAGTAATTGGTTCTGGTCCAGCGGGTTATACTGCGGGCATTTATTTAGGGCGAGCTTTATTAAAGCCGGTCTTATTTAGTGGTTTAAGTGTGGGCGGTCAATTAATGTTCACCAGAAGTGTTGATAATTTTCCAGGCTTTCCTGATGGCGTGCCCGGTCCTCAATTTATCTTAGACTTGCAAAAACAGGTTGCTAAATTTGGTGCGGATCTTCGCCATGAGCAAATTACAGCAGTTGATTTTAGTCAGCGTCCTTTTCGTTTGTGGACTTCTTTGCCAGAAAATGTGAATTATGAAGACATCAAAAATATGTCTCCAGAAGAATTAGCCCAGACAATAGAGTTGATAAGAAATAGCAAGGAGGCTGATTATGCAGCCCAAGCCGTCTTAATTAGTACGGGTGCTGAACATCTGAAACTGGCTGTTCCTGGAGAAAAAGAATACATGGGTAAAGGCGTTGGTTTTTGTGCGGTTTGTGATGGAGCTTTTTATCGAGATAAAAAAGTTGTTGTGGTTGGGGGTGGCGACAGTGCTTTGGGAGATGCTCTGGCGCTCACTAAATTTTCTGATCAGGTTTTTCTTATCCATCGTCGAGATAAACTTCGTGCCTGCAAAACCTTGCAAGAGCGTGTCTTAAATGATAAAAAAATTAAAATTTTGTGGAATACCGAGCTTAAAGAAATCTTGGGTGATGGCCAACGGGTGACTGGACTCAAACTTCTCCAAGAAGGAAAAGAAACTGAGTTGAACGCTGATGGGGTATTTGTGGCAGTTGGCTATCGACCCAACAGCACTATCTTTCTCGATCAAGTAAAAACCAAGGAACAAGGCTATATCACCACCAAACAATTTGGTAATGCTCAAGCACTTATGGAATTAAATCAAGAAGAAAATGCAGCCGCAGAAAATTATTTTCCAACAATGACTTCTGTTCCTGGCGTCTTTGCCGCTGGTGATGTGACTGATAGTCTTTATCGTCAAGCAGTGGTGGCAGCTGGCTCTGGAGCGATGGCCGCTATTGATATTGAGCGTTGGTTGGAAATGTCAGATCAGGCTTAACAATTAGTTTCAGAGATGCTTAAAACTGCGTGAAATTTCGTGAAACCGTGTGAAATTGTGTGAAATTGTGTGAAATTGCCAGGAATTACTGGCACTGCTTATTTTTGTTCGACGAATTTTTGAACTTCCTGCCAAATTTCAGGACGATCTTTAGCCAGGGTTAAATTGGCCAATAACCAGCCCAGGGGATAACCTCCATCTAAATATTCACCACTCGGCTGATGAATGACCACTTTATCGGTCAAGGCTAATTGACTGATGGTATCGGTAATATAAAGTTCACCAGATTGAGGATTGGGCTGTTGCACATCAATGAGATCAAAAACGCTTTGAGGAAAGATATATTTACTAATATTTGCCAAGTTTGATGGAGCTGTGCCTGGCTGAGGTTTTTCAACCAAGGCTTTTAGATAAAGAAAGTCGCTTTCTTTGTTGAAAGCGGCAACTCCATAGCGCTGGAGCAATTCATCTGGTTTTTCTATGCAAGTGACCAAGCCCTTAGCTCCAGATTTGTTAAAAGTATCGATCATTGCGCCAACTTCACTGCCTTGACCGTGGTTATAAATAAAATCATCGCCCATGAGGACTAAAAAAGCTTCTTCATCTTTTAGATATTCTTTAGCTAATCTAACTGGAACAGCGGTGCCATAGTCATCCTCATCACTTTGTTTTACAAAATGAAAATTAGCTTGCTGATGGATATTTTTAATGTGATCATAAAGTGCTAATTTATTATTTTTCTTTAAATATTGATGTAATCTTTCATTTTCTCGATAATAATGAAGCACCTGATAATTGTGTTCGTTCACGACGAAAATAATGTCGGTAATGTTAGCTTTGACACAATCTTCAACGACATAATCAATTAGCGGTCGATCGAGGATTGGCAGCATTTCTTTTTGAATGGTTTTACTGATTGGCAAAAATCTGGTGCCAAAGCCTGCCGATGTAATAAGTGCTTTAGTAATTTTCATATTTTTCTTTGTAACATATTTTTGTATACTTGTTAAGTTTATGCAATTCATTTTAGCATCTCAATCGCCACAGCGGGCCAAGCTTTTGGCAACTTTGCCTTATTCCTTTAAAATTATCCCAGCTAATATTGATGAATCAAGCATAAGTTTCAAAAATCAACGCCAGAAGGCTCAAAAAATTGCTTTAGCCAAAGCTTTAGAAGTAGCCAAGACAATCAAGGGTGAGGCAATTATTGTGGCTGCAGACACCTTTTGTGTCTGTCAAGGAAAAATTTTAGAAAAGCCAAAAACTAAAGCTCAAGCTAGAGAAATGCTAGAATTGCAAAATAATCGGCAAATTCAAGCAATTACTGGTTATGCTTTTATTTATCAAAGTCCTCAGGGGCAGATTGTGAAAAATGCTAGTGTTTTAACAAGAGCACGTTTTCGTCAACTATCTTCAGCTGAAATTGAGCATTATTTAGCTCATCAGCCAGTTTTAAGCTGGTCTGCTGCTTTTTGCCCTGCCTATGACGCTGGAATGGCCTTATTAGCTTGGTCACGAGGTAATTTGACTGCCTTTACTCATGGTTTGCCAATAGACCTGTTGATCAACTTTATTAATGAGAATCTTGCTTAAGCGTATATTACAAACATCACCCCAAGAAACCACAGGAAAACTGTGCTTAACAAAGTTTTATCCTTGAGTAAGACATCCACCGGAGCTTCACCGCGATTTTCTTCATAGACTAACTGTAAATAGCGCATGATGCCAAAAATGACAAAAGGGAGAGTGAGCATGAGTAGTTTTTGTGATTGTAAGGTGCGAGGCAAATCAATGGCCAAGTTGGGGAAGTGTTCGTAAAGCAAATTTAAACCATCTCCGGGAGAATTTTGAAAAGCAAAGAGAGCATAGGTGATCCAAGTTGAGGTAGCAAAAATACTGGTGTATTGGTCTAAAAGGCGCGTGCTATAAGTGTCTAAACTTTTTCTGACAAAAGATAACTTGTGTTCAGTCATCAAGGTGCGTTCGCTTTGTCTCTTACCAACAGCCATAAATAAGGACATGGAAATGACGGTTAATAAAAACCAGACGCTCATGTGCAGATTGACCACCACCGCTCCAGCATAGACTCGAATTAGGAAACCACCGGCAATAGAAATAATGTCTAAAATCGCAATTTGTTTGAGGTAGAGTGAATAAAATATTTGCAGAATTAGGTAAGTAAAAATTAAAAGTTTAAACACGAGAGGCAAAGGCCAACTTAGCCAAACAACCAGAGCTAAACACAGGATAATGGTAAAAATAGCCACAGGAATTGACAGTTTTCCAGAGGCAAGTGGTCGGTATTTTTTGAAGGGATGTTTGCGATCAGCTTTAATATCAATCAGGTCGTTCATGATGTAAGTACTACTGGTTAATAAACAAAAAATGATGAAAGCGTAAGTCACCGAATAAAAATAGGGATAACCGTCAACAGGTTTGAAAAAGAAAAATCCAGAAAAAATTAAAGAGGCGTAAATAGCTAAATTCTTTATCCATTGTTTTGGGCGGGCAGTTTTAATCAACAAAAAAAGCTGATTAGCAATGTTTTTCATGATTTCTTTAACTTATTATAAATCAAAAAAGCAAAAACAAATAAGCTGACAATAATAATTGAAATAATTTTACCATTTGTATCTAAAAATAATGATAGAAAACCTAGGACAAAACTAGTAAAAATATAAAAAATACTAATTCGCCTTTTACCCCAACCAAAATTATCAATTAATTTATGATGTAAGTGACCACGATCGCCCCAAAAGGGTGATTTTCCAGCCAGAATTCTTCTTAAAATAGAGAAAACCCCATCGGCAGTGGGAATAGCTAAAACCATGAGAGTGGTAGCAACTTTGGCTCCTGACAATATTGCCAAGACACTTAAAAAATATCCAGCTAAAGAGCCACCGCCATATCCAGGCATAATTTTTTGTGGATAAAAATTCCAACAAAATAAGCCAGCATAAGCTCCAGCGACAATTAAAGCTAAATGAGCAACATTAAATTGACTGGGCGCATCATGAAAACTATTAGCTAAAACAGCGATAAAGAGACAGGCGACTGTTACAAATCCAGGCAATTGCCCATCAACACCTTTTGACCAATTAATAATATTCATATTCCACATAATAAAAAAGACTGCAAAGAGACTAGACAGGATCCAGATACTTCTCTGTTCACCAAATAAATAAAATTGTAATTGAGGTTGATCTAGGTGAATTACCCCTGGGCCTAGAGGATTACTCACATAGGCGATGCCAATACCCGCTCCAACCACAATTAGGGAGGCCAACAAGCCACTTAGCAAGCGCCAATATGGACTAAGATCATAAATATCATCAAGAACCCCCACAACACTGAGGACAATGCTTCCCAAGAAAATAGCAATTAAATAGCGATCAAATTTGAGAAAAAAAATTGAAGTAATTAGCACAGCCAAAAAAATAACTAAGCCACCTCCTCTGGGGACGCTTTTGGAATGAGTAACTTTGGCATGATGATTTTTTGCTGGATCATCAAGCCAGTTGTGTTTTTTATATAACTTAATAATGAGTGGAGTAATACTAAGACTGATAATAAAACTAATAATTAATGACCACATAGTTTAATGCAAAATAATAAGCAATCTTAATATAATGGCTAAAATTAATATTTGGAGAGCCAGACTGCTTAACAAAAAAACATGCAGAATTGTTGGGTGGGCATCTTTAAAATGTTTGACTATTAAAAAATGAGCGGCTGTAATGATCGAAGCTAGTCCTGGCAAGATAAAAATTGTTTCTTTTTTGCTTAATTGTTGTAACTCTGGCAGGGAATAAAATAAGGGAATTTCCTTTTGTAAAGAGGAAAAAAAGATTAAGACGATGATGATGCTCAAAGCGTTTAGCACCAGCATTACCAGCGCAATCTGACGTAATTTTTTTGGTAAAAAAGTTAGATATTTAAACTCTTTTTTTCGTCTAGATGAATCAATAAAACTAGCATCCATAAGCCCATTATAAACTAAATATTAAAAAAATTATTATTTTTTAAGATAAAGATTCATGTGGTCAAATTGAGAATTAACCAAATAGTTTTCTTTCAGATACAAATTGAGTTGAGGAAAAGAATCTTGATCTTGTTTCATCACTACGATTAATTTTGGCTCCTCAGCTTTAACCTGATCCAAAGTCCGTTCGTAATCATCAAAATCTTTAATATGAAAAGCGACAGTAAATCTTGAGGTTGGCACAGTTTTACTTTGAGCGTAGAGCATCGCATTGTTGCCCCAAATAAAGATTTTTTCTAAACCCAATTCATCAATTAAAGTGGTGATTTTTTGGTTATCTTCCATTAAATTATTAAATGAAAAGTCATATTCTTGTTTAGTAATTTTACCACTGAGCATCTGCCAAAATTGCCTATAGTATTGAGCGACCGGATAAGGTTTAAAACCTAGGCTCAGCATCACAAAAATGCTTAAGGCGATGAGAGCAAAACCGGTAGAGATGCTTTTATAATTCTTTTTAATCGCTTGGCCTTTTTTACTTAATTGACTAACCAATTCCACGATTAGTAAGGAAAGTGGGGCCATCATTTGAATAAAATAATGTGGATAGGGGCGATTAGACAACAAAGTGGCATAAAGGGTGGCAACAAACCAAATACTTAAAAACTGAAAGCGTTTACTTAGTTCTTTGGTATTGAGTGCTATCAAGATTAAAAATGAAAAGAAATACAGTGTTTTGCCAATTAAGGAAAAAGAAAAATTAACGAAGGCTGAATTAAAATCTAGTTGCCAAGATTGACTGTAGCGCAAATTGTAAAGCAAGCCATAATCTAAATAATCTTTTCCAGAGCCAATTAGCTGATAGTAAATTATTGAAATTAAGATTGGTAGCGCTACTCCTGCTGCAAAGATCAAAGCCCTCCACAATAAGTGTTGAAAAATTTTCTTCCAGTCTTTAAATTTATTGTTGACTTTGATTATTTCTTCAAAAAGTAATAAGCCAAAGATGGCTAAAAAAGGCACTAAATCTAAGAGCGCTGGAACTTTAGTTAAGATACCCAAGGAAAATAAAGACCCAGCAAAAAAGAGTAATAAGCTTTCTTTGATGCTTTTTTTGGGGTATTCAATTTGCTTAGTGAAAAAGTTTTTCCAGACCTGAGTTTTACTAAACAAAAAAGCGCCAACAATAACAAAACCCAAGACAAACAGTTCTCCATTAGGAATATTTCCCTCCAACCAAGGTAAAGAGGTGAGTAAGACCATAATTAGGGTGGCAAAGAAGCTTGGCAGCTCTTTTTTAAATAATTTTTTGGCAAATAAGTAGAAAAAAGTGGTTGCCACCAACATCCAGCCTAAGTTTAAAAGTCGAAAATAAAACTGATTAGGCACTCTAGCAAATTGATAAATAAGTGGTGTTTTATGATCAATAATGGTCGTATAAAGCTTGCCACCCTGATTGAGGGCGTTACCAACACTTAAATAAATGGCTTCATCGCCATACCAATAGGGTTCAAAAAAATTGGGAATTCTCAGCACAACTAGTAAAAATAAATTGAGGAATAGTGCGGTATGTTTGTCTAGAAAAACATCGATTTTTTTTAAAACTTTAAGAATTGACATATACTTCATTTTATCTGGAAAAACATCAAGAGCGCAAGAGGCATTTACTGCTTATTCTCTTGAGTTGGGTTAGCGACTTTTTCAGTCACTCGGTATTCTAAATATTTACCAAACATTAAACGGGTGTGAGCATCTATACCAGGCAATGCGCCGAAAAAGAAACCAACTACAGGAATCAATAGAAATTCTAGAGGTTGCGCAAGATAGGACCAAAAGTTTTTCTTTGGTCGGGGGGGTCTATTTTTAGCATCAATAAAAAACATAGATAACATAGAAACCATGGATAAAGTGAGTAGGGTTGAAGACACCTGAGGTAGAGTTTTGCCAATAATTGTTCGACTGAATTGGTCATTGAGCAAAGGAGGCATCATCGCCGATACAGTGATAGCAAACCAATTAACTGGCCATAAAAAATGATCTTCAATGACTTTCATGACTCGCAAAGTTTTATCAATGAAGGGTATTTTATTGTCTAAAACATAATGGCGAATAATATATTGGTCGTCACTGACTCCCCAAGCCCAACGCTTCATTTGTTCATATTGATTGAGCATGGTTGCCCAAAAGCCAGTTGATTGAGCTGCGTCAGCATAAATTGGCAAGAAAATTGGTTCAACGTCAAAATCACCCTGCTTGGCAAAATAAGATTTAAAAAATAAGCGATAGTCTTCTGGGATCACATCAGTATCCCAATAGCCAATCTCATCAACATGTTTAAGAGAAACTGAATAGGTAGAAAAATTTATTAAACGATCGCGGCTAGCTAAGATATGAATTTGAGCAACAGATTGAGTGGCAGCTAACACGCGAATCGGAGCGGGCACTTGCCAAATATTATTATAAAAAGAAATGGCGGCTTGCCAGCTCTTATTGTGCGGTTTTGGATCTGTTAAAAAGCTATAGGTGAGGTAAGAAAAATAAAAAGGATGTAAAACCGCATCAGCATCTTCACTGGTAATAGTACAATTTTCAATTTTGATACCGTCTTGATCAACTAATAATTGCTTAGCTTTTTTAGCTCCCCAAGCAGTGTTCGAAGATTTGCCTTTAATTTCTCCATCAATATCAGGATGCTTGGTAGACCAGAGGTGGCCAAAAGTTTTGCCAAACTTTTTTTGGAGCAAGGCTGCTTTTTGATCAGCTTCTTTACCCTCTCTTTCTTCAAAAGAAAGCATAATATGGATGTTCTTTCTTGGATAAGTTTGTTTGCTTAGTCCGGTGATGGTCTTTTCCAGTGTTTCCAGTGGCTCTTGGAAAGTGGGAATAATAACTACATGATGAATTTCTTGCCAGCGCTTGGGAAATTGTTTTTTTAATGTGGGCAAAATATCATTTTTAGAGTTTTTTTGTACTTTTTTTTGAGCGATACCAGCAAATATTGCTAAATTAACTGAACGATAAAGCCAATAAACGGCAAAAACAATGACGTAATAAGCCACAAACTTGGGCACAAGAAACGACCCCCAAATTGGGAACAATATTAAAGACCAAGAAACTAATCCTGGTAAAATTTCTAAAGCTCTCTTAGTGCGGATTGGATGGCGTTGAAAATATTCTTTAATCATGGATTATTCATCACTTTCTAAATTAAAAGCTCTTAAAGAATTTTGAAAAATTAATTCTAAATTTGCTTGAAAATTATTTTTAACAAAATTAGCCAACTCAGCAATCATCGCTGGTTGACAAATTTGCCCTCGAAATGGCACAGGTGCCAAGTAAGGAGCATCGGTTTCTAACAAAATTTTTTCTGGAGCTTGTTTTTGAAAGAGCTGAAATATTTCTTGCAAATATTGAGCATTTTTAAAAGTTAAATTGCCGTCAAAACCAAAATAACTGTGATCAATTTGCATTGCTTTTTTAATGTAAGCGAGGGGACCAGAGAGACAATGAAAGATAACATTTTGTTTGGCTGGCCAATGTTCCTCTAAAATTTCTAAAATTCGCCAATAAGCTTCTTCACCCTGATCTCGACTGTGGATAATTAAAGTTAGATCATTTTCTACAGCTAGTTGGATTTGCGCGATAAATAGTGCTTCTTGCTTTTGTTTCTCTTGTTTAATGCTTGATGAATCAGCTGCTTTGTCAAAATGAAAAAAATCTAAACCAGCTTCACCAATGGCAATGACAGCATCATCCTGACTTAATTCTTTGATGCTTTCGAGAGCAGTGCTTAGGTCGATTTTAGCAGCTCGGAGTGGATGAATGGCGACACTGGCATATAAACTGGCATCAGTTTTAGCAATTTCAACAGCTAACTGACTACTTCTTAAACCAGCTCCAGGTATTAGGGATTTTTTAATGCCTTGTCGCTGGGCTTCGAGCCAGTGGTCTTGCCAAGTTTTTTGTAAAATTGGATCCTGATCATCGATTTTGAAATTCAGAGCTTGTCCGCTATATAAAGGTTCGAGATTGTAGTGACAGTGTGTATCAAAAATTGGCATAAGCTCTTCAAAATTATATTCTTTTAAACAATCCTTCGGCAAAAGGCACAATGCTTTTTTGGGTAAATTTTTGAGCAATTGTTTGAGCAGTTTCTGGCATAAAAATTGATAAACCAAGATTAATATCTAATAGATTTTGGATGGCACGACTTAAAATTTGTTCATTTTCCTGGCCATTTTTTAACCAAGGTTTTTCCTGAGACAAATATTGATCTATTTCCTTTAAACCCTCATCAAGAAAATTAAGTGCCGAGGTGAGATCATAGCAATTCATATATTCAATAAATTGTTTAGGCAGTTGTGCTTGATAATCGATGCTTAACTGTTGTAAATTTGCCATTTTTGCTAAACGTGAACAAAGATTTCCCAAGCCGTTAGCCAAAAAGGCATTGTAGCTAGTATCAAATTTTTGCCAACTAACGTCCATATCCTCAGCAAAAGTGCCTAATTTAATTAGTAAATAGCGACTGGCATCAGTTCCATAACGCTCAATCATTTCCTCTGGTGTAATGACATTTCCCAAGGACTTACTCATTTTTTGTCCATTAACGCCGATAAAACCATTAATTAAAATTTGTCGAGAATTAGTGAGACCAGCTGATAGCAACATTGCTTGCCACATGGCTGCTTGTTGGCGCAAATTATCTTTACCTGCGACTTGCACCGCTGGCCAAAAGCGCTGAAAATTTTCTGTTTTTTCTAGCCAATCAAGAGTGGAAATATAATTGACTAAAGCATCAAACCACACATACATGACATGGTCATCGTCATCGGGCACTGGAACACCCCAGTCCATATTCTTTTTTAATCGTGAAATACTAAAATCTTCTAAGCCAGCGTTCACAAAAGTTAAAATTTCTTTAAATCTACTGGCTGGTTTCACAAAATCTTTTTGTTGAGCATAAAGTTTTAATAAATCTTTTTGATAACGACTAAATCTAAAAAAATAATTTTCTTCTTCTCTAATTTCTAGTTCTAAATGGGGATGTAATGGGCAATGATTGTCGACTAGTTCGCTATTAGTTTTGGCCAATTCACAACCTACGCAATATTTTATTTTGTATTTAGCCTTGTAAATATCGTCATTAGCTTGACAACGACGCCAAAATTCTTGGGCAGCCCTTTGATGTGCTGGGTCTGTGGTGCGAATAAAATTAGTGTTAGTTAAATTCAGGATTTTTTTTAAATTTTGGAAATTTTTCACCTGTTGATCACAATAATCCTGGGGTTCAAGCTTGAGTAGTCTGGCTTTCTCGGATACTTTTTGCCCATGCTCATCGGTGCCAGTATTAAAAACAACTTGCTGATGAAGAATTTCCCGATGGTAGCGAGCTATGATATCGGCCTCTATGATTTCTAAAGCAAAACCAATATGAGGTGGAGCATTAACATAAGGTAAAGTGGTACTAATGTAGAAATTTTGACTCATAAAGCTTCTTATTATAACAGTCTTTTCTCGACTTGGTGTAAAACCAAGCAGATTAGCGACGTTAGGCCTAAAATAATAAATATATAATAATTAAAGGTTAAGTTTTGCAATTTAAAAAAAATAAGCAAAGTTAAATTAAGAGTGATGCAAAAGGCTAGTTTTGTCTTGATTAATATAAACTTTAATAAAAAAAAGCCAGTTAAAAAAAACAAAGTTAAAAACACTAAGTATGAATTAAAAAGTAATAAATTAGCGATATCAGCGGGGGCAGCATAAAACATTAATAAAGCCAACAAGATAAGAAAAAAAAGCCCTAGGAAAAGATCACGTAAAAATCTTTTTTTGGGATTGGCTTGCGTTTGATTAGTTGGAATTTGAAGAGGAGGTCTTTTTTGTAAACGCGAACGTCCTCGAACAATATTTACAGCTTGGGTGCTTTCCATACTTCTAGTATACTTAAAGAATATGAATCTTGTTATTGTAATTTCTTTAATTTTACTAATTTTATTAGTATCCTTTCTGTTATTTTTCTTATTGAAAAAACAAAAAACTGCGGCTGAAGAAGAGAAAATTATTGATGAAAAATTAGAATCTGCTGTGAATAAAGTTTTTGGTATGACTGCCAATAAGATTGCCCTACAAAGTAAGAGTATTTTGCAAAGTGAGCAAGACTTATTAAAAACAGATTTGGCTAATAAACAAGCAACTATCGAAAAATTAGTAAAAAAAATTCAAGAAGATTTAAACCAAAGACAAATAGAAATTAGAGAAATCGAGAAACAACAAATTGATAAAATTGGCAGAATGACCACAGCGATTGAGGATCATCGCTTGCTGACGAAAGATCTAAAAGTGTCTACGGAAAAATTGGCTCAAGTATTAGACAATAATCAAACGCGAGGCGCCTGGGGAGAAAAAATTATTGAAGATTTGTTGCAAGCTAATGGCTTACAAGAAGGAGTTCATTATTTGCGCCAAAGTAAACAAGAAAATGCCAGTTTAATACCCGACATTACCTTACTTTTGCCCGATAATCGCAATGTGCCGGTTGATGTGAAATTTCCTTATCAAGAAATTCAAAAGATGTCTAATGCTGAAAGTAAAGAAGAAAAAAAGAGTCATTTGCAACAATTTGCCAGGGATTTAAAAATAAAAATTGATAAAGTCGCGGAGTATATTTCGCCAGAAAGAGATACTTTGGATTATGCGATTCTATTTGTGCCTAATGAAATGATTTTCTCTTTTATTAATCAAAAATTACCAGAAATTATTGATGAGGCTTTAGCTAAAAAAGTTATTTTATGCTCGCCTTTTAGTTTTTTAGTAGTGGCCAGAACGGTGATGGAAAGTTATCGAAATTTTATGGTGGGCAAAAAAATGCAAGAAGTGATTAAACAAGTGGAAGCTTTTGGTGAAGAGTGGAAAAAATTTGACGAAGAGTTCCATAAATTTGGTAGAAGTATTGAGGGTTTGCAAAAGAATTTTGATACTCTCAGCGGTACGCGTAAAAAACAAATGGAAAAAAGAATTAGGCAGATTGAAGAATACCGCTCTGGTTCAGGAAAATTATTAGGCAAAGTAGACTGATTATTTAATTATATTAAGGAAAGTATCAATTTGGCCTTATAATAAAGAAGTTATGTCAAAATCAACTTTAAGCCGTAGCTCCATTATTAGTAGTAAAGATAAAATTAACGATCTGGTTAAATTAGCTGGTTGGGTAGCCAATAAACGTGATCATGGTAAAGTAACTTTTATTGATTTGCGCGATGAAACCGGCTTAATTCAGTGTGTTGGCATTAACAATAAATTAAAAGATCTAACGATTGAATCTGTTGTCGAAGTTTTTGGCAGAATTAATAAAAGACCAGAATCATTAATTAATCACGAACTAGTAACTGGTGAAATTGAACTATTTGTTGAAGATTATCAGATTTTAAATAAAAGTAGCGAATTGCCGATTAGCATTGAAGACGATGGCTTAAGCATCAATGAAGAATCACGCTTGCAATATCGCTATTTAGATTTAAGACGTAGTCGTTTACAGAAAAACTTGCGCCTAAAATCGAAATTGATTAATGCTTTTCGAAAAGAATTACTCGATCAAGATTTTGTCGAAATTGAGACACCAATGCTGACTAAATCAACCAAAGAAGGGGCACGAGATTTTATTGTTCCTTCTCGACTTCAGACTGGAAAATTTTATGCTTTACCCCAGAGTCCACAACAATATAAGCAATTATTAATGGCTGCAGGATTTGAAAAATATTTTCAACTAGCTCGCTGTATTCGCGATGAAGATTTACGAGCTGATCGAGGCTTTGAGTTTACCCAACTAGATCTGGAAATGAGTTTTGTTGATCAGCCAACAATTATGAATTTTTTAACAAATTTGGTGATTAAGGTTTGTCAAGAATTAGGCGTAAAAATTAAAGATGAAAATTTTCCTATTTTTGATTATCAAGAAGCTTTAACAAAATTTGGGGCAGATAAATTTGACTTACGCAGTCCAGAAGATAAAAAAGAAGGGGTTTTGGCTTTTGCCTGGGTAATTAATTTTCCTTTTTTCAAAAAAGTTGATAAAAATGATCGTGCCGAAATCTCGGATAGTAAAAGTGCTTGGACTTTTACCCACAATCCATTTTCCAGTCCAATTCCGGAACACATTGCTGCTCATTTAGAGGGTAATCAAACAGAAAAAATTATTGCTAGCCAATATGATTTAGTGTGTAATGGCTTTGAAGTGGCTGGTGGTAGCTTGCGGGCTCATCAGGCAGAAGTGTTGCGTGCCACTTTTCGCACCATGGGTTATAGTGACGAGCAAATTGAGGAAAATGTGGGCCACATGTTAAAAGCTTTTTCTTTGGGGACGCCTCCCCATGGTGGCATTGCTTTTGGGATTGATCGCCTCCTCATGTTGATGGCTGGTGAAGACAATTTAAGAGAAACAATGGCTTTTCCCATGACTGCCGGTGGTCGAACTAGCGTGATGGATGCTCCAAGCGCTGTCAGCGATGAACAGCTGGCAGAATTAAAATTAAGCGTGGCTTCAAACAAAAAATCGAGTTAGAATTAAACAGTGAAGAATTTATCTTGGCGAAGTGTTTTATTGTGTTTAATTGCTTTATCTCTATTGTTGACTTTATTCTTAATATTTTATCCGGTAAAAGTCATCAGCAAACAAGCTGTTTATTTACGACCGCTAAATTTATTGCCTGTTTATAAAAATCCCGATATTAATCAAGAATTTCTCTGGAAAAATTTAGATCTCAGCGCCCAAAGCGCCTATGCTTTTGATTTAACAACTGGGACTTTACTCTATGAAAAAGATTCACAACTCAAGCTTTATCCGGCATCTACCACAAAAATGTTAACAGCTCTTGTTGCTATTGAGCATTATCAATTAGAAGAACTACTAGTGGTTAATGGAGAAAATCAAGTTATTGGCAATAAACTTAACCTAGTCAATGGTGAGCAAGTGACAGTTAAAGATTTATTAGCTGCTTTATTATTGGCTTCGGCCAACGACTCTGCTTATGTTTTGGCCAATAATTATCCTGGTGGCTTAGAAGCTTTTGTACTAGCAATGAATGACAAGGCAGAAGAGTTAAATTTACAGGATAGCGTTTTTTCTAATCCAGCTGGCTTGGACGAACTCCAACAGTTAAGTTCTGCTCGAGATTTAAATATTTTAGCTAGAGAGTTGTTAAAAAATGATTTGCTAAGAGAGTTAGTGGCTACACCATATTTAGAAATAAACGCTTCACATCAAGAAAATTTAAAGCAAGTGACTAGCGCTTATCAATTATTTAATACCAATCAGCTCTTAGGCAGTTTAATGGGCGTTAAAGGTGTTAAAACTGGCACCACTGATTGGGCTGGCCAAGTCTTAGTGACGCTGATAGAGCGTGATGGACGAGAAATTTTGATTAGTTTAATGAATAGCCAAGATCGTTATGCTGATACACAAAAATTATTAGCCTGGATTTTTAATACTTATCAATTTATTAATCCGAACGAAAGCATCATCAACATTAATTTTTAAGAACTTGAATAGTCTGGAACAAGCCATTATACTAATAAATAGATTTATATGAATAATTCAGTCACTAATAAAAATAAAACGAGCATGGAACCAACCCTAACTAATATTAATTATTTTAGTCGGGTGGGACTGAAATTTCTATTGATAGGGATAGTAGTATTAATGGTTGGCCGAGTTCTGTGGAATTCTTTTGTTGCTTATTGGACAAGAACTCATCCTCCTGGCCCTCCACCACCAACAGTTGCCTTTGGTATTTTACCTAAACTTGATTTTCCAACCCAGGATGAGGACGATAAACCCGACGAATATATTTTAGAAATAGCTGGCACTTTAACTGATTCAGTTGATCAACTAAAAGTCTATTTTATGCCCAAACCATCTGTCAGCCTATTAACCGATCAAAAAGTTAAAGAAATAGCTGCTAAATATGGTTTTATCTTTGCTCCAGAAATGCTTGCGGGAGATCTTTATCGTTTTACTAAAACCCAACCTTTAGACATGAGTTTGGAAATTGACTCTAATTTCTTAAATTTTTCAATCAACAGTAATTATTTGGCAAAACCAGAATTATTAATTAGTGAGCAAAAGCGCAATTTACCAGAGGAATTTGAGGCGGTTAACGTCGTTAAACAGTTTTTAACGAGCGGTGGTTTAATGCCGGTCGATGTAGCAACCAGTGCAGGCACAATTAATTATCATAAATCCCTTGGTGGAGAACTTAATCCAGCTCTGTCTTTATCTGAAGCAGATTTTGTGCAAGTTGATCTAAATCGGATTCCCGTTGACGATTTGTATCCACTATACACTCCTGAGGGAGAAAAGGGTGTTGTTTCTGCCATCATCAGCGGGGCTGTTTCTGGAAGTACTTCTGTTGTAGAAATGGACTATTTTTACCACGAAGTCGATTATTCAACTTTTGAAACATATCCTTTAAGAGGAATTAAGTCAGCTTGGAATATGGTCCAAGCTGGAGAAGCTTATGTAGTTGGCGGGCAGGATTTAGATCGGGTGGTAGTGCGCAGTGTTGAATTAGCCTACTATGATGACTTTCAATATCAGGCTTATCTCCAACCAATCTATGTATTTAAAGGGGACAACAACTTTTTGGCCTATGTTAGTGCCATTCATCCCAATTATCTTCAGAAAGAATAATGATGCAAAGTGATCAAACGCCAATTCGAACCAGAATGGCACCTAGTCCTACCGGTGATATGCATGTGGCCAGCATGGCAACTTTATTAAAAAATTATGCTTTTGCTAAAAGACATCAGGGACAATTTATTTTGAGGATTGAAGACACTGATAAAGTTAGAGAGGTTGCAGATGGAGTTAATAAAATTCAATCAATAATTAAGCAATATGGTTTGGATTGGGATGAGGGGCCTGGTAAGGATGGAGCATGCGGTCCTTATATTCAATCTCAAAGACTTGAAATTTATCAAGAGAAAGCCAAAGAATTAGTAGCAAATGGTCAGGCTTATTATTGTTTTTGTTCAAAAGAGCGTTTAGATGAAGTTCGTCAGCAACAACAAGCCTCACATCAGCCTCCTCGCTATGATGGACATTGTCGCCATTTAGATCAAGCAGAGGTAGAAAAACGTTTAGCAGCTGGAGAAAATTACGTGATTCGTTTAAAAGTGCCGGAAAATCAAGAAATTAGTTTTATAGATTTGCTTCGTGGCAAAATCACTTTTAATTCAAATCAAGTTGATGATCAGGTTTTATTGAAATCAGACGGATATCCAACCTACCACCTGGCTGTAGTTGTAGATGATCATTTAATGAAAATTACTCATGTGATGCGTGGTGAAGAGTGGATTAGTTCCACGCCTAAACATATTTTATTGTATCGTGCTTTTAATTGGTCTCAACCAATTTTTGCTCATTTTCCGCTTTTCTTAAATCCCGATGGCAAAGGCAAGATGAGTAAAAGAAAGGGCACGGTTTCAGCACAATCATTTTTGGATAAAGGCTATTTACCAGAGGCGGTACTTAATTTTTTGATGATTTTGGGTTGGGCAGCCAAAGATCAAAAAGAAATTATGTCTTTAGAGGAATATATTCAAGAATTTGATCCTGCAGACTTGAGCATGAACTCAGTTATTTTCGACACTCATAAACTCGACTGGTTAAACGGGATTTATATTCGTAACTTGTCTCGAGAAGAATTAAAAAAGCGCTTAAAAAGCTTTATTCCAACAGAATTTCCTCTAGATAAATTAGATCAAATTTTAGATTTAGTTTATGAGCGCTTAGTGACTTTAGCTGACTTTTCTGAATTAACAGATTTCTTTTACAAGGAGATTGATTATTCTCCAACACTCTTACTCAAAAAAGCTGAAAATCAAGAAGATTTAGTCTTAGAGCAAATTCAATTAACTAAAAATATTTTTCAATCTTTAACTGACTTCACAACATTGGAACTCGAAAAAGAGATTAGAATTCTTCAAGAAAAACAAGCTTGGCAAAAAGCTCAATATTTTATGATGTTGCGCATAGCCATGACTGGAAAAACAGCCACTCCGCCCTTATTTGAAACAATTAGCGCACTGGGTCGAGAGTTAGCTAGCCAAAGATTGGATTTGGCGGCTAAAAAAATTAGAAATCATGAAAAAACAGAAGACAACAGCCTTTAAAAATGGCTCTCAACAACTGGTGGCAGGTTTAGCTGTTGCGGGACAGATGGCCATGATGAATCCTCAGATGCGCAATGAGTTGGTGCTTGATAAAGCCATTTACGCTAAAACTGGGCAAGAAAAAGACAAAGATTTAGCTTTTGATTTATCAGCCACCGAATATCAAGAAATTATGGCTAAATTAACTTCTTTTGTTAATGGGCCAGCTGGACACTTGGAAACGGAAACCCAGCTATATTTAGAACAACAATTAAGCCTAATTTTAGGTTTTGATGTGCGTCATGAGCTTGAAGGAAAAAAACTAAATCATAGTATTGGCATTATGGGAGCCGAACAACATCTAATGCGTTATCCTGGCGACAGTCTTGATCAGCATGATGCTTATCGAGAGGCTGGTTTAGCAAGTAATCGAGGAGCCTTTTCTTGGTTCACAGAAGCGGGTGAACTCACTCAAGAAGCGATTTTAAGAGAAAAATATTATTTTGCGGTGCAATTAATGTATTTACCCAATTGGAATCAAGATTATCCGGAACTAAAACCCTGGTATAAATACCGTAAAATGATTATGATTAACCCGAGTGAACAAATGGCTGTGGTTGGGGTAATAGCTGATGCTGGTCCAGCTGCCTGGGTGCAAAAACAATTTGGTGGATCACCAGAAGTAATTAGAGAGGGAAAAGTTTGGTCTAATAACACTCGAGGTCGAGTATTTTTGCTTTTTGTGGACGATCCAGAAGATCAAATTCCTTTAGGACCTCTTGATATCAGTTTAGAAGCCTTAATGGCTCATTAAAGAATAATTATGATTATTTGTAATTTATATATTGGTTCTCGTTATCCGGTTAAGCGAAGACAATTACGGGCAACCGTCAAGCGCGTTTTAAGCGAACGAGGGATTGATCATGCTCAAGTTGATATTTCCATAGTTGGTAGTCGAAAAATAAAAGAACTTAATGAATCAAAACTTGGACACTTTGGTGTCACTGATGTTTTATCATTTCCACAGCACGACAAGGGTCAAATTAATGACTTACCTCTGCCCAAAGAATTAGCTCCTCATTTAGGTGATATTGTTATTAGTTTTCCAGAAGCAGTCAAAACTGCACGACGTTTTGGTCGGCTAGTCGACGACCAAATAAATTTTTATTTAGAACACGGCTTATTTCATTTATTAGGTTATCATCACGATGACCATTAATTTTTTAATGTGTTACACTGAATAAATATGGCTTGGCATCGTCAATATCGTCCAAAAACTATTGAAGAACTAGATATAAAACAGGTCAGAAATAGTATCAAAGCAATGATGGAGGCTGGAAAAATTCCTCAATCATTAATCTTTGCTGGGCCGAAAGGCACTGGTAAAACTTCTGCATCAAGAATTTTAGCGCTCTTACTCAACGATAAAAAAAATGAAGCTTTAGTGGATCAAGTTTACTTTGGCCAAGAGTCTAAAAATAAAAAAACCAAAGCTTTTCAAGAACCAGATCCAGATTCAGCACTAGCTAAAAAAGTTTATGAGGGTCAATCATTTTTAGTGAATGAGCTTGATGCTGCCAGCAATCGTGGCATTGATGATATTCGCCTACTTAAAGAACGAATTGTGCTTCCTCCGCAGGGGGCAAAAATGGCCGTCTACATTTTAGACGAAGTGCACATGTTAACCACTGAGGCCTTCAATGCTTTTTTGAAGATGCTTGAAGAACCACCGCCACACGTGGTTTTTATTTTAGCCACCACTGAACTGCAAAAACTGCCAGCTACCATAATTTCCCGATGTACCGTTATAAATTTTCAAAAAGCCAGCCAAGAAGAAATTGTCGAGTCACTAAAAAGAGTTCTAGCTAGCGAAAAAATTAAATATAAAGAAGAAGATTTATTAGCCATTGCCAAACGAGCTGATGGTAGTTTTCGTGATGCAGTAAAAATTCTTGAATTAGCCTGTCAGACTGGAGAATTAAAGATGAGCAGTATTGCTCATTATTTGGGCCAAGACAACCTTGTTTATATTAAAGAATTACTAAACTTATTATTAGCTAAAGAGGCCAAAAAAATTAGTCAAATTTTTGAAGAATTGCGTAACAAAAACTTGCAACAAAAAGATTTTTATAAAGATTTGTTAGAATTTTTGCACGATGATTTATTAATCAATTTGGGTGTTAAAAAGGGCGAGGCTTTTGCTGAAGCAAAAATTGATAGGTTTTTGTTAAAAGAATTTTCCATGTGCAACTTGCATGAAGAATTACCAATTGCCTTTTTAGCCTTGGAATTAAGTTTTTTGGATATCATTGATCGGTCTAATGTTCAGAATAAAAAGCAAGGCAATACAGATCAGGGAAAAATTAAAGAGTTTAATTCCTCGCCAACTCCAGCAGCAAGCAAAAAAAAAATCCCAATTAACTCAGTAGTAGCTGATCTTAAAGAAAATCCAGCAGCACCTGATTTTAAAGATAACACGGAGCAGCAATCAACCCAGCAGCAATCAACCCAGCAACAATCAACCCAGCAGCAAGCAAGTCAGCAAGAACAAACCCAGCAAGAATCAACACGAAGTGAAAACAATTCATTGTCTAATGTTTTACCCATAGAGTGGTGGCAAAAATTATTGAATCTTGTTGCTAAAGAAAATTTTTCTTTGTCGGCCTTATTAAAGTCCTGTCGTTTAGAAGAAGTGATTGATAATACCGCTAAAATATTAGTTTTTTATGACTTTCATAAAGAGCAACTCGAACAACAAAAATATCAGAATGTACTCGATCAAAGTTGTCAACAATTATTAGGAGAAAAAATTCAATTTAATTTTGTTTTAAGCAAAGCTAGAGAAACAAGTAAAAACGATTTGCTGGAAACAGCAAAAGATGTTTTGATATAATTCAGTTAATATTATTTATTATTATTAGTAAAAATTAGTAAAAAAGGAGTTTATGTCAGACAAAGCAGGTTTATTAGGCCAGTTGGGAGACCTTAACAAATTGCGCAAGCAAGCCAAACAAATGCAACAAGATTTAGCAGCAGAAGAAATTGTTGTTGAAGAAGGGGACATTGTGGTGACAATTGCAGGCGATCAAAATATTAAAGATGTTTCGGTTCAAGGAATTCACAGCGCTGATTTAGTTAATGCTCTAAATAAAGCCATTAAAAAATCTCAAGAAGTGGCAGCTAAAAAATTACAAAGCATGACTGGTGGTTTAGGTGGGATGCTCGGCAGATAAATTTTCATGCAGATATTGTTTGCCAGTTCAAATCAGGGCAAAATTGCAGAAGCCAAAGACATTTTTCTTAGCAGCAAACACCAGTTGTTAAGCGTTAAGGATCAAGAAATCCTTGAGCATTTAGGAATAATAGTTCCTAAAGATTTGGATATTCAAGAATCCGCTAAATCTTTTCAAGCTAATGCCTTAATTAAAGCTCAAGCTTTTAATCGCTTTAGTCATTTGCCTTGTATCGCTGACGACAGTGGCTTATTGTTGGATACTTATCCTAATTTTCCAGGAGTGAATTCAAATCGTTGGATTGAGGGCAGTGATTTTGAGCGCAATCTCGCTTTGCTCAAAAAATTAGAGAAGCAAGCCAATCGTCGTGCAAAATTTCAAACCATACTGTGTCTCTATGCTTACAAAAAGCATAAACCCTTGTTTTTCTCGGGAGAAGTGACTGGTCAGATTGCGCCAAAAATTCAGGGAAAGGGAGGTTTTGGCTATGATCCGATTTTTATTCCTGATGCTTATAATTTAAGTTTTGCCCAATTGGGCATGGTAGTCAAAAATAAGATTTCTCATCGGGCCAAAGCTTGGCAAGCTTTATTTGAGTTTCTGGAAAAAAATTAACTAAAATGGGCGAGCGCTGAGGTAAGCAATTAAGCGATAGTAATTTGCTCGTTTAAATAAACGTCCTGAACGGCTTGCAGTAAACGCACTCCCTCAGCCATTGGTCGTTTAAAAGCTTTTCTGCCTAGTATCAATCCTGATCCGCCTGCTCGCTTATTAATGACAGCGCTTCGAACCGCATCTTTTAAATCCTTATTAAAATCACCATCGCTATCACTTTCACCGCCAGAATTAAGTAAAGGAATTCTGCCAGCATAACAATTGATTACTTGTAAACGAAGCATATCTATTGGATTTTCCGTACTGAGAGACTCGTACATCTCGTCATTATATTTAGCAAATTTAAAATGACGAAAAGCGCCATCAGTTGTGGGCATTTTTTGTTTAATAATATCAGCCCCAATGGTAACTCCCAAGCGATTGGCTTGAGCGGTAATATCAGCACTCGAATTATAATCATTATCCTTGCTTTCCCAGGCGCTGTTACGTGGATAACACCAGAGAATAGTAGCCATACCTAGGCGATGAGCTTCATCAAAGGCTTGAGCTATTTCAACAATTTGTCGATTGCTTTCAGCTGAGCCAAAATAAATGGTGGCTCCGACAGCCACTGCTCCTAATTCATAAACCTGTTTAACTTTGGTAAAAATAACTTGATCCCATTTATTTGGATATGTTAAGAGTTCGTTGTGATTGATTTTAACAATTAAGGGAATTTTATCTGCGTATTTTTTACTTAGTAATGCTAAAGCACCAAGGCTAGAAGCGAGCCCACTGCTACCTGCTTCAAGGGCTAATCTAACTATATTTTCAGGATCAAAATATAGTGGATTTTTATAAAAAGAAAAGTTAGCGCTGTGTTCTATATCTTGATCGACTGGCAAAATTGATAGATAGCCGGTGTTGGCCAAACGACCATGAGCATATAATTTTTGCAAATTATCTAACACCTTTTGATTACGGTTTGATTGCGCAAAAACTTCTTGAACTTGGTTGGGATTAACTTGATAAATCAAGTCTTTCGCTAAATTATTGCAGCGGTGAGCCAATAGATACTTGGCCTCTCCATCTAAAAGCTTAACAATATCTTCGTAAGTCATGTGTGCTTATTTTTTAGTTTTTTTAGATTTAGGTTCAGAAACTTTAGGGCTTTTTGCAGAAATAAATTCAGCTCGAATTTCATAAAGTAAATAGAAAGTAATTGTAGCAGAAATTAAGGAACCCCATATGCCTCCCCAACCCAAAATTAATAAAACAAGGCTGTGCGCTACAGATAAAATAGCGGTCCAAAATAGTAAAAGCCAACCCTCATATTCTTTATTTTTAATAAGTTTATGGGACATCAAGTAAAGAGCACCAATTAAAACAGCAAAAGCAGCGTTGACATAATAATAAGATCGACCAATTCCCATCCATTCTGTGAGAAAACTACGACGACTATAGGATAATAAATTTTCAACTCCAGAAAATACAGATGCTACGCCAAAAATTAGAACTAAAATGGGCAATACTTTAACAATATTTTTTACCCAGTCTTGAGGAAGATGAGGTAAGTCTTTAAGAAGAGTTTCTCCTTTTTTAGCGATTTCTTTAATTCGTTTGTTGTAAAGCACAGAATTAAGTTTTTTCATCATAATAAATCATTCTAACAAAATTTTTACTGTTTTAATAGTCAATCATTGAAAAATTTGCTTTTTATTGTTAGACTAGGCAACCTTTATAAACAAGCTTTATAATAAATTTAAATAAAATAGCATTGGACAGAAGCTAACAAAATGAAAAATATCAAAAATAAAAACAAGTTTAAAACCTTTTTCACTGATAAAAGTAAAAAACGCAAATTATTCTTTGGTCTATTAATAATTTTAATAATTGTGGCATTATTTTTTTGGAATCGGGCTAAAAAGCAAGAAGTTGAATTCAGCGAGCATCAGCTTACTCGACAAGATATCAGCCAAACCATGCTTTTATCAGGAAATCTTGATGCTAAAGAAAGAGTTAATTTAAATTTTGCGGGTGGTGGCAAGCTGGTTTATTTGGGAGCAAAAACAGGCGATTGGGTAAATAAATGGCAAACTATTGCCACCATTGATACTCGAGATTTACAAAAAAATCTTGAGAAAAACCTCAATTACTACGAAAATACTCGATTAGACTGGGACGCTCAATTAAAGGAAGACGAAGGCGAAGTTTTAGATGACGATGAAAAACGAGCGCGAAAAAAAGAGCAAAATCTCATGGATAATAGCGTTCTAGATGTAGAATTAACAAGCGTTGCTGTTGATGGTCGAGTGATGAGTGCCCCTTTTGCTGGCATTTTACTATCCTCACCGACGCCTGTGACTGGAGTGGTTTTATCTCCCAGCGACGTTTTTGAATTAGTTAATCCCAAAACTTTAATAATTAAAGCCGAAATTGATGAAATTGATCTACCATTAATTTCCCTAGGCCAAACAGCTAAAATTATTTTTAATGCTTATGCAGAAGAAGAAATTATGAGTCAAATAGACTACATTGCTTTTAAAAGCATGACGGGTAGTACTGGCACAGTTTTTCAACTAGAGTTACCTCTGGCTGGAGTTGAAGATTTGAATAAGTATCGAATTGGCATGAATGTAGATGTCGAAATTGAGCTAGCCCGCAAAAGTGACGTCTTAGTAGTTCCCTTAGAAGCCATCTTTAGTCAAGAAGGTCAAACAATGGTTAAGGTTAAAAATCCAAATCAAGTCACTCCTGAAGACAGAGTAATTAAACTAGGTTTGGAAAATGATGAAATGGCCGAGGTGATTGAGGGTTTAGAAGAAGGCGAAATTATTCTTATTGAAAGTTAGACCTGCTTATGGCTAAAACTAAAAAGAGTCTCACAGCCATCTTAGAGTTGAAAGAAGTTTCTAAAATTTATACTTTAGGTGAGCAACAAATCCCAGCTTTAAACAAATTATCCTTAAGCATTTGTGAGGGAGATTTTGTGGTGATTATGGGGGCGTCTGGCTCTGGCAAATCAACTTTATTGCAAGTAGCTAGCATGCTATCTCAAGCCACACATGGAGAAATTTTTCTAAGAGGAAAAAATGTGACCGAATATGATGAAGTAGATCGAGCCCATTTGCGCAATAAAGAAATTGGTTTTATTTTTCAGCAATTTAATTTACTAGCCAAAACTCCAGCTCTTGAACAAGTTGAATTACCTCTGGTTTATGCTAAAGTTTCTGATGAAGAAAGAAAAGAAAGAGCGACAATTATGCTTAAGAAACTAGGTTTAGGTAATAGATTGTCAAATAAGCCAGGAGAATTATCTGGTGGACAACAACAACGAGTGGCAATTGCTCGAGCTTTAGTCAATAATCCGAGCATTATTTTTGCTGATGAACCAACCGGTAATCTTGATTCAAAAGCTGGAGATGAAATAAAAAAAATCTTAATTCAACTTAATAAGGAAGGCAAAACTATTATTTTGGTTACTCATGATCAAAGTGTAGCAAAAATTGCCAGTCGTGAAATTATTATTAAAGACGGTCAGATAGTTAAAGATCGTCGAACTGATGGTAAAAAATGCTATTAAATACTTTTAAAGTTGCCACTAAGGCTCTGTTAGTGAATAAGGGCCGAACTTTTTTAACAACCCTAGGCATTATTATTGGAGTTTTTTCAGTAGTGATGTTGACCGGTTTGGGCAATGGTTTGCAAGCTTATGTTTCCGAACAATTTGAGAGTTTAGGTGCCAACACAGTTTTTGTATCAATAGGCCAAATGATTGACAGTGAAGGTGGCGTGGGTCAAGGAAGCATGGATCGCTTTCTCTCAGAAAAAAAATTTACACTACGGGATATTGAGCGAGTCAAAAGACTTAGAGAATATGTAGACGATGTTGCTTATAATTCTTCGGGAATTGATGAGGCTAAATTTTTAAATAATACGATGAGAGTCACTATTTTAGGTACTTTAGCGAATTATCCAGAAGTGATTACCGTCAATATGGCTAGTGGGCGTTATTTTAATGAAAGTGAAGAAAGATCTGGAGATAGAGTTGTGGTTTTGGGTCATGGAGTGGCTGAAGAATTATTTGATCGTGTTGATCCAGTTTCTCGAAAATTACGCATTGGTAATCAAATGTTTACTGTGGTAGGAGTGGCAGCCGAACAAGGTCAAGGTTTTTCTGGAGCTGGTTTTGACAACCGTGTGTATGCTCCTTACTCATTAGTTAGTCGAATTTATGAAAGTCAAGACTTAACTGAGTTTTCAGTAAAAATTAAAGATCCAAGTTTGATTCCACCAGCAATTGAAGCAATTGAAAAAGAATTAGAAAAAAATTTAGACGAAGACGACTTTAGCGTTTTTGATCAATCTCAATTATTAGACACGATTAATAATATCTTGTCCATGTTAACTGTGGCATTGGGTGGTATTGCCGCCATTTCCTTATTAGTGGGTGGGATTGGCATCATGAATATTATGTTGGTGTCAGTTTCAGAACGCACTAGAGAAATTGGTTTGCGCAAGGCTTTAGGAGCGACGCCTAATCAAATTTTAGTACAATTTTTAATTGAAGCATCAATACTTTCTATTTTTGGGGGTTTGATGGGTTTGGCTTTAGCCGTGCTTGGCACTTGGGCCATCCAATCAATTTTTCCAGCTAAAATTACCTTAACAGCGGTCCTTTTAGCTCTTGGAGTATCAACAGCCGTTGGCTTAATTTTTGGCGTAGCGCCGGCTAAAAGAGCGGCCAATCTTTCGCCAATTGAAGCCTTGAGATACGAATAGAATTTTACTGAGAAAAATTTACTAGTTTTGTTTCCAATTAAAAGAATTTGTTGAGAAATTTAATAATAAAAAGTGACTTTTTAATTTTCTTTATCAATTTTACGAACCCAAAACTTTTTTAAAATACACTTTTAATTTTTGATATAACAACGCTGAAATCACAATTAGAATTAAAAAAGGTCTGGGAAAGAGAAAGTACATAACAAATATGAACGAGAAAATATTATTGGGCAAAGGAATTGCTGTTCCAGATGTTGATTGCGGAGGAAGCACTTTCATCAAATGCAGTAGGTTGACTATTAATAGCGGTAGCAGAAAAGCTATTCCAACTGATGAAATAATTGCAAGAAGCAATGGTTTGCGGCGCATTAATTACTTATACAATGCTTAAAACATTTTGTGAACTGAAAAGTTGGTAGAGGAAGAAGTAGTGGATGATTAATTTCTCAATTATTTACAGATGAATTAAATTGCTCAGTAATTCCTCCAAACCTAATATTGGCCAAAGACATCATAAAAAAGTTGATCAATTTTTACTTAATTAAAAATTTAAGAGAAAGTTATGAACAAACAAAGTGAAAAATTATTAAGAAATGATAGAATATAATTATGCAAAAACAAATTTCAATAAATCAGGCTATTGAACATTTTAGTATTCTCAAAAAACTACCTATAAGTAGGGCTTGGAGAGGTTATGGATCTTCTATCTTCTTTGAATTTGGTAAAATTGATGATAAAGGAGCAGGTGATTACACTCTAGCTGTTTCAAATAACTGGTGGCTAAAAAGTAGTGCTTTATCCTTAGATGCTGGGAGCAGTTTTAGTGAGATTGATAATTTTCTTCAAAAATTGATGAGTATGTCTTTGCAAGATGTATCTGTTGTAGACGATAAACTACTATTTACTTTTGATAATTGTGAACTAAAAATTATTTTGAATAGTATGGAAAATAATGGATGGTCATTAAACAAAATTGAAGAAGCTTTTTTGACCACGTCTGGTGGAAGTTTTATTTTAGAAAAAGAGGACTAATTTCTTAGTCCTCTACTTTTTTGCTTGCCGACAGGAATTTCTCCCTAACGGATGCGTAATACTACTTCGCTGGCAGCGGACTTCAGCTCTTCATAGGACATGTAGTCTTTTTCAAGGCTGTAGTTGTTAGCCAGATGACGATGGACTTGCGTTTGTTCTTCACGGGTGAGATTGAACTCACTCACCAACCTATTCCACTGTTTTTCAGCACTTTCTCGTGACATTTGATCTTCTCCTTGTTCTTAGAACTTCTGGATCGATCCCGTCAAGCAAGCAATTTATAACTAAGTCGCTTTTGAGGAAGGCTTTCTTCCTTAGTAACCTAATTAACGATATTATTATAACACAATATATACATCTAAGTCTTTTTGTTATTGTAAAATAAATTATTCAAATTTTTTTATCTACAATAACACTATGCACAAAGGTTTCCTGTCAATTCAAGATACGCTCCCCCCTCAACGCTTGCTTTGTTGTAAATAAACACTAGTGTGGTAAGTCTAACAGTGGATGCGTGCATGGACACCCCTAGTCAAGTAGGGGGCAAGGGGATAAAGTATGTCAAAAAAAACCGATATAGAGCGTGTGAGAAGACAGTTTTATTCAAGCAAATTAAGGTTTTTAAAGCCTCAAATGGACAAAGTGTGACCCTATGGGGAATCGAACCCCAGTTGCCGGGATGAGAACCCGATGTCCTAACCGCTAGACGATAGGGCCTAGTTACCTCTGGATTATACAAATTTTTTAAGCCTTTGTAAATGTGAGCAAGTTTGTCATTTTCTATTTAGATAATGCACTTAATGCGTCGTTTAATATTTCTCTTACTAGTAATTATTTTTTATCTACTTTTCCCCAATATTATTCATGCGCGTGAATTACAATTCACAATTCCTAACAACATCATTCAACTTAAGTCAGCTGGGGATTATCAAATTAAGCAGCAGCTGCAACTTTCCGAAAAAAAAGAGGAGAGCAGACTTGATGGACAAAGCAATAAAGTAGAAGACAATTTTTATTTAATAGGGGAAAATCAGTCTTATGTACTCAAGGAAGATTTTGATCCTAACTTAATCATTGAAATAGATGATTTTTATTCACTAGATTTAGCCAAAGATTTTCCACCTGCTATCAGCTTTGAATATTTTATTGACAGTGCCGAAGACTTATCTGCTTTTGATGAGCCAGTTTTTTACATCAGTATTGAGGGAGAAGCTAAGCAAGAATTAATTTTTGCCAAAAGTATAAAACAAAGCGATGGTCAGTGGCAAAAAGTTATTTTAGATTTAAGAGCCTATGATTTATCTAATAAACATTTGCGTTTTTATGCGGGAAATTTAGGAGACCAGGATAAGCCAAGCTCTGTTTATATAAGAAATCTTAGTTCACAAGTCATTGTCTGGCAGGTTGGTGATCAATTATTACTAGACAATCAACTTGTTCAAAATCCAGAAACATATGTTGAGCAAGGCAAGATCAGGATTGCAGAAAATGATTGGCCAATTTATCAATTTGTTTCGCAAAAAATTACTAAGCCCAGTCTTATCGAGGAGGTAGATGGGAGTTTTACTTTTATATTTTCAACAATTACTGAAACAGTGTTTAAAAATCATCGTTGGTTTTTAACTTGTGGGCAAGAAAAGAGTGAACAATTAATACAAAAAAACCATTTCCTTTTTCCTCAAATGACTATTACAGATTTCTGGCCCAATTTTGGCGAAGAAATTCTCATTAATGTTCAAGATTTAAGTTGTGTCAATTCAAGTAATTTTTATTTGGAGGTGATTTAATGCCTAGTGGTCATCAAATAATTATCAACTGCGGATTGAATGCTGCTGATCAGTGCCAATTGGCTGAAGAGTCTTTGCCTGGAATTAATATTAAAACTCAGCAAATACCTGCCCAATACAACTATTATTTATTAATTCATAATTACTTAAAAGATAGCTGTCAGCTGAGTTTAGAAGCCAGCCCGAAGCAAGAAGTTGGGGAACAACCCTGGTCAAAAATATTTGTCAAAATATTTCAGCAAAACCAATTGCTATTTGATGACAATTTACAAGTATTTTTTCAAGAAAAAATTAATCTTTTAACTATTGCTGGTGATAGTTTTAAGCTCTATCGACTTGAATTTTATTTAGCAGAAGTAGCAGAAGAATTTCAAACAAACTTTTTATTAAATTTTAAGCTTAATTGCCAACAAACAGAAACTAGTCAGCCTCAAAATCAGGAAGTTCTAGGTCTTCAAAGTGAAGAAGGAGATCCACAAGTTCTTCCAGCACAAGCCACTGTTGCACCAGTGGTGTCAGAACCCAAGACATTTGTAATTATTTGCTTGATGATCTTCATCTTTTTTTTAATATTAATATTTTTTATTTATCGATCAATATTTTCCAAATCAAAGAAAAAAGAAAAAGTATTAATTAGCTCAAAGAAAGGTAATCTATGAGCAAAAATAAAAAAATTAAGAAACTAGGCTTGGGTCTTTTGTTGACAATAGCCATGGTGTTTGGTGCATTGCGCCTATCAAAAGCATTGTTTTCAGATGTTGAAACCTTAAAGGACAACACGGCTGGAGCTGCCAGTGTTAACTTAAAGTTGGCTGGTCAAGATCCGACTCAAGTTAAATTCTCTTTGCCCAACCTAATTCCTGGAGTGCCAGCTAGTGCGACGGTTGGGGTGACAGACATAGGCACAGGATCAGGTTTTAATGAAAACTTGTATATTGGCTTGGTAGTTACCGACAGCGATGAGGGTGTTAATACCGAGGCTGAAAGCGATATCGATGGGGAAGGTGAACTCGATGATTGTCTAATGATGCGAGTAAGTTACAAAGATTTGGGTGGTAATGTAGTTGAAGTTCAGCCCTACACCTTGTTTTCTGAATTAGAAAACATCTTCATTGATGAAGAGAACCGCTCACCGCTAGACAACTTGTTGCAAAATACCACAGTTAATCTAACTTTTGATTTTAGTGCTGATGCTTGTGGCAATGAGGCGATGGGAGATACGGTTACTTTTGATCTAAATTTCTATTACGAACAGTAAGCTTGTGGCGAGTCAAGCAATGCTTGCTTGACTCGCCATTATTTGTCATAATGATCTATTATTTATGTCTAGAGCAAGAAAAAAAAGCACTGCTCGTTCTTATCGTCCTAAAAAAATGACTTTTAAAGAAGGCTTGTTTAATTTGTTTTCACCTGGGAAGAAAAACCACCATCGTCCTCAACTCTTACATCCAGAATCATTAATGCTTTTGTCTTTTGTGGTTTTAGCTGTTTTTGCTCTATTCAATGCGGTTCGTTTTTTTCCCAGTTTAGCTGATAAAATTCTTGGTTTTGCAACAAATATTGATGTTAATCAGGTCCTAGTTGCCACCAACGTCAAGCGAGCGAGCCTAGGCCTGAGTCCTCTGCAAATCAATGAAAAACTTAATCAGGCTGCCCTAGCCAAAGCTCAACACATGTTTAGTGAACAGTATTGGGCTCATAGTGCTCCAGACGGTACTCAGCCCTGGGTTTTCATTAAAAATGCTGGCTATGTGTATAAATATGCTGGTGAAAATTTAGCTAGAGATTTCGATACAACTGATGAAATGGTGAAGGCTTGGATGAATTCACCAACTCATAAAGAAAATATTATCAATCCAAATTTTACTGAAATTGGTTTAGCGGTAGTTAATGGCACTCTCAATGGATTTAGCACGACTTTAGTTGTCCAAATGTTTGGTGCTCCAGGAGCGGTTGAACTTAGGCAAACTGCAGAGGGAGGGTCAATTAATTTACCAGCTCCAGCTAATAAAAATATTGGTGATTTGTCGGCAAAAAATTTACAAACTGATGTTGTTGAATCCGAATTAGCTGGTGACGACAGCTTGGGTCTCGTTGAAGGTGAAAAATCAGCGAGTGGAAAAATTCTTTTTTCACCGATTTATTTAACCAAGACTTTTTTCTTATTAGTTGTAGTTTTAATCATTTTAACTTTAGTTTACGACAGTTTTGTTTCAAAAAATGCACGATATGAACGAATTGTTGGTCAAAATTTTGCTCATATTATGTTATTTTTAACCGTTGGCTTTTTGTTAATTTTATTTCGAGGAGGAACGATTATTCCCTGAGGTATGCCGAAACTACTCAAAAAACACCGCCTAGCCTATCTCATTTTGTTTTTATTTTTAGCGATATTTGCTTATCTTTTTTCTCGTTTCTGGATCGATAAAATGTTACAAAGGTACTTGGCCTTGGCTATTGGGCTTGGCTATTTTTTTTGGGGTGTCTTTACTCATGTAAAAAGTAGTAAAATTACTAGTGAAATTATTTTTGAATATTTGGCTATGTCAATGTTGGCAGTCTTATTATTAATCTTAATTACGCTTTAAGCTTTTTATGATAAGATTTGAAATCAATAAAAAGAGGACAATATGCAAGAAAAAAATATGAAGGGCATTATTTTAGCAGGAGGGAGTGGGACGCGTTTGTCGCCACTAACGAAAGTTACCAGCAAGCAATTATTGCCCATTTATGATCTGCCAATGATTCACTTTCCTTTAGAAACATTGAGGCAGGCAGGGATTGTCGACATATTATTTATTGTTGCTCCAGATCATGCCGGTGATTTTCTAAAATATTTAGGCAGTGGAAAGGATTTTAATTGCCATTTTTCCTATGAAATTCAGGATAAACCTCAAGGAATTGCTCAAGCTTTTCAGATTGGTAAAGATTTTATTGATGAAGACAATGTGGCTTTGATTTTAGGTGATAATTTATTTGAGGATGATTTTTCTCAATCAATTCAGAGTTTCAAAACTGGCGGTAGAATTTTTGCTAAAAAAGTTGCTGATCCAGAGAGGTTTGGGGTAGTAGAGTTTGATGAACAAAATCGAGCCATTTCAATCGAAGAAAAACCAAGCAATCCTAAGTCTAATTATTGTGTGACTGGGCTTTACATATATGACAACACAGTGGTTGAAAAAGTGAAAAATTTAGATTTTTCACCGAGAGGAGAATTGGAAATAACGGATTTAAATAATTTATATTTAAAAGAAGGCTCTTTAGATGTAGCTTTTGTTGAAGGCGCTTGGTTTGATACTGGGACTTTTGAATCAATGTTTGAAGCCACTCAGCTCATTAGAGACAGGCGTTTAGCTAAATAAACTAACAAAGAAAATGTCTTATCAAATAAATAATAAAAATAAAAAAATTAGCTTGATCTTGTTTTTTTGTCTTGTTGTGGCATTAGCTGCGGTGAAAATTAATTTTGTTAAAGCACAGGAGCCAGCAGCTAAAACAGAACTTATATGGCAAAAAGAGAGATTAGAAGCAGAAATTGCTCAAGCTCGCCAAGATTACAATCAAAGTTTAGAAGAATATCGAAACAAAGAAAGAGTTTATGATATTGCCTACGATCAATATGTTTCCCTAAAAACTTTGGCCACCTTGGAAGATTTGGTGGTTAAAACCAAATCGGTTTCTATCAGCAGAGATCAAGTTTTAATTAATTATTTTGAGTTATTAAAACTCAATCTTTTTGCCAGCGAAGGTGTTGAATTATCAGTGAAAAACCACTATTTAAACTTAATAGAAGATAAAATAGGATCGCTAAAAAAACATCATGAGCGTTTGCAAGAAAAAAATAGTCAAAGCGAGGTGCAGGAGAGCCTAGAAGATTTTGCTGAAATAAGTGATTTAGAAAAAATTAGCCAGCAAGTATTGGCTTTACTAGCCATCTCCCGTTTACAAAGAGTATATGATTTGGCCATCCCGCTCAAAAAAGACATTGATAATTTTCGTGACCTTGAAGAGCTTAGTGCTTTGAGTGCGCTAGTCAGAGCTTCAGAAGAAACCGACAAAACCCTCAGTCAAGCTAAAAGTAATCTCAAGATTTTGTGGGAAAAGGCAGAAAAAAACAATTCTCTTGAAAGTATTTATCGCAATCTAACCAGAGAGCTCAACCCAGTCTATATTAATTTATCTCAATCTTTAACTTATTTAGATGAATTATTGAAACTTTAAATAAACTTATGGCAAAAGACAATTTATTTATAAATAGCGATCAGACAGTTTTTGTTGATCAAGCTCCGCTGTGGCGAAAAACTTCACAGAAAAAAATTGATTTAAAAAGTGATCTAACTAAAAACAAAAATTTAAAGCCTTTTTATTTTTTGATGGCAGGAATTTTTTTATTACTTGCTTTTTATATTATTATTTTTTATTTGCCCAAAAGAGAAAAACCAGTGGTTGTCGATGACCCTGAAGTAGTTGAAGAAATTTTAGAAGCTGATCCTCTTGAACAAAGAGTTGACCAGCTACAAAAAGATTTGAAGAATGCTGATCCCACTCGTCAAACCTTGGCTTTTCCCAATATTAATTTCAAAATCCGTTTTCCTTAAAATTTGTTACAATCTACTTATATGTTAATTGACCCAGCCAGCTATCGTCCAAGATTTACTAAGGCCATTGAATACGTGAAGCAGGAATTTAATACTTTAAGAACCGGGCGTGCTTCGGCACATATTCTTGATTCAGTAAAGGTTGATGCCTATGGTAATCAAATGTCTATAACTGAATTAGCTAGTATTTCTGTTCCAGATTCACAGTTAATCATCATTAAACCCTGGGATAAAAGTCTCTTGTCTGCCATTGAAAAAGCAATTCGTGTGGCCCAGTTAAATCTAAACCCCATAGTTGATCAAGAATTAATTAGGGTGCCGGTTCCTACTTTAACCACTGAACGTCGTCATGAATTGGTAAAAATTTTGCATCAGCGGGCAGAGGATGGTCGGATAATGATGAGGCAAATTAGGGCTGACATTCGGAAAGAAATTGAAAAACAAGAGGGTGAAGCTGGGGTTAGCGAAGATGATATTAAAAAAAGTTTTAGTCAACTTGATGATCAAGTGAAAAGTTCTATTGAAGAAATTGAAAGTTTAGTAATCAAAAAAGAAGAAGAATTGTTGAGCATTTAATCATGTACGAAATTATTATTTTTGTCTTAATTTTATCTTTTTTAGTCACAATTCACGAATTGGGACACTATTTATTAGCCAGAAAAAACAAAATTACAATTAAGGAGTTTGGGCTTGGTTATCCACCTCGTTTACTAAAATTATTCACCTTTCAAGGCACAGTTTTTTCACTAAATGCTATCCCCTTTGGTGGTTTTGTAAAATTAGATGGCGAAGATGGTCCAGAAGAAGATGAAAAGGAATCGCTTGACCAAAAAAAGACAAAGCCTGTAAACAAGGACAAAAGCAAGGGTTGGGGGCCATTTTTTGAAAAATCAATGTCGGCTCGTTTACAAACCTTAGCAGCAGGAGCTTTTTTTAATTTTATTTTTGGAATTTTAGTTTTTAGTTTAGTTTATATTATTACTGGTGTTCCTCAAGAGCTGGGCAATCAAGCACGAATTTATGAATTAAGCGATAATTCTCCAGCTAAAATGGCTGGCATGTTGCCGAACACCAATATTATTGCTCTATACAGTGATCAAGATGAACAATGGGTCCAAGTAAGTAGCGTTGCTCAGGTACAAGATTACGTAGCTCATCATTTAGGAGAGGACATTAAAATAAGGGCCACTAATCCTTGCCATAACACTGTTTGTCCAGACGATTATCAAGAGTTTTCTGTTTATTTAAGACGAGAGACAGAAAGACCTGAATCAGAGGGTGCTATTGGGGTCGTATTTACAGATGTGATTGTTGAACAAGATCCTTGGTATGTAGCAATCGTAAAAGGGCCTTATTACGCTATTAAAGATGCTTTGGGCTTGAGTATTTCAATTTTACAAGCTTTAGGCAAGTTAATTGTTGACTTAATTAAAGGGCAATCTGTATCGACGGATGTCGCTGGCCCAGTCGGCATTGTTCAGCAAATTCACACCCATGGTTATTTTGACGGAGGTTTCCTTAAAATTCTTACTTTTGCGGCATTATTATCAATTAATTTGGCTGTGATGAACATGTTGCCAATCCCAGCCCTAGATGGCGGCAGAGTTTTTTTTATTCTATTAGAAAAACTATTTCCTAAAGAAAAAATTGAAAAAATAGCTAATTGGGCAAACTATGTTGGCTTTTTTATTTTAATTTTACTGATGATTGTTGTGTCTGTTAACGATGTGTTGAGACTTTTTTAATAGCAATTTTGTTATATAAAGATCTTATGGCAAAAAAACGTAGCAAAGCAGATAAAATTCGAGCCCGGGCGCGTTTGCTCAATACTGTTGAGCAGGGAACAAGGCAAGAAAAATTGCCATCAAGCAAGCAAGCGCCGGAAAAATCAACAAACAATAAAGCCTATGACTTATTTCATGCTGAGCTTAAATATATTAAACAAGACCTAAAAAAAACTGGATTAGTTACTCTAGTTGTTTTAGTAGTTTTAGCTTTAATAACTTTGCGCTATACTTAGTTTTGTCAAATTTGAGAAAGGCAGTAGAACAATATGTCTAAAAAAAATTTAATTATTTTATTATGCGTTTATTTAGCATCTAGCTTGGTATCTTTTTTCACTTTTTCCTATTTTTCTAAAAAAGCCACTGCAGGTAGCCAAGTAGCTCAAGAGCAACAAGAATCATTATTAGCTGGCCTATTAAATATCGATCCTCATGAAGCTAAGGATCAAGCTTGTCCATTAAACGGCAAATATTACACATTAACAGAAAAAAATGCTTGGGAAACTCGACGACCACTATTTGTCATGATCGAAAATTCTCCCGATGCCAGACCTCACTCAGGATTAAGTAGAGCTGACGTGGTTTTTGAAGCGGTGGCTGAGGGTGGAGTGACTCGTTTTGGCGCTCTTTATTATTGTGCAGCGCAAAACGAAAATGTCGTAATTGCGCCGGTGCGTAGCGCTCGTACTTATTTTGTAGACTGGGCTTCCGGCTTTAATTTGCCATTATATGTGCACGTCGGAGGAGCCAATGTGGCTGGTCCAAGCAATGCTTTAGGACAAATTGGCGATTATGGTTGGCGAGGGGAAAACGACATGGATCAATTTTCCATTGGTTATCCAACCTTTGTCCGTAATTACAGTCGTGTTCCTGGTAAAGAAGTTGCTACCGAGCACACTATGCAATCTGAGACTGAAGCATTATGGGAAGTGGCAGCTGAACGAGGCTGGACCAATTTAACACCAGCCAGGACAAGTAATTTTCAACAAGTTGCTGCTGCTCCATGGCAGGATCGTTACCAAGGCTGGACTTATGAAACAGAAATCCCAACGCCAGGTTTAGTGCAAAAAATTAGCTATGATTTTTGGTCTGGATATAATCAATTTTCTGTGGAATGGAACTACGACCAAGAGCTAGATGCTTATAAAAGAAGTACTGCTGGAGTAGAACAACACGATTTAAATAATGATGAAGTGATGGCATCAAGCACCGTCATAGTGTTATTTGCTCAAGAAAAAGGCCCCATTAATGAGCTTAAACACATGCTTTATACCACTACTGGACGAGGCAAGGCTTTAATTTTTAAACATGGCCAAGACCCGATTGATGCCAATTGGAGTAAAATGAACAGAGAAGCGGAGTTAGAATTTACCGATGTCCGTGGTAAAGCAATCGAGCTAGCAAGAGGTCAAGTTTGGATTAGTGTTCTTGCAACAGGTAGCGAAGTTGTTTACTAAAATGATTTGTCTTTAATAAGAAGCCGGCTATCGCCGGCTTATTTTTACTAATTGTAGCGGATTTATCTCTTGTGTTTTTATTTATAATCGCTTAAAATTGAGTAAATATTTGTTTCAAAATTAATCATTAACATAAGGGAAATATGTCTTGTCTCAATGATTTATTAATTTCTAAGGTGAGAGTTAAAGTATTAGAATTATTCTTCAAAAACCCTGAAGAAATTTATTATGTTCGAGAAATTACTCGCCTTGTTAAAGAAGAAATTAATGCAGTTAGAAGAGAACTAGAACGGATGTTGGAGTGTGGTTTGTTAAAAAGTGAGCAAAGAGCTAATCGTTTATATTATTATTTAAATAAAAATTATCTTTACTATCAAGAATTACAAAGAATTGTGGCCAAAAGTACTGGCTTAGGTAAAAAAATTCGTCGCTATCGCCGAAAACTTGGCACCTTATCCTTTGTTGTTTTTTCTGGCACTTTCATTGCTCATCAAACTCCTCGCCCTGACGAACTAGATATTATTTTTGTTGGTGATGTGGTCTTGCCCGAATTAGAGCAATTAATCAAGGCTGAACAAGTCGAATTAGGACGAGAGATTAATTATGCGGTATTGAGTGCTGATGAATTTGAATTTCGCAAAACTCGCCGCGATCCTTTTGTGATGGAATTTCTCTACGCTGTGAGAGCGATGATTATTGGTGAAGAAAATGAGTTTGTACACCGCAATTTACCAACTAATTAATAGATTATTCACTCCATGATAAAAAAAACAAAACCGAGCGCTCTAATATTACTCTTAGCATTGTTTTTAATTGCTGCTTACATCGCTTTTCCTAATCGTTTGGTTGTCGATCAGAAATTATTTAACAAGCAGATTAAATTTGAAATTAATAAAAAGCCGATTGACTTTTATTTTTGGGGCAAACATATTTATAAAGATTTTCAATTAAAAAAGGGTTTAGATATTCAGGGAGGAATGCAAGTGGTTTTAAGAGCCAATATGGATGAGATTGCTCCTGAAAATCGAGATGCCGCTTTAGAATCAGCTCGAGAAATCATCAGTCGCAGAGTTGATTTATATGGCATCAGCGAGCCGACTATTCAAGCAGCCCGCTTTGAAAACGATTATCGATTGATTGTGGAATTGCCTGGTGTCGATGATCCACAACAAGCCCTAGATTTAGTTGGCAAAACTGCAGAACTAGAATTTCGCATCGAAAAAGAATTAACTGAAGAGGAAATAGCTGTGGCGACTCAATCGGCTGATTTTTTAACTACTTATTTTGTCGAAACTGGTTTGACTGGGCAGCAACTAAAACTTGCGCAATTGCAGTTTGATCAACAAACTAACAAACCACTCATTGCCTTAGAGTTTAATGATGTGGGTCGTGATTTATTTGCAGAGATTACTAAAAATAATATTGACAAAGTTTTAGCAATTTTCATGGATGGATCACCAGTGGTCATGCCCAGAATTTCTACTGCCATTTTAGATGGTCGTGCAGTGATGACGGGTGACTTTACAATTGATGAAGCCAAGAATTTAGCTATTCAACTCAATGCTGGAGCTTTACCAGTCAGAATTGAAGTATTAGAGCAAAAAAATATTGGTGCAAGTTTGGGCGATAATTCAGTACAAAAAAGCATTAATGCCGGCCTAGTGGGTTTAGCTATGGTGATTTTGTTTATGATTTTATATTACGGATGGTTAGGTTTCATTTCATCCATCGCCTTAATTATTTATGCGACTTTAACCATTGCTCTTTATAAAATTATTGGAGTAGTGTTAACAGTGCCTGGAATAGCTGGTTTGATTATCACGATTGGCATGGCACTTGATGCTAATATCCTGATTTTTGAAAGAATGAAAGAAGAACAGCGGGCGGGCAAATCATATGCTGAATCAATGGAGTTGGGCTTTGGTCGAGCTTGGGATACGGTTAAGGATGCCAATTTGGCTTCAATTGTCACTGCTCTAGTTTTAATTAATCCGCTCAATTTATCTTTTTTAAACACTAGTGGTTTAGTTAAGGGTTTTGGTATCACTTTTTTACTGGGGAGCTTATTGAGCATGTTTACTGGTGTGACTGTGTCAAGAATGTTAGTGCGCCTTATTATGCCACTAGTTAAAGCTAAGGAATTTAATCATGAATCTAATGAAGTATAAAAAATTATATTTTTTCATATCGGCAATTTTTTTAATTCCAGGATTAATTTCTCTAATGTTATATGGTTTAAAACCAGCGATTGATTTTGCTGGAGGGAGCTTGTTAGAAATCAATCTTCTCAACAAAGAAGTAAGCACTAGTGAAGAACAGGAACAATTAAAAACTGATTTGCAGCCGGTCTTTGCTGTTGATACGATCCAAACCAGTGGCCCAAACAGCGAAATTTTCAGAGGCAAAGAAATAAGCAATGAAGCAAAGGAGCAAGCTTTAGCCATCATTGAAGAGCACTACGGAGAAATAGAATTACTGCGTTTTGAAAGTATTGGTCCAGTTTTAGGTCAAGAATTATTAAAAAAAGCCATTAATGCTGTTTTGATAGTGGCAGGCGTAATTATTGTCTATATATGGCAACAATTTCATGATTTAAAATACGGTATTTCTGCTGTTTTAGCGATGTTTCACGACACATTAATTTTACTGGGAATTTTTAGTTTATTAGGACATTTTTATGGTGTCGAAGTTGACGTTTTATTTATCACTGCGGTCTTAACCTCTTTATCTTTCTCCATTCACGACACCATTGTTGTTTACAATCGCATTCGCGAATTGAAAAAAACCCATCGACAATTATCTTTAACAGAAATTGCCAATTTAGCAGTTGGTAAAACTCTAAGCCGCTCAATTAATGATTCTTTAACAATTATTATTATGTTGTTATCTTTGTTTTTACTTGGCGGTGATACTATTCGTTATTTTTCTTTAGCCCTGCTAATTGGAGCCATAACCGGCACTTATTCCAGTAGTTTTATTGCTGTGCCAATTCTACTTGTTTGGGAAGAAATTACTAATAAGCGTGTGCAAGCTAAAAGCAATTAATTATTAGTTGCTTTGATAATTTTCTGTGTTTCTTCTATTAGCGAGGGCTTGGTGTTGAGTGCTGGATTTTCCATGACTTCTTCTAAAAGCTGATTGAGAATTTGGCCAATGAGCGGACTGGGTTTTAATTGAAATTCATCCATAATGATTTGGCCATTAATAGCCAAATCACTTAAGTCCATGGGTTGATTAAGTTGTTCAATAATTCTTTTTTTAAATTCTTCGAGGCGCCAACTCGTTTTTTTGGCTCCACTACCTAAACGATCGCCTTCTCTCAAATCAAGAATATCGTCAATATTTTCTAAAGAAACTTTTTTAATAAAGCGTCTTATCGAGGCGTCGCTGTGGTCAGTTTGATAATAAAACATGTGATATCTAACTAAAATAAATACTCTTTGCACGTCTTTTTTTGAAAGTCTTAGTCTTTTGGCAATTTTACTAGCTATTCTTGCACCCAAGACCTCATGATTATAAAAAGAAATTTCCTGATCTTTTTGCTCATAAGTATCTGGTTTACCAATATCATGAATGAGGGTAGCTAAGCGAACCACTGGATCCTTGCTAGGACAAGTAGCTAAAGCGTCAAGACTATGTGTCCAAACATCGGTCTTGTGATGGCCCGATTGATCCATGTTTTTACCCATTTTTAACTCTGGAATAATGTGATTCAACAAGCCACTGTCATCTAAAAGTTTGACGCCTCTAGCTGGATCGGTGGAGGCTAATATTTTCATCATTTCTGCGCCAACTCTTTCAGCGCTAATAAAGGACAGGGAATCATGATTATTTTGAATAGATAAAAATGTTTCTTTTTCTAGCTCCATATTAAGTTGCACTGCTAGTCGTATGGCTCTCAACATTCTTAGGGCATCTTCAGCAAAACGCTCATTTGGATTCCCCACTGTTCTGATTAAACCGGCTTTTAAGTCTTTGAAGCCTTGGAATTCATCTATTAGTTGCCAATCATTAGTTTGGAGTTGATAGTTTTCCGCAATGGCTTGTTTTTGAAAAATATTTTTTAAACTTTCTTTATTTATGGCAATTGCCATGGCATTAATTGTAAAATCACGGCGACTTAAATCATCAGCAATAGTTTTGCCCCAAGCAACTGATTCTGGTCGGCGATGGTCTGCATAATTGCCATCGCTGCGAAAAGTGGTAATCTCAAATGGCGGTAAATAAACTTTAGGAACATTCTCTTCAATTATTTTTTCTGAATCAAGAACTTTGTCTTTTAATGAATAATGGATTTTTTTAGCTGTTTTAAGATTAATTATTTTTTCTTTTTGATTTGTTTTATAGAGAGCTGTTTCGTGATCTAATAGTCTTTGATAAATATTTTTTTTAGGTAAAGAGTAATTTTCTTTAATTAACTGCTGCAATAAATTTTCATGAGTGATGCTTACTGTGCCAAATTGATTTTCATAAAAACTTCCAGGAAAAACCTGCTGAATTTCTTGAGGATTGGCATTGGTGGTAAAATCAAAATCATTAATTAACTCTTGATTAAGCATTAAATCGCGAACAGCTCCACCAACCAAGTAGGCCTCAAAACCAGCTTCTTGAAGAGCATAAATAATGCCAAGCGATTCAAATGGTAAATTTAAGTGCATGAGGTTATTATAAAAGAACTATGAAGAAATGGCAGTTGCAATCTAAAAGAGTGGTGGCAGACAAGGATCAGCTGCTGGCAGTGTTGTTAAAAAATCGCCACATTACTGAGCAAAAAAGCGCTGCTTTTTTTCAAGCTCCGCATCCCAAAACCTGGCAATTAAGACAAATGGGTTTTAGTCAAAGAGCGTTTAATAAAATTAAAAAACGCTTGCTACTGGCTAAAGAAAATCAAGAAAAAGTCTATATTTTTGGCGATTATGATAGTGATGGAATTTGTGCCAGTGTCGTGTTATGGGAAGGTTTAAAATTTTTTGGAATTACTAGTTTACCATTTATCCCTAATCGTCAATTACACGGTTATGGTTTGTCGATTAAAGCCTTAAAAGATTTATTTGCCAGTAAAGGTAAACCAGACTTACTAATTACTGTTGATAATGGGATTGTCGCTTTACCTGCCTTAAAATATTTAGCCAATGAGGGGGTGGAAGTGATAGTCACTGATCATCATCAGGCTGATAAGCAAAAATTGCCTGTTTTAGCCAGTTTTCATTCTACTAAAATGTGTGGGGCAGCAGTAGCTTGGTTTTTACTTAATGAATTATTTAAAAGTCATCAAGACCGCAAGCAGGCTGATAATTTTTTAAATGAATTATTGTCTTTAGTAGCTATTGCTACAGTGACTGATTTAATGCCACTGCAAGATCTGAATCGCAGTTTAGTTGTTCATGGTTTATTAGCTTTACAGAAAACTGAGCGTCCAGGTTTATTAGCTCTTTATCAATTGGCTGGAATAAATAAAGCTGAAATAAGTAGTTATCACTTGGGATATGTCATTGGTCCAAGGATTAATGCCATGGGCCGATTGGCAGATAGTATGGATGCATTGCGTTTATTATGTACAAACAACGACAAACGAGCCAAGCAATTAGCTCATCTTTTACAAGATACTAACATTGAAAGACAAGATTTAACCAATGACTTAATTCTTCAAGCAGAAGCTTCTCTTAGTGAAAAAGAAAAAAAAGAAGCGCTAATTATTGTTGATGGCGACTATCATGAGGGAATAATCGGTTTATTAGCGGGCAAACTATCGGAGAAATTTCTCAAACCCTGTATTGTTATCTCTGTGCCTGCCAATGCCAGCGATAAAAAGCAGGTCGTTAAAGCTTCAGCCAGATCACTGGCCGGTTTCAACATTACTGATTTTTTAAGACAAGTAGAAAATGACTTATTAAGTGTTGGTGGACACCCTCTAGCAGCTGGTTTTTCTTTAAATTTAGAAAAATTAGCATCAGTTAAAAAAAAGCTTTTAACTCTAGCGAAAAAACAGCTTGGCAATATGTCACTTCAGCCACAAATTCGCGTAGATTGTCCAATCTCAAGTCAATTGCTCAACTTAGACTGTGTTCTAGCACTAGAAGCCTTTGAACCTTATGGCAATGCCAACCCGCGACCAGTTTTTTTATTAGAAAATTTATTGTTAAACAATTTGAAGACTTTAGGCAAAGACAATAAACATGCTAAATTATTTTTTAGCCATCCAGATGCTAAACAAGAAATTGCTATTTTAGCTTGGAGATTTCAAGAGCAAGATGTTCAGTTTAGCATTGCTAAAAAGTTCGATGTACTAGTTACTCTTGCCATTAATTCTTGGAAAAACAACAAGCAAGTACAAATAAATTTGCTAGATATTAGAGAAAAAAACTAAAGTTTTTATAAATCTTTATAAATGTTTCTCTAAAGTTGCTTCAACTTCTTCAATTGGCAGGGCTCCTGGAATAAATTCTCTACCAGCTTTTTTACTGATAATTACTGTGGCAGGTGTACCGCCAATTCCAGCACTTTGAGCTCCAGCCATCATTTCAGTAACGATGCTCGCAGTTTCTTGTTTTTCTAAACAAGCTTGAACTTGATCTGCAGAAGCACCACTGCTAGTAGCAATACTTAAAATACTGCTGTCGCTAATTATTGAATTACCGTTTTCAACGGTGTAAATTGATTGATCAGTAAGCTTGTCGTAGACATCATTAGTAAATTTCCAAAATGCCTCTTCGCCAGCATCTTTTGCTACACATTCACTAGCTTGAATTAATTTATCCGAATAAGGAAAACCTAAGGAAAAGTGTCGGTAGACGAAGGTAATTTTATCAGCATATTTTTCAATTAAGGCATCGAGAGTTGGATGCCAACGCTGACAATAGCTACATTGAAAATCAGAATAAGAAATCATCACCACATCAGCATCTTTTGCACCCCGAAAATGATCTTTATCATTAAATTCTGGGATATTATCCAAAGCCATGGCATCAGCACCTTCAGCACTATCACTAGGGGCATCAGCTTGCTTAATTGTGTTGCCAGATTTCAGCATTTGATTTTGGGTCCAGAGAGATCCGCCCAAAAAACCAGCCACTAAAACAATCAGGATAATAATTATTAAGGAGAAATGTTCGTTGAGGAAATTAAGGAAATTATTAAAAGAGAATTTGTTTTCTGATTTTGCCATTTGTGCTTTCTATTTCTATAATAGCAATTATTCTAACACACATAAAAACAAAAAATCATTAAGCAATATTTATGAATAATTATTCCTCTACTAGTAAAAAGGCTTCAATTTATGAGCAACAACAAGTGTTGAAACATGGTCTAAATCTAGATGATTTTATTAAAAAAAATGAGATGCCTGTTGAGTATTTTACTGGCAAAGTAGATTTTGCTGGATTAACTTTAGCGGTCAACAAGCACGTCTTGATACCCAGAATTGAAACCGAGGAGCTAGTTGATAGGGCTTTACTAATTTTAAAGAGTCAAGAAAAAAAAGTAGTTAAAATTATTGATTTAGCGACTGGTAGCGGAGCTATTGCTCTAGCTTTGATTAAGCAACTGAGCTTAAACAACTATTTTAATCGAAAATGGGAATTTTATTTAATTGATGTTTCTTCGCCAGCAATTGAATTAGCAAAGAAAAATTATCAAGATTTAATTGCTCAGTTGAACTGCTCCGAGCAAATTAAGCTGACATTTATTGTTAGCAATTTGTTTGAGGAAGTGAGTAATGGGCTAGAATGCGATCTTTTACTGGCTAATTTGCCATATATCCCCAGCGCAAAAATACAGAATTTGCCAGCTAGTGTCAAAAAATATGAACCGCTCATTGCTCTTGATGGGGGAAGAACTGGTTTTGAATTAATAGCCAAAACTCTCGAACAAGTTACTTCGAATAATTTGTTAGCCAAGGATGGAATATTGTTGTTTGAAACAGATGATAGTCACGATCTACAATTCGTCAATCAAAATTTTCCAGCTCTATTGCAGAAATTCGAATTCCAATTTATTAAAGACCAATTCTCTAGACAAAGATTTATCCAGGCGAAGAAACTTTAATCTTGCAGTTATAGTAAATACAAGTTAAAATTACACTCATTCAATTTTAACAATTTAGGGTATTTTATGACAAATTTTATTAAGAAAGTGGCACGCTACTCTCTGTTGATTTTATTACCAGTTTTATTTTTAATTATTTTTGTTAAATCGCCGGTGCAGGCTAGTGCTGAAGCCAATATTCACTTTTTTTCTTCACAATATTGTCCTCATTGTCGCCAAGCTGAAATTTTTTTACGTGAATTAAAAACTGAACAGCCGTCATTAATCATTCATAAATATGAAGTTTCTCATCAACAAAATTCTCAATTGCTAACTGCAATTGCTAGTCGTTTAGATGTGAGCGGACAAGGAGTGCCTTTTATTTTGATTAACAAGCAAAGCATTATTGGTTTTTCTGAAGGCACAGCTAGCGAAATCTATTCTTTGTTAAATTCGGAAGAATATGGGGAGGATTTTGTGGCAGAAGTAATTGAAGAGAATCGCTTAACTCCTATGATTGAAGAAATCACCCTGCCAGAAGCCAATGCACCAGAGTTGGAGCAAGACCAATCCCCAACAAATGAAGATCAGCAGGTTCAGGAAAATGAAGATCAGCAGGTTCAGGAAATTGATTTACCTTTATTTGGTCGAGTTAACCTGCATAGCGTATCTCTACCGCTAGTTACTATCATGATCGGTCTGGTCGATGGTTTTAATCCTTGTGCCATGTGGGTATTAATTTTCTTAATTTCCTTACTCTTGGGTATGAAAGATCGACGCAAGATGTGGGCCCTAGGCTTAGTTTTTATTTTAACTTCAGCTTTTGTTTATTTTTTGTTTATGAGCGCTTGGCTTAATTTCTTTTTGTTTTTGGGTTTAGTTAATTGGGTTAGAATTGGTATTGCGCTATTGGCTGTTATCGTGGCCATTAATTATTTAAGAGATTTTGTAAAAAATAAAGATGGTGCTTGTCCGGTCGATTTAGGGGGAAATAAGAAAAAAATCTTTGGCAGTTTAAAAGAAATAGTTTATCGAAAAAATATTATTTGGTCTTTAATTGGCATTATCCTATTAGCTTTTAGCGTTAATCTCCTAGAACTAGTTTGTTCTGCCGGCTTACCAGCAGTTTACACCAAGTTATTAAGCATGCACAACTTGACGAAATTCGAGCATTATTCCTATCTATTGCTCTATATTCTAATGTTTATGTTAGATGATGTCTTGGTGTTTGTTATCACTATGATTAGCATGAAGCGGGTAACTTTAAGCACAAAATATGCTCGTTATTCCCATTTAATAGGAGGTATTGTCATGTTAATTATTGGGTTATTGATGTTTTTCAAACCAGAATGGATCATGTTTGGTTAATGACTTGCTCTTTTTAAATAATTAGAAGAGAGTAATCAATTTGCTCAAAAAAAAGCTTGTATTTCTTGGTCTTTTTGATTATGATATCAAAGTCTAAATACTTATAGACGATGTGTGACGTTTAAAAATTACAATTATCACTAATTAGAAAATTAGTATAAAAAAAGGAAGCATGGCTAAAAAATTCAAAGATGGTGTTTGGCAAAAAGAAATTAATACTAGAGATTTTATTTTGCAAAATATGACTCCATACGAAGGAGATGCGAGCTTTTTACTGGGTCCAGCTGAAACAACTAAAAAACTTTGGAAAAAAGCTAGCCAACTTTTAAATGAAGAATTGGCCAAAGGAGGCATCTTAGACATTGATACAGAAACTATTTCAACGATTACCAGTCATAAGCCTGGATATTTAGATAAAAAATTAGAAAAAATTGTTGGTTATCAAACCGATCAACCTCTGAAAAGAGCCATTAAGCCTTTCGGCGGAATCAGGGTGGTAGAAGCAGCGGCTGAAGAAAATCACTATAAAGTGTCTGAAAAAGTCGTCGAAATTTTTGATCAATACCGCAAAAGTCACAACGATGGTGTTTTTGATGCTTATACAGATGAGATGAAGCTCTTGCGTTCAACTGGAATTTTAACTGGTTTACCAGACAATTATGCTCGTGGCAGAATTGTTGGAGATTATCGTCGAGTTGCTTTGTATGGAATAGATCGACTAATTGAAGCTAAGAAAGAAGACAAAAAAGCCTTAGTAGGAGTCATGACTGATGAATTAATTCGCTTGCGGGAAGAAGTTAGTGAACAAATTAAAGCCCTCGAAGCGATGAAAGTGATGGCTAAGAGTTATGGCTATGATATTTCCAAACCAGCTGAAACTGCACAAGAGGCCATTCAGTGGACTTGGTTTGCTTTTTTAGCCGCACTTAAAGAACAAGATGGTGCAGCCATGAGTTTGGGCAACGTAAGCAGCTTCTTTGATATTTATATTGAGCGTGATTTAAAAGCTGGCAAAATCACTGAGCTTGAAGCTCAGGAATTAGTAGATCACTTCATTATTCAATGTCGATTAATTAGGCATTTGCGAATGGATGCTTATAACCAGCTTTTTGCTGGTGATCCAACCTGGATTACTGAGTGTTTAGGAGGATTTTTTAGTAATGGTCAACATAAAATTACTAAAACCAGTTTTAGATTTTTACAGAGTTTGTATAATCTGGGGCCAGCTCCTGAGCCAAATTTAACAGTCTTATGGTCAGAGAAATTGCCAAAGGGCTGGAAGGATTTTTGTGCTCAAGTCTCAATTGATACTTCTTCAATTCAATACGAAAACGACGATTTAATGAGAGATAAAGGTCAATGTGATGATTATTGTATTGCTTGTTGTGTGTCGATGATGGAAACAGGCAAAGAAATGCAGTTTTTTGGAGCACGCTGTAATCTGGCTAAAGCAATGTTGATGGCCCTTAACGAAGGTCGAGATGAAAAAAGCGGTGAGCTAGTAGTGCCAGGCATCGAGCCTTTGCCAGCTGGACCAATAAATTACAAAGAATTTAGAGACCGTTTTGAAAAAACCATTAGTTATTTGGCTAGTTCATATGTCAATACAATGAATGTAATTCATTACATGCACGACAAATATTATTATGAAAAAGCTCAACTAGCTTTAATGGACACTCATTGTCATCGTAATATGGCTTTTGGTATTGCTGGTTTAAGTGTGGTAGCTGATTCGCTATCGGCTATGAAATTTGCCAAAGTGACTCCTGTTAGAGATAAAAATGGACTCACCACCGATTTTAAGGTTGAAGGTGAATATCCAATGTATGGTAATGATGATGACCGAGTCGATGACATTGCAGTTGAACTAGTCAAGCGCTTTAGTGCTGAGTTAGCTAAAAATCATATTTATCGCAATGCAACAGCGACTTTATCAGTTTTAACTATAACCTCTAATGTGGTTTATGGTTCTAAAACAGGAGCTACTCCAGACGGTCGCAAAGCTGGAGAGGCATTCGCCCCCGGTGCCAACCCCATGCATGGTCGAGATCACTCTGGAGCGATTGCTTCATTAAACAGTGTGGCAAAAATTGATTATGCTGACGCCAGAGATGGCATATCCAACACTTTTTCAATTGTGCCTAAAGCCCTGGGTAGTGAACAGAAACAACAAATTAACAACTTAGTGGGGATGCTAGATGGTTACTTCAATCAAGATGCTCACCACCTAAATGTTAATGTTTTAAACCAAGAAACTCTAGAAGACGCCATGGAGCATCCAGAAAATTATCCACAGTTAACTATTCGAGTTTCTGGTTATGCAGTTAATTTTATTAAATTATCTCGGGCTCTCCAAGAAGAGGTGATAGCACGGACCTTTCATAAAACAATGTAGCATGGCCAAAACTCTTAGAATCCATTCATTTGAAACATTTGGGGTTCATGATGGACCAGGTATTCGCCTAGTAGTTTTTGCCCAAGGTTGTCCTTTTCGTTGTCTCTATTGTCATAATCCTGACACCCAAGATTTGGAGACCAATAAAACCATACTAAAAACTGTTGATGAAATTATTGAACTCTTAGAAAGAGAAAAACCGTATTTTGGTAAAAGTGGTACCGGCGGTGGACTGACTATTTCTGGAGGTGAACCAACTTTACAAGCCAAGGCAGTGACTGCTGTTTTTAAAAAAGCCCAAGAAAAGGGTTTTCACACCTGTCTGGATACTTGTGGAGCAATTGTCAACAAAGATGTGGAAGAATTATATCGGTACACCGATCTTTTATTGTTAGACGTTAAACACATTAATAATGATTGGCATCGGAAATTAGTTGGTCAAAGTAATGACAATGTCTTAAAAAATGCTAAAATCAGAGAAAAAAGTGGTCGCGAAATGTGGTTACGCTATGTGTTAGTGCCAGGATGGACCGATCAAAAAGAATATATGCTGGCTTGGGCTAAATATTTTGCTCATTTTAAAACCGTGAGTAGGGTCGAGATTTTACCTTATCACGAACTGGGCAAACACAAATATCAAGAATTAGGTAAAAAATATCTCTTAGAAGATGTAAAACCGCCCAGTAAAGAAGAAATTGCTCAAGCAAAAGAAATTTTTACAGAGTATTTTGGAGAGAAAGTTTTAGTACACTAAAAAATAGAAAGACTTTATGAATTTTCAAGCTCTTTTTCAACCACAATCAATTGCCATCATTGGGGCATCAAGCAGAGAAAAAACTGTTGGCAATGATGTCGTAAAAAACTTGGTGCAACAGGGATTTACTGGGCAGATTTTTCCCATTAACCCCAAAATTGACGAATTATACGGTGTCAAAGTCTATCACGACATCAAAGACCTAGATCAAAAAATTGACTTAGTAGTAGTGGCCATTCCGGCTAAATTTGTTAATTCAGCTATTGAGGAAGCAGCCAAAAAGGGCGCTCAAGCAGCAATAGTTATTTCTGCTGGCTTTAAAGAAGCGGGTAATTTTGCCCTAGAACAAGAATTAGCTGAAACTTGTAAGCGCCACAATATCATTCTAGTTGGTCCAAATTGTTTGGGAGTCATTAATGCTGAGCAGAAAATGAATGCTTCTTTTGCCGCTATCATGCCTGAAGTTGGCAATGTGGCATTTATGTCGCAAAGCGGAGCTTTGTGTACGGCAGTGCTAGATTATGCCAAAGAATTGGGCTTAGGTTTTTCTAAATTTATTAGTATTGGTAATAAAGCAGCTTTAGATGAATTAGCCTTAATTCAATATTTACACGAAGATCCTCAAACCAAAGTAATTTGTATTTATGCTGAGGCTCTGGATAATGCTCCAGCAATTATTGCTAGTTTAAAAAAGCTCAATCGAGGTAAGAATCCTAAGCCTGTTATTATTTTAAAATCAGGCAAGACCGAGGCTGGAGCCAGCGCTATCGCTTCTCATACTGGCTCTTTAAGCGGAGGAGACAATGCTTATCAGGCTTTATTTGATCAGGCAGGTATAATTCGTGCTCAATCCATTAGTGAATTGTTTGATTTAGCATCAGTCATGAGCACGAATCCATTAAAAGAAATTAAAAGCGTTACCATTGTGACAAATGCTGGTGGCCCAGGTGTCTTAACCACTGATGCAATCATCGAGAATGGTTTAACAATGGCTGAATTAGAGAAAGAGACCGTTAAAAAATTAACAGAATTTTTACCTGCAGCTGCCAATGTTCACAACCCTGTTGATGTTTTGGGTGATGCCGTTGGTGAGGTCTATGAAAAAACTCTCAATGTGCTTAGTGAAGACAAAAATACAGATGCCATCTTATTACTTTTGACCCCTCAAAGCATGACTGAACCAGTTGAAACTGCCAGAGCCGTGGTCAATTTACGAAAAAAAACGGATAAGGCCATTGTTGTTTCACTGATGGGTCGAGACTTAGTTGCTGAGGGAGTGAAATTATTGAGGGATAATAAAATTGCTAACACCACCTTTCCTGAATCGGCAGCACTGGGCTTGGGAGCTTTGGCTAAATTTGTCGCTTGGACAAAAATTAAGGAGAGTGGGGTAAAAGTATTTGCAGATGTTGATCGTAAAAAAGTTGCTAAAATCTTTCAAGAAGCCAGAAAAGTGGGTAAAACTAGTTTTCCTGAAGCAGAAGCGATGGAAATTTTACGTGCCTATAATTTTCCCTTATTAAAAAGTGCCACAGCTAAATCTGCCAAAGAAGCTAAAAAAATTCTCAGTGAATTTAATTGCGCTTCAGCAATGAAAATTGTTTCACCAGACATTTTACACAAGAGTGATGTGGGTGGAGTTATGCTTAATGTGACAGCTGCTGACGTTGAGAGTAAATTTACGGAAATGATGACTGTCGTGGCAAAAAACATGCCTCAGGCAAAGCTGGAAGGAGTCTTATTAATGGAAATGGCACCTCAAGGTCATGAAACAATTTTAGGTATTAATAAAAATTCATTAGGCAGCATGTTGATGTTTGGTTTGGGCGGCATTTATGTCGAAGTTTTTAAGGATGTGACCTTTGCTTTTCCACCACTGACACTCTTAGAAATCAAAAAAATGGTTAATGGCTTAAAATCGAGTAGTATTTTTGCAGGAACTCGAGGACAGCAGGCAATCGATCAAGAGAGTTTAATTTCGGCCATTGCTCGTTTAGCCCAATTAAGCAGTGATTTTCCTGAAATTAAAGAATTAGACATTAATCCTTTGTTATTAAGCGCTAGTGGGGCCAAAGTGCTCGATGCGCGGATTGTGATCGATTAATATGACAAGAGCCTTATATGCCCTTTCTGGCGATCCAATTACTCATGGGCATCTAGATGTTATTAAGCGAGCGGCTAAGGCTTTTGATCAGTTAATTGTTGCGATTGGCATTAATCCACTGAAAAATTATTTATTTACCCTAGAAGAACGCAAAGAAATGGCTCAGCGGAGCCTGGCGCAATATAAAAACGTCAAGGTGCTTTCATTTACTGGTTTGCTAGTGGATTTTGCCTATGAAAATAATGTTGATTTTATTATTAAAGGGGTCAGGAGTAATCAAGATTTTGAGTATGAACACAATTTGCACCTCATGGGTGAAAGTCAGCGCCTGGGAATTGACACCTTTTTGTTATTTACCAAGGCAGAATTAGCTCATATTAGCTCGAGTGCTGTCAAAGAAATTCAAAATGATCAAGGCTTGATCCAAGATTATGTAAGTCCCTATGTGAAACAATGTTTAGAAAAAAAATTATCTAAACAATTTATTATTGGTTTGACTGGAGAAATTGGCAGTGGTAAGAGCTATATCGGTCAGGAATTAGTTAAGCTGGCAAAAGCAGATAACATTGTTGCTCATAACATTGAGTTAGATTTAATTTCCTCACAAATTCAAGAAAACCTAAGTGAAGAAAAATATAAATTAGTCAGACAAGAGATTATCAAAAATTTTGGTCAAGGAGTTTGTAAAAAAGACGGTGGTCTCGATAGAAAAGCTTTGGGAGAAATTGTTTTTGCCGATAGTAAAAAATTAAGCAAATTAAATGAAATTATGCACACGCCTATTTTAGTGAGATTGCGTAAAGAATTAAAAAAGAAACAAGGCTTAATCATACTCAATGCTGCCTTGTTGGCCGAAACCAAGATGATGGACTTAAGCAATTACAATTTAATTTTACTAAATGTTGATGAAGCAACCCAAGAAAAACGCTTAATTGAACGTGGTTTAAATAAAGAACAAATTAAACGTCGTTTGGCAAGCCAGTACGATTTTGCCAAGAAGAAAAAAATCATTAAACAAGCCATTGAGCATCACCAACACGGACAATTATTTATTTTGGAAAATGGGATTGGTGCTGATAAGCAAGAACTTAACCTCTTGTGGCAAAAAGTTAAAGAATATTTTGCTCTCTAATGTATTTACTCTCTAATTTAGAAGTTTAGTTCGATGGAAATCGGGCAGTGATCTGATCCCAGTACTTGCTCGTGAATCGTGGCTGCTTGCAAATTTTTAAGCAATGGCTGGCTGACAAAAAAATAGTCAATTCTCCAACCCACATTACGTTGTCTCGCTCCACTTCTTTGACTCCACCAGGTGTATGCCTCAGTTTTGTTTGGATAAAAATGTCGATAGCTATCAATAAAACCCAATTCTAAAAGTTGGTCAATCCACTTTCTTTCTTCTGCTAAAAATCCAGAAATTTTTTCATTAGCTTTTGGTCTAGCTAAGTCGATTTCTCGATGCGCAGTATTAACATCGCCAGTAATAATAATATTTGCCTGTTGTTTTTTTAGGGTCTTTAAATAGTCAAGCAGATAGTAATAATAGTCCATTTTATAAGCTAGTCGTTCTTCACTAGCTTTGCCATTAGGGAAATAGATATTAAATAGAACGAAATTTGGATAATAGTGGATAATCGTTCGACCTTCTCGATCAAAGCGTTCCTCACCTAAACCTAGTTGAATTTTTGTGGGTTTTATTGAGGTATAAGTGGCAGTTCCGCTGTAGCCTGCTTTTTGTGCACTAGCAAAACTTGCTTGAAAATTATCAAGATCTGTTAGTTCAAAACCAAGTTGATCGGGATGCGCTTTTGTTTCTTGAAGACATAAAATGTCTGGTTTTTCATTTGCTACCCACTCTAAAAAACCCTTTTTTAAAATTGCTCTGATGCCATTTACATTCCACGAATAAATTTTCATATGCCTTATTATAGCGAAAATACCGACGATGGTTTATTATAGTTGAGTGGCAGAATACTTCAATGCTTTAGATCACGCTGTTTATTTTACTTTAGCTTATAGTGATGGCTTTAATTTTCCATTAACTAAAGAGGAAATTATAGAGCGTTTACCAGTGGTTTGGGATTGGCCATATCTTACAGATCAGCGAATAAAAACCCAAAAATTGCTCCTTGATTCAAGCGAAGATAGTGTCGAAAAAAGCTTGCTTAACTTAGAGAAAAAGCAAAAAATTGAAAAAAAACAATTAAAAAATACTAACTATTATTTTTTAAAAAACCGCCAACAATTGCCTGCTCAGAGATTAAAAAAGCAAGAAATTGCTCAGCTTAGACAAACAGCGATTGATCAAGTCAGTAATTACTTGAGTAAATTTCCCACAATTACTGCCCTCGCATTAACTGGGGCTAGCGCAGTTGATAATGCCAAATTAGATGATGATTTAGATTTTTGTATTATTGTTAAAAAAAATACGTTGTGGATAACTCGCTTTTTTGTCATTTTATTAACAAAAATTCTTCATAAACAGCCACAAATTATTATCCAGCCAACAAAAAATAACAAACAAGCTTGGTGTTTTAATTTATGGTTAGATGAAAATAAATTAAATATGGCTAAGAGAGGTCTTAGTATATTTCAAAGTTATGAACTTAAACAAATGTCTTGGTTATTTGATCGGGCAGATATCAAGAAAAAAATATTGTTAGCTAATCCACAGCTTGTATCATTAATTGATTTAGCAAGTCAAAATAATTCAGCTGTGATTGTTAGTGACAATATTTTCGATTATTTAAAGAAGCTATTAAATTATCTTTTCTATTTAACTCAAGGCTCTTATCGATATTTTAAGTTTGGTAAAGAAAATTATGATTTAAGTCTCTATCAAGCTCATTTTAATGATCTCAGTCGTCAAAAACACATTTTTCAAAAAATTAAGAGAAAAATGACAAGAAATGATTTTTCTGATTTTTAAAGTATTTAGCTTTTTTGTAACTTGTAAATCGAGTTCTGTTCTATTTTTCCTCCAAGTAATTTTTATTTTATTCATAATCATACTGCTTCTTTTAGCAATTAATTTAGTGCAACGCAGATTATGCTTGAGAAAAATTCGCTCAATTATGAATAATTATTATGATTTTTTAATCAGCTCCCTCTCATTAATTGATGCTGGAAAAATTTCTTGTTTATTAGCCAATAATTTTAAAAATCATTTAACATCTTTGCGTTTGATTGCTGATTCCCTTCAGGATCCAGAATTTTTTAAGAACAAAGAGCAGCTTAATAAATATTTAATGATAGCGGAAACATTATTACTCAAAATGAAAAAAAGAGAGGATTTGTTGAATAGACAATTAACTCCAAAGCAAGATGCCCTCCTTTTTGAATTAGTAGAAGAGATCGAATCTCTCTTAAGCTTATATCAAGGAGTTTTACAGGAAAACAAAATAAAACTTTATTTTCTTAGTGATAAAAAATTTCGAATTTTTGCTCATGAAGACTACTTGTTATTAGTAATTAATACACTAATTTTAAAATCTGTTGAATCATTAATCTTATCTGAGCAAAAAGAAAAATATATAAAAATATCCTTAATTAAAAGTAAAAATTTACTAAAAATAAATATCGAAAACAATGCAGCAATTAATAATTTTCCTAAAAGCAAGAAATTACAATTAAAAAAGAATTGTCTCAGTCAAAAAAATATCACTCTCAACTTTGTTGACGCGATCATGTCTCAATATTTTCAAGAAAGAATTAGCATGAAAAAACTGAAAAACCAAAATGTTTTACTATCCATCAAAATTAAAAAATCATTTATTTTGGCTGAGTCGAAATCAAAGGTGCGGGTAAGAATGTGATCCCGGGCCAGGATTCGAACCTGGAATAATTGATTCAGAGTCAATGGTGATGCCATTTCACTACCCGGGAGTTTGTATTTTTTTTAAAACTTTAACTTAACTTTATCTTTCTCAATTAGAATTTAATCATTATTATATAACAAAAGGCATTGTAATAAGATGTTTAAAATATTAATTCTAGAAGATGATCTAAATTTATTAAATACCCTGCAGCGGGTACTCAAGAAAGCTGGCTATCAAGTTGATCTGGCAGAAAAGCTCTCTAGAGCCGAAGAATTAGTTGCAGAGCAAGATTATGATTTGCTAATTTTTGATCGTTTAATTGGTCATGAAGATAGTGCTAATTTTCTAGAAGAAATTAAAAATGAGAAAAAGTTTCTGCGGATTTTGGTGATTAGTCACAAAAAACTTCTTCCTGACCGACTTTTATCACTCAAAGTTGCAGATGATTTTTTGGCAAAACCTTTTGTACTTAATGAATTCCTACTCAAAGTCAAAAATTTACTATCTCGCTCTAAGCTGAGTGTTGAAGATAGTTTTGCTTGTCCATATTTTTTTCTTAATGATTCTGGGATTTTACAGAGTGCTAAAACTAGCCAAACTTTCTATTTACCAAAAAAAGAAAAATTAATTTTGGAATGTTTGTTGTTACATCAAAATCAAGCTGTTAGTTACCACAGCATTATGAATTACGTCTGGCCCAATTTAGATAATTTACCACAACAACGAACGCTCAATGTCTATGTAAGAAGAATTAGATTAAAAATTGGTACTTTTGGTCAATATATTAAAACTATTCGAGATTATGGTTTTATTTTAGATTGTAGCCAAGCGGAATCTCAATAAAAGCAGTAGATCCTTGATCTTTTTTGCTAATAAATTTGATTGTTCCTGAAAATTTATTTTTAATAATTCTTTTAGAATAAAAAATGCCCACACCTTGATGATCGTCTTTGAGAGAATAAAATTTTCTACCCAGCAATTGTTGTTCTAACCAGCTCATTCCAGTTCCTCCATCTGTTATTGCAATTTGTAAATTTTCTTTGGCAATTTGCGTTGTAATTAAAACTATTTTATTAACATTGCTTGATCGATAAGCTTCAACAGCATTATTAAGTAAACAATTAATTACTTCCTGAAACAGCAACTTGTTGCCACTTAAAGTAAGGTCATTACTTTGTTTTAACTTTTTAGTGTAGGACACATCCTGATGAAAGCATTGATTAAGTAAAATAATTTCTACCAAAGCGTCATTAACCGTAAATGATTCCCTATTTTTTTCGCTATTAAGTAAATTTTTTAAGTAATTTGCGCTTAATAATATCTCTTTCAGATTGTGAGTGTTATCTCTTTCACTCAAGGCCAATTGGCTATTTAGTAAGATATTGGACAGAGGAGTGCTGGCAGCATGTTTAAAAAAGTCAAAACGTGAGAAGTGCTTCATAAAGCCCCTTTCTGTAAAATAAATAATAAATCACAGTTTACAGGCCATACATAAAATTAACGTAAAGTTTTTAGTAAAACTTAGTTTTTGGGGATTAAAAAGCTAATATCCCACAGTTGCAAACAGGGTGCTTCGTTGGGACGACAGTATTCGTGTAGTAAATAGCGCTTATCCAAATCCATATTTAATCGATGCGAATTAACCAGCAGCCAAACATTTTTGTAATCACGACTTTTTTCAATAAAATTTTCAGGAATAGCTGAGATTGGTTGACCAATGCCTTCGACCATTAAATTATTAAGGTTTTTTCGATGCAAATACATTAGTATGCCATCGGGTAAAGTCCCGAAATAGCCCTCTGTAGCGACCGCTAGACTCTGCTTTTCTTTACTTTCAAGCATTAATTGACTAAGCTCGTAAACACCTTGGCCGCTAGACCATTCCTCTAAATATTGAGCCCGATCGGCTCGGCTGAAAGGAATATCGTCAATAGAAAAATAACTGGGAATAATGAATCTAAAACTTTGAATAAGGATTGAGATCGTAAGTAAGCCTCCTAGAATTCGATAAATTAATCTTTTTTGTGTAAATAAATAAGTTAAATTTAGAGCAGCTGAAATAATTAAAAAAAGACTTGCGGGTAATAAATATCTTGGATAAATAATTTTTCCCATACAAGCTAATGGCAAAATAAAAGCCAAAAAAGAGATTAATAATAAAAACTGTTCTTTGCGACGATCCTTATTAAAAAAGACAAAGGCTGAGAATAGTAGACCAAAAGCAAAATATTGTGAATATTGTTCAATAAAAAATTTAAGATTATTGAAGGTGGTATTAATTACTTCTACTTTAAATAATGAGCTGAAGGGGTGCAAAAAATCTCCACCGCGACTAAATATTTGTGGAAAAACTGCTAAACGTTTAAAACTATAAAAAAGCAAAAGACCTAAACCAAGAGCCAAAGCCAAAGCCAAAATATTTTTACCCAAGCGCTTTAGATCAAATTTTTTAGAATAAAAAAATAACACAAATAAAACAACTAAGCTTGGAATAAATAAGAGTGCACTTAATTTACTAAATAAGGCTAGAAAAAAGCTGAGACTTAATAAGAGCAAATACTTTACTTTAATATTTTTGAGAAATTTTAAGCCGAAATAAAAACTTAAATTCAAATTAAAAAATAATAAAGCGTCAGTTAAAGCCATGCGATGATGAAAAAAAGTAAAAGGTGAAAGGATGGTCATTAACATGGCTAAATATTGCACTAGCTTTTCTTGTTTGCTGTCTTTGCCAAATTCTTTGCCGATGAGGCCAATGATTAAGACATTGCCAGCTCCAATGAGTACAGATAAAAATCTTCCTGCAAAAAGTGGATTAGTAAAAATAAACTGAAAGGGGATCATCAACCACATTTGTAAAGGGGTTTTGCCGTCATTCATCGGAAAAAATAGATAACGACGCCAGTCATCAATGATCAACTGCGTCCAACGAATGTAGATGGCTTCATCAGCGAAAACCGGCAGCTTAATTAAACGAAACAAAGTTAGCAGGAAATAAACAACTAAAATTGCTAATAAAATTAGATAATGCTTTTTTTTAGCGCTTAATTTTAACATTTTTTCTGATGACATTATATAAAAAATATAAACTGTAAGTAACTGCTGGAAACCATAAAATTATTTGTTTATAAAGTAAAAGATTGGGTAAATCACTATCAAAAAACAACCAGGGCACATAAATAATATCGGGTAAATAGCTAAAAAGAGCGCTACAAGAAAAAATTACTAGACAATTTCTCCACCATTTGCTTTTTAATAGTGGCAAAAAAGCCATTGGCCAAATTAAGTACCAAGTTAAAAAACGTTGAGAGCGAGCGGTGATGAGGGGTACAAAAAACGCAATGCTCATTAAATCCCAAAAATAGTAATTGATGAAGTTTCTTGCTTTGACAAACCAGGCATTTTTAACCAGGGCCAAATTTTTTATTTTATTTTCCAAAAATAAATAAAGGAAAAAGGGAATGGTTAGTAGGCTAGTGTATTTAATAAAAATAGAAAATAATATTAAAGCGATGATTAAACATAAAAGTAAAAAATTCTTTTTACCTTCTTTAATAAATTTTTTAGTGAGTAAAAAAGCTAACAAAATAGGCCACATCATCCACCAATCATTATGAGCGCTGCTCAAAGTTTCAATGAGAATGAGAGGGTTGAGCAAGAGCATTGCTAAATGATAGTTTTTTTGGGAATCTTTTATTAATAATTTATTTAAGATAAAAGCACTGATAAGTAGGCCTAAAAAAGCAAAGATTTTAAAATTTAACCAAGTAAAAATAAATTTACCAAAACCAAAAAAATAGGGAATAGTTGAAATCCCAGACCAAACTTCTCCATAAGGAGCAGCAGTGTGCGTGTTATTCATAAAGCGGATCCAGGGATCATCAGCAAATGTTAGAGCCACCACCTGGTGAGGGTTAACAGAGTATTTAAGCAGCATTCTGGCATTAAATATGTAATTAAATACATCATGAGATAAGGCGTTATAACTAAGCAATAGTAGTAAAACAATTAATATAAGCAGTAAAACTATTTTTTTATTAGAAAAAATAGTTTTTTTTGGCCAAAATTTAATTAAATAAAAATAATTAATAATTAAAGCCGTCGTTAAAATTAAATAGATAATGATTCTTAGCAAATGATTGGGCAAAATTTTTTGCCATAAAAAATTTTGCCAATTAATAATAATCGGCTGATTAATTAGGGTTAAATTGGGGTCGGTAAAAACATAAGAAAAAATTGCCCAAAATATAAAAAGAATTAGATAGCTTAGCAAAAAAATTATAAACTTCTGCTGGTTTTTATTCTTTAACATGATTGGGGTATTTTCCAGATAAATCAGCTATTCTAATGCGCATAATATCTAAAAACATTAAAAAAGAATCTTTTACAGGATTAACCCGATCAGTTTTATGATGTTGCCAGATTACTGGTACCTCTTTCATTTTATAATTATATTTTTTAGCTAAATATAATAATTCCACATCAAAAGCTCCAGTAAATGCATCTCGACGATGAGCCTGACCAGAATAAACATAAAGTTTAGGGAACAAGTCTTTAGTTGCTTGAGCTGAAAATAATTTGAAACCACACTGGGTGTCAAGCATTCCTGGGACTGCTAAGATTTGCACTAAGAGATTGAAGACTCTGCCCATGACATGGCGATAAACCGGCTCTTTTTGTCTTTGAGCACCAATAATTTCTCTTGAGCCAAAAATAATTTGGAACTGTTCAGAATATTTTAGTAAGGAATTAAGTTCGCTTAATGGAGTCGACTGATCAAAATCACTATATAATCGCCACTGTCCTTTTGCGGCTAACATCCCCGCACTGACAGTTGGGCCTTTGCCTCGATGAGGATTTTTTAGCACTCTAATACGTTGATCTTTTTTAGCAAATTTTTCTAACAAAGCGGTGGTGCCATCGGTGGAGCCATCATCACTTAAAATTAATTCCCATGGCTGTGGATACTGTTTAAGAAAATCATAAACCTCATCTAATACTCCCCGCTTAATATTTCTTAATTCGTTATAAGAGGGCAGAATGACGGATAAATAAATTGACATATTCTTACTCATTATAATTGTTTTCTACTTTTCCTAATACGCTAATTTCCGGCCCCTGATCGAGCTGATATGTTTCTAAAATGTTTTTCTCAGGAAACACGGCAATTTCGTAAATATTTAGATTAAGTAGATCTTCTTCTTTTTTCTCTTCATTAATGATGAAAAGTTTCTCAGCCTGATGATGATCTTCAATTTTTACTGGTGGATTGGTCATGGTAGATAAGAAATAGCGATAATTCATGCCATATAAATCCTTAGATTCAGAGAGCAAAACTATATTGTATTTTTCTCCATCTACCACTCGATCATGAATGCTTTGGGCTACTGCCTTCATATCATTCACCCCCCAGCCACTATTGGCAAAATTATATAATTTTAGATTGTTAACAATAAAAACGAGAAGAAATACACCGCTCACTAAGTAAAACAACTTCTTTATTTTAATTTTATCGAGCAAGTAAGCCTGGAAGATAGCCACCATTGGTAAAAGATAGGCAAAATAATGAGTGTAAATATCGTGTTGATATAAACTTAAGCCCGCTATACCCGTAAATAAGTAAGCAAAAAGGACTTTATCTGCTTTTTTAAGCTTATCTCGATTGGTAAATATGTAATAGAGAAAAAAAGCCAAACTAATATACATAAGCCAATAATTAATTTTTGACTCACCAAGTAAACTATCAACTAGTACTGTTCTACCTTGTTTTCTTAAGTCATGGGTGAAAAGTTTAACTATGGCATTAATGCCCTGCCGACCCTCTTTTCTTTCTAGTTTAAAACTTTCTTCTTTACCAACAATGTTTGTTAGAGCATTGATATTGCGCCAATCATGTTTAAGATCGAATAATAATAGGGGAGTCAGAGAGAGTAAAAAAATGACAAGCGACAAAAGACCAAATTTAATTAATTTTTTAGAATTTTTTTGGGAAATTTTCTTTTTTAAATCTATCAAGAAAATAATGCCAGCACCACCCAATGACAAGAGCGCGACGTAGTGCAGCTGGGCTAAAATACTAAACATGGCGCTCACCAATAACCAATATCGACCATCTTTTTTCCAGGCTAAATAAGTGAAATAAAACATTAACAAGGAAAAAAATGGCGCAGGATTAGGATTCCAGCTAAAACGAGCTAAATTAATGTTTGTACTGGAAAGGGCAAAAAAAATAGTGGCAAGAATAGCTATCTTGTTATTAAACATTTTTTTACTTATTAGATAAACTAAGGCAACGGTAATCACCGACAAGGCGGCCACAGCATAAACTGGGCCTATGGGATTAGGATATGTAATCAACAAAAAAGGCAACATGAAGTAATAATAAAATGGTCCTAAATACATGTTGCCAATGCTAGTAACTGGGCCGATAAAGACCGGATCCTTCTCTCTAAAAATGTTAGCTACGACAAGCGCGTCACGACCTTGGTCGCCCATAAACATGTAGTTGTTGGGTAAATTATAAAAACGCAAAAACGTTGCAAGCAGCAAAATGATGATTAAAAAAATATTATTGGGTGTTAAATATTTTTTGATTTTTTGCATTTAAAAATTAATCTCAAATTATTTCTTTTTTTTCCAAATGAAAGTATTGTAAGCAAAAAAATTCCAAAACATCCCAATTAAAATACCGGTGACAGCGTAGATCATACCTGTATCAACGTCGATTGAAACAATTGGTAGAGTAAACAACTTAAACAAACCAATGGTATTTTCTCCAATTGTCGCCACTAGCATTTGAATAACTAGAGAACCCATAGAAGCCAAATTAAATTCTAAAAACTTTTTGAGAATTGATTGATTTTTAATTTTTCGATCAGCAAAAGTCCAAAGATTATTAAGAATAAAGTTACAAATAATTGCTGTTTCAGTACTCAAGATAGTTGCGAGAGTAAAATCACTAAAAAATGCATATTGAAAATCTGGAATTAAAAAACGGTATAAAGTTAAGGAGGAGAGTTGAACCAAGGCGCCAGTTAAACCAACTGCAGCAAATTTAAATATCCTTGAATTGAATATTTCTTGAATTCTCACTTTCATAATATATAACAAAGTATTTTTGATATACTCTGGTCCTATTTTGCTTTTACCGATTTCCCGATCTTTAAAAGCAAAAGCTACTTCATTAATTTTAAATTTTTTTTGTCGTGCTTTATTTAAGAAGCCGATTTGAAAAGTATAACCGAAAAATCGATCAGACTCCAGTTCTTTGGCGACAGCTTGATAGACTTCTTTTTTGATTGCTCGAAAACCAGTTGTCCAATCTTTGATAGAAAAATCCCACATAACTGTGCGAATAAACAAATTGCCAAAAACACTCAAAAATTTTCGATGTAATCCCCAATTTTCTGGGATAGAACCGCCTTTTATATAACGTGAACCCAAAACAAGATCGCTGCCTTCATCAATTTGCTCAAGCATTTGCGGAATTTTTTGTGGATCATGTGAGAGATCTGCATCAAATTCAAAAACCACATCAGCTTGGAGCTGATTAAAAGCTTGATCCATGCCTTTTAAATAGGCTGCCCCCAAACCCTCTTTATTTTTCTTCAGCAATAATTTTAAAAAAGGATATTGTTTTTGTAATTTTTTGACGACCTGAGCAGTTCCATCTGGAGAATTGTCATCAACCACTAGCACTTGCATTTGCCAATCATGGATTTGCTGAAAAACTGCTGCAAGTTTTTTAATAGTTATTGGTAAGTTGCCTGCCTCGTTATAAGTAGGAATAATAACAATTGCTTTTGACATATTTATACATTTATACAGCTGATTTTTTTTCGATTTCTAGGTCAGCTTCAACCATTAGTTTGACTAAGTCGGCAAAACCTACACTAGGTTGCCAATTAAGTTTTGTTTTAGCTTTACTAGCATCACCAATTAATAAATCCACCTCTGCCGGACGATCAAAGGCAGGATTGTGTTTGTAATATTGTTGCCAATCGCCAAGGCCGGCAGCCTGACAAGCCAAATCAAGAAACTCTTGAACGCTGTGGGTTTCGCCAGTGGCAATAACATAATCATCGGGATTTTCTTGTTGTAGCATTAAATGCATGGCTCTCACATAGTCTTTAGCGTAACCCCAGTCTCTTTTAGCATCAAGGTTACCTAATTCTACATATTGTTGTTTACCTAGTTTGATTCGAGCTATGGCATTACTAATTTTTCTAGTGACAAATTCTAAACCACGTCGAGGTGATTCATGATTAAATAAAATGCCAGAAACGGCAAACATATCATATGACTCTCGATAATTAACCGTGATCCAGTGTCCATAAATCTTGGCAACCCCATAAGGCGAGCGTGGATAAAAAGGCGTATTTTCACTTTGGGGTACTTCGCGAACTTTACCAAACATTTCGCTAGAGCTAGCTTGATAAAATTTGGCTTCTGGACAGGCTAAACGCACCGCCTCAAGAACTCTGGTAACGCCAATGGCGGTGAATTCACCGGTGAGAATTGGTTGTTCCCAAGAGGCTTGAACAAATGATTGAGCTGCTAGATTATAGACTTCATCTGGTTTAATTTTTTGTAGGGCAAAGGTGAGCGAGTGCTGATCCATTAAATCACCAGAAACTAATTTTAAATTAGGATGATGGATAATATTTTGAATTCTGGCAAAATTTTGCGTGCTGGTGCGTCTGGTTAAACCATAAACCTGATATCCTTCTTCTAACAATAATTCAGCCAAATACGAACCGTCTTGACCAGTAACTCCAGTGATAAATGCTTTTTTCATAATTTACCTTTCTTCGCTTTGATCTGCCTGTTTGCGCCACCAATTAAGCACTCTTTCTAGGGTAGCGTCAAGAGAATATTGAGTGTCCCAAGCTAAATTTTTTATTTTTTTATTATCACAAATTAGTATTGGGCGATCGCTTGGCCTTAAGAGTGCTGGATCAACTTCTAATTTTATATTAACTTTGGCTAAGGCAATTAGTTTATCTAACACTTCTTGCATACTATAGCCAATTCCAGAACCAACATTATAAACTTCAGCACTCACGCCCTGATTCATTAGCACGATGTAGGCTCTAACCACGTCTTTAACATCTGTTAAATCTCTAACTGTCGACAGATTGCCAACTCTCATCAGCTCACTTTGACCTCTTTCGATTTGCACAATTTCATGGGCAAAATCACTTACGGCAAAGCCTAAAGCTTGTCGCTCCCCAATGTGATTAAAAGGTCTCACCCGAACAATATCCAGTTTTTCACTTTGGCTGTAAGAATAACTTAAAAAATCTTGAATCATTTTTGAGAGTGCGTAGGGATTAGTAGGGCCAAGTGGCGCGTTTTCATCTAATTTTTGATCAGAATCTTGATATTCAAGGGCACTACCCACACTTAAAAACCGAGCTTTGGGGCAACACTCCTTGACCGCATCAAGAATGTTGAGTTGTAATTTTAGGTGAGTTTCTAAAATAAACTCTTGTTGTTTGAAACTATTCCCGACGTTAGCCAGTGATGCTAAGTGGTATATCTGCTGAGGTTTGAGTTTATTTAATAAAGCCTTAGTTTGTTCGTGATTAGTTAAATCGAGAGCGTGAATATGCTCATTGCCTAGTAAATCATTTAAAAAACCAGCTTGATCGCGAAAGGCCGTGACATGAATATTGCTGTAGCCCAATTCAAGCAGAGCTTCAACCAAATGACTGCCAGCAAAACCAGTGCCGCCGGTGATCAAAATTGTTTGTTCTTTATCAAGCATTTATGACCTTCCAATGCCCACATATTGATAATTGGCTTGCTTAATTGTTTCTGGATTTAATTGATTGCGACAATCAAAAATAGTTTGTGGCTTATTTTCTTTATATTGCGCATAGGGGAATTGGACAATTTCAGGCCACTCAACCACTAAAAAGATGGCATCAGCCTCCTTAATTGCTTCTTCAATGCTATTAACCTGCTGATGATTTTGATATTGCTCCTTGGTAAATTGTTCATAATTGGCCATTGGGTCAAAACTCTTGATCTCAGCACCTTTGTTGGCTAAATAAGGAATGATTTTAGTACTGGGCGCTTCACGCATATCATCGGTATTGGGTTTGAAAGATAAGCCTAGTACAGCCACCTTTTTATTAGCAAAACCATCAATCTGTTGTTCAAAATTAATTAATAAATCAAAAATGCGTTGCTTATTAATTTCATTAACTTTATTCATTAAATTGCCTTCTTCACCCACAGTTCTTGAATAAGCAGCTAATTCTTTGACATCTTTGGGAAAACAAGAACCGCCGTAGCCCAAGCCAGGATACCAATAATGTTGGCCGATTCTTTGATCTAAGCCAATCACATTAATGACTTCCTCAATATCAGCCCCGTTTTTTTGACAGAGATTAGCAATTTCGTTAATAAAAGTAATGCGGGTGGCCAAATAAGTATTAGCAGTATATTTAGCCATTTGTGCTGAAGCGACGCCACAGTGCACAATTGGGGCATTTAAACCCTGGTGAAGTTGATCTAATTTATCAAAGACAAAATCCTCTGTAGCGCCAATAACGATTCGATCTGGATGAAGGGTGTCGTGGACAGCGCTGCCTTCTCTGAGGAACTCTGGTAGTGAAGCCCCATAAAATTTAACCTTAGTTTGCTGTTTAACGAGCTCCATCAATTTTTCTAATGTTCCTGGTGGCACAGTAGATTTAATGGCTATGATGGCATCTTTTTGCAGGTAGGGAGCTAGACTTTCGGCACTGCTCATGACATAACGTAAATCAGCGGTTTCATCTGGAGCGGAGGGTGTACCGACAGCAATAATAATCAGCTCACTCTGGCTGATAGCCTCCTGATAAGATGTAGTAAAACTTAATTTTCCAGCCTGCTGTTGCTCGAGTAATAAATCTTCTAAACCAGGCTCAAAAAATGGGACTTGGCCTTTTTTTAATTTATTAATTTTTTCTTGATCAACATCTAAACCAATCACTTGGTTACCGAGTGAAGCATAAATTGCGGCTGATACCACCCCAACAAAACCAGTGCCAATAATAGTGATGTGCATAATTTCTTAAATACTTTATATTTGTACCTTTGTATTATAATGATTAGCAGAATATAACGCCAGTAATAGAAAAATATGCAGATTAATATTTTAAGCATCTTCCCTGAATATTTTAGCGATGTTTTAAACACTTCAATTTTAAAAAGAGCTAAGCAAAAAAATATTGTGTCTTATCGGGTCATTAATCTTCGTGATTTTGCTCAAGACAAGCACCAGACAACCGATGATCGACCATTTGGTGGTGGTCCTGGCATGGTGATGATGATTGAACCAATCGACCTAGCCCTGAAAAGTCTCAAGCAAAAAAAGGGGACTCCCAATAAAAAAATTATTTTAACTTCAGCCAAGGGGCAACTGTTTAAACAAGAAATTGCGCAAAACTGGAGTCAGCTAGAGGAGCTAAGCATTATTTGCGGCCATTATGAGGGAGTTGATGAACGAGTTGCTAAATATTTGGTTGATGAAGAAATTCGCATTGGTGATTATGTAATGACTGGAGGAGAAGCAGCGGCCCTAGTTATCAGTGACGCGCTTGTTCGGCTTATTCCTGGGGTGTTGGGTAACGCAGCTAGTGGAGTTGATGAGTCTCATGCACAAAGTGGCCTCACTGGTCCCGCCCAATATACCAGGCCTGCTCAATACAAAAACTGGTCGGTCCCTGAGGCTTTACTTTCAGGAGATCCAAAACAAATCGAAGCGCATAAAGCGCAGTCAAGAATTAAGCTTAAAGATTAAAAAATTAAGCTTTAATTTCAGCAATGGCAGTTTCAATTGTTCTTAATGGAAAATCCAAAACAGCTTTTAATTTATCAACAGCTAGGGCAGTGTTTTTTTGATAAGGACGCTGACTAGTTTTTAAGTAATCACTGAGACTGCTGGCTTCAACTTGATAATCGAGCTGCTTTTTTTGGGCAATTGTTTGGGCAAAAGCAAAATCAGTCCATTGTTCACCACTACTGGCGTTGAACAACCCAGTCAATCGCAAACGAATGACCGCATCTAGAACTTTAGCAAAATCATCAATGTAAGTTGGACCAAAAAAGTGATCATTAAATTGAGGATATATTTTGCCTTGTTTCATGCCAGTAATCAGTTTCCAGGCAAGATCTAATTTAGGAAAGTGGTCAGAGCGAAAAGGTTGATCAATACGCAAAATAGTCCAGTTTAAATTTGCAGTACTTTGAATCAATTCTTCAGCCCAAGCCTTAGTTTGGCCGTACCACTCAATCGGCGACAAGGGATCTTCTTCTGTATATAAACCTTCTTTTTGCCCATCAAAAACATAGGCAGTAGAAATATGAATTAAGTGTTTATTATATTTTTGACAAGCTAGGGCAATATTTTTAGTACCCTGCACATTAACTTGATAACACAAGCCATTTTTATTTCCATTTTCTTGCCAGGCAGCTGTCACATCGGTAAAAGCAGCAAAGTGAATTAAAAAATCTGCGCTAGATTGAGCAATAATTTTTTCAACTTGCTCATAATTTGTAATATCGACAGGACGTTCTGGATCTCGTAGATCTAAATTATCAAATTGATAGTGATTGGCAAAATCACTGACAAACTTAGAACCAACTAAACCGTTTAAGCCCGTTCCTAAAATCGCTTTTTTAAGCATTGTTGTTTCCATATTGTTCTTGAAAATATTCTTGATTTTTTTCTTTTAATGGACGCCACCAATCCTCATGTTGCTGATACCAGTCAATTGTCTGTTGAAGACCCGTGCGTAGATCGACACTGGGTTGCCAGCCGAGCTCTTTTTCACTGGCAGAAAAATCCACGCTATAACGACGGTCATGTCCTGGACGGTCTTTAATCATCTCAATGGCGCTTTCATCTTTACCCATCAGCTGAATAATCATTTTAATCAATTCAAGATTAGAAATATCTTTATATAGACCGCCAAACAAATAGGTTTCGCCAACTTTTCCCTTAGTCAGCACTGCTTCAATCCCACGACAATGATCTTGCACATACAGCCAATCTCTAACATATAAGCCGTCTCCATAGACTGGCACTTGCTTACCATCGATTAAATTTGTAATAGCTAAAGGAATTAGTTTTTCAGGAAATTGATATTCGCCATAATTGTTTGAGCAGTTGCTAATGGTAAATGGCAAGCCGTAAGTATCGCCATAAGCTCTAACTAAATGATCGGCTGCCGCTTTACTGGCGCTGTAGGGACTGTGAGGTTGGTAAGGCGTATTTTTATTAAATTTATCTTGATTGTTTAATGGAAGTGCCCCAAAAACCTCGTCAGTTGAAATATGATGAAAACGCTCAACATTATGTTTTAAAGCAGCTTCTAGCAAAACCTGAGTGCCAATAATATTAGTTTCTAAGAACAACCCCGGATTGATTATCGAGCGATCAACATGAGATTCAGCGGCAAAGTGCACGACAATGTCAATTCCTCTCATCACTTGATCCACTAACGCTTGATCACAAATATTGCCTTGAACAAAATGATAATTGGCTTGCTGTTCAATGTCCTTTAAGTTTTCTAGATTTCCAGCATAAGTAAGCAAGTCTAAATTTAGCACATGATCTTCAGGATGATTTTTCAGCCAATAATGAATAAAATTCGCCCCGATGAATCCAGCTCCGCCAGTGACCAAAAGATTTTTTGCCATCTCAATCCTTTTTTTCATATTCTAGTAAATTAATACTATTTAAATCTCTTTGGGAAATAATCATCTCGTCTTTACTAAAAGGCCATTGGATATTTAAATCTGGGTCAAAAACAGAGATCGCTTGATCGTCATCTTTATTGCGTTCTTGGTAGCTTTGATCCACTCCATAAAGATAATAGACTGGACCATTGATCGCACAAATGGAATTACCTAATTTCGCTGAAATATATAGGGATTCGCCAAAGTCGCTTTGCTCATTGGCATTAATATTAAAATAAACTAGTTTTTTATAAGTGGGCGAGTCTTGCCTAATATCAGCAACTACTAATTGAGCTTGGCCGCTGAGTATTGTCACCAACTTATTCCAATTTTCCGCATGAATTCCCCGCAACACCTTGCTTTTTGAGACTGAGAGATTAACTTGTTGAATTTGAAAATTAGGATTAATTTCTTGACGAATCTGCTTGACTTCCATTGCTTGAGAAAAAAAGCCCCTATCATCAATGTGTTTTGCATATCTTAAATAGAATAAGCCATCAATTTCTGTCCGATAAATATTATTAGCTAGCATCATTTTTTCATCTGCTTGATAATATGTAATTTGCTGCATAAGAGTCCTCGTTTTAATTATTGGCTTCGTTTTTTTCCATTGTTTTGGCACTTTCGCATGCTTCAAGCTCTGTTTTTAACTCTAGATTGCGCTTTTCTAGAAGCTGGTATTTGTTCTTTTCATTTTCTAATGCTGATTGAAAATAACCAGCGGCCAGCGCTAAAAAGATTAATAATATAAAAATCAGGCGATTAAATGTTTCTTGTTTTAACATTAATATTAGTTTAACTCATTATTCGCCAAGAAATCTTGGAGAGTTTTTTTAAAAATGTCTAAATCACGAATCTGATAAATCCATTGTTGCTGAGTTTGCCAGAGCGGAGGATTGTAAATTAAGCCATCGGCGTTTTCAGGATAGACGGGGATTGCAAAGCTAATAAATTTTGGCGCAGCAATTTCTTCATCTTCATTGTGGATAATTAACCAGCTAGTAGCAATTCTGCCAAGCTCATTAACGCTTAGCGATTGAGCAAAATGGTCAAGGTAAAAACGATATAATTGGCCAAGTTTTTCTGGCTCATTAAGTAAAAAATCAAAATTGAGGACTTGTTTTAACAGGGCTTGAAGCACCACTTGCTGTCTGTGGCCTCTGGCTAAGTCGTTGCCTTGATCATCGCCGCTATTTCGACTGCGCATATATTGCATGGCGCGATTGCCGTCCATTTTTTCCTGACCTTCTTCAAAAACTATGCTTTCATAAAGAATGGCTGGATCAGTTTCAATTGAAACATCAACATTTTTTCTGGGAAATAGCGGATCAGTAAAGCCTTCCTCAATAGTAATTTCTACTCCGCCAACTAAGTCGATTAGTTCTTCTAGGGCATCTATTTGAATTAATAAGGTGTGATCAATGTCAATTCCAGTTAGTTCACTAATAGCCCGAGTGGGGAAATCAAGAGGCTCGTCGGGATTATCCTCTAAGCCATAATAATAAAGAGCATTAATGCGCGTTTGATAAGCTGAATGATAAATATCTCTCGGTAGAGCAATCGTTTTAATTTGATTATTTTGCAAGTCTAGTTGCAAAATAATCATTGTGTCAGTTAATATAGCGCCATCATCTCTGCCTGCCAGTTGATCAGCACCGAGAATTAGCAAATTTTTCTTTTTGATAGCCTGATCTTGATTTTCCAGCAAATGTGCTGAATCTTGCCTGAAGCTTTCAATGGTGTTCAAGAGATCTTCTTGACTAATTTCTGCTCCGCGCAAAAATTGTTCCTGATATTTTTTTGCTCGCCGATAAACAATAAAAGTATTAATACCAGTGATAACGAGGAAGAGCAAAAAAATAATTAAAATTATTCGCCAAAAGCGACTGGGTTTTTTATATTCAATGCTAAGTGTCAGATCTTCTTGCGCTTCTAAAGACTTATTTTTCATAACCTCGTATCTAATACCTTCTTATCTAATAATTTATCATCCAAAGTATACTTTAAAATAGCTTATTTTCAAAGCTTGAGAAAAGCATTAGAATAAGCCTTATGTTAAAGACAAAGACCAGTGATTCACTGGCTCGCTCAGCTCAATCAACAACCGAGGTCGACTTAAAAAAAATTAAAAAGAAATCTTTAAGTGGCATAATTTCTTTTTTTATCAGAACTGTTTTGCTGCAGGTGATTGGCTTTGTTTCAGCATTAATTCTCAGCGCGTTTTTAGGGCCTGAAGAGTTTGGGATTTATGGGATAGTCACCCAAATCATTGCCTTATTAATTTTTTTCTCTGATATTGGTTTAGCCTCTTCCTTAATTCAAGAAAAAAAGGAGCCAAGTCAAGAAGATTATCAAACAGCCTTCACTGTTCAACAAATTTTGTCTTGGGTTATTTGTTTGGTGGTGCTTTTGCTAATTCATTTTGCTGTATTTGAACAAAAAATTGGCCAGGATGGAAACTATTTGTTACTAGCCCTAGCTATTTCATTTCCTCTTGCCACTCTCAAAACGATTCCTTCAATTATTCTGACAAGAAAATTAGAATTTGATAAATTGGTTTTGCCACAAATTTTTGAACAATTAGTTTTTCATGTTGTGCTGATTGTTTTAGCTTGGAGAGGTCATGGAGTAATGTCTTATGCCTATGCCAGCATTGCTCGTAGTTTAATTGGGGTGTTGGTCATGCAACTTATTCAACCTTGGTTTTCTGGCCTAAAAATTCATAAAAAATCCCTCAAAGGTTTACTAAATTTTGGAGTAAAATTTCAACTTAATGATTTTTTGGCTAGAATTAAAGATCAATTATATTTTTTAGTTTTGGGCGCCTATTTGCCACTTGATCAGTTTGGTTATTTGCAGTGGTCAAAAAATTGGTCGATGTATCCATATAATTTAACAGTTTCCAATGTGATGTCGATTACTTTTCCCACCTTTTCTCGTTTGCAAAATCATCCAGAAGTTTTAAAAAAAGCTATTGAAAAATCGATTTATTTTATTAGTTTCGCTATTTTTCCTATTTTGATTGGCATGTGTCTATTTATTCAGCCATTAATGACGGTTTTTCCACGTTACGCCAAATGGCTGCCGGCCGCGCCCAGTTTCATTATGTTTACCCTTAGTGTGATCTGGGCAGCGATATCGACACCGCTCTTAAACGCGCTCAATGCTATAGGCAAAATTAATCAAACCCTAAAATTAATGCTTTTCTGGACGATTCTAACTTGGGTGTTAACACCAATATTAATTTGGTTCTTTGGTTTCAATGGTGTTGCGCTAGCAGCATTATTAATTTCCTTAACTTCAATATTGTCGGTAATGTTGATTAAAAAATATGTGTCAGTGACTATTTGGCCAAATGTTAATGCACAAGTGGTGTCCTCTTTGCTTATGGCAGTGTTTGCTATAGCTAGCATGTCGATTTGGACTCAGTCTTTAACTAAATTATTTTTGGGCTTAGTTCTTAGTGGCTTTAGTTATTTACTAACTTTTTATTTCTTATCAGGCAAGCGTTTGTTTAAGGAAATTAAGTCAATTAGAAACAATCTATCAAAAGATGAATCACAATAAATTAAAGGATAAGTTAAAGAATAAATTAAAGGCGCTGTTTAATAAAGAAAATTTATTGTTGTTTTTTTTCAAAATTTTTATAATCTTTGTTTTAATCTTGCTCTTGGCAGAAATTTTTTTAATTGATTTGAGCGGATTTTTTGATGTTAGATTACTTTTGTTGTTTTTATTAATTTTCTTGCTATTTTTCAGAATTAAAAAAATCAAACTTTTTAATCATCGCTTTAGTAATGTTTTAGCTTTGATTGCCATTTGTTTAACAGGATTTGTTACGTTTTTAATGCTGCTCGAAAAAAAACATGGTTTTCAATACCTTGAAACAACTTTTTTCATATCTTATTCGCGAATGATTTATCTAGTTTTATTCACCGCTGCTTTGGCTAGCTATGGACAATCATTTTATTTAAGCAAAAGCAAAATCAAAGTGTTTTTCTTTTTTCTACCGCTTGTTTTATATCTTTTAGCACTTTTTGTTTATTTAAGAAACAATCAGTTGTTTAGAACTCTTATCCAAGATGATCACCTGGTTGAATATTCACAATTTTTTTTATTAGTGTTGTCGTCGATTACTTGTCTTTTTTTGCAAAAATATTGGTGGAAAAAGGACAAAATATTAGCTATTTTATTTTTATTATTAGCAATTGCCTGTTTTTTTGTTGCTGGAGAAGAAATTTCCTGGGGTCAGCGAATTTTCAATATTGAAACACCGCAACAGCTGGCTGAAAGAAATACCCAAGAAGAATTAACCATTCACAACATCGACGTTCTATTTGGGATGGTCTATCGAGCTTATATGTTTATTGGTTTGATCGGTAGCACTGCTTGGCTTTTCCTAAAACTTATTCGTAAATTTTTATCTAAAAAAACTAAACTTATTTTAAGCAATATTGTTCCAGACTGGTTTTTATCACCCTATTTTGCTGTCGCCTTTTTTTATAACCTTGACCGAATTTACTTAAATCCAAGAACAGGTGAGGAACTCTGGGAAGAGCCAATGGAATTATTATTAATGTTTGGAATTTATTTATTTTTATTAATTAAATATTTTCGAGTCAAACAGAGTAAACATACAAAATTCAAAAATTTTCAAAAAAAATTACTAATTGAATAAGTTTCTATTATTTAAATATTGACAGAGCGCTTTTACCTAGATCTAATTTATCGTTCAGCAAAGACAGCAGTTACTTCTAAATTCCCCGTTGGATTAATCAATAAACTCTTTTTTGTTAAGCTTTCTGGGTTTAAATCATCACTTAGCCAGGATACAAACTCACAAGTTTTACTTGATAAGCCTTCAAGGGCAAGTGGCTTGTTTAAGGGGTAATCGCCAAGCCAGGGAAAATGATTAGCATCAAGAGTTAAAGAATTAACTTTAACTTCACCAAGACAAGGACCCTGAATATTAATTTTAATCTCATATAAGCCTGCCAGTTCAAAATATTGGATTAGGTGATTTTTGACATAAGCTGGTCGATTGCTGGCAAAACTTTTTAATTTTTCAACATTTTGCTGCCAATCTTCTTTACTAGTTAACATTCCTTCACTTTGATCTCCCCAACGCTCAATGTGTCGAACAATTTCCTGATCAATGCGAGCACTCAACTCTTCAATTTTTTTGATGACAGTTGCCTCTTTAAAAGCACTATTGAGTAAATCAAAATATCTGGTGACAAATTTATTTCTAAAATCTTCATTAGCAAATAAATTTTTAAAAACATATTCTTCTCTATCAAGTTTATAAAACATGTCTAGTGAGAGAGCGTCGTCTTTAACCAGGCGATTCATATTTTTTGGTCCATCTAGGGCAAAACCATAATCAGTATCATAAATTAACCAGCGCCAGCGACCATCAAGTGGACTGAGTGTTTCTTCAAAAATGTCATTTTTATAGCGCCAAAACTTATAATTAGCGTGTGGCCAATCGTAGTTGGCATAAAACATTTCGGCAATGTTGTAATCAATAAAATTGTTTAGATCAATCTTATTTATCACCGCCTGGTAATTAGAAGTGATTTCTAAATTCCTGTTTTTGACAAAGTTAATTAAGTTTAGGTAAGAATCACCATCTGTTTCTTTACCAACTTCAATTTTTGGAAAACCTTTTTTAGCGAAATTATCGTGAGTTGCTGAAACAATAATATTTTTAGATTCAAGCTTATAATTTGCATAATTTTGGATAAAATAATCTCGATTATATCTTTCTCTAATATTATAAATTCCCCAATAATCACCATTTAAAAAAACGACGGCTGGACGACAAGCCTGAGTGCTTAAATCGGTATTATTGAGCAAGAGCTCTTGCATTAAACAATCGCGAAATAGGCTTGAATACCAGTCGTTGCCAGAATTACTTATCTTTAAGCTGTCGAAACTTTTTCTTTCTCGATCAGGAAAGATTTGATAGTTAATTTGATTGTTTGGCTCTGAGTCAGCAAAATAAAGGTTAAAAGATTTCTGGGGAAAATAAGCGCTTGAACCTCCTGAAATTTTTATATTTATTGACCTAGAAAACATTTCTTGATTATTTTCAAAATAGCTTAAATGAGCTGGTCTTTTCCAAGCATCATCTCGTCTAGTGAAATTAGCCATGTCGGGGTCATTACCCACAACATAAATGCCAACCTCATTATCCCAAAGATTGGGGGGATCGGTGTTGATAGCAAGAATTGGCAGATCGCTGCTAAAATTTATAAAATAATTTTTATGAACCACTTCGCTCAATTGTTTGCCATTTTTAAAAAGGGCGGCTTTGATTATGGTATTGTCCTTAATAGGCAAGATCTCACCTCTTTCATATAAATATGATTGGGGAGTTGGCGCGGAACCGTCAAGAGTATAAAAAATTTTAGCGTTTTTAATGGGAGAGATTATTTGGAGTTGAATTTCCTCATCTGAAAAATTATTGTTAGGTGTAAAAGACAAATTTTGTTTTAAGATTCTAATTTTAAAAAAAGTGCTTTGAGAAAAAACTAAAAATATTAACAAAATGATTAAAAAGAGGGTATTATTTTTCAGCCAACTTTTTGAATGCAATTCTTGTTTAGTTTTTTTATTTTTAATTATCATGTTTTTAGATTGGGGGCAGATCAAGTATTATCATATAATTATCTCTAAGAAATTAAAAGATCAAGATCCTTTGGGGCCAGCTGGTTTTTTACTGAGTTATAATTTATGATAGTTTTAGTCTATGTTAATTACTATTTTTAAAATTTTTTTACTTATTCTTTTTTCTTATTTGGGTTTTGGTTTATTCATCTTAAAATTCTTTAAAAAACTTAACTTTACCGCCCTAGAAAAAATCTTATTTGCATTGATTTTGAGTATTTCTACTCTCAGTATGAGTTTTGTGCTTTTGGCAAAATTTTTCTCAACTAATAGTTATTATTTATTAATACCCAGTTTGATATTGGGCGCTATTACTTTGTGGCATGAACGAGATATCTTTACTGAATTAATTAATAAATTTAAAAATAGATTATGGCCAAGTATTTTTCTATTATTTGCTATATTAATTTTAGCTAGTGGCTTGTTTTTTTCTTCTTTTTATAAAGACAATCAATTACTCTTAAGGGACGGCTATGACGGCTCTTGGCATGTCGCCCTCATTGAAGAAAGTTTGAGAAGTTTACCTCCTCATCATCCCTCTAATCCTAAAATTATTTTAAATAATTATCATTATTTTTATGATGTGTTTTTGGCTAGTTTAGGCTTTTTTAGTGATTTGCCTGTCTTAAATCTTCATTACCAGCTTGGTCAAATGCTAATGGCTGGCCTGCTAGTGCTGAGTGCCTTTTGCCTCGGGCGCAGAATGCATTCTACAAAAGCCGGTTTATTATTAGTATTTTTTACGACTTTTGTCGGTAGTTTTGCCTATTTAATTCCACTCTTTTTGCCCGGGCAAGTTTGGTCTGAATCAAGTTTTTGGGTGAGTCAAACTTTTGCAACGATGACCAACCCTCAACTAATTTTTTCTATTGCAACTTTTTATGCTCTATTAATTCTTTACACAAAAGATTTCTTTAAAATAAAAAAGCGTCATTTATTAATAATCTTATTAATTATTCCCAGCATTGGTTTTAAAAGTTACGGTTGGATCTTAATGAGTTTACTCTATGCTATGGATTTATTAACAAACTTTCTTTCCAAGAAAGACTTTAAATATATTTTATATGGATTACTTTATTTATTGTTAGCTTTGCCAATCATTTATTTAATTACTGGTTTCAGGACCAATAACTTTTTTTATCATCCGCTTTGGTTTATTGACTCAATGCTTGAGGCGCCAGATCGCTTGAATCATCTGCAATGGAAATTTTTGCTTGATCATTATCTTTTAACCAATAATTACCCGCGAATTCTAATTTTAAGAATTGCTGAAATCTTCATTTTTTATATTGGTAATTTAGGCACAAGAGTTATTTCTTTATTATATCCAATTTGGCGTTTGCTTAAGAAAAAAGAGTGGAAAAAGCAGCAGCCTCTTTTTGATTTTCTCTTTGTTTTATTTTTATTTAGCTCAATTTTTCCGCTCTTATTTTTACAAAGAGGAGGGACAGTTTGGAATTCAATTCAATTTTGGTATTACGCTTTAATTTTTGCCAATATTTTGGCCGTTTCAGTTTGGATAAAATTAAGTAAACATTGGAAAAAGTGGCAACATTTGTTAGCTTTATTGATATTAGTTTTACTCAGTGTTCCCACTTTTATACAGGCAATGACTGTTCGCTGGAAAAGTTTTACTTCTATTCCTAAACAAGAGGTTGAGCGCTTAGCTAATTTAAAAGCTGATAAAAAAATCTTAATTTGCCCTGATGATGGCATATGGTATGACCATTCAATAGTGGCTGCCTTAACTCCGGCAGTAGTATTTTTAGCTGATCCAGGACAAGTTAATCTTTTAAATTTAGATACTAATGATTTCTTAGAATTTAAAGAAATTTTTGAAAAACAAGATCTAGCTCGACTGGAAAATACTATCGATAAGGAAAAAATCGACTACATTCTTTGTGTAGATGACCAAGACTCGAATTTTATTAGAAAACTTAATTGGCAAGAGCAAGAATTTAAGGATTGGCAGTTTTTTTCCGCAGAGAATATTGCCAAATAAAAAAAGCTAAAAGTCCACACAGGCTTAAACAATCAGCAATTAAACGCAGTTTGCTTTCGGTAAAATATAATTCTACTTCTAGTTCCCCAGCTGGCAAAGCCAGCTGAATATTTCCTAAATTAGGACTGCTTAATACTTCGGTATTTTGACCATTAACTTTGGCTTGCCAGCCCGAAAAATTGGCAATTTTAAAGTTAACTAATTGTTCCTCATTTAAATTGAATGACCAAATTTCGCGCTGACTTTGTTTTTTTTCTAATCGTGCATCAATTATTTCATTATTGCTCAAAACATCGTTGTCCTTTTCTAGCCAAACCACTGGTTCTGGATGTTGTTGATTAAATTCTGCCAAAAGTTCCTGATCAGCCATTTGTAAGGGAATGTAGTCGGGTAGAATTTTGCTAATTTCACCAGCAATACTAATTTTTTGATCAGTATAATAATCTTCTGGATTATCAATGATTTTTTCAGCGCGAAAATATCTAAAATTTGTCAAAGTGACTAGGGTGATGAGTAGCACCAACAAGTAACGAATATGTAATTTTTTAAACAAAAATAATCCGGCAGCAAAACTCACAGCCAAAAAGAAAAAACTCGCACCAAACCAGCGCCAAGGAAATTGCAAATAAGAAAAAATTGGCAAAATCGACCACAACAATTGGCTTTTTTGCAAAGTGAGAAAAAGAGTGATAATAAAAAAGGCCAAAACAATTAATAAATTTTTCAAGCGCTGAGTAAGCAGTATTTTTTGTTTTTTATTTTTAAATTTTTCAGCAAATGCTAAATATAGTTTATGAAAAATTATTAATACGAGAGTAATTATTGCCAACAATTGTCCATATCCCAAAAAGAAGGAAATATCGTCGCCAGTACCCCAAGCAGATCCGCCATAAGCCCAGTTGTCCCAAAAAAGTTGACGAATGTAGACGAAGTGTAAGCGATAATCAAAATAATCAGTAAAAATAGCATTCACCCTAGTTAAATTTTGCTCAAGAAAAGCAGGTAAAATATAAAAAGCAGAGCTCAAGCCAGCTAAAACAAAAGTGCAGAAAATCCGCGAACGCTGTTTTTTCTGACTAGTCAAAAGGGCAAACAGTAAAAGCAGAGGAATAAACATTAGAGCACTTAAATTGTGTGATAAAACAATGCCAAGTAATGAAAAAAACAAAAGTAGGTAATTTTTATAATGCTGCGATGCTTTGCCAGCTTGTTTTTGTAAATTCACCACAGCCAACATTGCCCAAGGAAAGAAAGAAATTGCCATTGCTTCACTAAGGGCTCCCCTAACAAAGAGCAATAAAGCTCGATAAGGTGCGAGAGTAAAAATAGCAGCCAGGGCTAAACCCGCAGCTCTGCCGCCAATGCGTTTACCCAATTTGTAACTGCCAAGCATGGTAAAAAAATTAATTATCAAATACAAAGCTTTAATAACAAAAATTAAATTGTGGCTAAAAAAATAGAGTAAGGCTCCAATAATATATGGCAGCGGTGCGTAGAAATTAAATAAGGGCATGCCAAAGCCATAGCCAAAATTAGCGCTCCAACGAGGGGGAAATTGACCAGAAGCCATAATATCAGCCATTTCAGCAATTCTGGCAGCCATTGGAAAATCATGAACAGAAAAAAACCCACTTTGCAATAAATAGTAACTACTTGCTAAAAAAATTAAACACAAAAGGGGAATAGTTAGGTAATTTGCTAAAATATTTTTGATTGTTTTTAGCATTATTAATTTGTAGAATTGCGTTTAAATTTAATTGATAGATAGGTAACAAGAGCCTCATAGCAAGCTTTAATAATCACTTGCAAATTGGCACCTGTTGGCTGTCCATAGCGGCGGGGATAATGATTAACCGGCAATTCTTTAAATTTAATTTTTTTCTTTTTTAGACGATAAAGAATTTCACTACTAGTAAAAGCACTACCAGAATTTAAAGTTAAACTCTTTAATAAATCAGTTTTCACCAGTTTAAAAGCACAATCAATGTCTTTGACATGAAGGCGAAATAATAAATCAATGTAAAGCTTAAATAAGCGCGTATTAAAACTCCGCCTCCAACCCTCAGCCCTATTTTTACGGTAACCAATGATTACCTGATAATCAGAGGTGTATGGTAAAAAACCCCCCAGCTCTTCTAAATCAAATTGTAAATCGCCATCGGTAAAAAAAAGCCAATCTTTGCTTGCTTCTTTTATCCCAGTTTTTAGTACTTCACCATAGCCAAGATTTTTAGGATGAGAAATGATGCGCCATCTTGGATTATTTTTAGTTAATTTTTCTGCAATTTTTCCACTACCATCACTGCTCCCATCATCAATAATTAGCAACTCATAATCCTTGGCCCACTTGGGGATAATTTTATTGGCAGAATCAATCAATAATGGAATACTTTCAGCTTCATTATAAATAGGAAAAAAGACCGTTAATGACTCGAGTGGTTTAACTTTTGACACAATATCCATAATAGACGATAATATACTCATGTCAATCTCTGCAGTGATGGTAGTTAAGAATGAAGAAAATAATATAGCGCGAGCCTTAAAGTCTCTCAAATTCGTTGACGAAATTATTGTGTTTGATATGCACAGCACTGATCAGACAAAAAATATTGCCAAAAAATTTACCGATCAAGTTTTTGATACTCCCAAGGACTTTGGTTATGCGGATCCAGCACGCGATATGGCAATGAGTCGAGCCAAGGGTGAGTGGATATTAGTTTTAGATGCAGATGAAGAAGTGCCAAGCTCTTTGGCTGAAAAAATTACAGAACTGGCAAAAAAGCCAGACATTGATGTTTATTTTTTGCCTAGAAAAAACATCATTTTTAATAAAGCTCTTGAACATAGCGCTTGGTGGCCAGATTATCAGGCGCGATTCTTTAAAAAAGGCATGGTCAGTTGGCAAGTTGGTGTGCATCGTCAGCCAGACGTTAAGGGACAAGTCAAATATTTGCCAGCTCAAGCATCTTGGGCAATTACTCATTATAATTATCTTGATGTAGAGGAATTTGTTAATCGCAGCCAACAATATACCAGCTTACAAGCCAAGGAGAGGCCAAGCGAAGGTCAGATAACAAGTCAGGGCTTAATTGAGGCCTTTTCTGGCGAATTTTTCAGACGCTTTTTTTTCAATCAGGCTTATAAAGATGGCATGCACGGCATTGCCCTATCTTATTTACAGGCTAATTATGAATTATTAATCAAACTCAAACAGTGGCAGGCCCAGGGTTTTAGCGAAGAACAATTAGACAAAAAAGAGCTGATTAAAATCCTCAAAAAACAAGAAAAAGACTTTCGGCATTGGCTTCTTGATTTAGAAAAAAGTGATGCTCCAGCTTGGAAAAAAATCTACTTATCACTGAAGTACAAATTGGGCAGGTAAAAATGAAAAATCACATTAGTATTATTATCGTTAACTACAATACTCCAGATGAAACAAAAGATTGTTTGCGCTCGTTGGCTGATATTGAAACTTGGGGTTTTGATTACAAAATCATTGTCGTTGATAACGGCTCAAAAGAAGCGCTAAAATTTAGTAAACAGTATTTAAAAAATAATCCTCGATTAGAATTAATTACTAGTTCTAGTAATTTAGGTTTCACTGGTGGTAATAATTTAGGAATTAAGCATGCAGCTAATACCTATGACAGCGACTTTTTTTTATTGCTCAATAGTGATGCCACCGTCACTAAAGATTTTCTTAAAGAATTGTATTTAATGGCTAAAAATGATCCGAAAATTGGCTTGATTTCGCCAAAAATTTACTTTCAAAAGGGATATGAATTTCATGCTGATAGTTATTCCCCAGAACAACTCGGGCATATCATTTGGTATGCTGGCGGCAAAATCGACTGGTCAAATTTATTTTCTTACCACATTGGTGTTGATGAAGTTGATCGTGGCCAATTTGAAGAGGCGCGAGAAACCGATTTTGCCACTGGTTGCTGCATGTTAATTAGCCGCGAGGTAGTCGAGCGAGTGGGCACCCTGGATAATCGCTTTTTTCTCTACAATGAAGATGTCGACTATAGCTTGCGCGTCAAACGCGCAGGCTTAAAGGTTTATTATTGTCCCAGCGCCAGTGTTTATCACAAAATTTCAGGTTCAACTGGCGGAACTGGTTCACAACTTCAGGAATATTATCAGACGCGGAATCGTTTATTATTAACCCTAAAACATGGTTGGAATAGAAGAAAGTTAACTGCCCTACATTTAATATTTGATTTATTAACCAAAGGCACTCCTACCGAACGCAAAGCAGTTTTAGATTTAATTAAAAGTGATTTAGGCAAGCAAACTTATGTCTAGAGCCAAACTGACAGCTGTCATTATTGCTAAAAATGAAGAAAAAATGCTTCCAGCTTGTTTGGAAACATTGACTTGGTGTGATGAATTATTACTCATTGATTGCGCTTCGACCGATCAGACGGCGCAAATTGCAGACACATATGGCGCTAAAGTGATAGGTTTTGACCACCCTTCTTTTGCCAAAATTCGCGAAAAAGCCCTGGAAAGTGTAACTACCGATTATTTATTTTATATCGATGCTGATGAACGAGTGACACCTGCCCTTGCCAAGGAAATTCTAGTTCATTTGGAAAATCAAGACTGCCAAGTGATGGAGATCAATCGAGAAAATATTTGTTATGGCCGAAAATTTGCTTATGGCAATTGGCAAAATGATCGAGTATTAAGGGTTTTTCATCGCAAGAATCTAAAAGGCTGGCAAGGAGAAATTCATGAGAGTCCTATTTATTCTGGACAGCCTTGTTTATTAACTTATCCATTAATTCATTTGACCCATCGCTCCACCAAGGACAATTTATTCAAGAGTGCTCAGTGGACAATTAAAGAAGCTAGTTTAATTGCAGCTAGCAAAGAAACGAAGAAAGTGACTTTTTTTACCATTTTGCGCAAAGGCATGATGGAGTTTTATCGACGGGCTTTTAAATTTAAAGGCTATAAAGATGGTTTGGCAGGCCTCATTGAAGCCCTAGTTCAAGGAATGAATCGCATGTTAGTTTACATTCAAGTTTGGGAATTGCAAGAAAAACCCAGCTTAGAAGATCGCTATCACAAACAAGAAATGAAAGTCAAAAAACTCTGGCAAACAGAAGGTTCAACCCTAAAATTATAAAATGAAAATTGTTTTTTATTCACCTTATTTTCCCAAACATTTTGGTGGGGGAGAGAAATATTTATTAGATTGCATTAGTGCTTTGTTGGAGCGGGGAAAAGATGAAGTCTATTTGGCTTTACCCTCTCAAGAATTTTTAACTGAAGAAAAAAGCGCCATTATTCGCCAAAAATATCAGCAATTTTGTGCTCATGATTTGAGTCAGTTAAAAATTATGGCGACACCACTGGGCACTGATGCTAGTTTTTGGCAAAAATTAATCTGGACAAAAAATTTTGATGTTCTTTATCATTTAACTGATGGTTCGCTCTTTTTTTCATTAGCGAAAAAAAATATTTTACATATCCAAGTGCCTTTAGCCTTAAATAAACGCTCCATTATTGAACGTTTAAAACTAAAAAATTATCAGCTAAAAAATACCAATTCTTATTTCACCAAAAATTATGTAGAAAAAACTTGGCCAGTGAAAATTGATCTAGTTCATCAACCGTTGGTGAGCTTAGAAGAATTTCCCAAGCAAGCTGATCCGCTCAAGCACAAAAAAAAGATTATCTTACATGTTGGTAGATTTTTTCGCCAATTACACAGTAAAAGACAAGACGTTCTCATCAAGCTTTTTGCTGAATTAATTAAGACTAATCCTAAATTATTGCTAGGTTGGGAATTACATTTGGCAGGAGTAGTTGAAGATGAGGCCTATTTTAAAAGTCTGCAAAATTTGGCCAAAAATTTACCAGTTGTTTTCCATCAGCAATTAGATCGCCGCAATTTAGTCAAATTGTATGAAGAAGCTAGTATTTATTGGCATGCCACCGGCTATGGTTTGGATGAAAGTAAATCCCCAAGCGCGGTCGAACATTTTGGAATCGCACCGCTCGAAGCCATGGCTGCATATTGCGTGCCTATCTTAATTGCTAAAGGCGGACATAAGGAAATTTTGGGAGATGAATTGAGCACTTATTTATGGCAGACTGATCAGGAGTGCATTGAGAAAACTCTATTCTTAATTAAAAATGAGCGCGAACGAGCAAAAGTTGCCGAAACCATGCGCCATAGAGCCGAAACTTTTGCTCCTGAGCGTTTTAATCAACTATTATTTAAAATGATTGATGTATAGCAGTTTTTTATTATGCACAAGCAATTTTTTAAAATATAAAAATGCCAAAAGAAAATAAAAGACCAGCAGTCAGCGTCTTAATACCCAGCTACATGGGTCAAGCCCTATTAGCTAAACATTTAAATAAAGTTTTGGCCATCATGCAGGCTGGCGATCAATTAATCATTGTTGACGATGCTAGTCCAGACGACAATGCCACAATTAATTTTATTCTTAAAAAATTTAAATTAAATCAGCAGCAACAAGAATGGGGTCAAGACCAACAGCAAGAGCGAGAGCAGCAACAAGAGCGAGATCAAAATCAAGCAAATTTCTATCAGGGGCAATGGCAAGGCATTGATATTGTTTTAGCGATTAATCAAAAAAATTTGCGCTTTGGCGCCTCAGTCAATTTTGGCTTTAGCTTAGCCAAACATCCCTTAGTCTTTTTGTTAAATAACGATGTAGCGCCGCATCCAGATGTTTTACAATATTTAATCCCTCATTTTCAAGATCAACAAGTATTTGCCGTCAGCTGTTTAGAAAAAAATGGCAGCCAAGAAAAAGATTGGGCAGGCAAAAATAAATTATGGTTTGAAAGAGGAATTTTTCAACACAGTAAAGCGGATAATTTTACTAGTGGGCCAAACGCCTGGGCAAGCGGTGGCAGTAGCTTAATTGATCGCAAGAAATTTTTAGCATTAGGTGGCTTTGATCAGCGCTATCAACCTGCTTATTGGGAGGACGTAGATTTATCCTTTCAAGCTAAGAAAAAAGGCTGGCAAGTAATCTTTGAAGCCAAGGCAATTGTTGAACATCATCATGAAAGTACCAATCAAACAGTTTTTGGTCAGCAAGAAATTGATCGAGTCAGCTGGCGAAATGCCAAAAAATTTACAAGAAAAAATGCTGATTTTTGGCAAAAAATAGCTTATTCACTGTGGCGACCCTACTGGTTAGTCAAGGAATTTCGCCAAAAACGAATATAATAAAGACTATGAATATTGAGCAAAAATTACAAAAAGCGATTTATCTTAGTTTGCCCGAGCAGCTGAGTCAATTAATTTCAGCCGATGATATTTTAGTGGAAAAACCCAAGCTGAACAATTTTGGGGATTTAAGCACTAGTATTGCCATGAATAAACATCAACTAGTGAGTGAAGATTTTCAAAATCCTGAAGAGTTAGCCAAGTTGATCGCGGATAATTTTAATCAACAAAATCAAGATATTGAAGCCAGAGTTGCCAAACCAGCTTTTATTAATTTTTATTTAAGCGATGCTGTTTTTTGGGAAATTTTTAATAACTTGCCTAAAAATGAGGCTAATTACTTGGAGGCAGAACGACAATCGCAAAAAGTGATTGTTGAATATTCTTCACCAAATATTGCTAAACCCTTTGGCATTGGTCATTTGCGCTCAACAATTATTGGCGATGCAGTGGCCAATCTCTATGAAGCAGTTGGTTATGAAGTTTTTCGCGACAATCATTTGGGCGATTGGGGAACGCAATTTGGTAAACAGATTGTGGCAATTAAAAAATGGGGTAATGAAGAAGCAATCGCTAAAAGTGACAATCCGGTGGCAGAACTAGTCAAACTCTACGTCAAATTTCACCAAGAAGCAGAGCAAGATGAAAGTCTTAATGATGAAGCTCGACTTTGTTTCAAAAAACTGGAGGAAGGCGACAGTGAGGCTCGCCGCTTATGGCAAGCTTGTATTACTTGGTCACTGGTCGAATTTAATAAAATTTACCAGCGTCTTGGAGTAAAATTTACTGAAAATAACGGCCAGGGTTTTAGCGAAGCCTATTTCGAAAAAGATTTGCAGCAACTGATAGCCGAATTAAGCGAAAAGGAATTTGTTAGAGCAGGCGAGAATGGAGCAAAATTAATCTTTTTCCCCAACGATCAGTATCCCCCACTGATGATTGAAAAAGCCGACGGCGCTACTCTTTACGCAACTCGCGATCTCGCGGCTGATAAATGGCGCTTAAGCCAAGCTCGCTATCGTGGTGAAAATAATGAAGCCCCAATTATTATCAATGAAGTTGGTAGTGAACAAAGTTTATATTTTCAACAATTATTTAAAGCAGAAGAAATGTTAGGCTGGTATAAAGCTGGCGAAAGAATTCACCTTAAACACGGTCTTTATCGTTTTGCTGATGGAAAAATGTCCACTCGCAAAGGCCAAAGTATTTGGCTCAATGAAGTTTTGGACAAAGCCCAAGCTAAAGCCGAAGAATTAAGTGGCAATCCCGAAACTGCCAAAGTGCTGAGCATTGTGGCTCTCAAATGGAACGACCTTAAACGCAACAGCCAGCTCCACATCATTTTTGATTGGGAAGAGGTCTTAAATCTGCAAGGTAATTCTGGCCCTTACATGCTTTATGCTTATGCTCGGGCCAAAAGCATTTTGCGCAAAGCTCAGGAACAAGGAATTGAGCTTAAGAGTGACTTAAGTATCGATAATAAATCCAACCCAGACTTAAACTTAGAAACATTAGAAAAAGAACTTATTCAACAGTTAGCTAATTTTCAAAAAATCATTAAACAAGCTCAGCAAGAATTAAGTCCTGCACTACTTTGTAACTATTTATATACTTTAGCCAGTCAATTTAGCAGTTTTTATAATAAATACCAAATTTTGCAAGACTCCTCTGGAGAACTAGCCCTTCTAAGGCGTGATTTTCGGCTTAAATTAGTTCAAGAGCTAGCTTTAGTCATCAAAAAAGGCCTCAATATCCTCGGCATTGCCACTTTAGAGCGTTTATAAGTTTTATAGCTTGTTATCGTTTATAATTTGCTATCTTTGATAATTTGTTATAATGAACATATGATTTCAGTCGTTTTAGCCACCCACAACGAAGCCGACAATATTGAAAAGTGTTTAAACTCAGTAAAAGATTTTGCTGATGAAATAATTGTGGTCGATGGTGACTCAACAGACAACACCCGCCAATTGGCAAAAAAGTTTGGCGCAAAAGTCACTAAAACCAGCAATAAAAAAAACTTTCACATTAATAAACAGCTAGCCATGGATAAAGCCAAAGGTCATTTAGTTTTGCAAATTGACGCCGATGAAGCGGTCGATGAAGAATTAGCGGACTTTATTAAAAAAACCGACAAAAATCTGAGCAAGCAAAAAAAAGCCAATCCTAATGCGCCAGTAGCTTGGTGGATTAGACGCCATAATTTGTTTATGGGCAGGTGGCTAAAAAAAGGTGGGCAATACCCAGATCCAGTCATTCGTTTATATGTTAACGGTAAAGCTGGACTGCCCCAACAAGATGTTCATGAGCAAATGTGGGTTGATGGCCAAACCGGAGTTGCCGAAGGTCACTTGTGGCATTATAGCAATCCAACTTTTCATGTTTATTTATACAAATTCAATACTTATACCAGTTTCAAAGCCCAGCAATTAGTTGATGCAAAACTCAAAATTAATCCCTTCACTTTTATCAATTACATATTCATTAAACCGCTGATCACTTTTCTAAAATTATATATTCGACACAAGGGTTTTTTGGATGCCTGGCCAGGTTTCGTTTTTGCCCTATTTAGCGCTCTCCATCATCCAATGGCTTACTTGAAATGCTGGGAATTAAAACTGGGAGAGGATTAAATGAGGGTTTTGCTCGATACTAGTCCACTAAGTGATGCTAATGCTACCAGAGGAATCGGTACTTACACTAGATTTTTGCTGGATCGCTTATTATTAAACGATCAAGGCATCGAAGTTTTTCAATCTGGTGTCATGAGCGAAACAGAATTAAGCGATTTTCAAGCCAGTGTTATCCACTACCCCTATTTTGATTTTTTTCACCCAACCCTGCCTTTCAAGTTTTTGACTAAAACAGTGGTCACCATTCACGATGTCATTCCTTTAATATTTCCCAAACATTATAATCCAGGAATACGCGGTAGAATCAATCTATTTCGCCAAAAGTTAGCTCTCAAAACGGTCAACTTGATTATTACTGATAGTGAATCTTCAAAAAAAGACATCATGAAATTCCTCGGAGTGCCAGAAAACAAAATTAGGGTCATTTATTTGGCTGCCAACCCCAGGCTCAAACCCCTTAGCGAAGCTGCTTTACGCAGTCAGCAGCGCAAATTAAATCTCCCTGCCCACTATTTACTCTATGTGGGCGATATTAATTACAACAAAAATTTAGTGCAATTAATTAAAAGCCTCAAGTTTATTCCTCCCCAGGTCAAATTGGTCTGTGTTGGCAATAATTTTCATCCTCAAGAAATTCCAGAATGGGCAGCCATTGAAAAACAAATTGCCCTAAGCGATGTGGCAAAGCGCGTTAAATTTATTGAAGATGTCACCAGCAATGACCCAGAATGTTTAACTGCCATTTACCAGGGCGCCATTGCTTATATTCAGCCTTCAATTTATGAGGGCTTTGGCTTACCCATTTTAGAAGCAATGCGTTGTCAAACTCCTGTAATTTGTGCCAAAAATTCCTCTTTACCAGAGATCGCTGGCGATTTTGCTTGTTATGTCGAAAAAGCCAAAGCCGAAGATTTTGCCGAAGCTGTTAAACAAATTTTAAATTGGAAAAAAACCGAAGCAGCTCGTTTTGTCAAAAACGCTGGCTCATGGGAAAAAAAGTTTTCTTGGGAAAAAACAGCCAAGCAAACTATTAAAGTTTATCAAGAATTAAGTAAATAATTGTCGATAGTAAATTTAAGAAAGGTTTTATGAAAATTTTGGTGACAGGCGGAGCAGGTTTTATTGGCTCACATGTTGTTGATGCCTATGTGGCCATTGGTCATGAAGTCTTGATAGTTGATAATTTATCCACAGGGCAAACAGCCAATCTCAACCCAAAAGCTAAATTTTTTGAATGCGATATTGTCGATCAAGAAAAAATCCAAAAAATTATTCTAGAAGAAAAACCAGACGCCATTAACCACCACGCTGCCCATATTCAAGTTGGCTATTCTGTGAAAAATCCGCAATTTGATGCCCAAAATAACATCATTGGTTTGCTAAATATTATGGAAGCGGCGAAAAAAGTTGGAGTTAAAAAAATGATTATGGCTGCGACAGGCGGAGCGATGTATGGCAATAAACAAACCCCTTTTACTGAACAAATGAAGGAACAACCCCTATCACCCTATGGCATTTCCAAACGCGCTGGCGAACTTTACCTTAATTATTATCATGAAATTTATCAGATTCCTTATGTGTCACTGCGTTACAGCAATGTTTATGGCCCGCGCCAAAATTCTCATGGCGAATCAGGAGTGATTGCCATCTTTTTAGAAATGATCGGCGAGGGCAAACCAGCCATTATTAATGGTGATGGGCAACACACTCGCGACTATATTTATGTCTCTGATGTGGTGATGGCCAATGTTTTAGCTTTGGAAACCAACTTTGTTGGCGAATTAAATATTGGCACTGGTATTGAAACCTCAACCAATCAAGTTTTTGACAAATTAGTCAGTGAACTCGGCATAGATTTGCCAAAAAAATATGGGCCTGAGCGAATCGGCGAACAAGTAACCAGCTCACTAGATGCGAGCAAAGCCAGAGAAATTTTAACCTGGCAACCAAGAATTAATTTTGATGAGGGCGTAAAAAAGACGGTTGCGTGGTTTAAAAATAAAGCTTAAAACTTTATTCTCCCGCTATTTTTAATTGTAGAGAGCCCATTTTCTTATAGAGAGTCCATTTTTTTGTAGAGAGCCAATTTTTTATAGAGGGCTTATTTTCTTTAATAGTCTAATTTCTAGATCATCTTGGCAAACAAATGTTTCAACTTCTTCGCTAGGGCCAAAAATTGTTAACTCATTGAAGGCTGTTTTGTTGTGATCATATTGGCTTTTTTCCACCACCACCGCTAAATATTCGGCATCAGCCGTGTTAGTCACTAAATCTTTAAGCTCGCAATCGCTATGAAGGAATAAATATTGCCATTCCATAGCGTTGTGATAGGGATGAAAATCAGACTGCACCGCTACAAATAAAGGTTGCTGGTGACTCTTGCAAAAATTTCTAGCACAAGCCAGTGAATCATCAACACTGCGATAAGCAGGAGCAAAATAACTGGCTAATTGAGTTGGTTTTAGCCAAAAAATAAGTAAAAAAGGCAAAATCAAAAGCGCCCAGCGATTATTAATGATTAAAAAAGCTAGAACTAAAAACAAGCAAGTAGTTAGACCAAAAATATAATGAGCTTGAATAGCTACCGGCATCAGCAAAGTAATTGCTAAAGTCAAAAAGAATAAAGCCAGAGCTAATAATAGTTCAAAAGATAGTTTTTTTCTTTTATTCATTAAATAAGAGAGCAGTATTAGCAGGATTAAGAAAATTGCTAAGTAAAAAACATTCGGTAAATGAAAGACAAAAGAAGCAATTGCCTCAAGTTTAGCCATCAAATAACTGGCTGGCTGAGGCATGGCTTCGCGAGTAAGCATCATGTTTGTCAATAAAAAATTATGTCGCAGCTCAAAAACAATGGTCGGCAAATTAACTAAAGTCAAGGAAGCGACTGTTTTAAAAGCCAGAGGCCAAAAATCTTTTTTAAAAACAAAGGCAGTCATCAGGGCAAAAGACAAGAAAACAGGGAAAACCGAGTAAGAGAAGCTCACAGCCAGAGCTAAAGCCAGAGCAAAACCCCAACTTAAGACCTTATTTAAAGATTTTTCTTCGAGATATTTACGGCGCAGGGATAAAAAAGCATAAAAAGCAAAGAGCAAAAAAGGACTAACAAAACTAGGATTCCAGACAAAACGATTTTGAATAATGTATTGCGGATGCAGACAAATCAAGAAAAAGACAATTAGTAGGGAGTTTCGCCAGCGAGGGTACTTGCGCAATAAATATAAACCCAAGACAAAAGCAGTAATATAAAAAACTGCCAAGGCTATTAAAGTGGCATAAGGCGAGCCATTACTAATTAAATAAAATGGATAGAGCAAGTAAAAATAAACAGCACTTTGATTAAAAGGAATAGCGCTCGTTTGTGGTCCCAAAAGTGGTGGCTTATTGGAATGTTGCCAATTCCAGAGTGCTAAAAAATCTCGACCAATATCATTAAAAAAGAGCAAAGAGTTAGTAATTTTATAAAAACGCAAAAAAATAAAAAGTATTAGTAAAAAAACAGCCAATAAATAAGGAAGGATTTTTTTAAATTTTAATTTAGTCACAATTCAATTATACAGAGCCTATTTTCTTTAATACAGAGCCTAAATAAAATTTGTATCCCTTTATGTAATATTCTTTTGCAAAAATAGCTACATGACGTACTCTAGTGTCAATCAAAATTTGATTTTAGCTGTTGATTGGACTAAAATAGTCCACAATATGTCCACAATTCAACTTAAAGTCACCTTATCTAAACAATTGCACAGTATTTTGCAAAAAAGGGCTCAAACAATTGGCCTAACCATGTCTTCTTATGTAAAAAATCTGATTATTGATGATATTAAAGAAACAAATTTCGAAGAAAAATTGGTTAGTGATCGGGTTGAAATTGCCTATGAGGATGCTAAAAACAATAAAAAACAAGCTATTAAAATTCACAAACTACAAAAAACACTCGATAATTTATGATAGAAATTTCTTTCTCGCAAAATTTTTATCGTAAACTTAAAAATATCAAAAGAAAAAATCCAGAATTATTTAAAAAAATTAACTCACAACTAAACAATTCTCTCTGCCAACTCCAGCGCTTCGCCAACAGCTTGATCCATATTCAAATAGCGATAAGTTCCCAATCTGCCAGCAAAATAAATGCCCGCTTTTTCCAACTCGACCACCTCCGTCATATATTTTTTCAAAAGTTCGGTATTGCGTTGCCGTGGCACAGGATAATAAGGCAAGCCAGCTTTTCTAGGATATTCTCGAGCAATAATAGAATGTTTACTAGGCTTGTTTAGATCAAAATATTTAAACTCAATAATCCGCGTATAGGGCACCGCTAAATCTGGATAATTAATGACACTATTATTTTGGTAAAACTCGGCATTGACTTTGCAAAACTCAAATCTTAGAGAGCGATACTCTAATCGGCCATATTTATAATTAAAATATTGGTCAATGGGCCCGGTATAAATAATTTTGTCAAATTTTTTCAGATAATTTTTCGATAATTTAAAAAAATTCTGCTTTAATTGCACCTTAATCTGTGGATGATCGAGCATCTTTTTAACCAGGGCTGTATAACCAGCGGTCGGCAGAGCTTGATATTTATCAGTAAAATAGCGATTATCAAAATTGTAGCGAATGGGGAGGCGATTGCTAATGCTGGTATCTAAGAGCGCTGGATCAAGACCCCATTGTTTAAAGCTATATCCGTAAAAAATTTTCTGATAAATAACTTCACCAACTTTGGACAACAAATAATCGGCTAAACTATTAATTTCTTTGATTTTGAGGGCTTGAGTGGTCAAAAAATGCCTCATTTCTGCCCCTGTTTTAAGCTTTAAGCCAAACAATTGATTAATAGTATTAATGTTGACAGGCAAAACCACGCTCTGATCGTTAACTTTAGTCAGCACTTGATGCTCATAAGCACGCCAGTCGGCAAATTTTTGCAGGAATTGCCAAACCGCTTTACTATTAGTGTGAAACAAGTGAGCGCCATAGCGTGAGACTAAAATATCTTCTAAATCCTGATCAAAACAATTGCCTGCCAGATGCGCGCGCTTATCAATCAGCAAGATTTCCATCCCCCGATCGGCTAGCTGTCTAGCCAAAGTGGCTCCTGTTAAACCAGCGCCAACAATTAAAACTCGATCTGCCATATAGCCATTATACTGCACAAACTCTCAATCGGGCTGAGTGAGCTGGCCACCAACTCACTCACAAACTCCCAATCACTCAAT